>JBEIJN010000099.1:0-1048 GCA_040380225.1 Verrucomicrobiia bacterium | reverse complement strand
GGGTCCAGCTGGATGCCGCCACCGGGGATCTGGATCGTTCCGTCGTCGAGTCCTCATCCTCGAGTCCAAGTCGAGCTTCGTGACCCTGTCTCCTCCGCGACGGGGCATCATGATGTCTCCACGCGTGTCCTCCTGGGCGGTCTTCAAGATCTTCGTGTGTGCGCGATGCTGTTTTTATTAATCAGTCGCCACTTTTTCTGGCCGCGAGCGTCTGAGATGAGTGTTGGTTGGGGCCCTGGGGAACCGTCGTCTGAGCGCCGGCGTCGAGCGACGCGACCGGGTCGAGGTAGTGCCGATGACGATGCGCGCTCCCGGAGAAGCTGAAGACCGGCGCGCCGTACGTCTCGGTCTCCAATTGTCTCTCCGGGTGGTTCTTGGCCAGCTCGAGGGCTACCGCGCCGCCCAGCGAGTGACCGACGATCCGCGTGACCTGGGGCGAGGCGTCGAGGGCCCTGTCGGCGTTCTGGTACCGGTCGCTCCAACTTGTCAAGTAGAAGGGGATCTTCAGGTCGTCCCAGACGTCGCGCGCCGACTTCGTCCCCGCGACGTACAGAGTGTTTCCCTGGGGAAGATAGGAGCCGGCGTTCAGCGAGTACGCCAAGTCGAGTCCCTTGCGGTCCTCCATTACGATCTCGTCGCCTGAAGATCCGTGTGATCTCTCTCTCGTCCCTTTTTCCCTTTACGGGACAGTATGAAAGAAGAAGCTCCCGTCGACCAGCGCCGCCGTCGCCGCCGTGTTTCGGATGTTCACCACGAACTTCGACTCCGTGGCCGTGGCGGTGCCGAAGCGGACCGTGGCGTAGCGGAACTCGGTGTCCGCGCAGATGGAGCTGACTACGGGGATGAAGTTTGGGGCGTTCGGGTGTAGCGGAATCGAGACGGTGTAGTTCCCTGCCGCATTCCGCACGACGTTGGCGGCGACCACCGTGTTGAAGCCGGAGCTGCTGAAGATGGCGACCGTCGTCCAGCTTATCCTAATCTCGAAAGCGGCCCACGTCTTGAAGAGGGCCGCTCCTTGGACGGTCATCCCGCCCGCCATGCTCATACT
>JBEIJN010000098.1:0-1107 GCA_040380225.1 Verrucomicrobiia bacterium | reverse complement strand
CCCCCGCATGGACAGCAGCGGCGCTCCTCGTGGATATCCGGTTCCTAGTAATAAAGCGAAGTCAAGAAGAATCCGCTAGCCAAGGGAATCAATGGCGCTCAAGCGCCCGGCGGAGGTCCACTGGAACTTCCGAAAGCCCCCGGAGCCCTTCCCGCAGACTCCGGGCTGCAATGGGTGCTTTCTCGCTCCGAGCGGGATGGGGAAGACGACGACGCTCATCTCCATGTTCCTGGGCCCCTACGCGGGCGTCTTCGACCAGATTCACGTCTTCTCGCCGTCCGTCGACATCGACTCGGCCTGGCTGCCCGTCAAGCAGAAGGCGGAGAACATGGAGGGGTCCTCCTTCCACTCCGAGTGGAACGGGAAGGCTCTGAGGAAGATCCTGGGCGACCAACGGGAGAAGATAAAGACCCTGAAGGACTCGAAGACGACGAAGCCCCTGCCACAGATCCTTACGGTCATCGACGATTTCGCCGATCGCCCAGACATCATCCACAGCGCGGGCGGGATCCTGACGACTCTCTTCATCCGCGGTCGTCATTTCGGGTCATCCTGCTGGCTCTCGACCCAGAAGCTCACGGCGGTCTCGACGGTGGCCCGCGTCAACTTCCGCTTCGTCCTGGTCTGGCGCCTGAGAAATCAGAAGGAGGTCGTGGCGCTCATGGAAGAGCTTTCGTCGATTTACCCGATTAAGGTGCTGCATCAGATGTACGAGACCGCCATCGAGGAGCCGCACTCATTCTGGTACATAAACCTCGTCTCCAAGGACAAAAGGGAGATGTTCTACGTCCGGTTCGATCATAAAATTGTGGTGGACTAGAAAGAAAAAGAGAGTCCCCATTCCTCTCACTCGCGCACAGTCTAACCAAGGAAGGGGAAACAGAGATGATCGATCCGGGCACCAACCTCTCGACTGCCTCCGCGGACTCCTTCCAAGTCTGGGACGCGATCGCGGGGGCCTACGTGAATCTAAAGACGAGCATCATCGGGAACGCCCCGCCGGGCCTCAACACGCTCCAGTGCATCGCGGCGGCAATCCAAAACGATCCCGTTTTTGCAGTTACGGTCGAGGACGCGGCTGGCGACCTGGCGACGGAGATCGCGAAT
>JBEIJN010000097.1:0-1146 GCA_040380225.1 Verrucomicrobiia bacterium | reverse complement strand
TGCCGCCCGACGCCGCCGCGCCCGCGGCCGGGCGCGTGCGCTGGGCAGATTTGTCGGACGACGAGGACAATTCTGCGGAATTCTATCAGCCCGGCGACGTCATCTTGGTCATCCGCTTCGAGGACGGGACCGCGGAGATCGCCGCCATGCGGGGCGAGCAGACGATCGGCGAGCTAAACGAGCACATCGAGAGGAAAAGGGGCCTCCAGAGGAGCCAGTTCGTCCTGAAGCACGGGGACGAGTACCTGAAGCGCGCCCAGACGATCGAGTCCCTCGGCCTGCCGGCCTGCGTGCTGCACGTCGTCCCCCGCAGGGACAGCAGCGGCGCTCCTCGCGGATATCCGGTCGCTATTAATAAAGCAAAGTGGAGGAGAATTCGATAGAGGCCATGGCGCTCAAGCGGCCGGCGGAGGTCCACTGGAACTTCCGGAGGCCTCCCGAGCCCTTCCCGCAGACTCCCGGGGCCAACGGGTGCTTCCTCGCCCCGAGCGGGATGGGGAAGACGACGACGCTCATCTCCATGATCCTGGGTCCCTACGACGGCGTCTTCGACCAGATCCACGTCTTCTCGCCCTCCGTCGACATCGACTCTGCCTGGGGCCCGGTCAAGAAGAGGGCGGAGTCCATGGAGGGGTCCTCCTTCCACAGCGAGTGGGACGAGAAGGCTCTGAGGAAGATACTGGACGACCAGAAGAACAAGATAAAGACCCTGAAGGACGCCAAGTCCACGAAGTTTCTCCCGCAGATCCTCACGGTCATCGACGACTTCGCGGACCGCCCGGACATCATCCACTCGGCGGGCGGGATCCTGACGACCCTCTTCATCCGCGGCAGGCACTTTGGGTCGTCGTGCTGGCTCAGCACCCAGAAGCTCACGGCGGTCTCGACGGTGGCCCGCGTGAACTTCCGCTTCGTCCTCATCTGGCGTCTGCGGAACCAGAAGGAGGTCCTGGCGCTCATGGAGGAGCTTTCGGCGATTTACCCAACTAAGGTGCTGCACCAGATGCACGAGGCTGCGATCGAGGAGCCACACTCGTTTTGTTACATAAATCTCGTCTCCAAAGACAAAAGGGAGATGTTCTACGTCCGCTTCGATCGTAAAATTGTAGTGGATTAAGAGAAAGAGAGCCCACACTCTCACTCGCG
>JBEIJN010000096.1:0-1166 GCA_040380225.1 Verrucomicrobiia bacterium | reverse complement strand
GCTCAGAGTCCCGGAGCCCGTGATCCCGCCCTTGAGGATCGAGGAGCCCCAGACCGTCAGGCTCTTGTTGACGCCCGCCGTCTGCTGCTCGATGGAGCCGATTTTGACGTCTCCGAGCGCCGACGCCCCCGCCACGCTGATATCCTGCGTAAAGGCCGGATTCAGCAGGGGAGCCTTCTTGTTCAGCTCGGCCTGCGTGGCCTCTGAGACCGGCTTTTTGGTGTCCGCGGTGTTGTCGACGTTTGCGAGTCCCACGTGCGCCTTGGTTACGCCTTCGACAGTTCCTGTGAAGACAGGATTGGCCTTTGGAGCTTTATCGTTCAACGCGTTCTGCGTCAGCTCTGAAATCGGCTTTGCGACGTCCGCTACGTTGTTGACATTCCCAAGGCCAACGTGACCCGCAGAGATCCCCTGGACAGTTCCGGTGAAGATCGGGTTGTGGCTCGGGGCCTTCTTGCCGATCTCCGTCGCCAGGTCTGTGGTGGTGCTGTCGACCGAGACTGCGAAGACCGGGTCGTTGTCGATGGCCGCCGCGATGGACTGGAGCGTGTTGAGGCCCGGCGGGGCGTTCCCGATGATGCTCGTCTTTAGATTCACGTAGGCCCCCGCGATCGCGTCCCAGACCTGGAAGGAGTCCGCGGAGGCAGTCGAGAGGTTGGTGCCCGGATCGATCATCTTGTTTTCTCTTCCTGGGTTAGACTGTGCGCGAGTGAGAGTAAGGGGACTGTCTTTTTCTCTTAGTCCACCACAATTTTATGATCGAACCGGACGTAGAACATCTCCCTTTTGTCCTTGGAGACGAGGTTTATGTACCAGAAGGAGTGCGGCTCCTCGATGGCGGCCTCGTACATCTGGTGCAGCACCTTAATTGGGTAAATCGCCGAAAGCTCCTCCATGAGCGCCAGGACCTCCTTCTGGTTTCTCAAGCGCCAGACCAGGACGAAGCGGAAGTTGACGCGGGCCACCGTCGAGACCGCAGTGAGCTTCTGGGTCGAGAGCCAGCACGTGGAGCCGAAATGACGACCGCGGATGAAGAGAGTCGTCAGGATCCCGCCCGCACTGTGAATTATTTCCGGGCGATCTGCGAAATCATCGATGACCGTAAGGATCTGCGGGGGGAATTTTGTGGACTTGGCGTCCTTCAAAATTTTTATCTTCTCCCTCTG
>JBEIJN010000095.1:0-1293 GCA_040380225.1 Verrucomicrobiia bacterium | reverse complement strand
CTCTTCCCGCGTCCTCGAGGCCTAGGTCCAGGAGCAGAAGCGTGCCGCCGGCCCCCGGAGCCGAGGCGAACCACGGCTTCGTTGACGCCGCGCCGCCCGCGCCGTCGGCGGCGAGGCAGCGGAGGGCCAGGGTGGCCGGGACGATCCTGAAGAGGCAGCAGCAGGCCAGGATGGCCGCGGACGCCGGCTCCGCCCCCGCCAAGAAGGACCCGGGCGTCACCAAGCGCGTGAGGATCTCGACGGGGAGGCCGCGGGGTCGTCCGAGGAGGACGGCGAACCACGGCTTCGCGGACGACGACGCGCCGACGGTCGGGGGATCGTCCTCCAGCACTCCCGGGATGGTGGCGGCGAGCCAGGACGCGGCGGCGTCGGGCCGGGGCATCAGAATCGTCCCCGTGTCGTCCTCGGAGGGGCCGAGGAGAGGGCGAGGGCGACCGCGGGGATCGCTCGGCATCAGGAGGCGGGAGGCGGCGCTCGGCGGGGGGCCGGGGTAGAAGGTGGGCGTCTCTGAGCGGACGGGGCGGGGTCTGTCTGATCACGGAGGGCGCCTTTTTTTCCGTGGACTCTAAAGGAAACAGATATCGCTAGACATCATCACCTGAAGACGATCACCGCCAATCGCCTTTCTGCGCCAAGATGTCTTTGGAGACTCACATCGCCGGGAGCGAGGATCGCCTGATCGATGGGCTGCACTTTGCGGGCCGAAACACCGCGAGCTACATCGTGAACCGCAGGGACGCCACCTTTCATCCCTCGAGCGCATCGAACTTCAAGCCGTCAGGCGTCCGTCTGATGCGATGGAACCTCGCGGATCAGGCGGGGTGGCTGGACGGCAACTCCGTCCGCCTGATCTTCACGCTCAATAACCTGATGACGGCCCCGACGCAGGGCCAGGCGGCCGCGACGGGAGCGCTGAAGCCGAGGTCGGACACGCCGGCCGGGATGTTCAGGCGACTTCGGATCCTCGCGGGAGGATCGGAGATCGAGAACATCGAGGACTACGGAAGAGTTCACCAGATGTTCTCGACTCTCCTTCCGTCGAACGTCCGGATGAACAACGTCACGGAGGGGTGGAGCGGCGACTCGATGACGCCCGTCAGCCTGAGCTTCCCGGCGGACGACGTGGGCGCCATTTACGCGCAGGAGAGCCGGACTCTGTGCGTCCAGCTGCTGTCGCCGTTCCTGAGCCAAGGGAAGTACATTCCTCTGAGCATGATGCCCCTGACGCTGGAGCTCGAGCTTGACGAGCTCGGTGCGGCTCTGCTGCAGAACGCCGGCGCCATGAACTGGGAG
>JBEIJN010000094.1:0-1313 GCA_040380225.1 Verrucomicrobiia bacterium | reverse complement strand
GGCGGCGTCCGTCGCCACAACCGTCCGAGAATCGAGCATCGCCACAACGGTCAGACAGCCGTCGGTCGGGCCCTCTCCTCCACTACCCGCGTCATCAAGGCCTAGGTCCAGGAGCAGAAGCGTGCCACCGGCCCCTGGAGCCGAGGCGAACCACGGCTTCGCTGACGCCGTCGTCCCAGCGACGTCGGCGGCGAGGCAGCAGAGGGCTAAGGTGGCCGGGAAGATCGTAAGGAGGCAGCAGCAGGCCAGGATGGCCGCGGACGCCATCTCCGCCCCCGCCAAGAAGGACCCGGGCATCACCAAGCGCGTGAGGATCTCGACCGGGAGGCCGCGGGGTCGTCCGAGGAAGGCCGGGAACCACGGCTTCGCGGACGACGACGTGCCGGCGGTCGGGTCGTCCTCCAAGACTCCCGGGATGGTGGCGGCGAGCCAGGACGCGGCGGCGTCGGGCCGGAGCATCAAAATCGTCCCCGTCTCGTCCTCGGACGGGCCGAGGAGAGGGCGAGGGCGACCGCGGGGGTCGGTCGGCATCAAGAAGCGGACGGCGGCGCTCGGCGGCGGCCCAATGTACGTGAGCTTCTGAGTCGACGGAGATCTTCTTCCGTCGTTTTTCCGTGGACTCTAAAGGAAACGAATTGTCCCACGAAGTCTTCTGAAGTCAGTCGTCGTCATCCACCTTCTCTGCGCGGAAGATGTCTCTGGAGACGCACATCGCCGGGAGCGAGGATCGTCTGATCGATGGACTGCACTTCGCGGGCCGAAACACCGCGAGCTACCTTGTGAATCGCAGGGACGCCACCTTTCATCCCTCGAGCGCCTCGAACTTCAAGCCGAGCGGCGTCCGGCTGATGCGGTGGTCGCTCGCGGATCAGGCGGGGTGGCTCGACGGGAACAGCGTCCGCCTCATCTTCACGCTCAATAACCTGGCGCCGGCCCCCACGCAGGGCCAGGCGGCCGCGACCAACGCGATCTGGCCGATCACGGACACGCCCGCGGGCATGTTCCGGTGCCTTCGGATCTTGGGGGGCGGCTCGGAGGTCGAGAACCTGGAGGACTACGGACGCGTCCACCAGATGTTCTCGCTTCTGCTGCCAACGAACGTGCGGATGAACAGCGTCATTGAGGGCTGGAGCGGCGACAACACAGCAATCGCGGCCGACGAGCCAACCGAGAACGTGTCCGCCATCTTCGCGCAGGCTTCTCGGACGGTGTGCGTGCAGCTTCTGTCGCCCTTCCTGTCCCAGGGGAAGTACATCCCGATGTCGATGATGCCGTTGACCTTGGAGCTGGAGCTCGACGAATTGGCGGCGGCG
>JBEIJN010000093.1:0-1325 GCA_040380225.1 Verrucomicrobiia bacterium | reverse complement strand
CGACGGGGAGGCCCCACGGTCGTCCGAGGAAGGACGGGAACCGCGGCTTCGCGGACGACGACGTGCCAGCCAGCGCGTCCTCCAAGACTCCGGGGATGGTGGCGGCGAGCCAGGACGCGGCGGTGTCTGGGCGGAGCATCAGAATCGTCCCCGTGTCGGCCTCGGACGGGCCGAGGAGAGGACGAGGGGAGGCCCAGGGGATCCGTTGGGATCAAGAAGAGGACAGCCAGCGCTGCCCCGGGCGGGCCCATGTACGTGAGCTTCTGAGACGACGGAGGAGAACTGAGGCCGGGAGGAGTTTAGAGTGTTTTGTTCTGCGGGTCCTAAGGAAACAGATACTACTAGACCGTCATTTGAAGTCAGTCGTCGTCATCCCTCTTTCGCGCGAAGATGTCTTTGGAGACGCACATCGCGGGATCGGAAGACCGATTATTGGACTCGCTTCATTTTGCGGGTCGGAACACAGCGAGCTACATCGTGAACAGGAGGGACGCCACCTTTCACCCAAGCTCGGCCTCGAACTTCAAGCCGGCCGGCGTCCGTCTGATGCGATGGAATCTCGCGGATCAGGCGGGGTGGCTGGACGGGAACTCCGTCCGCCTGATCTTCACGCTCAATAACTTGATGACGGCCCCGACACAGGGCCAGGCACTCGCGACGGGAGCGCTAGGGCCGAAGTCGGACACCCCGGCCGGGATGCTCAGGCGGCTTCGGATCCTCGCGGGAGGCGCGGAGATCGAGAACATCGAGGACTACGGAAGAGTTCACCAGATGTTCTCGACTCTCCTTCCGTCGAACGTCCGGATGAACAACGTCATTGAGGGATGGGCCGGCGACGCTATGACGCCCGTCAGCCTGAGCCACCCGGCGGACGACGTGGCCTCCATTTACGCGCAGGAAGCGCGGACTCTGTGCGTCCAGCTGCTGTCGCCGTTCCTGAGCCAGGGGAAGTACATTCCTATGAGCATGATGCCCCTGACGCTGGAGCTCGAGCTTGACGATCTCGGCGCGGCTCTGGTGCAGAACGCCGGCGTCATGAACTGGGAGATTACCCGCCCTCGGCTGGTGGCCAGCGTCGTGGATCTCGATGGAAATTTGGCGAACAGCTACGCGAAACATTTGTTGGACGGAAAGTCCCTGCCTATCTACTCGCGAAACCTGTACTCAGTGAAGTCCAGCATCTCGTCCACCCAGACCTTCAGCTTACCGATCACGCGAGGCTTCACGCGCCTTTCGGGGGTCTACGTTACTCTCTGTGACGGCCCCGGCGGCGGGATGTGGGTCGATAGATTTTACCACCCGCTGTCGGGTGGCCGGAACCGCTT
>JBEIJN010000092.1:0-1349 GCA_040380225.1 Verrucomicrobiia bacterium | reverse complement strand
TGCATGTACATCGGCAGGCTCTTCCCGTCCAAAAGATGTTCCGCGTACGACTTGGCAAGCGCTTGATCGAGATCGCAGACGTCGCCCACCAGCCGAGGTCGCGTGATCTCCCATGGGATGACGAGACGGCCGCGTTCTGGTCGTCCAGCTCGAGCTCGATCGTCACCGGGAGCATCGTCAGGGGAATCATCTTGCCCTGAGACAGGAAGGACGAGAGCAGGTTGACGCAGACCGTCCTGGACGTCCCCTGGTCGATCGACAAGAGCGTCTCGGGGTTCGACAGAGTCGCTGTGTTGCCGGTGCCGCCCCAGGACTCGGCCAGATTCGTCATCCGGCGCTGCGAGGGCAGGAGCTCGCTGAACATCTGGAAGGTCCTCCCGTAGTCGTCGATGTCCTCCAGCATCGCGCTGCCGTTCGCGATGATCCGCACGCGTCGAAACACGCAGGCTGGCGACGTGGCGCTTGGGACTAAGTTGTTCGTGACCCCTGCCGTCGGAGCCGGCCCCAGATTCGTGATCGCGAAGATGAGGCGAACGGTGCCGCCGTCCAGCCATCCCGCGTGGTCGGCCAGATTAAAGCGCACGAGCCGCACGCCGGACGGCTTCCACGAGGACGCGGAGCTCGGCGAGAAGGACACGGCCCTGCGAGCTGTGATGTAGCTGGCGGAGTTCCTTCCAGCAAAATGGAGCCCGTCAACCAAGCGGTCCTCGCTTCCCGCAACGTGAGTTTCAAGAGACATTGCTTTGAGTCGAGAAGAGAGATGATCTCAAACGTCCTCAGTTGTCTGATGTGGTGTTGTCCTTTCCTTTAGATGCCCAGATAAAAAAACGCGCGAGGAGACAACGGGGAGAGGAAGATTACTCACCTGACCTTGGTGGCGTTGCTGACGCCCGGCGCCGCCGCCGCCATCTGGGCCCGCTTCACGGCCCCGAGGGAGCCGACCGGTCTCCCCCGTCTTCTCTTCGGAGCTTCAGCTGACACAGTCACTTTGGCGCCCAGAGGTATGACTCTGACCCGCGGCCCTCCCTTAGCGGCCGCCATGATCTCCCCCGCGACCGCCTGGGTCTTCGAGGACGACGCGGGGACCTCAATCTCGTCGCCGTTCGTGGGCTTCTTTCTGGGTCTCCCCCTCGGCCTCCCCGTCCCAACCCGGATTCTGACTCGCTTCGCCGCCGGCGCTCCCTCGGCCGCCTCCTCTGCCAGATTCTTGGCACTGAGTCGCTTTTGTCTGATCCTGGACGCCACCTTAGCTCTCTCTCTTGCTTGGCGGTACTCGGCACAAAGATCGTCCCGGGACTGAGCGTGGGCATCGGAGGGGCCGCTCCCGGCGCTGTCGCTGTCGGTGCCGG
>JBEIJN010000091.1:0-1714 GCA_040380225.1 Verrucomicrobiia bacterium | reverse complement strand
TTTCGTGACGGTATGAAGTCATTGAAGTAACCGGCGCTGGGCAGATCGAAAGGTTTGATCCAATGTCCCCTGCGGAATCCGTGAGTGCTTGCAACGCGCACGGGTGGCCGAAGGTCCAAGGGTTCGAGAAATGCACTGAGCTTACTGCTCGACTTCGTGATTGAACCTTGGCGGAAAGCACCATCATGGGGCGCAAGACCCCGAATGCCTGACTGCAACCTTCCGTCCATTGGATCAAACCGAAACGGCTGCCCGCGCCGGTTGCTTTCATTCTTAACCCGGATCCGAGGAGCAGAACAATGACAACCTATGAACTGAAGATATTGGAGCCCTTGAAGAGGGAAAGGGATCAGGGGGAGGAGCGCTATGGGGGACCTCCACCGCCCAAGCACGGGAGGATCATCGGGTTGGATTGCCACCCTGACAGCTTTACGGCGGCGGTGTGGCGAGGGAGCACGCCGCATGATGCGCGCCGGGAGGTGCTGCGAGAAAACCTCACTCTGTCGAGACTGCTGGAATGGGCGGGAAGGGACTTTAGCCGGGAGGATCTCTTTTTGATGGAGGCTGGAGGCAACAGCTTTGAGATAGCCCGGAGGCTGCTTGCGCTGGGGCTGAGGGTGGTTGTCTTGGAAAGCGCGCATGTGGGCAAGCACGCCAAGACCTACGCTGATAACGACAGGATGGCGGCATCGCGCATCGTGCTGGTGTATCTGGCGGGCAACGCTCCCTGCGTGTGGATGCCTGATGGGGAAACCTGCCAGCGGCGGGAACTTTTGCACGCGCACCAGAAGGCGGTGGCTGATCATACGGCGGCCGGCAACTCGCTCAAGGGCTACCTCAATCAATTTGCGATCCGGTTGGGCAAGCGGGG
Source organism: Verrucomicrobiia bacterium (assembly GCA_040380225.1). Classification (GTDB taxonomy): domain Bacteria; phylum Verrucomicrobiota; class Verrucomicrobiia; order Chthoniobacterales; family UBA6821; genus UBA6821. The sequence continues at coordinate 843 of JBEIJN010000091.1, read as the reverse complement.
ACTCAAGGATGAGCGCACCCGGGAGTGGATTTTGAATCAACGCGAGTGGAGTCCCCTGCAAAGGGAGATCTTGGGGGACTACCTTGAGGAGCTGGACAATCAGGCGGAGAGGCGCAAGAAACTCCACCGCCTCATAGCCAGGGAAGTCTGTGCCGAGCCACTGATGCTGCGTTGCATGAAGCTCCTCGGAATCGGTGTGATTAATGCCTTCGCCCTGCTTGCCATCATTGGAGATGTGCGTCGTTTTGAGCGACCGGAGAAGCTCGTTGCCTACCTGGGACTCAATCCCGGGCAGCGTCAGAGCGGACATGGCAAGAACATCAGGCTCGGCATTGGCAGGCGGGGCAGATCCGACATGCGCCACCTTCTTATCCAGGGAGCCCAGGCTGTCCTGCGCATGGGGAAGGCGACACCGCTTGGTCAGTGGGGATGGAAGCTCTTTGCCCGCAAAGGTAATCGCAACACGGCAGTCGCTGCCGTGGCCCGCAAGCTGGTGGTGCAGGTCTGGCATTTACTCTCCGGCAATGCTCCCACGGTGCTGGAGGAGAACAAGAGCGTCGCCCTCAAGCTCCAGAAGCTCATCGTGATCCTTGGAAAAAGCATGCGGGCAGAAATGGGTCTGCCCGTGGGTCTTCGGGAGTGCTCCCTTGAACTCCAAAGACGCATGCTGGCCTCTTATGAAAGGGTTCATCAGTGAGGGGGAATGCAAACCGGGTTGATGGGGGCTGTGCGCCCCCAACCCCCGCACCGCTCGCCGCGGCAGGCGTTCGGGGGGAACTTCAAACCGGCACCCAAAAAAACTCAACTCCCCAAAAGAAAAAACTTGAATGACTACATGCCTGT
>JBEIJN010000090.1:0-1896 GCA_040380225.1 Verrucomicrobiia bacterium | reverse complement strand
TCGAAGACCGCACCCTTATCCATCGCCTCGTCCACGGCGTTGGCGACGACAATCGACCTTACCCCTACCGTGAATCCCGCTGCGGGGGCGCGGCTTTTCGCCAGAACCTCCGCGAGCTCCTTGGCCATAAGTTCATCGCCCCCGGCATGTCCGGAGCCGGCAATTGTCTTGTGGAGGGAAATCGTTTTCTCCCAGCCGATCCGCCCGACTTCCAGTTCGCCGCTGTAGGCGTCAAGGCGCATTGATCCCTCCGTGCCACAAAAATAGAAGCGCCTTTCGGGTATGCCCGCGTTGCACTGGGTGTGGAACGTCCCCTTGATGCCGGAAGCAAAGTCGAGGATGGCCACCTGATGATCCACGATCGACTTGTCGTCGCTGAAAGGATCGACACCGTGCGGGTCGGGCCAGGCGCTGTAGGCGGTGGCGCCGTTCGGAGAATTGCCGATCCTCGCAACATGACATGCGTTCTCCGGTTTGAAAAAATTACGACCCCCGAAGCTGGCGACACGGGTCGGAAGACTCCCCGTAAGCCACAAGGCCAGATCGATGTCATGACAGCACTTTTCCAGAAGATGGGTGCCTGCCAACTCGCGGTGACGCCTCCAATTGCCGTGAATATATCCCCCATGATTGAAATCGAGCGTCTCGTTGAACTCGAAGGAAAGGATCTCCCCGATGCGTCCTTCCTCTAAAAATTTCCGGGCCATGCGGTAAAGAGGGGAATAGCGCAGAACAAGTCCGAGGGCGAAGGTGCGACCGCTTGCCTTCCATGCTTCATGCATCTCCTCCGCCTCGTCGAGCGACAGGGAGAGGGGCTTTTCACAGAAGACATTCTTGCCGGCCCTGAATGCAATGCTGGTCTGGGCGGAGTGATGACAGTTGAACGATCCGATGAAGACCCAGTCGACATCCTCCCGCGTGCATAGCTCGTCCACCGAATCACACACGGCCGCCTCGGGGGCCACCTCCCGGCGAAACCGATCCAGAGCGACCTCATCGGGATCGCAGATCGCAGTCACTGTGCTAGAGGGCGACTCCCTCAGGAGGCTCGTAATGACATGTTGAATCCGTGCCCCGCTTCCGATCACGCCGATGCGGGTGGGCGCTGAACTTGTGGAGGATGAAGTGGTGTTGCTCATGGGGAGTCAAGCTAGCCCCCTAGAACCTCTCTTGCCATAGCCGCAGCGATGATTTATTTGTCATTTCCGATGAAATGAATAATCAGATTCTTATCGAGATGCTTCATGAAATCGGGGAACCGGACGACTACTTCGCGGGTGTCCACCGGCCGCGAGAAATGCTTCCAGACAACATCCTTCTCTTCTCACGAAGCGACGGAGCAAGCCTTTCCTCAGGGATTATATCGCCCGATCTTCACCAGCGTTGGGTTCTCATCATTTCCCTGCTTGGTCGCGGCAATGTTAAGATCGACTGCTCGTGCGAATCACTCGGCCCGGCTGAAATCCTGCTCATTCCTCCCCTGCATCTTCATTCCTACGCAAAGATTGCAAAAAGGCTGAACTGGGTTTTCGTCACCTTCGACTGGCCAGAGCATACGGTTTCCAGCGAGGCCTGGAGGGGAATCCGTCGTCTCGGCCCCGATGCGCGGAACCTTCTTTCATCTTTCATTCAGGAATGGATCCGACCGGCGCGGGACGGGCTTCTGCTTTCCTCGCGCCTCTATCGGCTGCTGAGGGCACTTTATCCTGTTCATGAGACCCAGGAGGCCGACCACCGGGGGAACCTTATTGGGTCTGTTCACGCACTACAGTTGCACCACCCCGGCATCAGGCTTGAGGAACTAGCCCGAAAACTCTCCATGAGTGAGAGCCACCTGCGATCCCGCTTTAGGGAGGAAACGGGATTGAGCATCGGCCGCTATTTGCGTGAAACGCG
>JBEIJN010000089.1:0-2173 GCA_040380225.1 Verrucomicrobiia bacterium | reverse complement strand
GTTCTGAGGGTAACTGGAAGATCGTTCTCGGAGGGATTCCTGAAATCGTTACCTTGAACACTGGGGATCAAATCCTTGAACTCAATGACCGGCCGCAGATGGTTCCTAGAGTCGTTAAAAAGACGGCTCAAATCACTCAGGCCGATGCTAATTTCGCCAATGGGGTTCTGGGGGATCAGGTGGTGTCGCCTACAGGGCCAACCCTCCCTCAGATGGCAAAGAGCCTCGGTTCGAGCGTGGCTGGTTGGGCCAAGGCAGGATTTGCGATGGCCTCGACTGAAACCCTGGACGCCCGCCTCGCGATTTGTAAAGCGTGTGATTTCTGGGATCAGACAGGCTTCGGCGGCACTGGCCGATGCTCCCAATGCGGATGTAGCACTCAGGCCAAGCTGCGCATGGCCACCAGCACCTGCCCCCTAGATCCTCCCAAGTGGGGTGCCCAGCAGTGAAGTTCCATGGGTTCATCTTCAACTGGCCCGGTCAGCACGAGAAAACCCGGCAAAAGGAGGATCAGCTCTCGGGATTGCTCGATCAACTGACGGTCATCAGTAGCGGCGAGGGGGAGTCTCACTGGGTAAACATCGGTGAAGAGAGTTATTTCGGCGCTCAGCTCCTGAAGGCACTTGAGTTATTCGAGGGGGATGTTCTCTTCCACGTTCAGGGCGATGTTTCCTCAGACCAATGGGGGGCCATCCTTCAAGCGGCAAGGCAACAGTTTGAGCTTCCCGCTTGCGGGATCTATGCCTCGAATGTTGATTTCACAACCTGGACATCAGATCGCGTGGATTATGCGTCCTCGGGCACCGGCAAAGTGAAGCTAGTCACGATGACCGATTGCAGTTGCTGGTTTATACGAAAGGCGTTGGTGGATGAGTTCAAGTCTCAGTACGCTTGTTGCTTCTACGATAATAAGTACGGATATGGGGCGGATATATTGCTGTGCGAGAGAGCCAGGGAAATGGGTTTCCATGTAATCCGAGACTACAATTACACGGTCGATCACCCGAAGGGAACAGGGTATGATACTTCACTCGCTTCTTCGCAAATGCGTCAGTTCTTTTTGTGTAATCAGTTTATCGAATCACTATGCTCGCAATCGTAACATCTCACTACAACTTTGCTGGTTATGATCGGCCCAGGCAGAATCTATGGCGTTTCCTGCGACAGATGAAGCGCGATGGGGTACCCGTCTATGGGGTGGAGGTGTACGCCGAAGGGGCTAACCCTATTACCTCGGGAATAGAAAACTGGATTCAAGTGGAGGCGAACTGCAATCAAATCATGTGGCAGAAAGAGGCGGCACTAAACCTCGCTGCAAAGATGGTTCCAGAAGAGTATAATAACATAGCGTGGGTCGATGCCGATGTGTGGTTTGACCGACCGGACTGGCCCCAAGCCACTGAAGAGGCTCTTGCAAAGCATGAGGTGGTTCAGATGTATCACAAAGCTCACTTGACCGATAAGGATGGCTCGATTGTTATCAGCCGACCATCAGTAGGATTTAAGCGGGAGTGTACCAGCAAGTGGGAGGCACACCCTGGGCTTGCCTGGGCGATGAGGCGCGATCTTTGGGAGCAGGGCGGGGGGTTATTCGCTCATTCCATTACGGGCGGGGCCGATTCCTTGATGAGCCTAGCTTTCCTTCGGGCTGAAATAGGGGATTATGTTTGGTCACTCTTGGGTTCTACCCGAGAGCCGTTCCATGAGTGGGCTAAAAACTATTCTTCCATCTCTCTTGGGGCGGTTCCCATGTCCTGCTACCACGAATGGCACGGAGAATTCAAGAATAGGGGGTACTCTGAGCGTGCTAAGGCGTTATCCACGCTGGACTCCGATAAGCACCTTAAGATTGGGGGGAACGGGCTGGTGGAATTCACATCAGAAGCAGACCCGGATCTGATCCTCGCCATGCACCAGTATTATTTTTACAGAAGAGAAGATGGGTAGTTGACGCCGTGGGGATGGGCATGCAGCTCTCCATCTCCACGGAATCGTTTTCTCGGGTCGGATCCTCGGAAATCTCGCTGCGTCGCGGTGATCTTGTGCCGGTCGCGGTTGAGTTTCTGACCGGCGGCAAGGTGAGTGAGCTTCCCTCCGGTGCAACGGGGAGACTGGCGATCAAGAGCACTCCGGATGGTGCGTTTCTCGCCCTGTCCAATTCATGGGTCAAGAC
>JBEIJN010000088.1:0-2330 GCA_040380225.1 Verrucomicrobiia bacterium | reverse complement strand
GTTCAGCACGACGGTGGTGTTGCGCTGGATCGTGAAGGCTACGCCCGACTGGTTGGCATTCGGCCCCAGGGTGCTGTTGAGCGTGAGGGTGCGTCCGGTATTTCCCCAGATGTTGTAGCTGCGGCTGTTGTCGTTAAAGATCGTGCCGTTGATGACGAGGTCGCCGTTGACGGGATTCAACTCGATGCCGGTCGCACCAAACTTTCCACCCGAGAGACTCATTGCCACCGTCTGGGTGTTACTGCTGAGGTTCTCGACGCGCGTCGCGAAGTTGATCCCCCCTGCCGTTGAATTCAGTGTTCTGGAGACATTGAAGGTGGTATCCCAAATGATATCGCTTGCATCGACCCAACCGCTCAGATCGTAGAGCATGTTGGTGGAGGTCAGGTTGTTTTTGAAAACAATCCTGTTGTTTGTTTGGAAGTTGGGAGCGGTATTATTCGTCCAGTTCCCGGTGCGCGACCAGGCTCCGTTGGAAGCGTTATCATCACCAACCCAGACGTTGTCTGCTGCACGGACCTGGAGAGAAAAGGCGAAAGTCAAAAGGCCAGAGGCTAAAACGGCCAACCGGAGACCGAAGGGGAGACGAGGGACGAACGAAACAGATTTTCCCGCGGCCGTAACGGATGCGAAGCAACGGCCGGGCAAGCAAACGCGGAGATGGGAAGATGCGCCTTTGTCCTCGGGCTCTCCCGAGCCGCTCGCCACTCGCTGTCGCTCGGGCTGCCTCCGGCAAGACAACCTCTTCCCGCCAGTCAGAGGTGCGCGCGAGGTCTGCGCCTTCGGTTTCTTTACCTGCGCGAAAAAACGGAGCGTCGCCCCCGATCCGAACTCGATCAGGCAACCAGCGGCTGCCCGGAGGCGGCCCTCAAAAACGGATTTTCGAGAGAAGGGGGGCGTCATTGTCTTTGGTACAATTTGACAAAATATTAAGCCAATGCCTTACCAGCACAACCCTCTTTCTCTTATGAAATCAAAAATGTACAAGCCATCCCCCCTGGGGGGCGCGGAGGTGAAACTGGGTTTTCCGAGGGCTCAATCAGCAATCAGGAGCCGAGTCGAGGGTCGAGGGTCGAGGGTCGAGGGTCGAGGGCGCAATCAGCAATCAGTTTCACGCCAAGGACGCAACGAACGCAACGAGGAGTTCCCCATCGCTCTGTTTTAACGGCGAGGTCGTTTCTAGAAATTTCAAAAAAACCAGCTTTCTCACGCCCTTGGTTTCATCGGGCACCACTGTTCGCTCCTTTCGTGGCGTTCGTGCCATTCGTGGTTTCAACGATTCGATCTCACCAAAAAAACCCCGCTCCTTTTCAGGAGGCGGGGTTCTCTGGAGAGCAAGCTTCTGACCTAACAGTCTAAAAGCCTAACAGTCTAACAGTCTAACAGTCTAACAGTCTAACAGTCTAACAGTCTACAGCCCAACAGCCTGTGCGCCTATGCCCTGCGGCGGCGGTATGCCACGACGAGGGCCAGACCACCCAAGCCGATCAACGCGTAGGTGCTCGGCTCGGGAACCGTGTAGGTGAGGGTGACGTCCTGCCCGTTCTGGCTGATGCTGAAGGAGGATCCGGCAAGGGTGGTTCCGAAGTCGTTGCCGTAGGCATCCAGCAGGGCGGAATAGCTGGCAAGGGAGAGATTTTCCAATCCCGAGGTCAGTCCCGCGACCTGGTAGATGGTCCAGCTCTGGTCGGAAGCCCAGAGGGAATCAGTCCAATTAACCACACTTCCCACATCGTTGAAGGAGAGCACCAGCGTCGTCCCGCCGTTGAAGGCCAGGTTCCCTCCGACCATCACCTGGTCATAGGCCAGCGGGCTGTTAGCCGTGGTGTTGTCGGCAAGCTGCCAGAGCATGGTGGAGCCGGGCTGATAGTCGAGGTTCCCTCCGAAGTTCTGGATACCGGGAGAGTTGCCGGGGCTGTGGGTGCCGGTCACGACAGTGTCGGCCTGAACCGTGCCGCTGCCGCTGAGGGTGCCTGTCACGGTCATTGTTCCCGATCCGGCGATCGTGCCGTTCGCCTTCACATCGGCGAGGGACTGGTTTTTGGCGGCAAGATCAAGAGTGGCTCCGGAGTTGATCTGGGCTGAGCTGGTGGAGGCGAATGAGCCATTGGCGCCGAGCGCCAGCGTGCCGTCACTGACCGTCGTGCCTCCCGTGTAGGTGTTGGCTCCGGTCAGGGTGACTGTACCCACACCGCTCTTGGTGAGTGCTCCGTTGCCGGCCAACACGGCGGCGACGCTTCCGCTCCTCACATCGTAGGAGGAGCCCGTGAGGGTACCGTTGGTGATGGCCCCTCCGCTCAAGGTGACCGCTCCCACCGTGTCACTGAAGC
>JBEIJN010000087.1:0-2340 GCA_040380225.1 Verrucomicrobiia bacterium | reverse complement strand
ACTACATTCAAGGAATAGCTTTTGGGAATGGACTCTTTGTGCTGGCGAATGGATCAGCATCCTCTGATGGGATTGTGTGGACAGAAGCTAATAATTCATACCCCTACTGGGCTCCGTGGGGTGGCTCTATCACCTATGGTCGTGCCGGATTTATCACCGGGGGTGATATCTCACAAAGCGTTGGGAAAAATATACCTTCAATCAACAGAGAGTCGCTTGGCGGAAAAGTTATCGCTGTGGGTGAAGCATTCTCGCTAACAATTAAAACACTAAATGATGTTGCACAGAGGTGGCCTTCACAGGGCGTCAAGACAACTAAACTGGAAGCCGCCTCATCATTCACAGCCTTTGGCCTTCCTCCCGGTCTGAGTCTCAATTCTGTTGCCCAAACAGGTACGGGTGGCGGAGTCGTATCAGGAACTCCCATGCAGGAGGGCACCTATAATGTAACGGTCTATGCCGCCAATGCCAATGGTGCGGGAAACTATGAAAACTTCACCATTATAGTGGGAGCAGGGACGACACCAACCGACTCAACATCGGCTCCATGGATCGTAACCGTTCCAACCAATGTCACGGCAATGGTCCCCTTGGGTGGTTCTGGAACAAATGTTAGCTATCCTGCGGCTCAGATTATCGGTGCGGTGTCCACAAATTACTCTCTGCCATCGGGTTCCTACTTCCCGGTCGGCACCAATTTCGTGACAGTCACGGCCACGGGATCGGATGGACAGACTGCGTCGACGAATTTCCCGGTGATCGTAACTTCGCAGCCTGGTTGGAAGGCAGCGGTTGCGGGTGGGAAACAGTACTCCCAGATCGTTCTCGCCAAGGTGCTTGATACAAACGGGGTCCCAATCACGGCGCCAGGAAGTCTTCTGGCGGTGTTTCGTGGTGAGGAGGTTGTTGCCTGCGCGGATCCCAAAACAACAAACGGTATGACGACCTATGGGCTGAATGTCGGATCTGATCAAGCCTCGGCAAACGGATTCTCCTACAAGTTCTTCAATGCACAGACAGGAGAAATCTCCACGTTGACTGAAAGTCTCAACTTCCGTAGTAACCAGACGCAAGGGACGCCTCTCAATCCGATTGTCTTGAATGTGCCAAGCAAGACAACCATGGCGTTGAAGAGAGGATGGAATTGGGTTTCATTCAATGTATTGCCTGTGGATGGAACGATTGAATCTCTCCTCAAGGACTACTCTCCAAGCGAGAATGATGTGATCAAGGGTACAGACGGACTGGCTACTTATTCCGGTGGTGCCTGGTATCCTTCCCCCGCAAACTTCAAGATCCAGTCCGGGAAGATGTACATGCTTAGTACCAAAGCGGAGGGAGCATTGCAGATCTCGGGACTTCCCGCATCGACGAAGACCCTATCCCTGAAATCGGGATGGAACTGGATTGGATCACCGTTAAGAAATGCAGTCACAGTCGATCATGCGCTGAACAAGATCAATCCGGGGGAGAATGACACGATCCTCGCACAACCAGGAAATCTTAAGGGAGGATTTGCCACGTTCTCCCAGAGTAATTGGTATCTCTATGCGGATGAATTCCTGATTGAGCCCGGCAAGGGCTACCTTCTCTACATCACCTCGCCTCAGAGCATCACCTTTTAGAAATCATGAAGAACCGGGCAATGTTTTTTCATCAAATGATCCTGCTGGCGGCCTTCACGCTGCCCATGATTTCCGTTGTAGGGGGATCCCCTTCTTGGACGAATCTAACAGGCAGCAGCAGCATGGTGGTTTATGCAAGGGTGAAGAACCCTGGAGGGGATTCTCGTGAAAATACAAATAACATCCTGGCTGCATTCTCTGGAACAAATGTCGTGGGAGTGGCGAACATTACTTTCATCAGTGATCCTAAAGTCTATCAGCTCCAGATCTTTGGAGATAATAATACGACCGATATTACTTATAAGTTTTACGATGCAGAGTTGGATCAGGTGCTGAATCTTGCTTCCAGTACTACTTATGTCGCTGACACCAATATCGGCTCCCTGGCCAATCCCGGTATCTATCAACTTCCTAAAGCATCCCAAACGATTTCCTCGTTTACCACCATACCCGAAAAGACATTTGGTGTTTCACCATTTGCGATCACGCCACCGACAGCGAGTTCCTCGCTGCCTGTCACCGTCACGGTCAAGAGCGGTCCGGCGACCATCATCGGCAACACGGTGACGCTCACCGGAGCAGGAAGCGTGGTGTTGGCGGCCAACCAGAGCGGCAACGCCAGCTACACGGCGGCTGCTGAAGTCACCACCACATTCGCGGTTGCCCAGTCCGCACAAACCATCAACGCCTTCACGCCGGTGCCGAACCAGACGTT
>JBEIJN010000086.1:0-2682 GCA_040380225.1 Verrucomicrobiia bacterium | reverse complement strand
GTGATGGGATCCACCTGATTTCCTAAACGGGATCCAGTTGATTTCCTTCATGGGATCCACCTGATTTCCTCATCGGGAGCCACTTTAAAGCGTCTTTGTCGGGTATCTATTTCTCCACACAAAGGAGATTTTTGTATGCCCAGGAGAGTTTTGACCATGGCAGAGATGGAACGAATTCAGGAACACATCGAGGACGGCCTGTCCGATCGGCAGATCGCACGCTCCCTCAAGTGCCGAAGAAGCCGGGTCCGGGAGTACCGGGGCTTCGGGCCAGAGACAAATTCAGCGCAGGCTGTGGCCGCCCCTACCGAGTCCGCTGAGCCCGCGTGGGCTACGCGGGTCGAGTGGCATTCGGTGCTCGAAGAGATCGGGCGCGGCTTTGAGCTGAAGCGCATATGGGAGGAGCGGGTATCGCCCGCCACGGGGTATCCGAACTTCTGGAAGTACTTGAACAAGCGCTACTCGTGGTTGCTTCAGAAGACCGTAACTCTTCGGGAGTTCCAGCCCGGCACCCACTGCGAGGTCGACTGGGCAGGAAAGCGGATTCCCTGGTGGGATGCCCGGGGAGAGCGCCGGGAAGCCCATGTGTTCATCGGCATTCTCTGCCACAGCCAGCTGATTTTTGCGTGGGCCGCATCCGATGAACGAAAACCCAACTGGATCGCGGCACACCAGAAGATGTACTCATTCTTCGGCGGAGTGCCGCGGATCACGGTGCCGGACAATTTAAAAACCGGAGTCTCAAAGGCCCATCTGTACGACCCCGATCTTCACCCCGCCTATCAAGAACTCGCCCGCCACTACCACACGGCGATCGTGCCTGCGCGCGTGAAGCGCCCGAGGGACAAGGCCCTGGTCGAGAACGCGGTCGGGATCGTCATGAGGCTCTTCCGGTGGACCTATCGGAATCATCGCTTTCATTGCATCAATGAGGTGAATGAGGCGCTGTCTCAAGTCACAACACGGATCAACGCAAAAGCACATTCGAGATTCAAAATCTCCCGCAGGGAGCGGTTTGAGACTCTTGAACGCCCCCATCTTCGCGATCTCCCCGAGCAGCCGTTTCAAGACATTGAATGGAAGACGGCGAGGGTTCATCCGGACTGCACGATCTCGATTGATTCTGCGACCTACTCGGTACCGCACCTACATCGTGGCAAAGAAGTGCGCGTGAAGCTCACTTCGCGGCAGATTGAAGTGTTCTTGAATCTTGAGCGCGTGGCGCTGCATGGGCGGGATCGGAGTAAATCGGGAGCCAGGCATCTGATCCCAGAACACCTACCCCCGAACGCACAGGCGTATCACGAGGCCACTCCGCAAAATCTGCTTTCACAGGCGCGCTTCATTGGCCCGGCTCTACACGCGTTCATTGAAGCGCTCCTTAAAGAAGACGCGCTCGGGAACCTGCGGCGTGCGCAAGGTTTCATCCGACAGGCAGCGGAAGAGAATCACCGCTACGGACGGAGCGAGGCCGAGCCACGCATTGCGCTTGCGATTGAACAAATGAGCCGATTCGGACAGGCCCGGGTGCGCACCTTCAAGGAGCGCCTGGAACAACTCCGCAAACAAAAACCCCTGCCTGTTCAGGATCGTGAGATCACGCGCCTGGCAGGCAACCCCATGCTTCGCGGAACGGGAGCGGCGCAGGGTATGGATCAACCCTACGCGCTCCCATTACAGGAAATCCCTCGATGAGCATGACCCAAGTCAGACACCTCATGCAGGAGCTCAGGCTCCATGGCATGGCCACCACCCTTGAAAAAACCCTGGAAGAGGCAAAGAAAGACGATTGGACAACCGAAGAACTGATCGATGCCCTTCTGCAGTCGGAGGCCGAATTCCGGGACCGCAGAAAGGTCCTGAACCGGATCCGGGCGAGCAAGCTCAGGCACCAGGCCTCGTTTGAGGACTATGATTTTACCGCAAAGCGCTCGCTCACAAAGGCGCAGCTTCGGGAAATCCATAGCCTGAAGTGGCTTGAGGCCGGGCGGCCGCTGATCTTGGTGGGCCAGACCGGAGTCGGGAAATCGTTCCTGGCCCAGGCCACGGGCCTGCATGCCTGCCAGAACGGAAAGAGCGCTCTGTTTCTTTCTACAAGTCAGTTCCTTGAGGAAATCGCGCTTGCCCGATCGACCGGAGGGTACTTGAAGCTCCGCGAGAAGATGATCAAGCCGGATCTCTTGGTGCTCGATGACTTTGGAATGAGGAAGTTCACGGTGATGGAGGCTGAGGATCTCCGGGAGATCTGTGAGGAGAGATCGTATGGCAAGTCGACCCTGATCACAACTCAGCTCCCGATCAGCCACTGGGCCGAGGTTCTGCCGGATCCGGTCCTTGCGGAGGCGATCAAGGACCGCTTTGAGGGCCCGGGGCTTGTGATAACGATCACCGGAGAAAGCTACCGCCCGAGGAAGGCAAAGATTGCAGCCGGAGAAAAAACAGGCTAAAACACGCCGCTGACGCTCCGAGTGGCTCCCACCGAGGAAATCGGGCGGATCCCATCACTGGAAATCAGGTGGCTCCGAATGAGGAAATTGTGCAGATCATCTGCGACAACGGAAGCGAGTACGTTTCGAAGGCGATGGATCAGTGGGCCTACCGAAACCAGGTAGAACTCAAATTCATCCAGCCCGGAAAGCCGATGCAAAACGGATTCATTGAAAGCTTCAATGGAAGACTTCG
>JBEIJN010000085.1:0-2762 GCA_040380225.1 Verrucomicrobiia bacterium | reverse complement strand
CCTGGAGCAGATTTGTCCACGGTATTGGGGCATGGCGGCCCATCCGTTGACCTGTGTGAAGCCTTGCCCCAATCAGGATCTCAAGCGGAACAGAGAAGGCGTGGGTAGCGGGTGGAAGCGTTGGTCATCGGTCAGTGGGGAGACTTTCCAGGATGGCGTCCCAGAAGCGGATCCGTTCTTCGATGGCCGCAGTGGCGGCATTCGCTGCTTCATCCCACTTCTGTGGATCCTCCCCGCAAAGGCGATCCATCATGCGTCGGGCCAGTTGTCCGTGGTGACCTCCGTCGAGGGCGATGTGCCGCTCGAGATAGTAGCGCAACAAGCCGAACTGGGAATGCCCCGATGCGACCAGCGTGTTCACCAGTGGCAGGAACATCTCCGGGATCACATCTTCCCGTCCGTAGGTGAAGGCGGCAGCCGTTTCGTGGAGTTGGCCGGTGCAGGCCAGCTTCAAGGTGAACCCGGTGAATTCTCGAACGCCCGCAGGCAGTCCGGGTCGCGCGAGGGCTGATTCCGTTGATTCGCCTGCCTGGATGGAGTTCAAGAAGGCATCGATCGCCGAAGTGTCGGCGCCGGCCTCGCGCATGGCTCGGTGATAGAGTTCGAAGTGGCTGAACCGCTCGCCATCGGGTCCAAGATCGGATTCTTCGCCGCAGACAATTTCGTTGATGAGAAACCGCACTTCCGGATCACCCACGGGCATCCAGGGAAGTTTTACGCAGGTCAGGTCCCGCTGCAGCCGTTTGAGCAACGACATGAAATCCCAGACGGCGAAGACGTGGGACTCGAGGAAGGTGTGGATCGCTGCCGGTCGGTCCACACGTTGGTAGATCGGGTGCTGCAGCAGGCGCAGGCGCACCGCTTCTGTGCGGGAGTGAATGAGGTCAGGACGTATTTCCATGGGTGACGCAACCAGAAGGACCAATGGCCCGGAAAACCACTGGGGTCAACGGGCCCTGGAAACGGAGTCAGCAGATGAACCGATGGCTCTGGCTCACTGGTGACCTTGGATGGATGCACCGGGCGATCCACCGAACCGCACTTGGGAGCGGGGGGTGAGTGTGACTTCGTGATCGGTAAACTTCAGCGTGTAGGTCGTTTGGAAGGGAGTACCACGGGCACAGATCTTGACGGTCCAGGTGTCGTCCGAGGTCCACGCAGCGCTCGCGCCGAGAGCTTCGTCCCGAAATAGCCGATGGGCCCGCGCGGGGCATCGCCCAAATGTCCATGGCCGGTCATCCAACGGGCATGACCGCAGCGGAGCGACTCTGTTTTGCCAGAAAAGGTACGGGTCAAGAGCCACCCCTCCGGCCCGGAGGCCTCCAGGGTGAGTGATTCGAGGCCGCTGTCATTGGTCCCAAATCGGAAGGTCTTGCCCAGCACGGCACTCGCGACGGGTGAGGTTGTGTTGCCCGAGGGCATGCGGACCTGAAGTCCCAGCAAACGACGCTCCAGGCGTTCCCGGGCAGAGGCATCGGCTTTCAGAGGGGCCTTGTGGAAGGCCGGCAGCAGGGTGTCCCAAAGTTGGTTGAGCAGGCCCGCCATGTCGCTGACGCCGCTGGTGACCGCGATGACCGCGTCGTGTTCCGGTAGGACAATGCAGAACTGGCCGAAGGCTCCGTCGCCGCGGAAGGCCCCGTGCCGACAACGCCAGAACTGGTAGCCGTAGCCTTGTTCCCAATCGCTGTCCGGGTTGCTGCCGTTGGACATTTGCCGGGAAGTCGCAGTGCGCACCCAGTCGGCATCAATTCGTTGTCGGCCTTCCCACTTGCCGCCTTGCAAGTAGAGTTGCCCGAACTTGGCGATGTCTTCCGTGCGTAGTCGCAAGCCATAGCCGCCCAGACTGATTCCCTGGAAATTGGTATCCCAACGCGCCCCGGTGATGCCCAAGGGAGCCAAGAGGCGAGGTTGCAGGTATTCGAGCGTCGACATCCCGCTGACCTTCTGGACCAGTGCCGACTGCATGAAAGTGGCCGGTGTATTGTATTTGAAATGGGTGCCCGGCTTGTGGGGAACCGGTTGGGCCAGAAAAGACCGGGCTGATATCTGACCGGGGGCGATTGAAGGCTCGTCTTGATGACCCGTGCTCATGGTCAGGAGGTCCCGGACTCGCATGGCTTGCAGATTTCCGCTGGGTTTTTCTGGTCCGTCCGATCCCAAGTGCTTCAGCACCGGATCTTCCACCCGCAGCAATCCCTCTCCGACGGCCAGGCCAACCGCGGTTGAGGTAAAGCTCTTGCTGAGAGAATACAGCTCGTGCGGGGTTTCCGCGTCATACGGTCCCCACCAACCCTCGGCCACCACGTGCCCGTGTCGGACAATCATCAGGCTGTGGACCTGTTCCACCCGGTCGAGGGTGTCGATGGCCGACAATAGCGCGGCCGATGAGACTCCCTGACGCTCCGGAGCGCTGCGCGGCAGGTGGGCTGTCGCGGCCTGGATTTGCGAAATCAGCGGGAGTGAGGCGGTGATGATGGCGGCCAAACAGGGCCGGAAAGTCATTCCAGCGCGGGAAAGATCCATGACTGCAGAATGACCTTGGGAGGGTTTCATCGACAAGTTCTCTCCGGTCTCCCTTCCCAAGGATGATGCTTTCGGAAAGAGAGAATGAGCCGATGGTGAAGGCTGTTTAATGTACAGCTTGGGCGCGGGGGGGGGGGGGGGGGGGGGGGGGGGGGGGGGGGGGGGGGGGGGGGGGGGGGGGGGGGGGGGGGGGGGGGGGGGGGGGGGGGGGGGGGGGGGGGGGGGGGGGGGGGGGGGGG
>JBEIJN010000084.1:0-2886 GCA_040380225.1 Verrucomicrobiia bacterium | reverse complement strand
CGGCAAGGGCAGGAATGCGTTCACCATGAGCGCCTCGCAGGCCCTCATGAAGCCACTGTTGGAATCGGAGAAGAGACACCGATCACTTCCTTCCAGCCAGACCGCCAGTGGGTAGCGGGCGATGCGTTGCGCAAGCTCCGAGTCCATCAGATTCAAGAGCCCACCGCTCACTTCGCGCAGCACGATGGCAGCCTCGAGGAAATGTCCGAAGCCGTAACCCCAATACATCGGTCCCTCGGCACAGCCGCCATCCTCGCTGAATCCTGTCATGCCGAATTCCATCATGTGCGTGCAGAGCACGAGCAAGGAGGCCAGCGGGCGGGGCTCCTTCATGCGGTGGAGAGCCGTCTGGATCACATTGGAAAAACAGACATGGTTCCAGTTGTTCCGTCGGCACATCCAGATCGGCAGGTTGCGCCAATCGAGGGCCGCATTCAGGGATCGCTCCTCGATGCGTTGGCCGACGCGCCGGACCACCTGAGGGTCGAGGCGGTCGCCCACCGCAAGCAACAACTCGGAGAACACCGCACCGCAGCGCGTTGCGGTGAGATCCGCCGCATGCAGTTTCGCGCTTTCCTGCGGCATCCAGAACTCAAAGTCGCAGAAGGCCCATAGGGTTTCTTCCAGACGACCTGCATCCGCCGATGGGTGATCCAGCCAGAGCGCAAGAGCCTCATCCTGAATGCGGCCAAGGGCATTGTTGATGATCTCCCCGTCGCGCCATTTCCCGGTACGGTGGTATTCGCGGATGGCGCTCCAATCGAGGCGCTTGATCGGATATGGCTGGGGAGTGGAAGCATGTCCATAGGGAGATTTGCCCCAATAGGCAGATCCCTCTCCCTGCCCGGCAAGCCGCTCCGCCAGGCGCTCGAAGAGCCCGTTCTCGCGGGCAAGTGCGATGGCCTTTGTCCGCTTGGAGGCATCGGTCAGCCCCGGCCATGGCGAAGGCGCGGCGGTCTTGCGCAGCGCCTCCTCGAGCTGGAGGGCCGGTTCAAAATGATCGAGGGATTTGCAGAGTGATGTCATATGGCTTTTAGCTATTGGGAGTGGGGAAATGTTTCGGAAAAGACACAGAATGAGTTTCACGCAAAGTACGCAACGATCGCAAAGAGGGATTCCACGTCGCTGAGTTTTTCAATGATCGCTTTTCAAGAACTTGCATAAAAAAATTTTTTTCTTTTCTGTTTCATCGGGCGCTACTCTTTGATCCTACCTAAGGAAACGCTGATTAAATCGCATAGAGGCCGTTGCGGGAAGAACTGGCCGTGGGCAAGACGGCTTGGCACGAGCATCCCCGCAGCGGGCTGTAAGTGCCAAGCCAACGCAGCCCCCGGCCTGTTATCTCCGCAACCCGCAGGGCTGAAGGCATTTGTCGATTTTTGCCGCGTTGCTCGCTTGGGCGAGACCTCTGCGGGTATCGCCCAGCGCGCGCGCCTTCAAAAATCAGCAACTGCTCTTCAGCGGCCTTCATGGGATTTAATCAGCGTTTCCCTAGGCGAGCTTTGCGTCCGTTGCGTGAAAACATCATCTTTCAATCAACCCACTTCAAACAGCGAGGCGCCTGTGATATGGATGGCATGTGTTAAAAAGGATGTCGCTCACTCCAGCACATCCGAGCAGATGTCGGTGCCCTTGAAGCGGTAGGTGCCGCCGTCGAGCGGTTCGGTTTTGCCGTAGCGGGCCTTGAGGTTCGGGGTGCCGGCCACGTTGATTTCGGCTTCGCTGGCGCCGGGTCCTGTGCCGGTGACGAGCACCCTCACTTTGCCATCGGCGGTCTTGTAGGCGGCGGCGTTCACCGTGCCTTGGATCGTCTTGACCGTGACGGCGGGTGCCGTTTCGTCAGAATAGAGGAACGGTTGCAGTTCGCGCAGGAGGGCGCCGACATTGCAGAGTTCCTTCCAGCGCTGCTCAAAGTCGGGGAGGACAGCGGGCTTGAGCAGGTCGTAGTAGGAATAAAACACAAAGCCGCGGGCTCCTTGGATGGCCATCTGCAGGGACATGGAGCGCATCTCCTCCTCGCTCGGGGCGCGGTTGGTGCCGAGTAGCTTTTCTCGATCCTCCGCTCGGTCGAGTCGTCGTCCGTTTTCCTCTGTGTAGAGCGCAGTCAAATGCGCCTGCGGAACGGACCAAAGCGGCAGCCCCCCGCCATCCCCGCCGAGAACTTTTTTGGCAGTCGTCGCGACCCCATGGACAAACACCATATTATGAGAATTAATCTTGCTGATGGGGTAAGGATCGATGCCAAGCACATCCGCTGTGCCGGCCATGGCGAATAATTCCCCACTCTTGTAGAAGACCCCCCAAGTGGGATGCCACGGATCCAATTGACGTATCAGGCGTCTGCGTTCGATCAGACGAGGGGCCATGTCGGGACCATTTTCATCGGCGACATACCACGCCAGCAAGGCCGGACTATTACGGAAGGCCTCGACAACGGCCGTGACGATTTCCTTTTCGCCGGTGATGCCATTCCAGGTTTTCGGGTTGGGAACCGCGACACCGGCATGTGTTCTTTTTTCGTAGAGATCCTTGATGGAAAAGATCACTTTCACACCGGCTAAGTTGCAGGCATCGAGCACCTCGCGAGTAGCCTCGATTCCCTGCCTTGTGGTATCCCGGAACTTCAGGCCCGTGCTGCCGTAGGGCATGACGCAGTTGAAGGGACTGTCGCCAATTCTGGCAATATCTTCGCGCTGGACTCCTGCCATGTAGAGGCCGACCGGCAGGTAAGGCTTTCCATCGACAAAGGTCCGGCCCTTTGCATCCACACGCACGGCATTCGCCGGGATGTCCGCCGGAGCCATGCAGGTCACCGGGTACTCGGCCTCGTGCTGGTTGGTTTTTGCTGCGGGGTCCAGGATCTCCAGGCGCAGCGTCTACTCTCCG
>JBEIJN010000083.1:0-3103 GCA_040380225.1 Verrucomicrobiia bacterium | reverse complement strand
GTGCCGCCCTTTCAGGCTGTTCGCTGCTCTTTGCAGGCCCGGCCGTTGCTTCGCATTTGAACTCGGGCATTCCCAAGCCACTCGCCCCCACCGGGGCTGCTTCGCAGTCCTATCAGCTCCCGCCAGTCGCTGATTTGTTACGGCAGTCTACCGCTCCGCTTTTGTACTCGCTTGCTCCATCAAGGCTCGCCATCGGCCCCACCTTCGGTGGCTACAACTCGACCTTCCCAAGGTCTCGTTTCAGCGCCTTTCGCCTTTCTCCTTACGCCTTTCAATTACTTCGCGTCCCCTCGATGAAGCTTCAAATAGGCATCATAACCGTATTTGGCCTTGAAGAGTTCGTCCGCCTCCTCGGTGGCCTTTTCCCAGTTTTTGCGATAGGCCTCCGATGTGGTATCCCAACCACCCTGCTTCACTTTCTCGACAAACTCCTCGGCGATCCCTTCCATCCCCTCGGTGGGAATATTGGTTATATTCGGATTGTCAGCCGCATTGAAAATGGCGGGGAGAACCGGACTTGGCGCTGCTTCTTCGGATGATGCATCGGGATTCATCACCTCACCCTCGCCTGTTGGAGATCCAGTTTGAGGAGCGCCCACCTGTTGGGAAGCCCGAGTTGAATTGGAAATTGTTGGTCCCGCATTATCGGCTCCTACCGATTTATCTGCCATTTTCCTCTCAGGAGAGATCGATGAGTTCGGTGTCGCTGATCTTGTGGCATCGGTTGAATCTGTTGGAGGCACCACGGACTTCTCCGCAGATCCTGCTAGCGTCCGGTGCTCCTCATCCAGGGAGTGCCACGAGAGGTAAAGTAGCCCACACAGTAGAAAGGCTCCCGAAATCAGAATGGAAATCATGATACGGGGAACAGTCTGGATACGGATCAGTTTCATTGGAAAGATGAATCAGGGTAACGAATCCTTGGATTCACGGGAGAGTTTTTTATCTCCCCGCAAGATGAGGGCAAAGAAACAGGCCGGCGGTAATCCACCGGCCTGTCCTATTGAATGACATCCTTCGGGAGTCGTTCCCAAAAGATAGAAAGATTCTGTTTACTTCTTCTCGACCAGAGCACCCTCCGCTGCTCGCTTGACCGCAAGGTCGGTCAGCTGGGTATTACCGTTGAGGAGTTGAGCGCTGGTTTGGCCGGTGATGGCATTTCCCAGAGCAGTCATGATAGTAGGTACAGCAGTCGCACCAGCCTTGCCGGCATTCTTGAGGTTCTGGTAGAGCACAGCAGTGGTCCAGAAGGAGTAGCTACCATTGACCAAACCGTTCACGCTCGTGCTGAATCCAGTGGTGGTAGCTCCCATAGTAGGGACGTAAGGGGCCACTCCATTGTACGAGAGAGCCTTGAGAGCACGGCTGTTGATATCAGGAGTACCGGAATATCCGATGAGATACTTGGCTCCGGTATAACCACCATCAGCCGGGAAGGTCTTAGTACCAGAGTCCCTCACATCATTGCAGAGGGTACCACCGGAACTGTATCCACCATTGCCTACTACAGTAGTGAGTCCAAGAAGGGTTTGGCTGGGGCTCAGGATGATCTCAGAGGAGTTGGTAGGATTTACCATGTACTGCCTTACGGGGACATTCACACCATGACCCACCTCGACAAGAGTTGCCACACGGGTTCCCGAGTCAATGTCACGACCAGTAATATAAACACCGCTCGTGGCATCTGCAGGATTCCCCGTGAACATGGAGAGAGGGACATGTCCGTTTCTGAGCAAGGCCCTGGCAACCTGAGAGGTGATGTTGTTCGCCGGGAAGTTCGTGGGAGCCACGAAGGCGAAGTTCAGGGCTGCCAGTTGTGTTCCGGCTCCAAGGGAGGCCACCTTGAGGCGGGCGGTCTTGCTGGAGTTGTAAGCACCCCCTGCCTGAGCTTGGTCAGCAAAGGTGATCGCGGCATTGGCCTGCAGCGTGCAGTTGGCTGATGTCACATTGGCCGTTGTCGTTGGGACAAGTCCAGTGTTTGTGTTCCAGCTATTGGTGCCGATAATAGGCAGGAATCCCTGCTGATTCCTGCCCGAGGAGGCGGTCGTCAGGATGCCGCCCTCGGATCCGATAAGGCGCACATTGATGGCATCGCGGACAATGCTCACTCCCGACCTGCCGTTGGTGCTCCTATCCCTAATGTAGAGGGCGATTTGCTGACTTCCTACCGATGCATTGTCAGCAGCAACCTTGATATAGCCCTGACCGGTTGCCCAAGTATTCAGAGCATTCATACTCACAGAGCGCATCGCCGTGGAACCGGCAATGCGAATGTGGGCACCTTCGGTGACTGGCTGAGCCGAGGCGGAGCCGACGGCGGCCGCCGCGATCGCGGCGAGCAGGATGGATTTGGTCTGTTTCATGGTTTTATTGGGTTTGTTGGATTTTTGGATTAATCGATTTTATTGTTTACTGAATGTAGGTTGATGTTGTTGCTGCGCTTTGTCGTTACTGTTTGGGTTGTGTCGTTGACTGCGGACTGAAAGTTTTTTTGATTCTCGTCTTCCGGGCCCTCGCCGCAGGCATTCGCCTCGGAGGATTCTGGATACTCTTGGAGGCTTATAGAATGGGGCTTTGCGGGTGATCGGGTAGGTTTTGGTTTTGTTGTTACGATGCGGATCATGCCCCACCCCCTCCCACTCGTCATGACCTTTGATGTTACGATTCCGTCACCGAAATCCGGCTCGCGCTAAGTCCGTGCTTAGTCGAAATATGCAGTGTAAAAACAAGCCGCGTTCCACTCTTTGCGCTCTTTGCAAGAAGCGATCTCGAGTCACTAGTGTCCGGTTGAGAGGGTGATTGGTTTTTGTTTATTCCTCAAGATGAGTGAGTTGCGATCCAAAATGGATGTGAGGGATTTGAACTTCGGGAGGGTCTTGGGGACGATCTGCGCCCATGAACACCGGCCGCTACATCCTTTCCCAAGTCCTCGATCTGGTCCACTGGCAGACTCTCTCCCGATTGGTCCAACGCTACGACGCGGAGAGCAAGGTTCGGCATTTCGGTTGCCGACAGCAGTTGATCTGCATGGCTTTTGCGCAGTTGACCTGGAGGGAAGGACTGCGCGACATAGCCACCTGTCTCAACGCCCGAAGCGAAGCTC
>JBEIJN010000082.1:0-3366 GCA_040380225.1 Verrucomicrobiia bacterium | reverse complement strand
CGTTTAAGCTCGTTCGGTCGATGAGGATCTCGATGAGGTCACCATCTTGGATTTTGCCGACTGGGCCTCCGGCGAGAGCCTCGGGGCCCACATGTCCGATGCAGGCTCCGGTGCTCACGCCTGAAAAGCGAGCGTCGGTGATGACCGCAACATGCTTGCCGTATTCGAGGTATCGCAGGGCGCTGGTCAGTTGATAGGTTTCCTCCATTCCCGTGCCCATCGGGCCGCATCCGATGAGCACCGCGATATCGCCGGCTTTGAGCGGGTTTGGATGTTGGCCTTTGGCCGCCGCGACGGCTTGTTTCTCGGAAGTAAAAACGCGAGCTGGACCCAATTTGCGGTACACACCATCGGGATCGATCACGCTCGGATCGATCGCAGTGGATTTGATGACCGAGCCTTCGGGTGCGATGTTTCCTTTGGGAAAGCAGACGGTGCTAGTCATTCCCATCCGCTTGGCGCTCGACGGTGGAATGATGACTTGGTCTGGATCGACACCATCGCGTGCCTTGAGGATTTCTCGCATGGCTCGGCGACGCGGGGAGTCTTTCCAGCGATCGAGGATTTGGTTCCAGGTCATCCCGGTGACGGTTTTGCATTCGCACTTGGCGATCCCTAGCTCGCGAAGGTGCCACATGATTTCTGGGACACCGCCGGCCAGGAACAGTCGGATTGTCGGGTGGAACTGAGGCCCATTGGGCAAGACATCTACGAAGCGACTGATCTTGCGATTCAGTTCGGTCCAGGTTTCTAGGCTTGGTCGCTCAATGCCCGCAGCGAAGGCGACGGCCGGGATGTGGAGCAGCAGATTGGTCGAACCCCCGCAGGCCGCATGCACAGCGATCGCATTGTGAAAAGAGTCCTCGCAGAGGATGTCGGAGAGTTTGGCTTTGCGTTGATGCTGGTCCCAAAGGATCTTGGCCGATTGACGTGCGATATCGAGCCAGACTGGTTGACCGCTAGGTGCAAGTGCTGCATGCGGGGCGGTCATCCCTAGGGCTTCTGCGATGACTTGGCTGGTCGCTGCGGTACCGAGGAACTGGCAACCGCCTCCGGGTGAACCGCAAGCTCGGCAACCTGCCGCAGAGGCTTCCTCCAGGGAGATCATGCCATTGGTGTACCTAGCGCCGATCGTTTGGACTTTACCCAGATCCTCTTCGGGGCCTTGCTCGTTGCGTGCAGGTAGGGTCACACCTCCGGGTACAACGACGCTCGGGAGATTCGAGACACCGGCCAGTGCGATCATCATGGCCGGTAGCCCTTTGTCGCAGGTCGCTACACCCATGACCCCTCGACGGGTTGGTAACGAACGGATCAATCGGCGAAAGACGATCGCCGCATCGTTGCGATATGGGAGGACCTGACCCTGGACCTGACCCTGGGCCTGACCCTGGACCTGACCCTGGACCTGGCATAGGACCTGGCACAGGCGGCGGCGGCGGCGGCGGTGGCGGCGGCGGTGGTGGCTCCGGCTCTGGAACTCCCTGCACCCCGTCTCTTTCAGGCATGACTGGTGCGCCGTGGGATTCCTGCGTCAACAATAGCGGCTCGGGAGATGGTGGAAATCCGTCAACCCGTATTACTGGAAGCGTCACGGTCAATGGCTGTCCTGATACGGTATATTGGGTTACAGTGCCTGGGACTGTTTCAGAAAACAATCCGGACGGACATGTCACCGTTCTAGCGAGGGCAGGGGATACTATAGAGTATAATAAAATCATGCTTGTGTCGGGTGCTGGTGGAACAAACAATTTCCCCGCGAGCATTTCTGGAAAGCCGGGAAGAGTGGCTTCCGATGGATCTCTCATTGCCAATGGTCCTGACAGCGTTACCTCTTCAACGAGCGTTGAAGTTGAATTGCCGAAATACTGTTGCGATGGCAACCAGCATCCCACAGGAAACTGGCATCCACCACTTCATTGCCTTTGTGGGCCAGTAACTCAGACTGACTCCGGAACTAATCCGGACTGCCCACCATTTACTAGAGAAGCGATGGGAGAGTGCCCAGTGTGCGCCCCTTGCTATGGTTGGGATGGATGTTCTTTTACTGAAAATGCCGGGATTGTGTGCGCGGGATGTTTTGGGGCATTTCCCGGCAATGGTCCGGGTCCGGAGGATCAGATATGGTGCATTTAAGCTATGAAGTTATTTTGCATTAACTTAAAAAGAAGTCCCCAAAGGCGTGAAGAATTCCATGCCAGATGGGTAGATGGACTTGGCTTTGATGTGGAATACTTTGATGCGGTAGACAAATACTCGATTTCTGAATCCGACCTGGAGCGTGGTCGGCGAGAACTCGAGAAACTATCGTTCTCCCCGTATGGAACATTCTCCAAACACCGCTATTCCCCAAGTGGAGTCATGGCCTGCTCACTCTCCCACCAGGCGTTACTAAAGTCCATTCAGCATGAAATTGGGGAAGAGGGGGTGGTTGTCTTCGAGGATGATGTCATCCCACTGGAAGGAGCGGACAAACTAGAAGAGCGCATCACGCTGGCCAGGCGGCACTCGCCTCAAGTGGAGGCGATCATCTGCAACGGGTTCGTGGAACCGAGGAGGATGTACGGGTTGCAGATCCTTAAGGATACATTCCATGGGAAAGGGGTGACTTGGGATGAATCCATCCACACTACTCCGGTCGTGGGATCCAGTTCGGCCTTGGTCAAAATCTCCCCTCCGGGATCTTTTTTCATGTGGTACAGCCGCGAGGGAGTATCCCGAATGGTGAACCTGATCGAGGGCCGCGAATTCCTGAGTGTGGACATTCTTTATGGGGCATTTGCCCAGCAGGGCGTCCTGGCGATTCTCACGCCAGGTCTAGGGTACCACCCGTCGAATAAAAGCCTCATCAACACCCCACCCTACACGATCCAGAATGCAAACTAAAATCCGTCTCAATATCCCCTCATCGCTTGTGGCAAATGCCAAAGAGACCCGATTGGTGATCTACGATGCCCTTCGGTCCATTCTTTTCGGGGCTTATATTCCTATTTCGCAAGATCAGATCGACAGCACGTTTACTGGGGAGTTTTCCGTAGAACAGGCAGACTGGTTCAATGTCTGGATTCGTTCTGAGGGTAACTGGAAGATCGTTCTCGGAGGGATTCCTGAAATCGTTACCTTGAACACTGGGGATCAAATCCTTGAACTCAATGACCGGCCGCAGATGGTTCCTAGAGTCGTTAAAAAGACGGCTCAAATCACTCAGTCCGACGCTAATTTCGTCAATGGGGTTCTGGGGGATCAGGTGGTGTCGCCTACAGGGCCAACCCTCCCTCAGATGGCAAAGAGCCTCGGTTCGAGTGTGGCTGGTTGGGCCAAGGCAGGATTTGCGATGGCCTCGACTGAAACCCTTGAAGCGCGGCT
>JBEIJN010000081.1:0-3502 GCA_040380225.1 Verrucomicrobiia bacterium | reverse complement strand
GCGGGAAGTCACATCCGTCAGCACGACTTCCTGCTCGAGGGCCGGAGGCAGGAATTCATATCCAGCGATGTTGGATCCCACGGGGGCGGGAGAATTGGTATTGCGCCTGACTCCGAACTCGAAGATCACCGAATACACTGCCGCCGTGGTCGCCCCTATGGCTCGGAAGGTGAAGGCCTTGGTGAGCGTGAATGCCGATCCGATGGCCAGACTCTGAGGGGTGAAGGAAACCGAATAGGCAGTCCTCTCAAAAGCCGCAGGGTAATAGGAGTTGGTCCTCTTCGTATGAATCCATCCTGGGATCGAAGCCGATGCAGGCAGAGTGGCATTCCCTTGACCGCGAAGACGGAATGTATTGCCCCCCGTATAGGAGATGGCATAGTCGGTGCCGTTCGAGAACCCCTGAGGGGATTCAAACCCCACGGGAGTGACCATGAGGCCATCCTGAAGAAGTGGCGACTCCATGGCCGTGGTGAAGACCCCATTGGACAACGAAATGATCTGCCGCGTGATCGAGCGCTTATTGACCACCTTGTAGTAGAGTGTGCCGTTAGAGGCCACATAATCGCCCTGATTCAGAGCGCGAGCGGGATAGTTGCCACCTGCTGGGATGGAGATCGGCGTGGTCTTATCATTGAGGAAAACCTGCCCCTTAGTGGACAGAGGAGGTGGGAAGGCTTCATTGACCAGCACACCGCTCAGATTGCTCACTGTGGCGGTATGGATCGCACCCAGCAAACCGAGAGCCGGTTGGGGAAGCTGATCGATTTTATCAAGCGTGGAGATAAGCATGGCGTCAGCGGGTGATGGTGATTTGGGAGGATGGCATCCAGAGCGAGACCTTACCGGTGGGATTCTCCGATGAGTCGTCGATGTCGAAGGCTGTCAGCCTTACCGCGAGGGTGAAATCCCCCTGAGGAACCACAGCCCCCTCGACCGAGGCCCCATAGACAAGGCAGGAGGATTTGGATCCATCGCGCTTCATGGTGATCGTGAACTGGCGCTTTTCGGTAGCCATCGAGAAGGTCAGAGGCGTCTCAAGGATGACAGCGGGAGCCGTCGCGCCACCCACGCCTGGATCCTGTGCTGCGAGAGGGATTGCTAGGACTTGCAGGGTGTATTCGCATCCATAAGAGACCCCCAGACTTTCAAATCCAGAGGTGATGAGGGACGTGTTGGTTTCAAGCGATGCCGCCAAGGTGGATCCCTCAGGGAATGAGCTTTCCGAAATCAGCGTCCTGTAAAGTTCCCGATCCATATCGGTGGCATACCAGCCGCCAGCCTTCCATTGCGCGGCCCGATAGTAGATCACCCCGTCGGAAGCGAAGACCCCATTGACGGGAACCGTGGCGGTTTTCCGTCCTGGTGCTGGCGGGAGCATAAGCGGCGCGGTGGCCCTGTAAACGCCGGGCGCAGTCGGAAGTGATGCCGTATTGACCGGAGTTCCCTGAATGGCGCGCGGTAGCCGAGGAGGCTTGGAGCCCGCGCGGGTAACGGGCCATATTTGGGGGGCGATGGCGGTTCCGGCCGTGGTGGTTCCGATAAGAGGAATGGAGAGTGTCGTAAGCACAGTGGAGTCTTGTTTTGCTGCCACCGTGGCGGTCTTGAGGGCCTGCTCCTTGGCGGCGACGGCGGCATCCAGCGCAGCCTGCTTGGCCGCCTCGATCTGTGCCTTGATTTTTTCCAATTCGGCGGCGGCCTTCTGGGCCTGCTCTTGAAGATCGGTTCCAGGGATGACCATTGGCGCAGGATTGCCGGCTGCTGGCGCGACGATCTGCGACGCGATGGAGACCGTTGTATTCTCCAAGGCAAGATCGGGAAGAAGTTCGCCAAAGGGCGGCAGGATACTCCTCTGATCCGGCTGGCCGGTGGAGACACTCACGATGGTGGGGGACTTCGGGATGAGTGACTCGATGTAGGCCAGGCGCTCGGTGATCCGCGTGAGCGTGTCATCAAGGGTCACAATCTGCTGGATCGTGTGCGTATGAGTCTCAAAGGCGCTCTTAGGCCCCGCCGCAAGGATCGTGACAGAAAGTGAATTGGGCAGTGGTGGAGTTGTGAATTCCAATTCCACTGACCCCGCATCCAGGATTGTCACCTCATAGGAAGAGGGGGAAAGCAATTTCCCCCCCGCACGATTCTCTCTCACGGAAACCGCCGCCAGATCATCCGAGTTCAAGTGATGAGGGATGGCAAAAGTCGTGGCCGCACCATCTCCGATCACTGCGGTGTAATTCTGCTGGCCCGTGATGACCTGATCGGGCGTGAATGGAATGTAATCCCTACCGGATGGAGGCCGTAGCCAGTCAATCATCCCCGTTGTGGAGAACTCACTGAAGATCAGCGGCCGAGATACTGTCACCGTGTCGCTCCAGAGCTTCCTGCGTATTGTAGGAGGGAGCGGCTGGTCCTCCGTCGGTCTGGAGGTGTAGAAGTCGGCCTCGGCCTCGAATTGGAGCTGAAGGCTCTGTGTATCGGACAGCGCGGATCTTAGCTCCGGGGTATCGAGGTTAAGGTTAAACCCCCAATCCCCGGGAGGCGCTGAGTAGACATTGATCCCCAAGACGGGAACATCGACCCCAGCAAGAGCCCCCTTGAACTCGATATGGAGGACGAAGGAGGTGGGGTTGGTGACTGCCACTTCAGCCCTTTTTCCAAATGGATCCACTTCAGCCTTGAGAATCTCGTTAAGAGCCGACTGCACCTGCGCGGCCCCATCGGTGATGTCCAGAAGTTCCGTGCGCGAGAGGCCTCTTTGAAGTTGGAAGGTTCCGCGGAATGTGGGAGGGATATGGAGTCTTTGGATTGTGTTCCAAACAACAAAGCCTCCCCCAGAGCTTCCTCCGTTCTGAATGACTGATGCGGAGGGGGAGTCAGGGAGCGATTGATAGGGAAGATCAGTGAAAGCGAGTGGAGCAATCCGGAAAACCATCCGGTAAACCCATGACCCGTTGATCAGTGATCCGTCAAAGGCCACAAAGCTGAAGGGATACAGGGTGTTGGATGCGGCTGAAAGAGTGACGGCCCCACCGGATTGCTTGCGGATCAGAAAGGACTTGCCAACAGACTCCACAATGAACGGGTCGCTAGGGGAAAGGGTATCCAGAGCCGCTTTGATTTCTCGTGGCCCACAGGAGTAATCGAGGAAGGGAGTGAGTTGGTTGCTTCCGACCCGGATCTTGAATCGTCCCGATGAGGGATATTGCTGCTTATAGCCTAGGGCGACACGGATCGAGGCGACATCCTGATCCTTTTCCAGAAATCCGAGAGCGGCATCACTTTCCAAGAACCGCATCGCATAGCTCACGTTGCCCCCCGCAACAAAGGACGGCCATGTGAGTTGGGTTCCTGCGACGGTGGACGCGGCCTTCCCGTTCTTCAGATCGCAGTAAATAACCGATGGGGATGGCATGCCCTATCGGTCGGCGTCAACTACCACCCCATAGGCGGCAAATCATCGGTAGGAGGATCATCATCCCTGACAAATTGCCTGAAGTATTGG
>JBEIJN010000080.1:0-3503 GCA_040380225.1 Verrucomicrobiia bacterium | reverse complement strand
GCGGGAAGTCACATCCGTCAGCACGACTTCCTGCTCGAGGGCCGGAGGCAGGAATTCATATCCAGCGATGTTGGATCCCACGGGGGCGGGAGAATTGGTATTGCGCCTGACTCCGAACTCGAAGATCACCGAATACACTGCTGCGGTGGATGCTCCGATGGCTCGGAACGTGAAGGCTTTCGTCAGAGTAAATGAGGATCCGATGGCAAGACTCTGGGGGGTGAAGGAGACCGAATAAGCAGTCCTCTCAAAAGCCGCAGGGTAGAATGAGTTGGTTTTCTTGGAATGGATCCATCCTGGGATCGAAGCCGATGCAGGCAGAGTGGCATTCCCTTGACCGCGAAGACGGAATGTATTCCCACCCGTATAGGAGATGGCATAGTCGGTGCCGTTCGCGAACCCCTGAGGGGATGAAAATCCCTCGGGAGTGACCAGGAGGCCATCCTGAAGAAGAGGTGACTCCATGGCCGTGGTGAAGACCCCATCGGCCACCGAAGTGATCTGGCGCGTGATCGAGCGCTTATTCACGACCTTGTAATAGAGCGTGCCGTTCGAGGCCACATGATCCCCTTGATTCAGAGCGCGAGCGGGATAGTTTCCGCCCGCAGGGATGGAGATCGGGGTGGTCAGATTATTGAGAAAAACCTGTCCCTTGGTGGAGGAAGGAAGTGGGAAGGCATCGTTGACCAACACGCCGCTCAGGTTGGTCACTGTGGCCGTATGGACCGCGCCCAGCAGGCCAAGAGCCGGTTGAGGAAGCTGATCGAGTTTGTCGAGCGTGGAGATGAGCATGGCGGTCAGCGGGTGATGGTGATTTGGGAAGCTGGCATCCAGAGCGAGACCTTACCGGTGGGATTCTCCGATGAGTCGTCGATGTCGAATGCGGTCAACCTGACCGCTAGGGTGAAATCCCCCTGAGGAGCCGGAGCGCCCTCGACCGAGGCCCCATAGACCATACTGGAGGATTTGGATCCATCGCGCTTCATGGTGATCGTGAACTGACGCTTTTCGGTAGCCATCGAGAAGGTGAGAGGCGTCTCAAGGATGACGGCCGGAGAAGCCGCCGCCCCCACACCCGGATCCTGAGCGGTGAGCGGAATGGCCAGGACTTGAAGGGTGTATTCACAGCCCAGAGAGACCCCCAGACTTTCAAATCCAGAAGTGATCAGTGATGTGTTGGTTTCAAGCGAAGCCGAGAGGATGGAGCCGCTGGGGAATGAGCTTTCCGAAATCAGCGTCCTGTAGAGTTCCCGATCCATATCGGTGGCATACCAGCCGCCAGACTTCCATTGCGCGGCCCGATAGTAGATCGCCCCGTCGGAAGCGAAGACCCCATTGACGGGAACCAGCGCGGTTTTCCGACCTGGGGCAGGAGGCAGCGTGATTGGCGCGGTTGCCCTGTAAACGCCGGGCGCGGTAGGAAGGGATGCCGTATTGACCGGAGTTCCCTGCATGGCGCGCGGGAGCCTAGGAGGCTTGGAGCCCGCGCGGGTGACGGGCCATATTTGGGGCGCGGCGGTGGTTCCGATGAAGGGAATGGAGAGCGTGGTAAGCACAGTGGAGTCTTGTTTTGCGGCCACGGTGGCGGTCTTGAGTGCCTGCTCCTTGGCGGCGGCGGCGGCATCCAGCGCGGCTTGCTTGGCAGCCTCGATCTGAGCCTTGATTTTCTCCAACTCGGCGGCGGCCTTCTGGTTCTGCTCTTGCAGATCGGTTCCAGGGATGACCACGGGAGCCGGGGTGGTGGTGGAGCCTGCGGGAGGAGCCGCCGAAATGATCTGGCTGGCGATGGAGACCGTTGTGTTTTCCAGGGAAAGGTCGGGGAGGACCTCGCCAAAGGGCGGCAGGATGTTTTTCTGATCCGGCATGGTGGTGGACACACTCACGATGGTGGAGGACTTCGGGATGAGTGACTCGATGTAGGCCAGGCGCTCGCTGATCCGCGTGAGCGTGTCGTCAAGGGTCACAATCTGCTGGATCGTGTGCGTATGAGTCTCAAAAGCACTTTTCGGCCCCGCCGCAAGAATCGTGACGGAAAGTGAATTAGGCAGCGGAGGAGTTGGGAATTCCAATTCCACCGACCCCGCATCCAGGATTGTCACCTAATAGGAAGAGGGGGAAAGCAATTTGCCCCCTGCACGATTCTCTCTCACGGAAACCGCCGCGATGTCATCCGAGTTCAAGTGATGAGGGATAGCAAAAGTCGTGGCCGCGCCATCTCCGATCACTGCGGTGTAATTCTGCTGGCCCGTGATGACTTGATCGGGCGTAAAGGGGATGTAATCCCTGCCGGATGGAGGCCGTAGCCAGTCAATCATCCCCGTTGTGGAGAACTCACTGAAGATCAGCGGCCGAGACACGGTGACAGTGTCGCTCCAGAGCTTCCTGCGTATTGTAGGAGGGAGCGGCTGGCCCTGAGTCGGTCTGGAGGTGTAGAAATCGGCCTCGGCCTCGAATTGAAGCTGAAGGCTCTGGGTGTCGGCTAGCGCGGATCTTAGCTCCGGAGTGTCGAGATTGAGGTTAAACCCCCAATCCCCGGGAGGTGCGGAGTAGATATTGATCCCCAAGACGGGAACATCGACCCCAGCAAGAGCCCCCTTGAACTCGATATGGAGGACGAAGGAGGTGGGATTGGTGACCGCCACTTCAGCTTTTTTCCCAAATGGATCCACTTCAACCTTGAGAATGTCGTTAAGAGCTGCCTGCACCTGAGCGGCCCCATCGGTGATGTCCAGAAGGGCCGTGCGCGAGAGGCCTCGTTGAAGCTGAA
Source organism: Verrucomicrobiia bacterium (assembly GCA_040380225.1). GTDB lineage: Bacteria > Verrucomicrobiota > Verrucomicrobiia > Chthoniobacterales > UBA6821 > UBA6821. The sequence goes on along the minus strand of JBEIJN010000080.1, from coordinate 736 downwards.
AGGTTCCTCGAAATGTCGGAGGGATATGGAGTCTTTGGATCGTGTTCCAAGCAACGGTTCCCGAGGCATCAACTCCGCCGTTCTGAATGACTGATGCGGAGGGGGAATCAGGGAGGGATTGGTAAGGGAGATCGGTAAAGGCTAGCGGCGCAATCCGAAAAACCATCCGGTAAACCCATGCTCCGTCTATCAGTGAGCCGTCGAAGGCCACGAAGCAGAAGGGATAAAGCGTGTTGGATGCGGCTGAAAGAGTGACAGCCCCGCCGGATTGCTTGCGGATCAGAAAGGACTTCCCCACCGACTCCACAATGAACGGGTCGCTAAGGGAAAGGGTATCCAGAGCCGCTTTAATTTCTCGTGGCCCGCAGGAGTAATCAAGGAAGGGAGTAAGCTGGTTGCTTCCAACTCGGATCTTGAATCGTCCCGATGAGGGATATTGCTGCTTATAGCCCAAGGCAACACGGATCGAGGCGATGTCCTGATCCTTTTCCAGGAACCCGAGGGCGGCATCACTTTCCAAGAACCGTAGCGCATAGCTCACGTTGCCCCCCGCAACAAAGGACGGCCAGGTGATTTGGGTTCCTGCGACGGTGGCCGCGGCCTTCCCGTTCTTCAGATCGCAGTAAATAACCGATGGGGATGGCATGCCCTATCGGTCGGCGTCAACTACCACCCCATAGGCGGCAAATCATCGGTAGGAGGATCATCATCCCTGACAAATTGCCTGAAGTATTGG
>JBEIJN010000079.1:0-3846 GCA_040380225.1 Verrucomicrobiia bacterium | reverse complement strand
GTTTTTCTTCTCTATAACATTTTTGACAGCCTGCATGCTCAATTCCGGCACTGGCATCAAGATGCATTTGTGCGGGAATATCATTTATATACTGTTCAAACTCATTGTATCGATGAGTAGGCTTTGAATAGTCGGGAATATATTGACAACAAGGCTCAAGTGTGCCTGTGGGATTAACGCAAATACTATGATAAGCGGCCCGGCAGCCTGTTGAGTTTGACATTAAAAATCCCTTTTAAAAATTTGGCACCCCGTCAAGGATTCGAACCTCAGAATGCTGGAATCAAAATCCAGTGCCTTAGACCAACTTGGCGAAAGGGGTATAATATAACAGGATGCTTATTTTTCAATTAAAAGTTGAATTATATAAGTTGCTGGACGCATCCTAAATTGATTACCTCGGTTCGTGTTCCGGACCGGGTATGTGTGTTGTAAAAACGTTACTGAATTTTACTTTTAAAAATCCTAACGCTTTTATAAAAGTCATTGGATTTGATAAACTCATTGACACTAAGTATCTAGTATCATTGCTGAAATTTAAACCACAATGTGGCATAGTTCCATCAATCAAATACATTGTATTTTTTTTATAATACAAGGGATGCATATCACGTATGTGATACCCTTGTGCTGGCTGACCGAAGACAGTGAAACTCTTGTCATAGACATTTAAACACATCGTCAATGATGTATCTCTAGCATAATCTGTATGCCAGTTATAGCATGAGTTAGGTTCCAATCGTTGTATATAACAACGATCAGGTGTCACGAACTCATCTATTATTGCTTTTGTATGTATGTCGCTAGCACTGCTGCCCGCCGACGTAGCATTTGCCATCCCAGATACCGGTTCCACTTTGCGGGAGCGTGGTTTCCGTTCCAGCGATGTAGTATTTATTGCTCCACCAGCCGGTTCCACTTTGGGGGAGCGTGGTTGCTACGCCGTTGATGTAGTATCCCTGGAAGCAGTTGCTAGCGTTCCACCCCACAAGGGGCACTGGGCCAAAGCAAGGATGCGGCAATACCCATTCGGAATCCGTTACTTGGATGGCATTACTCAGCACCCAATCTCCAGCCAGGAATTCAGCCTGATTGAAGTCCGTTGACCGAACGATTCTAGTCATCGTTCCCCCTGTCGTCATCCAGAACAATCCTTGGTTATATCTTACCCAGACATTACTCCCGCCGCCCGACTTGTCTTTTCCATCCCAAGCTAAACGCCGAGCCCTTAGCCCATTGTTCTGACGGAGAGCCAGCTCTGCCTGTGGCCAGTTCATGAGACTAGATGAGATCCCGAGCTATGCGAAAAGGGAATGTCCTTGATGACATCCTTACATAGTCAGGCCCGACCGTGTTATTGGCATTTCGTGCCACCCATTCAATCTCTGCAAGACCCACAAAAGAAGTACCCCCATCCTGATCGTATTCAGCAAGGATACCAGAGAGTACCAACCCTGCCACAGGGACATAGATCAGATAATAGGATTCCCCTCCAATCCCCGTGGCTATCTTTCGCCATGCCGTGGAATTGAGAATAACGGGATCTCCATCGCGCTCTTTAAGGCCAAACTTCATTGAATTGAGATCAAGATTCAGCGTGGAACTGCCATCCTTTAAGGAAACTCTCAGTACGAGATCATCGCCGTATTTAGCGGAGAAATCAGTCGGCAATCCGCTGACAATGCGCGTGTCGATGTCGATGTCGATACCTAAGTGGAATTTTGTGTTATCCCCCTCGAAGTAAAAACACGCCAACGTGAATTCCCGCGGTGCGCTCCAGCCGTCGTTATTCTTGGCCTCAAGCGTAAAACTGAAGACACCAACCGTTGTGGCCGGACCATTGAGTTGCCCCGTGGAGGTGGAAAACGTCATCCCTGCTGGCGGCGTGGAGATCCGCCACTCCGTGGGATTGCCGGTGACGGCGGCAGTAAATGAAAAATCCTGCCATTGAGCAACAGACAGGACGCTCTGCGTGGAGGAAATTACAGGAACGGGCATACCCTACCCTCAGCCGTCAACGGGCTACAGGCACAAATTCACTTCCCGATAGCCCGTTTCCATAATCTCATGTTCCAGCGCGATGGAGACATCTTGCACAGGGATGGTGCCAACTCCGGCCGGTTGCCCGTTGCATTTCCAGAAATACCTTCCATCCCGGTCAATAAACCGCCCCGTGTAATCATGCTCTCCAACAACGGCGCATGGCCTCACAACGCTCCATTTGCCATTTTCCGAGTGTCTGCGAATCCAATCTTCGCAAAGAACCTTATTCACGCAATACCAGTAATAACCATCGGACACGTCACCCTTGTTCAAGGCCACGGAATCAAAGACAGACCTGGTTGAAACGTACACATACCTTCTGTGCGGAGGCAGGAATGGTGTCGTGTTTTCGAGATGTTTCACCGAGTAGCATGAAAAATCCACAACTGCATCCACCAAGGGATATGGAAAAGCCATCTCGGTGGAATTCCTATCTATCCTCACATGGTCCAAATCGGGGAAGAGATCAGGGAGCGTAACCCCACGATTGGCAATCACGATCGAGTATTTGGACTTGTATCTCTCCACGAAATCCCTGCCCAACATTTGCGTCCCGCCCAGCACAAGGAGCTTCATTTCAAAATCTCCGATATTGGAGCACTAAAATACTTGTTGTATTCTGGATCCATCTCAATTTGCCAAGGATCATTTTTTTTCCATCGCTCGAAAAGATACCCATGCTGCCGCCACCGAGCTTTGAATTTCGGTAGATTACGCCTGACGATATAGGAGGGACTGCTGTGGAACCATTGCACTATCGCCGAGCGGTTATAGTTAGCCCCGATGAACCCGTGATAAGAATCCGTGCCCACCTCAAACGCAAAAAGGCTATTGTTGTGGGGGAGAATGGTTTTTACGAGGGAAGAGGTGCTGAAGTCAGAATAGATCCCCGTGCCACCCCCATCTTGCTCAGTCAAACCATCGGGGTTATTGAAGTAATAGAGCAAGGCCACGCTACGCAGAACCTTTTCCGTGTGAGGTTGTCCTCCGCGAGTATCATCAGAGTATTGGCAATTCTGCACGATCTCCACAGGCTTCTGGCTTGGCATCACGGAGCAAACATTTAAATCTAGGTGAGACCAGCCACTATCCGAGGGAGATTGCGGAGAGCCCGAGTGGTGATGAAGCGAATAGGCCGTGTGGTTGTTCAGAACCAAGGAAAAGACCCGAGCCATAAAATCCTTCCACCCCTCCCACACAAAGAAATCATACCCATCCACGCAGTCCTGATTTTTCATGGAGTAGATTGATGCCTTATAGAACCTGCCAGTTTCCCCTACTGCCCCGTGAGGACCCCGCCTTCGCCCTATATACTCCGGGAACCTAGCGCACATTGATGAGTAAATATCCTCTCGCAGAAGATTCTTGATCACAAAATGCCTGTAAGGCGTTACAGAGAACTGAATGGAGGCATCCGGTGAAATGTACGGATGCTTAATATCTAAAGAATCCATATCAAGAAGGTTCCTGAATGAGATACCCGACATACCCCTGGGTGTCGGTATCCTCCTCGATGTCGAACTGCCCGATCCTGACCCTCAGGATGAAATCCTCGGTATCCACCGGATAAGTCCCAGGGATAAAGGCCAGAGCCTTGGAATAAAGAAAGCGCTGGCCATTCATGCCGGAGGGAGTTTTTACGAATTGAAGCCCCAAGACATGGCGGGAAGTCACATCCGTCAGCACGACTTCCTGCTCGAGGGCCGGAGGCAGGAATTCATATCCAGCGATGTTGGATCCCACGGGGGCGGGAGAATTGGTATTGCGCCTGACTCCGAACTCGAAGATCACCGAATACACTGC
>JBEIJN010000078.1:0-4305 GCA_040380225.1 Verrucomicrobiia bacterium | reverse complement strand
CTCGGTCTTCCGTGACATGGGTACCGGAACAAATGCCACCACCAAACTGGCACTGGTCAAGACCGGTGAGGGATTCTTCAATTTCTCCACCTACAGCATAAATAGCCCAAACCACATTCAGTACTCTGGTGGATTGACCATTAATAACGGCGGCTTGGGATTCACCAACGCGGCCTCCCTTGGCTTGGGTAGCATCACCCTCGGGGGAGGTACCCTCAGTTACATGTCCAACGGTGGATCGGTCACGGTCAGCAACACCACGACCCTTACCGCCGCCACCACCAGCACCATCGACTCCACCAATGGAGCTGTTACCTACTCCGGCGTCATCGGGGGAGGGGGCGGCCTCGTGAAGAGCGGATCGGGAACCCTCACCCTCTCGACCAACAATACCTACACCGGCGGAACCACCATCAACGCCGGCACGCTCGCCCTCTCGGGAGGGGCCAACCGTCTCGACACCGCCGGATCGGTCGCTGTGTCAAGCGGCGCAACCTTCAACCTCGGTGGCAACAACCAGACCCTCGCCGGACTCACCGGATTGGGTAATGTGACCAACACCGCCAACACCCTGACTCTCAATGTCGCGGCCGGCAACAACACCTTCGCCGGATCGATCCGAGGCGCGGGCGCCCTCACCAAGAGCGGAGCCGGAGCAGTCACGCTCACCGGCGCCAACACCTACTCTGGAGCCACAACCCTGAACGGCGGCGCCCTCAGCCTAGGCACCACTGGCAGCCTGACCGCGACAACCGCTGTGACGGTAAATTCCGGATCCACCCTCCTCCTCGGGTCCACGGTGGCCAACAGCATCAACACCGCCGCCAACCTGACCCTCAATGGAGGCCAGTTGTCCATGGGAGCCGCAGGCACGGGTGAAAGCCGCGCCTCCAGCCAGACATTTGCCTCCCTGACGCTGACGGCCAACAGCTCCATTAACTACGCGGACCTCTCAGGGACCTCTGCACTCTACTTCAGCAACATCAGCGGGCTGAACAACTTCACCCTCTCCATCTACAACTACAACGGAACCAACCTCTGGGGCGGCTCCTCCGCGACCGGTGGTGAAGGTCAGTTTACCAAGCTCTACGCGGCGACCGGTGGCGCCTTTGGCGCAAACCTCGGAAACATCCTCTTCTTCGGTGGAAGCGATGCGAGCAGCAGCTTCCTGGGTCAGGGAACCTTCTATGGCGGCCCCGAAGGGGCCTTCACCCAGATCGTCCCGGTTCCCGAACCGAGCGTCGTCATCGCCGCCCTCATGCTCCTCGCCTGGCTCCTGTACACCAACCGTTCTGCCATGCGCAGGCTGATTGGATGCTAGGAAACTTAGTAAACTAGGAAGCTAATCTACCCCCAACCCAGCGGAATTACCCCCCCATGAGTTCCAAAAATAGCCACCCAAAAGGATTCCTCGCACAGATCCTCGACGTCATCGTCTCCAGCCTGATCGTCTGGCACTAACGCTGGGAGAAGGTTGATGGTTGATGGTTGATGGTTGCTGGTTGTTGGTTGTTGGTTGTTGGTTGATGATTTTTGATTGCTAACCTTCGACCTTCGACCTTCTGCCTTTTCAACTCATAGTAAGTAGGGTAAGTTAATAACTGATGGATCTTCTGAACAGGATCACGATTGAACCAGGCAAGTGCGGTGGGCGCCCATGCATCCGTGGCTTCCGTCTGAGGGTGACCGATATTCTGGAACTACTGGCCGCAGGAGCTTCCCACGATGAAATCATCAGGGATTACCCGTTCTTGGAACCTGAGGACATCATTGCCGCGCTGCACTATGCAGCGCGTCAGGCTGATCACACGATTCTCTCCGCCGCCGCGTGAGGTTTCTTATCCGGTCAAAATATTGTCGAGCTTTGCTGATTGCCGCCCCCAACTGGCTCGCCACGTTGGATCGGACGTCCTGATGGGAGACAAGGCCGTTTCAGGTTTCAAGTTTCAAGTTTCAGCTTTTTCCCCACGGCCGACCTGGTGACCCGCTGAAAGTTCTATGGCTTCGAATGGGAAATTGTAGAACGAAGGCACTTCTTACGATGCTTGAAAAAAACTGGCCATCTATTGAGTCGGCTTTTGAATCGGGTCAACAGATTGTCGAGCTTCGCTGATTGCTGATCGCTGGTTGCCGCCCCGTTCGGCCCTTTTTCATTTATCATTTTTCATTTTGCATTTCTCCCTCGCTGCCCTTTCAGGGCTGTTCGCTGTGCTCGCAGTCTGCCGCGTCACTTCCCGGCGACTTGACCTTCGACCTTCGACCTTCGTCTGTCGACTTCCCTGACCTCCGATTGCTGATTGCTGATTGTTAATTGTTGGTTGCTGGTTGCTGGTTGTTGGTTGCTGATCGCTGACTGCTGACCTTCGACCTCCGACCTCCGACCTCCGACCTCCGTCTGTCGACTTCCCTGACCCCATTGACAGCAGTGCTAGCAATGATGATAATCTAAGCATGAGCACGACACTCACGATCCGAAATCTCGCGGCACCGGTGAAGCAACGACTCAGGATTTTTGCCGCAAGTCATGGCCGATCGATGGAGGCGGCGGCGAGGGAGATTCTAACCATTGCTCTTGAGGATGCCCAGATGGCCTCCCCTGAGTTGGTGAGTGAGATGCGGAAGCGACTTGCGGCGGTTCGCGGTACTTGGAAGAAGCATTCCGGAGGGAAGTCCACAGGTGCAATCATGCGGGAATTAAGAGGCGATGAATGAATTTGTTGTTGTCGATACGAATGTCCTGCTGGATGTCTTGAATTCGGATCCGGAATGGGCTGACTGGTCCGAGGAGCAGATGAGCCGGTTCCCGAAACGCCTGGTCATCAATCCCATCATCTACACGGAACTATGTTACACGGCAGCCTCCATCGAGGAGGTTGACTCGGCGGTCGAAATGCTTGGCCTCATCTACAGGGACATGCCCAAGGAGGCTCTCTTTCTAGCATCACAAGCCTTTCGGGCTTATCGGGAGCGTGGTGGAACAAAGACGGCTCCCTTGGCCGACTTCTTCATTGGTGCCCAAGCACAGGCCTCAATTTATCGGATACTGACACGGGATGTGGAGAGGTATCGTACTTATTTTCCCGGCGTGCAACTCATCTCACCCTAAGGAATTGCTGGTTGTTGATTGTTGGTTGTTGGTTGTTGGTTGTTGGTTGTTGGTTGTTGGTTGTTGGTTGCTGGTTGCTGATTGCTGATTGCTGATTGCTGATTGCTGATTGCTGATTGCTGACCTTCGACCTTCGACCTTCGACCTTCGACCTTCGACCTCCGACCTTCGACCTTCGACCTCCGACCTTCGACCTTCGACCTTCGACCTCCGACCTCCGACCTTCGACCTTCGACCTTCGACCTTCGACCTTCGACCTTCGTCTGTGGACTTCCCTGACCTCCGATTGCTGATTGCTGATTGACGCCACTTGCCTTTGCCTCAGCACCCTCCGACCTTCCCTTGGGACAATTCCTTACTTGAATGACATCATGGGTGATGTCATTTTGATGGAGTGGATATTGTTCAGGACACCAATGTCTTTGTTGCTGCCTTGCGTAAGGGGGGTGGAGCCAGCGCGATCGTTCTGGATCGTTGTCTTTCTCTCAAGGATCAAGCCTTCATGGGGGCGGCCCTTTACGCGGAGTATGAAGAACTGATTTCCCGCGAGAATCTCTGGTGTGATGTTCCTATAAGCCGGGAAGAAAGAGAAATGTTACTGGATGATTTCTGTGCGACCGCCCGTTGGCAGTCGGTTTATTTTCGATGGATGCCGAATTTGCCGGATGAGAGTGATGATCATGTCCTGGAATTGGCTATTGTAGGGGGAGTGGAGCATTTGGTCACGCACAACACCCGGGACTTCGAGCGTGGCGAGATGAGGTTTTCCATGCCGGTGGTGGTGACTCCTGCCGAACATCTTGAGAAAAATCCATGAAAACCATCCCGTATCGTTGCGATGAATCCCGTCACCAAGCCCTGCTTGGTGCAGCAAAAGCCTCCGGAACAAGCATCCAACGGCTCTTCGATAATTTTGTGACCCATGTGTTGGCCGAAAGGCAGGCCGAGGCCCGATTTGCTGCTCGAAAGATGCGTGGCAATCCTGAAAGGGGTCGCCAAGTGCTGGCTCAATTGCGGAAGCGGATAGATGGCGACATGCAGGAAAAATAACGGAGTGCTGTAGGGGCCAAGGCCAAGTCGAGAGTCGAGGGTCGAGGGTCGAGGGTCGAGGGTCGAGGGTCGAGGGTCGAGGGTCGAGGGTCGAGGGTCGAGGGTCGAGGGTCGAGGGTCGAGGGTCGAGGGTCGAGGGTCGAGGGTCG
>JBEIJN010000077.1:0-4649 GCA_040380225.1 Verrucomicrobiia bacterium | reverse complement strand
TCGAGTCGGCTAGGAAGAAGGTGGCCGACATTGAAACTCGAAAGCAGAATTTAGCGTCCCGATCCGGAGGGATTGATCTCTCGGGCGAGGCTATACAAAAACTGGAAATCGAGCGCGATGCCGCCCTCAAGAAGGAGGATCCCAATAAATCCACCGCCGAGAAGGAGGAGGCGCGCATCAAAAAACAAGCCGCCGATGAGGCCGTCGCCGCCCAACGGCGAGCCATCACGACCCAGCGCGAGCGCGCCAATCTGGAATCCAATCTCGCCGGTCTCTCTGATACCGGAGCCAATCAGGAATTCAAGATCAAGGCGGAGAGCGATCAACAGCGCACCAACGACCAGCGCGCCCTGGCTGCCGCGCAAAATCTGGCGGCGAAAGAGAATGAATACTCGACTGCCCGTGGCACCCCTCAGGAGGAGCAGAAGCGTCAGGAACTCGAGGCCGCCCGCACCCAAGCCGCCGAGGCAGGCGTCAATGGCCGTGGTACGGCTGAGATCCAAGCCCAACTCGACATCCAGAAGCAGATCACGGCCACCAAGCTCCAAGCCGCCAAGGTTGCGGAGGCGTCCGCCAAGTCCGAGTACGATGCCGCCATGAGAAGGCTCAATGTCGAGCAACAAATCTCACAACTGCGGGTCGCTCAGGCCAAGAGCAAAATGGATGGGTCGGAGTTCCAAGGAAAAACCGAATCGAAAATCAAGATGGAGGCTTCAGAGAAGGAGCTTGCCACCCAAGAGAGGGCGCTCAAGGCCTCCCAAGCCCGCGATGCCGCCGAGGCCGCAGTCAAAGCGGATCCGAGCGAGGCAAACAAGAAGGCTCTGGATGCCGCGAACCAAGCCGCCGCCGCCGCTGGGGTGGGGAATCGGCGCACCCGTGATGTCGAGGGGGATGTGACGGCGGCCAAAAACGCTCTTGCTGATAGAAATTCCCAGCAGGCCGCCCTGTTGGCCGATACCCGTGACTCGCTGAAGATCCAATCGCTTCGCGCGACTGAGAACTATGGCCCGGGATCTCAGCGGGAGGCGGCCAAGAAGGAGGCAGATGCCCTTGAGGACAAGAAGGCCAAGCAGGCTCGCGTGGCCGAACTCGGTGAGGCGGGGATCACCGACACCGCAACGGCGAACAAGATTGCGGACATTGAGGTTCAGCGCAATCGCCTCACCAAGGACATTGAGCAGCAGGGAAATGTGCCGGTGAGTTCCATGGCTCGAATCGGTGGTGCGGCTGGGTTCGCCGGGATGGTCAACACGGACCAGAACAAGAACAAGCTACTCGAGGAACTCAACAAGCGGCAGGCAGAGCTGCTAGAGAAGATGGAGAGGCGCATGAACGATTCCTACGATCTGGCCACTAAGCTTGCTGGGGAAAACTAATATGCAATCTTTCAAAGATTCTTCGGGGGGGCATCTCAGGCAGTATGTCAGCCGCGATTCCACAAGGCGGCTCTATCGGGAAATTGTCATCACAAGGCTCTACCGCGCGCACCCGTTCCCTTCAATCACATCCAATATCCCTTGGCCTGAGTTTGGCGTCGGCTTATCTGGGATCATGGCATCATACCAAGATGGATTTTATCGTGTGGATTACACGTTTCAGACCATTCCTGGGGGCGGATCTGTTCCAATTCGGGATGAGATGTATGAGCTAGCAGGCTCTCTTACTCAGGAGCCCATCACTTCCCATCCAAAAATCGGCTCCATGCTCAGTCTCTACGCGAAGCCAGGCAGGGTAAAGGATGGAAAAGTCCTGTGGAAAGAGACGTTGGAAAACGGGGGTACTAACGGGACCGATCTGGACGGCAATGCCATCACCAACGCCAATCCCTTCGCCAATGTCGATAGCTATCTGGAGGTGGGTGCGACCTTCAGCGCATCCAAAACAGTTGCTTATCGAGGCTTGAACCTCAATTTGCCTGGTATTGGTAAGATCGCCACCTCCTCGCCCATTGGAACCTTGCCTACTCCTCCTGGTCAGGATGGTAGGAACTGGCTCTATGCGGGCTGCTCCATGCAACAACGCGGCTATGCCTACACCTACACGGTAAAATACCTACTCTCAGGGCCAGGGGGGTGGAACCAAGAAATCTACACATGAGCATTCCAGCGAAACAAATTGGAGCCCTCCCCGAAGGGCGCATCCACAGCCTCTCCTATACCCCTGGGAAATGGACATGCACTATTGTCAGGGATGGGTTTCAAAACCAATTCAATGAGGCTGCAGTGTCATTGCCGCAGGTGGGTCAATTTTCTTGGGCGTTCGTGCGGAGCGAATTACAGGATGAAGGTGAGGGGGTTTCGGCGCGCTATGACATCTATGAAAGCGGGTCGGCCTTCCTTTCCGGTGGGGGGGATGTCCGTGGACCGGCTTCTCAGGAGACATGGGGTATGTCGGTCTCGCTGAACCTGATGCCGATCTCGATGCATAAAAAAATGAGCACTCTCAAAAATACCTACAAGGGGAGGCTTCAGGATGGCGAATGGATCTGGCCGGAATACGATCCCACCGGAACAAGCAGCAGGAGCGGCACGGATAGGGCTGGGAATACGATTTCCGGAATCAATCCCATGTACGGAGTGCAGGAGTTCCTAAGCCCAACTTGCACGCTGACAAGAACCAAAGTCATGAGTGGATCCTACATGGCGCTGGGGAGCGGATTGGGGAGCGTGGAAGACCCTCCCGACTCCTGCCCCTTGCAAATCCCCTTGGGAACAAATGGCTCAGGGGTCGCTCTGAGCCGGTATTGGCTTAAGTCAGCCGACACCGTTTCCATCCATGGGAATGATCACGAAGTCACTGAGTCATGGGACTTTGCTCCCAATGGGTGGAATCAATTCATCTATTCAGCATGATTGTCCTAGCCGTCAAAAAAAAGAAGCCGGAGCCGCTTATCCGGCCTGACTCGACACGCACTCCACGCCGGTCCTTTCGAGGGGCTTTCTATGTGGAGGGATACTTTGATCAGAATCTCTTCAAGGGGAAGATCGAGCGGGGGTTTGTGAATGGGATCGAACCGATGATCGGTAGTAAAAAAATCTCGGATGAGGGGGCTGTATTCCAATATCCGATCTCTTTCGATGCCTACGATCGCGCTTATATCGGGTTAATCATCAAATTAAAGCCAAACGGTGCGATGATGGCCACCAACCAAGGTAACGCCGAGAACAATCTCATCATCGGCCTGCAGGGGAATATCTTTTCCCCTGCCAACACGCACTTTCATCCGATTGCAATCTGGCACAAAACGCATGGCCTCCACCAGCTTGTCTACCACGATCTGCTCCATCTCTCCATCAAGCAGTTTGGCAAACCCCGCAGCCTCATCTTTGCCTCATGATCATCCTTATTCCTGAACGGAAGAAAGAAAAACTGAAGAAGCCTCCCATCAAGACTCCTTCGGCCCTCACCGGCCATGCATGGGAGACGGGGGTTTTATTCAAGGACGGCGCATGGCACTTCTCTGTGGCACCCGGGTTCGTCAATGGCATTGATCCCAGGGTTCCGCGCGCCGAGGAGGCTGGCCGTGCAACTGCCAAGAACGGAACCGAGCAGGCCATCAATCCACGATACAGCCGATCCGGAGGGCTTATTGAGGGTGCTGAAATCGGCCTTCTTGAACAACCTGTGATCAAAATCGAGGATCGTGATGTGCGGGATCCCCGTGCTCCTTATGTGTCGGGTGAGGGGGGTATGAAATATGAACAAATCCCTGCGTTTTTCTATGCAATGGGTCTTCGTAAAGAATTAAAAATCGATGTCAATGTGAACAATTTCGACTCATTCAGACTTAATATTGATGATGTGTCGAATGCTGAAGGGGGGCCAAGCATTGTCAAATGCGACATCTGGCTCGCCATGGCTCGGGCCGCCTCCAAACTCAGCGTGGACTTACCGGGCAACTTGGTCACCGGCCAACTCGTCGATTACAGCGTGGGTTACGACACGACCCGCTTGGCCGCCGCAGGTTCTCGCGCGCGTCTATTGTTTGGGCCACTCCTTCCCGAGGAGACGCCGCCGCCGACATTTGAAGAGCGCAAGGCTGGGTCCTTTGGTGATATTGGTGAGGACAGGATCCTTGTTTCAACCATCTACTGGCTATCTCCGGCCACGGGGGGGGCGTCTTTTACTGAAGAGGAGGATGGCATCCCCAAGTGGACGCCGTTCATCAAGCACAACCTCTTTTACAACCTCTGCTACAAACAAAAGAATCTGGTGCCGCAGAATGTAACCAACCCTGGTCTTGATCCCTTCCTGGCATGGTTCGTGGGCCGCTATACTTTTGTTCCAGCGGCAACAATGGGGGCTATCGCGGCTGAACAGGATCGTGTTCTTACCGCACTCTGGAACGATACCGACGGCAGGGGGGACTTCTGGACAGCATGAGTGCCGCCGATCAATATGGGGCGAATAAAATTGCCCGCGCTCGAGCACGGATTGCTGAGGAAGGTGCCGCCGCCGCCGTGCCGTTACTTGACCCCCTGTTTCCTTACACGGTCGTGGCTCCACCGATCCAATACTTCAGGCAATTTGTCAGGGATGATGATCCTCCTACCGATGATTTGCCGCCTATGGGGTGGTAGTTGACGCCGACCGATAGGGCATGCCATCCCCATCGGTTATTTACTGCGATCTGAAGAACGGGAAGGCCG
>JBEIJN010000076.1:0-4661 GCA_040380225.1 Verrucomicrobiia bacterium | reverse complement strand
TCGAGTCGGCTAGGAAGAAGGTGGCCGACATTGAAACTCGAAAGCAGAATTTAGCGTCCCGATCCGGAGGGATTGATCTCTCGGGCGAGGCTATACAAAAACTGGAAATCGAGCGCGATGCCGCCCTCAAGAAGGAGGATCGCAATAAATCCACCGCCGAGGTGGAGGAGGCGCGCATCAAGGATCAGGCGGCTAAAGAAGCCGTTGCTGCCCAACGGCGAGCCATCACGACCCAGCGCGAGCGCGCCGATCTGGAATCCAATCTCGCCGGTCTCTCTGATACCGGAGCCAACGAAGAATTCAAGATCAAGGCGGAGAGCGATCAACAACGCACCAACGACCAGCGCGCTCTGGCTGCCGCCCAAAACGTGGATGCCAAAACGGAGCAATACAAGGCGGCCCGTGGCACCCCTCAGGAGGAGCAGAAGCGTCAGGAACTCGAGGCCGCCCGCACCCAAGCCGCCGAGGCAGGGGTCAATGGCCGTGGTACGGCTGAGATCCAAGCTCAACTCGACATCCAGAAGCAGATCGTGGCCACCAAGTTGCAGGCCGCCAAGGTAGCAGAAGCCGGAGCCAAGGCCGAGTACGATGCCGCCATGAGGAGGCTCAATGTTGAGCAACAAATCTCACAACTGCGGGTCGCTCAGGCCAAAAGCAAGATGGATGGGTCGGAGTTCCAAGGAAAAACCGAGTCCAAAATCAAGATGGAGGCTTCAGAGAAGGAGCTTTCCACCCAAGAGAGGGCGCTCAAGGCCTCCCAAGCCCGCGATGCCGCCGAGGCCGCAGTCAAAGCGGATCCGAGCGAGGCAAACAAGAAGGCTCTGGACGCCGCGAACCAAGCCGCCGCCGCCGCTGGGGTTGGGAATCGGCGCACCCGTGATGTCGAGGGGGATGTGACGGCGGCCAAAAACGCTCTTGCTGATAGAAATTCCCAGCAGGCCGCTGTGTTGGCCGATACCCGTGACTCGCTGAAAATCCAATCGCTTCGCGCGACTGAGAACTATGGCCCGGGATCTCAGCGGGAGGCGGCCAAGAAGGAGGCCGATGCCCTTGAGGACAAGAAGGCCAAGCAGGCTCGCGTGGCCGAACTCGGTGAGGCTGGGATCACCGATACTGACACGGCGAACAAGATTGCGGACATCGAGGTTCAGCGCAATCGCCTCACCAAGGACATTGAGCAGCAGGGAAATGTGCCGGTGAGTTCCATGGCCAGGATCGGTGGTGCGGCTGGGTTCGCCGGAATGGTCAATACGGACCAGAACAAGAATAAGAAACTCGAGGAACTCAACAAGCGGCAGGCGGAGCTGCTAGAGAAGATGGAGAAGCGCATGAACGATTCCTACAATCTGGCCACCAAGCTTGCTGGGGAAAACTAATATGCAATCGTTCAATAATACGGCCCAAGGGGGGCATCTCAGGCAGTATGTCAGCCGCGATACGACAAAGCGGCTCTATCGGGAAATTGTCATCACAAGGCTCTACCGCGCGCACCCGTTCCCTTCAATCACATCCAATATCCCTTGGCCGGATTTTGGAGTCGGCTTAACTGGGATCCAGGCATCATATCAAGATGGATTTTATCGTGTGGATTACACGTTTCAGACCGCTGGTAGTGGTGGCGGCGGCGGAGGCGGTGTCGGTGGCGGCCAGGATGAAACGTATGAGTTAGCAGGCTCTCTTACGCAGGAGCCTATCACTTCCCATCCAAAAATCGGCACCATGCTCAGTTTCTATGCCAAGCCTGGGAGGGTGAAGGATGGAAAAGTCCTGTGGAAAGAGACGTTGGAAAATGGGGGTACTAACGGCACCGATCTGGACGGCAATGCCATCACCAACGCCAATCCCTTCGCCAATGTCGATAGCTATCTGGAGGTGGGGGCGACCTTCAGTGCGTCTAAAACAGTGACTCATCGCGGCTTGAACCTCAATTTGCTTGGGATTGGGAAGATCGCCACCGGTTCGCCGATTGGAACCTTGCCTACTCAGGATGGTAGGAACTGGCTCTATGCGGGCTGCTCCATGCAACAACGCGGCTATGCCTACACCTACACGGTAAAATTCCTGCTCTCAGGGCCAGGGGGGTGGAACAAAGAAATCTACACATGAGTATTCCAGCAAAACAAATTGGAGCACTCCCCGAAGGGCGCATCCACAGCCTCTCCTATACCCCTGGGAAATGGACATGCACTATTGTCAGGGATGGGTTTCAAAACCAATTCAATGAAACTGAAGTGCCATTGCCTCAGGTGGGTCAATTCTTTTGGGCGTTCGTGCGGAGCGAATTACAGGATGAAGGTGAGGGGGTTTCGGCGCGCTATGACATCTATGAAAGCGGTTCGGACTTCATTTACGGAGGGGCAGACACCCGTGGCCCTGCCTCTCAGGAGACATGGGGCATGTCGGTCTCGCTGAACCTGATGCCGATCTCGATGCATAAAAAAATGAGCACTCTCAAAAATACCTACAAGGGGAGGCTTCAGGATGGCGAATGGATCTGGCCGGAATACGATCCCACCGGAACAAGCAGCAGGAGCGGAACAGATAAGTCTGGAAATACCATTGTCGGGATCAATCCCATGTACGGAGTGCAGGAGTTCCTAAGCCCAACTTGCACGCTGACAAGAACCAAAGTCGTGAGTGGATCCTACATGGCGCTGGGAAGCGGATTGGGTTACGTGGAAGACCCTCCCGGCTCGTGCCCCTTACAAATCCCAGGGGGACCGAGTGGCTCAGGGGCCGCTCTATGCTGGTATTGGCTCAAGTCAGCCGACACTGTTTCCATCCATGGGAAGGATCACGAAGTCACTGAGTCATGGGACTTTGCCCCCAATGGGTGGAATCATTTCATCTATTCACCATGATCGTCCTAGCTGTCAAAAAAAAGAAGCCGGAGCCGCTTATCCGGCCTGACTCGACGCGCACTCCGCGCCGGTCCTTTCGAGGGGCTTTCTATGTGGAGGGATACCTTGATCAGAATCTCTTCAAGGGGAAGATCGAGCGGGGGTTTGTGAATGGGATAGAACCGATGATCGGTAGTAAAAAAATCTCGGATGAGGGGGCGATTTTCCAACACCCGATCTCTTTCGATGCCTATAATCGCGCTTATATCGGGGTAATCATCAAATTAAAGCCAAACGGTGCGATGATGGCCACCAACCAAGGTAACGCCGAGAATAATCTCATCATCGGCCTGCAGGGGAATATCTTTTCCCCTGCTAACACGCACTTTCATCCGATTGCAATCTGGCACAAAACGCATGGCCTCCACCAGCTTGTCTACCACGATCTGCTTCATCTCTCGATCAAGCAGTTTGGCAAACCCCGCAGCCTCATCTTTGCCTCATGATCATCCTTATTCCTGAGCGGAAGAAAGAAAAACTGAAGAAGCCTCCCATCAAGACTCCTTCGGCCCTCACCGGTCATGCATGGGAGACGGGGGTTTTATTCAAGGACGGGGCATGGCATTTCTCTGTGGCACCCGGGTTTGTCAATGGCATTGATCCCAGGGTTCCGCGCGCCGAGGAGGCTGTCCGTGCAACTGCCAAGAATGGAACTGATCAGGCCATCAATCCTCGATACACTCCATCCGGAAGGCTTATTGAGGGGGCTGAAATCGGCCTTCTTGAACAACCTGTGATCAAAATCGAGGATCGTGATGTGGGGGATCCCCGTGTTCCTTATCTCCGTGAGGGAGACGATGATTTCACCTATGAAATCATCCCGCCGTTTTTCTACGCAATGGGTCTTCGTAAAGAATTGAAAATCGATGTCGATATTAACAATTTCGACTCATTAAACATCAACATGGATGATGTGTTGAATTATGGGAGTGGGCCAAGCATTGTCAAATGCGACATCTGGCTCGCCATGGCTCGGGCCACAACCAAGCTGAGTGTCGATATGCCTGGAAACCTAGTTACGGGCCAACTCGTGGATTATAGCGTGGGTTACGACACGACCCGCTTGGCGTCCGTAGGATCACGCGCCCGTCTATTGTTTGGTCCCCGCCTTCCCGAAGACCCTCCGCCGCCGACATTTGAAGAGCGTCTGGCTGGGTCCTTTGGTGACATTGGTGAGGACAAGCTCCTTGTCTCAACCATCTACTGGCTATCTCCGGCCACGGGGGGTGCGTCTTTTACTGAAGAGAAGGATGGCATCCCCAAGTGGACGCCGTTCATCAAGCACAACCTCTTTTACAACCTCTGCTACAAGCAAAGGAATCTGATTCCGCGAAACGTCACCACCCCTGGTCTTGATCCCTTCCTGGCATGGTTTGTGGGCCGCTATACTTTTGCTCCAGCGGCAACAATGGGTGCTATTGAGGCCGAGCAGAATCGCATCCTCACAGCACTATGGAACGATACTGACGGCAGGGGGGACTTCTGGACAGCATGAGTGCCGCCGATCAATATGGGGCGAATAAAATTGCCCGCGCTCGAGCACGCATTGCTGAGGAGGGTGCCGCCTCCGCCGTGCCGTTACTTGACCCCCTGTTTCCTTACACGGTCGTGGCTCCACCAATCCAATACTTCAGGCAATTTGTCAGGGATGATGATCCTCCTACCGATGATTTGCCGCCTATGGGGTGGTAGTTGACGCCGACCGATAGGGCATGCCATCCCCATCGGTTATTTACTGCGATCTGAAGAACGGGAAGGCCG
>JBEIJN010000075.1:0-4985 GCA_040380225.1 Verrucomicrobiia bacterium | reverse complement strand
GGGTCGCGCCGGTGATTCCCCTTCCCGCGGTGACCGCCCCCTCGGAGGGAACGACTTCGCCCTCAAGGGAAGCGCTGATTAAATCCCATGATGGCCGCTGAAGAGCATTTGCTGATTTTTGAAGGCGCGAGCGCTGGGCGATACCCGCAGCGGTCTCGCCCGAGCAAGCAACGCCACAACGACGAGCGGCGGGAGCCGCGTCGTGGCCTGCGAAGCAGTCCGGAGGACGAGACCGTCGGGAGACGGCGAGGCAAAAATCGACAAATGGCTTCAGCCCTGCGGGTTGCGGTGATAACAGGCCGGGGGCTGCGTTGGCTTGGCACTTAAAGCCCGCTGAGGGGATGCTCGTGCCAAGCCGCCTTGCCCGCGGCCCATTCTTTCCACAACGGCCTCTATGCGATTTAATCAGCGCTTCCCTAGGGAGGGTGTATTGCCTCTTTGACCCGGTCAGCGACGGTCAAATCACTCCGCTCAACTTCGGGGTGAGGGTTCCCCGACCCTTTCCAAGGAGTGGGCTTTTTGTTTAAGCTCCCGTGATATGCATAAATTAGTACTGATCCGCCACGGCGAAAGCACCTGGAACCGGGAAAACCGTTTCACCGGTTGGACTGATGTCGACCTGAACGAGAAGGGACTCGGTGAGGCCAAGGCCGCCGGCGAACTCCTCAGGAAGGAGGGTTACTCTTTCGACCGCGCCTTTGTCTCGGTCCTCAAGCGTGCGTTGCGCACGAACTGGATGATCCTCGACGAACTCGACGAACTCTGGATTCCCATCGAGCGCTCCTGGCGCCTGAATGAGCGCCACTACGGATCCCTTCAGGGCCTCAACAAGGCGGAAACCGCCGCCAAGTTCGGCGACGATCAGGTGCTGATCTGGCGACGCAGCTACGATGTGCCGCCTCCGGCCCTCGAGAAGAGCGACGAACGTTTTCCCGGCCACGATCCCCGCTACAGGAACGTGCCCGCGTCGGAACTTCCCCTGACAGAGTGCCTCAAGGACACGGTCGACCGGGTACTGCCTTACTGGCATGAGGAGATAGCACCCGCCGTGAAGCGCGGGGAAAAGGTCCTCGTCACCGCGCACGGAAACACCCTCCGCGCCATGGTGAAGTATCTCGACAATCTCTCCGAGGAGGAGGTGCTGGCCCTGAACATCCCGACCGGGATCCCCTTGGTCTACGAGCTCGACGACAACCTGAAGCCGATCCGCCACTACTATCTGGGCGACCAGGAGGCGATCGCCGCGGCAGCCGCCGCCGTGGCCTCGCAGGGAAAGGCTCAGAAGTAGGCACCATGCGATCCGCCGCCGCTCCCCGACTCATCGCCGACCTCTCCGGGGAGGGTGGCACCTCCACGCTGAAGACCCGTTCCGAGGTTCCCGTCGCGGATACCTGGGATCTCACACCCATCTTCCCGGATGATGCCGCCTGGGAGGCCGAATTCAAGGATCTGGCCTCCCGCTATGATGGCATTGGAAAGTTCAAGGGAACCCTGGGCCGGAGCGCCGCCGACCTGGCCGCGGTGCTGGAATTCGAGAAATCACTCGACCGCTCGACCGAGCGCCTCGCTCAGTACGCCGGATTGCGCCTCTCCGAAGACAGCGCCAACGACGCCTCCCTCGACCGCGACGGCAGACTCTCCTCGCTCTGTGCCAAGATCAGCGAAGCCTGCTCCTGGGTGGCTCCGGAGATCCAGGAGATACCGGACGAGACCTTCGCGGCTTTCCTGAAGGATTCGGTCCTGGGCGACTGGCTCATTCCGCTCGGGCGACTCAGGAGGCTCAGGCCGCACACGCTTGGGAACAAAGAGGAACGCCTCCTCTCCCTCTCGATGCCGGTTCTAGGGGGACACCACGAAACATTCTCCCAGTTGACCAATGTCGACATGACCTTCGGCATGGTCACCGACGACCGGGGGCGGGAGATCGAACTGACCCAGAGCAGTTTCTCCTCCCTCCTCCAGCGGCCCGACCGCGAAGTCCGCAAGGCTGCCTTCGGGAAGTTCTACACGGAGTTCGACGCCCACCGCTACACCCTCGCCAGCTCGCTCGCGAGTTCCATCAAGGGTGACGTCTTCCTGGCACGCGCACGCAACTACCCCTCCGCCCGCGAAGCATCCCTCTTCCCCGACAATGTCCCCGTTGCCGTCTACGACAGCCTGATCGCGGCGGTGAGGTCGCGGCTTCCCGTCCTTCATCGCTATTACGCCTTGCGGCGGCAAGTCTTCAACCTCCCCGATCTCCATGTCTACGACACGTATGCCCCGCTTGTCTCGGCGGTCCAGAGCGACGTCTGCTTCGACCAGGCGACCGACATGGTGCTCGGCGCCCTGAAGCCGCTCGGCACGGAATACACCGACATCCTCGGGAAGGGACTCCGCGGCGAGCGCTGGTGCGACCGCTATGAGAACAAGGGGAAGAGAAGCGGTGCCTTCTCCTACGGAACCTACGAGGCTCCCCCCTACATCCTCATGAACTACAAGTCCGATGTCTTCTCGGACATCTACACCCTGGCGCATGAGGCAGGCCACTCCATGCACACCTGGTATGCTCGGAGCACCCAGAGCTTCCAGAACTACCATTACCCGATCTTCCTCGCCGAGGTGGCCTCCACCTTCAACGAGATCCTGCTGACCGAGCATCTCCTTGCCGAAACCAAGGACCGCTCCATGCGCGCCTACCTGATCAACCGTCAGATCGACGACCTGCGCGGGACACTCTTCCGGCAGACCATGTTCGCGGAGTTTGAAAAGCTCACCCATGAGGCCGAGGAATCGGGCGCGGCCCTCACGCTGGAAAGCTTCCGCAAAACCTACCGCGGCCTCCTTGATGCCTACTTCGGCACGGACGTCGTCATCGACCCGGAGCTTGAACTCGAATGCCTTCGCATCCCCCATTTCTACAGCGCCTTCTACGTCTACAAGTATGCCACCGGCATCTCGGCCGCGATCACCCTTGCAGACGGCGTCCTGAAATCCGGTGAGACCGGGCGCTACTTCGGATTCCTGCGCAGCGGGGGAAGCAAGTTCCCCATCGAGACGCTGGCCGATGCGGGGGTCGACATGAATTCACCCCGGCCAGTGAATGCCGCGCTCGACCTCTTCGAGCGAAGGGTGGCCGAGCTGGAACAACTCCTGCTCGAGCCCGGGACACCCAACGCCGCCGAGTAATGAACAGGGGATTCATCGACAAGCTTGTCGAGCGGATCCGCTTTGTCGAACCGGCCGACATCGGCCACTACCTCCAGCTCCTCTCCAAGGAAAAGGGATTCCTCGAGACCATCTTCAACGCGATCCTGGAGGGGGTTATCGTCACCGATCCCCAGGACCGGATCATCTACATGAACCGGGCTGCCTGCGCCTTCTTCGGCATGGATGGCGCCGAGCACATCGGACGCAGCCTCGCCGTGGCCATTCCCGGGATCGATCTCCGCTCGGTGGCCCGCACCGGGGATGTGATGAGCCGCGATCTTGAGGTCTTCTATCCGGAGAGGAGATTCCTCAACTTCTACGTCACCCCCCTCATGAGCGACGAGGAGGAGAGCTCCCGCAAAGAGCTTGTCGGAAGGGCTGTCATCCTCCGCGACATCACCGAGGAACGCCGCGAAACGCAGGAGACGATCGAGAGCGAGCGTTTCTCCGCCGTGACACTGCTTGCGGCGGGAGTGGCCCATGAGATCGGAAACCCCCTCAACTCCCTCGACATCCAGCTCCAGCTCATCGAACGCCGCCTGAAAAAAGGCCTTACCGGCGAAGGTGAGGTCGGAGACCTTGCCAAGTCGATCGTGATCGCCCGGGCAGAGGTCGCCAGGCTCGATCAGATCATCTCCAAGTTTCTCAAGGCCGTGCGCCCCTCGCCGCTCGAATCGGAGCCGTCCGACTTCAACGCGCTCATCATGGAGAGCGTCGACTTCCTGAAACGCGAGATCGAGGACCGGGGAATCAGCGTGGAGATCTTTCCGGGCAAGAACCTCCCTCCCGTGACCCTCGACAGGGACCAGATCAGGCAGGCCCTCTACAACGTGATCCGCAACAGCTTCCAGGCCATGGGGAGCTCCGGAATGCTCCGCGTGGTGACAGGCTACGACGACACTCATGTCTGGGTCAGCATCGGCGACACGGGCGGCGGCATCAACCCCTCGGTTGCCGACCGGATCTTCCACCCCTACGTGACCACGAAGAGCGACGGAAGCGGCCTCGGCCTCCACGTCGTCCAGCGGATTGTCAGGGATCATGGCGGAGAGATCGACCTCAAGAGCGCCGCAGGAAAGGGCCTTCTCTTTACGATCCGACTCCCTCGACAGGACCGCCGCGTCCGACTCCTCCCCCCCATCACGGAAAATCACCCAACTCCCAACTCCTAACTCCCACGCACATCATGGCCAACACACTCCAAGTCGGCGACAAAGCCCCCTCCTTCACAACGAACGCCGTCGGCGGCGACTACGGCTCCGGCACTTCGCTGAAACTCTCCGACCTCAAGGGATCACCCGTTGTCCTCTACTTCTATCCCAAGGATGACACGCCGGGATGCACCACCCAGGCATGCGGTATTCGTGATTCCTGGAAGGAACTCAAGGCGACAGGAGCCGCGATCTTCGGCGTCAGCATTGACCCGGAGAAATCCCACACGAAATTCATCACCAAATTCGACCTCCCCTTCCCTCTGCTGGCCGATACCGACAAATCGATCGTCGAGGCCTACGGAGTCTGGGTTGAGAAATCCATGTACGGGAAAAAATACATGGGCACCGAACGGACCACCTTCGTCATCGACGCCAAGGGGACAATCGCCGCCATCTTCCCTAAGGTGAAGCCCGCCGAACACGCGGATCTCGTGCTCAAGGCAGTCAAAGCACTGCAGGTTTAGGTGCGGGGTGTGCACTTAGGGAAGCGCTGATTAAATCCCATGAAGGCCGCTGAAGAGCATTTGCTGATTTTTGAAGGCGCGAGCGCTGGGCGATACCCGCAGCGGTCTCGCCCGAGCG
>JBEIJN010000074.1:0-5121 GCA_040380225.1 Verrucomicrobiia bacterium | reverse complement strand
TCGGAGAGTCTTTTTTT
This sequence comes from Verrucomicrobiia bacterium, assembly GCA_040380225.1. Lineage (GTDB taxonomy): Bacteria > Verrucomicrobiota > Verrucomicrobiia > Chthoniobacterales > UBA6821 > UBA6821. The sequence continues at coordinate 5,104 of JBEIJN010000074.1, read as the reverse complement.
ATATGTCAGTCCCATGGAGTGGAGGACGTAGTGGATGGCAGGAAGAGAGCACTCCAGCCCAAGGGCCTCCCTGAGTTCCTTGAGTGTCATATCCGGCTTGGTTCCAAGTAGCTTGCTCATCTGCATGCGGTGGCTCTCAACAATGAGCGGCTTGCGTCCGCAACGGTGATGAAGAGAACCTATCTCCCCAGTATGTCGTCTCTGTTGGATCAGCTTCTTCACCATGCCCAGGGAGACCCGGAAGCGCTTGGCAATCTGATCCCGTGTCGCCTCATCCTTGTCATAGCTATCGAGTATCCGTTCTCGGAGATCCAAAGAGAGTGTTCTCATCCACCACCTCTATCTCACCACATCAAAAACGGCTACACTATTATTTAAAATGCTCTAACGCTTCAACGTTCTAACTTTTTTAACCCCTTTCCCATCCCTTTCATCCCCTTGGCTAGCCCGGCCATTGCTTCGCATTGGAACTCGGGCTTTCCCAATCCACTCGCCCCTGCCGGGGCTGCTTCGCAGTCCTATCAGCTCCCGCCAGTCGCTGATTTGTTACGGATCCTGTGAATATTCGTCTGCATCTCGGCCACAATCTCCCTTGTCTGAGCCGAGCCACCCGACCACCCTTCTGGCATGGCATCCCTGTTTACCCCGGCCCATCTGCACCTTGCGATCAACCACGTGCCGATCATCGGCCTCGCGGTTGCCTGCCTCCCCATCCTGATCGGAATCGTCTTCAAGGGTAGGAGTGCCCTTGCTTCCGGTCTGCTCGCCGTGATCCTCTGCGCCGGCACCATGCCCGCCATCATGGAAACAGGCGAAGCCGCCCAGGAATCCTTCGCCGACGGATCGATCGAGCCGGGGATGGATGCGCCGGGCAAGGCGGCCTTCCGGGAACACAGCGGCCGGGCCAAGTTCACAGCCCCCGTGGTCTACGCCACGGGTCTTCTCGCGGTGATCGCCCTGCTGGCCCTCATCAAGTTCCCCCGTGAGGCGGGCGTGATCGGCTGGGCGGTCATGATCGGGGCGCTTCTCTCCATCACGCTGAGCATCTGGACAGCCGAGGCGGGAGGACGGATCCGGCACACGGAATTCCGCCCCGTGCCCAAAGCAACCCCGACTCCCTCACCTGCGGAGTCGTCGGCAGCCCCGTCACCCCTCCCTTCCGCGACACCGATGCCATCGCCTGCGCCCGCCCCCGCCAATGCAACGCCGGCCCCCACCGATGCTGTGTCCACCGGGAGCGGCAACCGATGAGCGGTACCGCTCATGATCCCTCCTCGTCGGAGCGGCTCTGCGGCGCCTGCGGCATGTGCTGTGACGGCGTCCTCTTCCACTCCGTCGAACTCCAGCCCGGAGAGAACCCGCGACAGCTTTCCGCCCTCGGACTCAAGCTCCGGCGCAAGAAGGGGGTCGAGTTCTTCCTCCAACCCTGCTCCGCTCACCGCGAGGAGAACGGCGCCTGCTCCTGCACCATCTATGCCCAGCGCCCGGCGCGCTGCCGGCTCTTCAACTGCCGCCAGATTCTTGCTGTGGAGGCGGGTTCCGTCTCCGAGGCGGACGCCCTGGGAAAGATCCTCAACGCGCGCGATCAGGTAGCGAACGTGAACGAACTCATCTCCCGACTCGGCGAGAGCAATCCGGCGCGATCCCTCGCCCACCGCACGGCAAATGCCCTGACCTTGGCGGAGGGCGCGGTGCGCACCCCTCTCCACGACGAGTTGGAGGCCGCCATGAGGGGACTCGAGGCGTTTCTGACGAAGGAATTCCGCGTCTGACGAAGAGAGGCTCGACAACGTCGGGCGACCTTGTCACCAATTTGGGCATGACCAACGGCCAAGGCTCCGCAGGCAATGTCATCGCCTCGCTGGCGAGTTTCTTCATCCCCGGACTCGGACAGCTGATCCAGGGAAGACTCCTGGCGGCGATTCTCTTCTTCGTCTTCACCGGCATCCTATGGATCTTCCTGCTCGGTTGGGTCATCCATCTCTGGGCCTGCCTCGATGCCGCCCTCTGGAAACCACGCTCATGAACCGTTATCTCCCGCTCCTCGCGACACTACTGGTCGCACTCCTGCTGCTGCCCGCCTGCACCAGCCACCTCCAGCAGAAGGAGAACTACCTGCGCCAGGCGGGATTCCGCCCCGTCACTCCCACGACCCCGGCCCAGATTGCCAGGGCCAAGGCGATGCCGCACGGACACATCCAGAAGGTCACCCGCAACGGCAAGACCCTCTTCGTTCTCTCCGATGCGAAGAAGAATCTGCTTCTCATCGGCGGTAATCCCCAGCTCGAACGCTACCAGCAGATCCTCTACACCAAGCAGGTCGATCCCGCGATCGAGGATCGGGCCTTTGACAAGGCGCTGGAATACGACGGCTTCGGATGGGGCGGCATGATGGATCCCTTCTTCGGGATGCCGATGATGATGTATTGATCGACAACCCGGAACCCCTTCCCACCCGATGAAAAAAACCCTCCTTCTCACCGTGGCGGCCGCATTGGCGATGGGCTCGCTCGGGGCGGCGACTCCGTCATCCATCGATCCCAACGCCCTCTCCCTGCTCAAGCGCATGAGCGATTCCCTCAAGGGGACGAAGGGATTGTCCTACCGCTCCCGTGTCGTGATGGAAGTTCCCTCCGTCACCGGACAGTTCGTCACGCTTGTTCCCGAGGGACGTGTCGCCGTGCGCCGTCCCGACAGACTGCGGGCCACTTATGCCGGGGATGCGCCGCCGTTGGATCTCTTTTATGACGGCGCCTCCGTCTCGGTGTTCGCCCCGCATGCCTCGGTCTACTCCACCGTCAAGGCGCCATCCACTCTCGACGAAATGCTCTCGGGGCTTCGCAAGAACACCGGTGTGCGACTCCCCGCCGTGCCGCTCTTGAAGAACGACCCCTACGCCTCACTCACCCGCGGCCTGCAGAGCGCCGTCGTCGTTGGAGAAACCCGGGTGGACGGGGTTCCCTGCGACCATCTGGCATTTCGCAGTCCCGGCGTGAATTGGGAAATATGGCTCGAGACCGGATCGCGCGCCCTGCCCCGTCGTCTGGCCGCGACCTTCACCGACCGACCCAACTTCCCGCGCACCATCGTCGAGTTTTCCCGGTGGAATCTCCATCCGTGGCTACCGGACGGCCTCTTCCGCTTTCACAAACCTCCGAATGCGAAGGAAATTCCCTTTGCGGACGTGATCAAGGACGCACGCCGATGAAAAAATTCCTCGCCCTCATCCTTTGCCTTCCGGCCCTTCTTCTCGAAGGATGCACGAGCGGCTACTACGCCGGCCCGTCCACCTACGTCCCGCCCGCCGTCGTGCCCGGCTACGCATGGATCGGCCCCGGCTACTACGGCGGCTACTATTACGGCACCAGCACCGACTACTACGGCAGTACCTACTATCGCGGCGTCACAGGCACCGCCTACCACGGCACCTATGTGAACGGCGCGGAGTATCACGGCGCTTACAATAGCGGCGGTTACTACAACACCGCATCCGGAGGACATGGTTCCTGGTACGACGGCACCGGAAGCGCCTATGGCTCGCGCGGAGGATCCGCTTCGTGGAGTGATGGCTCGGGCAGCGCCACGGGCTACCGTGGCGGCTCTGCTTCCTGGAGCGACGGTTCCGGCAGTGCGACCGGCTACCGCGGCGGCACCGCTTCCTGGAGTGACGGATCGGGTTCCTGGCACGGGGCAGGGGGACGCTCCGGCTCTTTCCGCCGCTAGTCATGAGCAGGCCCCGGATTCTTGCCTTCGGCGGCAGTCTCCGACGAGATTCCTTCAACCAGAAGCTCGCCGCCATCGCCGCCGAGGGGGCGCGCGAGGCGGGTGCCGAGGTCAAGGGCCTCGGCGCGGCGCTGGCAGGCCAGTTGAAGAAACTGGCCGCTTGATTTTCCCTGCAACCAGCCGCAGGGATTCCTGATAAAAATCTCAGGGAATCGCTGATGAATTCCCATGGAGGCCGCTGCGGTGATGACGGCCCTGCTCTCCCTCTGAGAAGAGAGGAGTTTTTTTCACTTTAGCCTTTCCCTATGCAGGCAAACGTTACCTCTTGGTCGATCGATTAGGAGTTTGGGTTTAGCCGAGCCGCCGTAACGCTCGGCCGCCTCGCTACGGGATGACGTTTCTTCCTTTCAGGCCGAAGTGTTTGGCGGCGGTGAGCATGTGCCGGTCATTGGAATAGATTTCCCGGAAACCGTTCTCCTTGGCACATGTCAGGTGGAGCGCATCGACCGCCCTCAGAAAGACCGTTGACGAGAGCTTTTCGTACCTTTGGCAGGCGGTCTCGATGATCCGGGCATCGGGTTCCAGCCAGACCCAGATCCCGGAGGAGCAGTCAGATCGGAACTGCCTGATGACGGCTCGGTGCGCGGCCGCGGGAATCTCTTTCTCCCTCAGCTTCCGATGGAATGCTGCGGAGAGCTCCAAGCGCGCGAGGGAAAGGGAGGAAACAGCCCTCTGTTTGCCGATCAGTTCGCGGACTTCGGGGCTACCCTTCTCGTCCAGGTACCATTTGAGGAGGTAGGCGGTGTCGCAATAGATCATCAGAGTTCACGCAGGCCGCGATCCTCGTCCTTGATTCCTTCCTTGCGGGATCTGAGGGCGCCGCTCTCCGCCAGGCGACGGTATTCGGGAAGGAGCTTCCGGCGCGCGCTGATGGTTGCGGCCTGCCCCTTGTCGGAGATCGGGTTCAGCGGGGTTAACCGGGCGGCGGGCACGCCGCGTTCCGTCACCACGACTTCCACATTCGAGGCCGCCTTGCGGACATAGTGACCTGTCCTCGCATGAAGTTCCCTGACCGGGATTTCAATCGTGATCATGATCCAATGTGTCTCACGAGACTCATGCCGTCAAGGGAAGCGCTGATTAAATCGCATAGAGGCCGTTGCGGGAAGAATTGGCCGCGGGCAAGGCGGCTTGGCACGAGCATCCCCGCAGTGGGCTGTAAGCGCCAAGCCTACACAGCCCCCCCGGGCGGTTATCTCCGCAACCCGCAGGGCTGAAGCCATTTGTCGATTTTTGTGGCGTTGCTCGCTCGGGCGAGACCGCTGCGGGTATCGCCCTGCACTCACGCCTTCAAAAATCAGCAAATGCTCTTCAGCGGCCT
>JBEIJN010000073.1:0-5331 GCA_040380225.1 Verrucomicrobiia bacterium | reverse complement strand
TTGACGCCACTTCCTTTGCCTCAGCATCTCCCGATACATTGATGCCGCTTCCCTCCCGGGACTGTCCACGGGAATGAGGGACAGGCTACGCCGTGACTCCCGTCACTCGGCGGTCAGAAGCCGTGGCGCCCTACGGGTCACGCAATCGAATCTGGTTCGCTCCTCTCGGCTTGGTTCCTCTTTTCCCCTACCATACCTATCACCACATTAACTTCAGGCCATGTGACATGTAGGCTTTGATCTCGGGATCCCTCGAGAGAAGCGTTGAGTCTGACTGGATGGCCTGCCAGACGAGCATACGGTCAAAGGGATCCTTGTGACCGAGCTTTGGTAACCCATGGTACTCCGAGGCGTGTCTCGGATCTAGAGGGAGCAGGGTAAATCCAGCTTCTTCAGCTGCTACGGGGAGTGCCTCCGGTGAGACACCTCTCAGGATGAGCTTGCCGAGAGAGTGTTTGAGTGAGAGTTCCCAAAAGGTGACAGCGCTTACGAAGGCTTCGTTGCCCTGAGTGGACAAGGCAGCGTGGGCTTTCTTACCTAGTTTCTCCGGAGCCATGATGGCCCAGAGGAACGCGTGTGAATCCAATAGAAGCTTCATGGCCTCACGAAGCTAGCAGATCTTCCTCGCTGATCTTGAAGTCAGGCTTGGTTCGGAAAGATGCCTTCTTTTTGAGAGAGCCGAGTGTCACGCTGCCCTGATGGAGTAAGAGTTTGGGTGGCGCAAGCACTGCCACAAGGCGGCCATTTCTGCCAAAGGAAACACCGACCGTCTTCCCGTGGCGCACATCCTCCAGGGCCTCCGAAAAATGAGTTTTGAACTCTCCGACTGCAAGGGTCTTCATAAAGAAAGACTCGCAGTAGATGTCAAGTTGTCAAGTAATACTGGCGTTTCAGCCCTTTGCCTTTGACGGCACTTCCTCCCGGCAAGCAGTGGCGACCCGCTGGGGCTACCTTCGGTAGTCTACCGCACCGCTCCCCACCGGCTTGGTTCAGGTTTCATCATTTCCGCTCCTTCCCAGGCGCTTGTTTCAGGTTTCCAGTTTCAAGTTTCAGCTTTCCGCCCCCTCCTTCAGCCTTCAGCCTTTCGCCTTGGTTGCCTTTCCCCATCTGGCCCTCGACTCTCGACTTCTCGACGCTCGACTCACTCCTCCCCGCTTCCTTCCCCCCAATTTTTCATTTTACATTTTACATTTTGCCTTTCAGTCCCCCCAGCGTGTCTAATTCGTTTGAATTGTGAATTTCAGCTACTCGTCGAATTGCCTACACTCTTGGCAACCCATGCCAAAACTTCCGGAGTCGCAAATGATGCGATTGCATCGAAGGGGACTGGGACTCCATTGATGATTCTCACATTCCGAGGAGCAGCATCGCTCAAGAGAATATTGGTTCTCCCATTCAAGTAGGTATCCACGCTGATGCGCTGGTATCCATACCTGCTCAGTGATTCCGCAATCTCCGATTCCGAAGGGTTTTCGGATTCCAGAAACGGCTGACTGACGCAGATTCGCGGTACGAACAGATCCTCTTGTGGCCAGAGAAGTCCTTCGTAGCGCGTCTGGTATTCTCCGAGAGTATTCAGGAGCATCCACCGGCGGATGTAGAGTCGTGGGTCCTCGTTGACTGTTGCGTAGAAGTGTCTGCCGGTTAGATCCGGATCAGCTGGGAGGAACCGGGAGAAGCATCCGAAGGAATCACTATGGGTAATTTTGTAAACCCGCTCTGGTTCCGACTCGACACGAACCAAGTGATGCTCGTCACCGCCAACTTCGTATTCCGTTCCTTCCAGCAGAGAGGGAAGGCGGAGACTTTTGGAACAACCGATCAGGAGTGACGCGAGAGCGTCACCACACCGCTGCCGAGTCTCCTGCCAATCGATCGGTGAACCACCTTGGTGAAGCCCTTCCAACTGCCGAAGGATTTCGCCCAACTCCCGGTTTTCGGGGCTGGAATTCTCGATGGATTGCCAGTCGTTGCGGTCTTCCATGAATGCGTGGATTCAATGGCTTCCCTGCCGGACTGTATGGAGTAGCTCGGGGCCATAATCGTTATTAAACACCTAAATAAGCCAATATCAAGCCTTCATCAATGAGTTATCCCTTTTGACGCCACTTCCTCCCGGAAGCCGTGGCGCCCTGCGGGTCACGCGTTCGCGTGATCTACCGCGCTCCTTCCCAGGAGCTTGGTTGACGCCACTTCCTCCCGGAAGCCGTGGCGCCCTGCGGGTCACGCGTTCGCGTGATCTTTTATCTGCCGGTCTGCCCAGACCAGGCATCCGATCCCGCCTACGCGGTCTCGGACTACCTACGGTATGATTAAGCCGCGTACCCACGCGCCTTTTGCGCTCCTTCCCAGGCGCTTGGTTGACGCCACTTGCCGCCCGGCAAGCCGTGCCGCCCCGTTGGGGCTACGATTGCTGATTGCTGATTGTTGATTGTTGATTGTTGATAGATCCGACCCTCGTCCCTCGCCTTCCCATTTCCACTTTTCACCTTTTGACCTCCGATTGCTGATTGCCGAAATCTGACTCCCGACCTCTGATTGCTGACACCTGTCCCCCATCGCCCTAACAGTCCATCAGTGCTTCCCCAGCCTTTACTTGTCATCAAGTCCACTGATGGTAGATTCTTAGCGTGACATGGATCCAAAACATAGCCCTTTGGCGTCAGCTACCCCCGGAGGTGAAACTCCGCCGGAGGTGGGAAGCAATTCCCATGGATGTGGCGGAGAGCATGGCCTTCGAAGGGGAGCCGGTCACACAGGATCAGATCAGGGCCATACTCGCCCGGATCGAGCCACCCGCTTTATTGAAACGGCCCGAGGCATCATTAGCTACTCGGAGCTAGCCCCACTTCTTGCGGAACGGGTAACGCTGATCGAGGCTGACATCCTGTCGGGGGTATTTGAGGGGAGGCGAATCGACGACAACCTGATTTTGGATCTGCATGCGGGAATCTGCCGCGATCTTGTTCCTGAATGGGGAGGGAAGTGGAGGTCCATTGAGGTTAGGGTGGGGAATCTTCACCCGCCGCTACCCCATCAGGTACCTGTCCAGATGAGGGACTATGCACTGGACTTGGAAGCCCGATGGGAGGAAGCCTCTGGATCTCTCTCCGATCAGACTATTGAGTATCTTTCCTATGCAGAGGGACGTTTCCTGACGATCCATCCCTTTCAGGATTTCAACGGGAGGACGATTCGAGTGTTCCTAACCGAATTATTGAGAAGGCTGGATCTTCCCCGCGTGGTATTGGCACCCGCGGATGACGCGGCCCGTAAGGCTTATTTCACGGCATTGGAGGCGGCGGACCATCATGATTTCAGCATTCTGAACAAAATCTGGAGAGAACGTCTGCTCTCAGCCTAAAAAATCCTGAATCCTCCGCTCTACTTCTGTCCCGGCAAGCGGTGCCGCCCTGCGGGTCACACATTCGCGTGATCTTCCGCGCTCCTTCCCAGGAGCTTGGTTCAGGTTTGATGGCCCGGCCGTTGCTACGCATCCGTTACGGCAAGTTTGACGGCACTTCCTTTGCCTCAGCATCTCCCGATGCATTGATGCCGCTTCCCTCCCGAGAAGCCGCGGCACCCTTCGGGCAGCAACAGAGTCGCAGTCTTCCGCACACCCTCCCGGGTGTTTGGTTCATCCCTACCGGGACTGTCCACGGGAATGAGGGACAGGCTACGCCGTGACTCCCGTCACTCGGCGGTCAGAAGCCGTGCCGCCCCGTTGGGGCTACGACTGCGTCGTAGTCTTTTATCTGCCGGTCTGCCCAGACCAGGCATCCGATCCCGCCTACGCGGTCTCGGACTACCTACGGTATGATTAAGCCGCGTACCCACGCGCCTTTTGCGCTCCTTCCCAGGAGCTTGGTTGACGGCACTTGCCGCCCGGAAGCTGTGGCGCCCCGTTGGGGCTACGATTGTTGATTGTTGATTGTTGATTGTTGATTGTTGATAGATCCGACCCTCGTCCCTCGCCTTCCCATTTCCACTTTTCACTTTTCACTTTTCACCTTTCGACCTCTGGTTGGTGGTTGGTGACCTCTGACAACTGACAACTGCCCCCCATCTGGCCCTCGACGCTCGACTTCTCGACGCTCGACTCCGCATATCACCTTTTCACTTTTCACTTTTCGACCTCCGATTGCTGATTGCTGATTGCTGATTGCTGATTGCCGAAATCTGACTTCAGATAGCCGACCTCTGATATTTTCCTCCCGATCACCCATAACCGATTCCTGATCCCAGGCCGCTTTGCGGGATCCGCCTCCGACCGTACCATCTGAGCAGTTGATGGGAATCCTCTACAATGATACCATTCACGCATGATTCTTGATCCTGAACAATCTAAGAACATCGTGGATCGATTGAGGAGGGAGCTTAACCCCCTCAAAATCATTCTTTTTGGTTCCCAGACTCGAGGGAATGCCACTTCACAAGAGAGTGATGTGGATCTTTGTGTAGTAGTTCCGGATGATACCGAGCATTCCTATAAAAAAGCCGTCAGGGCTTATAAAAGCCTCCGGGGACTTAGAATCCCGAAAGACATCATTGTCAGGCACCAGTCCAAATTTGAGGAAAGATCCCATTGGCTCAACTCCTTGGAGGGAGAGATTTCCAGAACAGGTAGCCTGCTTTATTCTGCCACATGACAACCGCTGAAAATTCAATTGTTGAGTCAGCTGTTCAGCGTCTCAAGGAAGGCCTGAACCCCCTGCGTATTTACCTCTTTGGATCGCGTGCATGCGGTGGAGCTTCGCCGGATAGCGATTACGACCTCATGACCGTGGTGGATCACTCCGATCTGCCGCGATACAAGAGAGCACAGCATGCGAGAAGGTTGCTTTCAGGGCTCGATGCCTCCTTCGATGTTATTGTGCTGACCTTGGATGAATGGACGCGACAAGTTAGTTCGGGAGTTTCCTTGCCAAATCAAATCATCAACGAAGGCAAACTCATTCATGACTCCGGAGCGTAGGGAATTAGCTCTGAGTTGGCTTGCGAAAGCTGACTAAAACCCATCATGGCTCCTAAAGACCAGTTGCTGATTTTTGAAGGAGCTAGCGCAAGTTGTTTCATTCTTATAGTTGACAGGGTATAATACTACTGCGTATGGTATTCATTGAATTCCCCGCCTTTACCAAGGCCATCACCAAGCTCCCTGATGAAGACTACGCCTCCTTCCAGCACGAACTCCTGGCTGACCCAGAGATGGGTGATGTCATTTAGGAACCGCTGATTAAATCCCATGAAGGCCGCTGAAAAGCATTTGCTGATTTTTGAAGGCGCGAGCGCTGGGCGATACCCGCAGAGGTCTCGCCCGAGCGAGCAACG
>JBEIJN010000072.1:0-6225 GCA_040380225.1 Verrucomicrobiia bacterium | reverse complement strand
GGTTTGGCACCTCGATGTCGGCTCATCACATCCTGGGGCTGGAGAAGGTCCCAAGGGTCCGGCTGTTCGCCGGTTAAAGTGGTACGCGAGCTGGGTTCAGAACGTCGCGAGACAGTTCGGTCCTTATCCGCTGTGGGCGCAGGAGAATTGAGGGGTTCACTTTCTAGTACGAGAGGACCGAGAGTGACGAACCTCTGGTGTTCCGGTTGTCGTGTCAACGGCATTGCCGGGCAGCTATGTTCGGAAAGGATAAGCGCTGAAAGCATCTAAGCGCCAAGCCTATCCCAAGATGAGTTCTCCCTGAAGATCCGTGGAAGACCACCACGTTGATAGGTTGCAGGTACAAGCACAGTAATGTGTTCAGCTTAGCAATACTAATGATCGTTCGGCTTAATATGTTCATTTTGGATTTACCTTAAGCAGTAAATCCTTCATGACTCAGACTCATAAATGTTTGGTATTTTTTACTACTATCTGCAGATGTCAGTGAATTCCGATGATTGGGATGGCAAGATCCCAATCCGCGGTTGTTCCTTGAAAACCTGACAAAAGACAATGGCTATGCTGGGTCTCCAGAGACCCGAAATCCTAAGAGTATTCTCTTACCGGTTTCGTCCTCTGGTGATCATAGCGCGGTGGACCCACCCGTTCCCATCCCGAACACGGAAGTGAAACGCTGCAGCCCCGATGGTAGTGCATCTATAGGTTGTGCGAGAGTAGGACGTCGCCAGGTTTAACGGCCCCGATTGGAGAAATCCGATCGGGGCCGTCCTTTTTTTGGTTCTTGGCTAGTTTCTTGGTTCTTTGGCGCGGCCGGGAAAGCAATCCCCGAGACGCAGCACAGGGATGAAGGGGATGAATGGGATTGTAAGAAGGTATGGCAGATGTCCTGAACTAAGCCTCGGGTAGTCCCCGGGACAAAGACTTTGAGCTGTGTATCCCTTTTATCCCCTTCATCCCTGTAAAAACTTCCATGGATCCCAAGCCCTGTTTTGCTTGCCTTACCGTTGCTTCGCGTCCGTTGCATCCTGTTTTTTGATTTTTTTAAGAGTTCTGTCAGTTGAAACATGAGGGAGGCCATTTTTTGGTTCTTGGCTATTACATGATTTCCCGAATTCATAGCATCAAGCCCATGGAATCCTTCAACGTTGAGTCCTTTTCCAAGCTCATGCAGCTTTCGGTTTCCCCCGCGGTATTGATCTCCGGGGTCGGCTTGCTCCTGCTCTCGGTCACGAACCGACTTGCCCGCTCCATCGACCGATCCCGGGTCTGCGTGAAGGAATTGGACCATGCAGAGGGAATTCGCCGGGAGGAACAACGCGAACAACTTCACATCCTGCTCCGGCGTGCCGGTTTTCTCCGGACTTCGGTCTGCATGCTGGTGGGGAGCATCTTCCTCTCCTGCCTCATGATCCTACTGCTCTTTCTCAAGGGTTTCGGGGGAATGCACGCCGAAGCGGCCCTGGTCATATCTTTCTTCCTGAACCTTCTGGTTCTCATGGGGTCCGTCGCCTTTCTGCTTGCCGACGTTTTTCTCTCACTCAAGGCGCTTCGGGTTGAGGTCTCGCGCCATGTTCGTTAGGGAAGCGCTGATTAAATCCCATGAAGGCAGCTGAATGCCATTTGCTGATTTTTGAAGGCGCGAGTGCTGGGCGATACCCGCAGCGGTCTCGCCCGAGCGAGCAACGCCGCAAAAATCGACAAATGGCTTCAGCCCTTCGGGTTGCAGAGATAACAGGCCGGGGGCTGCGTTGGCTTGGCACTTACAGCCCACTGAGGGGATGCTCGTGCCAAGCCGCCTTGCCCGCGGCCCATTCTTACCGCAACGGCCTCTATGCGATTTAATCAGCGCTTCCTTAGTTCTTTGTCCAGCTTCCAACTTGTTGTCATCGGGTTGCGCCTTTAGATTTCCGTCATGTCCGCCGTCATCCGAGCCAGCGAGGAAGAGCCCCTTTTTCATCTAGGCGAGATTCCTGTCCGCCTGATCACCCTTCTGGTTGCGCTGCACAGCGCCGCGATGATCGCCGTTTCTCTGGTGCTGGCATCGGGTCATGCCGCCTGGATCGATCTCCTGATCTATAACAGCAGTGCGGTGGCGCACGGCCAGATCTGGCGGATCGTCACCTATGCCTTCGTGGCGGTTCCCTCGGTCTGGTTCCTCTTCGAGATGCTGATGCTCTGGTACTTCGGCCGTGAGGTGGAGAATGGTCTGGGTTGGAAGCGATTCGCCATTCTCTATGCGGGCCTGACCGTTCTCGGACCACTGCTGCTTCAGGCCTTCGGCTATGCTGGAATCCCGCAGTCCTTTGCCGGGGCACAGGAAGTGAATTTCGCCATCTTCGCAGCTTTCGCCGCTATGCACCCGGGGGCCCAGTTCTTTTTCGGTGTGGCGGCACGATGGGTGTTCCTCGGCCTTCTTACTATCTCCTCACTCCAGAGGCTCGCCGATCACAAGCCTGCGGAGGTTGTCGTGCTGCTTTGCTCCAGTCTTCTTGCCATCCTCCTGATGCGGCGGGCCGGATATGAGGAGCCGTTGCTCGGACATCGCTTCAGTTGGTCGATTCCGGGAATGAAATGGAAGCGCCACGGCTTTTCCGTGATGAACGGAGGGCTCTCCGCATCAAGTGCAGGAGCAACCCAATCCAAGGAACAATCAGGCGGAAAAAACTCTAGCGTCGCTTCCGCTCCCGATCCTGAGCAGGAGATGGATCGCCTTCTTGAGAAAATCAGCCGCACTGGGATCGGAAGTCTGGATGCTACAGAGCGCGCCGCTCTCGAGCGGGCACGACGGGCCATCCTTCAGAGGGGCGGGGAATCCAACCGCTGAACCCCAAACCCGGGAATGAGATGAGCCACGCGGTCGAGGAACTCCGTCGCATCATCGCGCGCTTGAGGGCGCCGGGCGGTTGTCCCTGGGACCGCGAGCAGACATCCGGTTCGCTGGTTCCTTCCCTCCTCGAGGAAGCCTACGAGGTGGCCGATGCCATCGAGCGCAACCACTCACCCGATCTTGAGGAAGAGCTCGGCGATCTGCTCATCAACATTCTCATGCAGGCGGAGATCGCCGCGGAGAGCGAGACCTTCACCCTCGAGAGCGTGGCCACGGTCGCCTCCGAGAAATTGGTGCGTCGGCACCCACATGTCTTCGCCGACTCGAGCGCGGCAAGCAGTGAAGCGGTCCTGACCCAATGGGAGGAGATCAAGAAAGCGGAGCGCACCGCAAAGAATGGCGGGATGACCCGGGCAGCTCTCCCTGAGTCGCTTCTTGATGGTGTGGCGCGTGCATTTCCAGCGCTTGTCCGCGCCCAGAAGATCCAGAAAAAAGCAGCGAATGCTGGATTTGACTGGGAGTGTCCCGAGGATGTGGCGGCAAAAGTCCGCGAAGAGATCGACGAGGTCGAGGCGGAGATCCCCCTGTATCACCAGGGAGGGAACCATCCCGAAACGAAGGCCAGGCTTGCCGAAGAGGTGGGAGACCTTCTCTTCGCCGCGGTGAATCTCGCCCGTTCATTGGGGCTTGATGCGGAGTCGGCACTCCATGCCGCGACCGGCAAGTTCGAGACCCGTTTCCGTGACATGGAGAGTCAGGTTCCCGCCGGAGATAGCTTCGCCGATCTCCCCATGGAGCGGATGAATGCGCTCTGGGAGCAGGCCAAAAAGAGGGGGAAACAATCATGACGGCGGGCTTCTGTGTGATCAACCCGGAGGGACGCGACGACATCCGGCACTTCTCCTCCCGGGCCGGTTCACCGGGTGACGCCGGCCATCCGCCGGTCAATTATCATGCCTATGCGGCCTGTCATTCCGGGTCATTTCTCCGGCGTGTCGGAGATCTCCCGACGACGACCGGGGCCGCCCTCGTACTTCTTCGGAAGCGCAATCTGCGTGCCGTTCTGAAGACCTTGGCAGAGTTGAAAGCCCGGGGGGTGACCTCCCTGATCTCGCTGAAGGAATCGGGATCCCATCAGGTCGCCGATTTTCTCAATGACGCCGGACGGGCCTTACTCTTCCGCCGGATCTGCACAACGGCTGATGGCTTCCTCTCAAGCACCCCTGAACTGGCCTCCCTCTACCGATCTGCCGGTTGCCGTGGCGGATTTTTCGCCCCAACTCCCTATCCGATGGAGGATCAGGCGTGGGATTTCAACATCCCTCTTCATGAGCGTTCCGGGATCTTTGTCGGCACGCGCGAATTCCGCGTCCCGTCGCGTAACCACTGGCACGCTGTGGCTCTGGCCGCATCCCTTGCCGGCAGGCATCGGATCCCGATGACCGTCGTGAACAGTGAGGGGCGTCACGGCAGGAAACTACTCGAGGGATTCCAGAGCCCGGCCGTGGATCTGCGCATCATCGAGGGGCGCATGCCCTACCCGGAGTATCTGCGGATGATGGCGCGCCACCGGATCGTCCTCCAGTTAGACGGCAGTGCGGTCCCGGGACAGGTGGCGGGTGATGCGCTTCTTTGCCGGATGCCGTGTCTCGGCGGGAACGGGGCCGTCGATCGTCTGGCTTTTGGTTCTCCCTCCGAGGATCCGGCCGAGGCGGCCTCCCTGCTCCTATCCGATGACGTCCATTGGGAGCAAACCGTCTCCACCGCCCTCGCTCGCGCAAGGGAGAGCCTTGGATTCCGCGCCGTAAGCGCCCTGATCGAGCGCGAGGTCGCCTCTCTGGGCAAAGGGGAGACCTGAGAACTGAGCACTGAAGGGTCAGGCGGAAATCTGAAGGAACGAGAGTCTGAATATTCGGCTTTCAAGTTTCAGGTTTCAGGTTTCATCCTTTCTCCCATGTCCCTCACCCGTCGCTCCTTTCTAGGAATGCTAGGCCTGCTTCCCGCAGCGAGGGCCCTTGGCATTCCATCGGCTACTGCCGTGCTTCCGACTGGTACGGTACCCAGAAGGAAATTCGGGCGACATCAGGAGATGCTCAGTTGCATCGGCTTCGGCGGGCACACACTGGCACTCGCCCCGACCGTGGGGGATGCATCCAACATCGCCCACTATGCCATCGACCAGGGCGTCAACTTCTTCGACAACGCCTGGGAGTATCACAACGGACGGGCCGAGGAATGGATGGGGGAGGCCCTCTCCGGAGGATGGCGTGAGAAGGCCTTCATCATGACCAAGGCCTGCATCCATCATGGAAAGCCATACGAGGTCCCCTTTTCCGGCACTGACAAGGAGAAGGCCCTCCAGATGCTTCATGCCCAGCTCAAGCGACTGCAGACCGACCGTATCGACCTCTGGATGATCCACGAGGTGAAGGACGCCGATGTCGAACCGGCCTACGCCCGGGGCGGCATCCTTGAAGCCTTCGATGAGGCCAAACAAAAGGGGCTCGTCCGTTACACGGGATTTACCGGCCACGACAGTCCCGAGGCACATGTAAAGATGATCAAAGGGGGCTACCCCTTCGACGCCTCCCTGCTGCCCGTCTCCGTCCTTGGTAATACTCTCCATGCCGCGGATTTCGATAAGGTTGTCCTCCCGCTGATGCAGGAGAAAGGGATCGCCGCCATCGGCATGAAGGGGTTCGGTGGCAGCAAGCGCGCCAGCCTCCATGGCATGGTCACCGTCCAGCAGGTTGTCGACTACGCGCTCAGCTATCCCGGGGTCACGACGCAGTGCATCGGCATCGACTCCATGCCCTTTGCCCAGCAAGCCGTGGCCGCCGCCTTGAATGCCAAGCCGATGAGCGTCGCGGAGCGCGAAAAGTTCCTGGCGCTGATCCAGGCAAGGGGAGGGGCGGAGTATGCGGCGTTTCTGAAGGAGGGGTATAACGACGGTGCCTGCTGCGTCGCATAGCGGCTCGCGATCTTGGCGGATAGCTTCGTTGGTCTGCGCTCGCAGTAGTTAACTACAGCTTCGCTTGCCCGCCTAGCTCTCCATCCAAGCTTGCGAGCCTATTCTAGAAATCCCTTTCCTGATTTCCTGATTAAAACCCTCTGTGTACCCGCGTTTGTACTCGCTTGCTCCCGCTAGGCTCGGCGGTTGGGGCCACCTTCGGTGGCTACAACTCGCCGTTCCCTAAGACTCGTTTCTGCGAATTCCTTCGGTTGCCTTTTCGTAGAAAATGTTGTCGCGAGATCACAAGCGTCCGGTTATAAGTCCCACAGCATCAACTGGTTATTTTTGTGAGGAATATAAGCTTTGAAGTCGGTTTCTGTAAGTAGTTCATGGATAGGCACCTTCTCAAACGAATGAATACTCAAAAGCTGGAAGGTTCTGT
>JBEIJN010000071.1:0-6611 GCA_040380225.1 Verrucomicrobiia bacterium | reverse complement strand
CGGTGGCACCGCAGCGGATCCTTTCATCGAGGGATACGGCCGCAATTTCCGGGATCGGATCGAATTGCACGCACTCCCAGCTCAGCTCCAGAACGCCGGCTTCCACACCGCCCAGATCAGTCCCTTCGGACAACGCCACGCCGCCCGGCAGTTCTACGCCGGCTTCAACGAGATTCACAATACCGGCAAAGGCGGAATGGAATCCGCAGAAGAGGTTGCCCCGGTGGTGGAAAAGTGGCTCACCGACAACGTCGCCAAGGACAATTGGTTCCTTCACATCAATTACTGGGATCCTCACACTCCCTACCGCGTGCCCCAGGAATACGGTGAACCTTTCGCCGACGATCCGCTTCCCGAGTGGCTTACCGATGAGGTGTGGCAACGACACCTGAACATGGTCGGGCCGCATAACGCCCAAGAGATCCACATGTGGAGCGACCAGGCTCCCGCTTACCTGGGAGACTCCATTCCGCGCCAGCCGGGTTCCTTGCGGACCAAAGAGGACCTCCGCCGCATGATCGACGGCTACGATACCGGCGTGCGCTATGCCGACGACCAGATCGGCAAGATCGTCGCGGCCTTGAAAGCCGCGGGGGTCTATGACGAGACCGTCATCATTCTCTCGGCCGACCACGGAGAAAACCTCGGCGAGTTGGGGCTCTACGGCGAACACGGCACCGCCGATGCCATCACCTGCCGCGTCCCGCTCATCATCAAGTGGCCTGGCCTGCGCTCCGGCACGACGGACGAAGGGCTGCACTACAGCCTCGACCTCGCTCCCACCATTGCCGACCTACTCGGACGCGAGCCTGCTCCGATCTGGGACGGGCATAGTTACGCCGAGACCCTGCGCACCGGCGTCGACACTGGGCGCGACCAACTCGTGATCAGCCAATGCGCCCATGTTTGCCAGCGGTCGGTCCGGTTTGGCGACTATCTCTACATGCGGACCTATCACGACGGGTTTCATCTCTTCCCGAAGGAAATGCTCTTCAATCTCGTCGAGGACCCGCACGAGCAGCACGACCTCGCGCCCGCGCATCCGGAGCTTTGCCGCGAAGGCGCCGCCCGCCTGCTCAACTGGCACGACGAACAAATGGCGACATCGACCACCGATGTCGATCCGCTCTGGACGGTGATGCGCGAAGGCGGCCCGTTCCATGCGCGCGGCAATCTCAAGAGCTACTGCGCCTATCTTGAAAAGACCGGGCGTGCGTGGGCGATCCCCGAACTCCGCGCCAAACATCCGCAGGAATTCCCCTGAGCCTTCCGAACTCCGCCACGCCTCCATCCCATTCATGAAAAGCAAGCAGCCCAATATTCTGCTCATCACCAGCGACCAACAGCATTGGAACACGATCGGGAAGCATTTTCCGGAGGTTAAAACGCCCAACCTTGACCGCCTGGCCGATCAGGGCATGCTCTTCCGCCGCGCCTATTGTCCGAACCCGACGTGCACCCCGAGCCGCGCATCGATTCTCACCGGACAATACGCGAGCCGTCACGGCGCCTGGTCGCTCGGCACGAAGCTACCTGAATCCGCCCCCACGATCGGAGCCACACTGCATGAGGCCGGCTACGACACCACCCTCATCGGCAAGGCCCACTTCCAGCCGTTGATGGAAACCCCGGAGCATACCTCCCTGGAATGCTACCCAGTGCTACGCGATCTCGATTTCTGGCGAGAATTTCACGGGCCGTTCTACGGATTCCAACATGTCGAACTGGCCCGCAACCATGCCGACGAATGCCATGTCGGCCAGCATTACGCGCTCTGGATGGAGGAGAAAGGTCTGACCAACTGGCAGGATTATTTCCAGAACCAATGGGGTGGCCTCAGCTTCGGCGAGCCCGCGAATCCGCCCCAAATCCATCACTGGAATCTGCCGGAGGAATACCATCAAAATGCCTGGATCGCCGAGCGCACCAACGCCCGGATGGATCTCGCCAAGGCTAATGAGACCCCATTTTTCATCTGGGCCAGCTTCTTCGATCCGCACCCGCCGTATCTCGTTCCCGAGCCGTGGGACACCATGGTTGACCCCACCAAGATCACCGTGCCAGAAGCACAGCCCGGTGAGTTCGACCAGGCTCCACCTCACATCCAGGAGACGCAAAAAACGAAGGCTGATTTCAGCGCCTACCGGGAAACTCCGTTCGCCAATCACGGGCTCCACTCACATCTCCACGACCCTGCCGAACTCGCCAAGGATATCGCGGTCTACTACGGCATGGTCGCGATGCTCGACAAGTATGTCGGCAAAATCCTCGACCATCTGGAAGCCATCGGCGAAGCCGACAATACGCTCGTTATCTTCACCTCCGACCACGGCCACTTTTACGGCCATCACGGTCTCATCGCAAAAGGCCCGTTTCACTACGAGGATGTCATCCGCGTGCCCTTCATCGCCAGTTGGCCCGGACACATCCAGCCGGGAACCGAGACCGACGCCCTGGTCAGCCTCATCGATCTTCCCGCGACCTTTCTGCACACCGCCGGAATCGCCGCAGAACCCCACATGCAGGGAATCGATCAGACACCTGTCCTGAGCGGCGAAGCTCCCAGCGTCCGCGATCATGTCTTGGTGGAGTTCCGCCACCAACCCACCGCCATTCACATGAAGACCTATGTCGAGGCGGACTACAAAATCACCGTTTACTATCAGCAGTCCTACGGCGAACTCTACAACCTCAAGACCGACCCCGGAGAAACCAAGAACCTCTGGAACGACCCCGCCAGCCAGTCCTTGCGCGAAGCGCTGACCCGCAAACTTCTCTTCGCCGAAATGGGCGCCGAACCCATGCCCATGCCCCGGATTTCGATAGCGTAGAATCCCCCATGTCCTCAAGCGCCGGCAGCGCCTCGGATGTTTCCCAATCAGGCGCTCTTGGCGAACTCGATGAGCTTGCTGATGCGGCAGGTGGCCAGGCAGAGCATCTGGTCCGCGCTAGCGTAATAGAGCCGCATTTCGTCTGCTCGAGCACCTGATCGAAACCCGCCGCACCGTCACGACCCATCCCACCGTCAAAAACGAGCCCGGCCTTGATTGGGACCCCGGAGCCCGATTCACCTATCCCGTCTGCGAAGACGGCACCGCACCGAATCCGGTCCAGGCCCGGATTCGGGAGTCCTTGAACAAGAACTATCTCTAGGGAGCCGCTGATTTGATCGCAGAGAAGCCGTTAAGGCAGATTGATAGTCTTCTTACCTGCTGAAATCAGCGTGGAGTCACCGATTTTCTGCGATCAGAAGAGAAGTTTGGCGACGTATATAAGGACGAAAACGGCCAGGAGGATGAAGATGCCCCCTGTCAGCATGACGCTCTTGAAGCTGTAGAACTCTTTGTTTTCGCTGTTGATGCGCCGGGTGGTAACGGTGAAGCGCATGGTGGAGAGCACCATGATGATGATGCCAAGGATGCTAAGGATGATGCCGGCATCTCGACCGAGAGGTGAGATGGCAGGAGCATTCCCCTGGGTCATGGTGTTCGTGAAGTAATGGACGAGCAGGTCGAAGCGTGCCAGCAGGAACCCGAACGCTATCAGGGCAAGCGCCGTGCGCATCCAGGCAAGGTAAGTGCGCTCGTTGGCGGCCAAGTCCGTGTAGCGGGGAATCATATTTTTAGAGAAAGTAGTTCCCTGGAACTATCTTGTCGAGACGGGGGGGCTTGTTTGATGCGTCGTCGACACTTCCAAGCAATCCGTTGCCCCTCTCTTTCGGTGGTGAAACTAAGGAACCGCTGTTTAAACTGCAGAGAGGAGCTTGCCTCCTGATTCAAAAGTTCGTCGCCCTCTCTCCCCGCCCTCTCCCGAACGAAGGGCTTTTTTTTGGTGAGGTGATTCAAAATCACGGAGAATTCATTTATCTTTTTGACAATCCAAACGTTTGGATTTTTATATCTCGAAAGTCTATTTCTTCTCGTCAGACGTAATCCCCGTATCAAGTTTCAACCTCTCCAAGTCTATATGTACGATTCCGCTTGCTCTCAAAAATTCACAACTTTGCCCCCCTCTCAGAGGCCTGGATCCCTGATCCCTAAATACCGTTTCTTCTCCGCCTTGCTGATCTTCAGCGCGGTTGTTTTTCTCTCTGCAAAAACCGCCCTCATGGCTGCCCCGGAGATGTTGCTCGTTGATCCGATGGAGGCGGTCTATCCGGATGTACGCCCACCGGCGTTGGGTGCCGATGCACCGCTGGCAGCTCCCCTCTGCGGAACGATGGTGATCCAGGTGGTTCTGCGCGGAGAACCCGGGAAACTTCAGATCGACCGATTGGAACTCCTCGATGGCTCCAAGCCCGTTGCGGCCGAGTGGTATGCATTGGACTTTGTGCCCGTGGAGCAGAATACCGGCGTGGGCCATGGAACCGAGATCCGCGATGGGAAAAAGAATCCCTACGTGATCCGGCGTGCTCCGTTTGAGATTGCGGACGCGATGGTGCCGGTTGGGGCGGGTTGGGACTCCGAGGCTTGGAAGGCCCGCAAGACCGGATTCGACCAACGCGGTCTCGCCGCGTTTGCCGTGCGCTGGGCAATCCCCGCAGATGCCAGCCCCGGAGTGCATGACTACACGGTGAATGCCCGGCTTCAGGAGGGAAAAATGGCAGACGCCCGCTTCTCGGTTCAAGTCTATCCCGTGACGGTGCCGCCAACCGAGCAGGGGACATTCAACCTGGTGCAAACAAGCAGGACCAAACCGATTGCCGAGGCCTACAAGGTGCCCCTGTGGTCGGAGGAATTCTGGAGTCTCTACGCCAGCTACGCAAAGGCCCTGGTGGAGGGTCGGCAATCGACCGGGCGCATTCTGCTCCCGGAGATGGCGCTCGATTGCCCCACCGGAGCCGAACCTCAGTTTGGAGAACGACTCGACCGCATGATCAAACTCCTCAAGAGCGCCGGAATGAGGGACTTTCTGGGCGTCGGGATCTTCCACCCGATTCTGCCCAAGGATAAGAACAACCCGCAATGGGGTGTGAACAGTTACAAGACCGACATCCTTGGAACACCTGAAGGGGATGCCAAAGCGCGCGCCTTGTATCGGCAGGTGCGCAAGGTCATCGAGGAGAATGGAGTGGCCGATAAATTCAAGATGCAGGTCTACGATGAAGTCCCGGAATCCGACAACGCTCTTTATGTCCAAGCTGCCAAGATGATGCGCGAGGAAATCCCCGGAGTGAAGATCTTTGAGGTGGTCAACTCCCCGAATCTCGGAATCGCCGACTCGGTCGATGAGTGGTGCCCCATGCCGAATGTGTACATGTTCCGGCGGGAGTTTTTCGAGCAGCGCAAGGCCGCCGGATCGAAAGTCGCCTTCTATACCTGCATGGGCCCGGGCGGGCCCTGGGTGAACCGTCTACTCGACCAAGAGCGGACGCGTGTCGTTCAAATTCCATGGTTTGTTTATGGCTATGGCTTCTCCGGCTTCCTGCATTGGGGCGCGAACAGCTGGATGAGTGATCCCTTCAAGCAATCGGTGGTTCCCACGGGCTCGGGCGATCAGACCAAGAACTTCCTGCCCGCCGGCGACACCCACATCCTCTATCCGGGCGACAAAGGACCATGGATCAGTCTGCGTTACGAGGCACAGCGACTCGGTGCCGAGGACTATGAGGCCCTCACTATCTATGGGAAGACAGATGCGGAAGCCGCCGGGAAAATGGTCTTCAAGCACTTCCCTGCCATGAACGCCGGACACCGTGACGGGGCCTCTTACTGGCGGGCCCGTCACGACCTACTTGACGCCGCGAGCGGAACCCCTGTGAAGGGGAGGTCGGAAGGATCCGATGTCAAATCAGCCGCCGGGCCGTCCAAACAGGTGCCGTAGACCGGGGGCCTGATGAATTGGATCCACAACCTCTTTACCAATTAACAAATAATCCCATGAACACATCCGCAAACATACCCGCCCTCGAGCGTTCCGTTTATCAGACCCTGAAAGTCGGGGATTTTCCGGCCAACCTCTTCGATCTCGTCCCGCAAAGCGCGGTGCGGGTGAGTGATTTCCCGTTCAAGTCGAGCCACAACTCGATCTGGGATTTCACCAGCACGCCCGACGGGCGGATGTTCACCTCGCTCTGCAACGAATACATGAGTTCGGCCTCGGCCCAGCTCTACGAGTATGTTCCGGCCAGCGGCGAGCTGAAGTTCTGCTTCGACACCGGAGTGGAAACCCTCATCGGGCCCCGCGAGATTCCGCCGAGCAAGATCCACACCTCGATGCATGCGATGAAGGACGGGCGTCTCATCATGGCGACCCATACGACAAGTCCGTCGCCGGTTCACAAGCATTGGATGTTCCGCAATTACTACTCGCACCAGTGGGAAGGATTTCCCGGATCTCATGTGCTGGTCTATGATCCCAAGAACGGTGATGTCCGTACGCTGGGCATCCCGGTGCCGCGCGACAGCATCTACGGCTCGGTCTATGAGCCGCGCCACCACGCGCTCTGGTTCACCACCTTTCTCAAGGGTCACCTCTGGCGCATGGATCTCACGACCAAGGAGCTTCGCGACTTGGGGCAAATCACCGAGATGGCATCATGGGCGCTGGCCCGCGACACCGAGGGATTCATCTACACCTCAAGCCGTTCCGGTCATCTCTGGCGCGTGGAT
>JBEIJN010000070.1:0-6899 GCA_040380225.1 Verrucomicrobiia bacterium | reverse complement strand
AGTTATTGAGAAGATACCAGTTGCCGCCACTGGTAATTTGGGACACCGTCACCGTGCCGCTTCCATTGGCGATCAGGCCGGTGATCGCATTGGTATTCAAGTTGTTGGCACTGACGCTCTGAAGGGTCAGGGTCATGTTGGCGTTGGTACCCGCTCTGATACCTCCGCCAATCACAAACCTCGTGCCGTTGTTGTTGGCCTGGTTGTTGATCGTGCCAGAGCCAAACATCACGAGCGGGGCATCGATGGTGATGGTGTTGCTCGCCGGCCTGCTCGTGAGGATCTGGATGTTCCAAGCCGACGACATGTTCAGCGCATTACCATTGGTGATGCCGATGGTGAAGCTTCCGGCGTTGGTACCAAAGGTGATCCCCCTGAGGTTGAGGTAGGAGTTGATGAGAATCGGGTTAACGGATGTCCCGATGCTGCCGACGGGGGAGTTGAATGTCGCGGTGCCGGAGCCGGAGGTTCCGGAATTGGTTCCAGCCACGGTGCCCCCGACCCAGTTTGCGGTATCCCACCAATTGCTGGATGTACCGGTATTGGTCCAAGTTCCCTGCTGCGCATAGGCACCCGATGCAAAGGCGAGGAGGAGGAAGGAAAGGCTAAAGGCGAAAAGCGAAAAGCGAAAACGGGAAAGGCAAAAGGCGCCTAGGAAGGCGGCTTTATCATACCGCAGGTAGTCCGATCCCGCGCTTGCGGGAGAGGATGCCTGGTCGGGAACGACCGGCAGATAAAAGGCTGAACCAAGCCGGGGAGCGGCAGAACGTGCGGAGCTAGACGACATAAGAGAGATGGGGGGTAGCGATGTCATACAGGGGGGGTGACTCGACTCGTGAATGGGGGGGGTGATTCTAGTAGTACCAGGTAAGGGTTTTGATTAGTTCTTGCCGATAGCATGTCTGATAAAGCTCTATCGTCAAGTGATTTTTTGAGGATATTGAAGGCTGAAGGCTGAGGTCGAAGGCAGAAGGTCGAAGGTCGAAGGCAGAAGGTCGAAGGTCGAAGGTCGAAGGTCGAAGGTCGAAGGTCGAAGGTCGAAGGTCGAGAGCCAAGTCACTGGGAGGTGACGCGGCAGATCACGCGAACGCGTGACCCTGAAAGGGCGCCACGGCTTGCCGGGAGGCAAGTGGCGTCAATCAGCAATCAGCAATCAGCAATCAGCAATCAGCAATCAGCAATCCGCGATCAGGGGGCGTAGAATTGATAAATAGTTGCGACTTTTTTGCATTTTGCTGCATATTGGTCATATGAAGCGCTATCTTGATCAGCTTGTTTCAACCGATCTTCGCCGGAAGTTGGTGATGATCACCGGCCCCAGACAAGTGGGTAAAACAACCCTCTGCAAGCAACTGATGGTTCAATTCCCGTCGGCCCAATACCTAAACTGGGATGTGCCGGCGGATCGCGCTGTCTTGAGCCGTAGTTCCTGGAATCCACGCACGAAATTGTTGGCAATGGATGAAATACATAAAATGCCGAATTGGAAAAACTGGCTCAAGGGCGTTGTGGATGGCAATGCGTCGGGTCAATCCCTGCTGGTGACCGGAAGCGCCAGAATGGACACATGGCGTCAAAGCGGCGATTCCTTGGCCGGGCGATATTTTGCCTACCGTTTCCACCCGATCTCCGTGAAGGAATGGTGCGAACAAAAAAAAATCGCCCCCTGGGATGCCCTGATGCACCTGATGGAGCGGGGAGGATTTCCGGAGCCTTGCCTTGCGGAAAACCCCGAGGATGCGGAGCGGTGGCGACGCCAATACTTCACGGATATCATCCGCGAGGATGTGGTGGAGTTTTCACGCCTGCATGAAATCAACGCGATGAGGCTCTTTGTGGAGATGCTCAGGGATCGCGTGGGTGCACCCTTGTCCCTCGCCTCGATGGCCAGGGACCTCGGCGTCTCTCCAAATACCCTGAAGCGATATCTGGATATCCTGCAGGCGCTTTACATTGTTTTCCCCGTGACTCCTTGGAACAGAAACATTGCCCGCGCGATCCTGCAGACGCCCAAGGTGTATTTTTTTGACACCGGCCTGGTGCGCGGGGGGGAGGGAATCCGTTTTGAGAACGCGGTGGCGGGGATGCTACTCAAACACGTCCACTTCCTGCAGGACTCCCAAGGCAAGTCCGTCGACCTGCACTACATCAGGACCAAGGATGGCGCGGAGGTGGACTTCGCACTCAGCGAAAACTCCGATCTGACGCATCTCCTGGAATGCAAGATCTCCGATACCACGCTCCATCGATCCCTGATGGGATTTGCGGGAAAGTTCCCAAAAACCGAGGCTATCCAACTCGTGCGGGATCTACGCCAAGAGGAATTCAGAGGCCCCGTCCACATCGCGGATGCAGCGATGTGGTTGAATGCGCTGAGCGTGTAGGAGGGCTGAGTCGAAGGTCGAAGGTCGAAGGTCGAAGGTCGAAGGTCGAAGGTCGAAGGCTGAAGGCTGGATTAAGGATTAAGGATTAAGGGGCAGAGGGTCAGGGGGCAGCGATCAGCATGCAGGGAAGTCGACAGACGAAGGTCGAATGTCGAGAGCCAAGTCACCGGGAGGTGACGCGGCTGACTGCGAGCACAGCGAACAGCCCTGACGGGGCGGCGAGGCAGAAAGGCAAAATGATAAATGAAAAATGAAAAAGGGCCGAACGGGGCGGCAATCAGCAATCAGCAATCAGCAATCAGCAATCAGCAATCAGCAATCAGCAACCATCAACCATCAACCATCAACCATCAACCATCAACCATCAACCATCAACCATCAACCATCAACCATCAACCATCAACCAGCAACCAAGCTCCAGGGAAGGAGCGCGGAAGACCACGACGCAGTCTTAGCCCAAACTTGCGATGGATCGCTGGGGTTCTGATGTCAACTTTGTCAGCTATTTATTCTGAGATTGCCCTTTTGAAGTTTGAAGGCCAGCGACATGTTCCCCTTCAGATCGGACGGTGTGAACACGATGCGCCTCAGCCTCAGTCGGAACCTCCTTCACAAATCCCCCTTCCCCTCCGCACCACCAATGAGGAAGCGGCCGCGCAGTGGCGGCAGGTCCAGATCGAATTCCAAGCGGCCGGGAGCTGTGCGTGGGGTGACGGCTCGCCAGGTTCCGTCGTCTTCCAGTACGCGCCATTGGCCGGTGAAGGATTCCTCCGGGCTGTGGCGGATTTCGACGCGATCCAGGCGGTCTTCGAGCGCGTTGAGGACTGAGAACAATGTGCCGTGCGCGGTCTTTGAGCGATAGCAGCGGGTGCCATCCGCGCTCATGGCCAGACGGGCGCCGCGCGGGTCGGCAAGGAAGAGGTTCTGCAAAAACAGGCGGCGGAAGATGTTGAAGAACGCCATGAAAAACTGCGAACCGCCGTCCAGCGGATAAGCCAGCGTGACCACCCGGCCCGAGCGGGCGTTGCGGAACTCAAGAGCCGCCGGCCAGAGCGCCTGATGTTCGGCCGTGTAAAAGGTGCTCAAAGCCTTGGCATCGGCGTGGCAATCCATCGCCCAGACCCGGTCGGCGCAACGCTGCGCGGACATCCGGGGATGAGCCACCCCGTAGGCTGCCCCGTCGGTGGCCTCGATTTGCTCATAGCTGTAGGCGGTCTCTTCCTGCGACTGCCATATTCCCGACCGGATGCCGAGCCGGTCGCCGAAGCCTCGACGCAGCAAGCCTTCCGCGGCCACCGCATCGAGGATGACGAAGCCGCCCAGCAGGTTGGCAATTTCCGCGTCTGAAAACGCCTCGAGCGTTTGACCGCTCACCAGGACCGGCCCTCGGTGTGGCTCCACGCAGGAGCTCAGACGGTGGGCGATGCCGAGAATGCCGCAGACCTCGCTCCAGACCATCGACGGATGAACCAGGGCCTGCATGCTGCCGCGGATTCCGCTTCCGGCGCCGCCTCCCATCGCCTGCAGGCTGCGGTTCAAGGCAAGGAAATCCTCCGCCGTGGCGACCGGCGCCTCGCCCTCCGGCAGGCGCAACGCCTCGGCGATCCGGGGCGAGAACAAGACCTGCACGCCGTCCGCCTCGCGGTCGTCGAGACGCAGCGCGGCCAGGGCATCGAGTTGCGGGCGCAACGCGGCGAGATGCGGTGCCAGGTGACGGTCCAGAGCGATGCCGTTGCCCATGTTGTCGAAGTGATTGATGGTGATGCCATGGCTGCCCAGCACCGCGGCCTCGATCATTTGCCAGGCGGTTGCCGTTGCGCTCTTGGAATAGACACCGCAGCGGGGAGAGTTTTCCAATTCCGGATAAACTTCGATCTCCCCTTCCAAGCAGGCCAGCGTATGGCGGGTGGGCCATGGCGTGACGCGCAGCGGGCGCTGTTGCGTGTAGGGCGGCATGTGGGGCCGGATCAGAAACGCCCCGTTCTCTCCGCTGGCCTCGCGCAGGCGCGCCCAGTCACGACCCTCGACCGAATGCTGGTCGGGCATCGAGGTCATCCATCCAACCCGCGTGGCCGGATGCGCCCGGCGGATGGCGTCGGTGATCGTCCGCGTCGGTTCCAGGATCGTCTCGCGGGAAAGGTCCAGCCACGCTTGCCGCCACGGGTGGGGTTCGCCGCCGTGAAGCACGGCTGCCAGCACCTGCTCGCGCGTCACCTCTTGACCGATCATTTCGGAAAAACGCCGCAGGTGGATCGGGCAAAAGCAACCGCCCCAACCGGTCACCGCGCCGTGATTGTGCAGGCGCCAGTCGTCCTCCATCCAGATCGCCAGCGGGCGCACCTCTCGCACCAGTTCGGCAAAGCACCCCGCCAGCCATGCCTGCCATTCCGGACAGAGCGGGCAGGCCGCGAGCGGATGCTCCAACCCCGTCTCCCCGACCATCCGTTGAAACTTCTGCCCCTCCCGCAGCTTGCGTCCGCGGGTCACCCCATAGGTCGTGCTCCACGGGTTGATGCTCAGCCCGATGTTCTCCTGCGCCAGCCGGTCACGCATCCGGCGGGCCAGCGCTATTCCATCCGCCCATTCCCGCCGGGTCGGATGCCCCGCACTCAACTCCTCGGCCTGCAACAACAGCATCACCTCATCGATCCGCGCCTCGCGGCAAAATCCCACGAGCTGCTCCAGACGCTCCTCGGCGTCCCAAAGGGGGTCGATGAAAAAGCGTAGGATATAGCGGTAGCTATCGAGATCGACCGCACTTGCGCCAAAACGCATTGCAAAGGCCTTTTGCACTGCGCTCATAGGTTGGCAGGATCCTCAAGAGCCACCATCAGTCGGATTTTGCTCTCCAGATCGCGCTCGAGGTCAGGGCCAAAGCAATGCCCCCATTTCTCGTTCGTCCTGATGAGTATCCCTGTATGCGCCCGCAGGTGATTGATCGTCTCATTGACATTGGCGATTTCTTTTTCAATTACCGCACGAATCTCTTTGGCGTTCTCGCTCGTGCGGTCTGAATCCTGCAGCCAGGCAAACCGATAGAGGTTTTCATAGGTCGTCCAAAAGAGTCTCAGTATTTTCACCACTGCGGCCTGGCTTTCTAGCCAGTGTGTGGAAGGTGCATTTTGGCTGCCGCTGACTTCTGCAAATATATTTTCTGCCGCGACAAGCATGCCGCACATGTCAGTGAACAGCGCTTGAACTTCATAAGCCTGCGCCGCGCTGAAATTGACATATGCCTCCAGCGGATTTTCCTTCGTGATCCGGTAGATGGAATAATCGAGATACCAACTGCGCTCGGACTCTGGGATCTTTTCAATGCCAAGACCAAACGGGCGCACCAGCCAGCGCAATCGCAGGCCGCTGTCCTGTAATCTCAATCCCCAGAACTGCGGCCAGATTTGCAGTGCCGTGTCGATCTTCCGCCAGGCCGCATAGACGGCTTCGCGATCTGATGTCGAAAGCTGCGGCGGAAATAGCGACTCAAAGAGTTCGGGGAAAACATTCGCGTCCGTTCCCCAGGTGAGTTCGCGCATCACATCCTGATTCAGATTCACTGGAGATTTGTCACGAGGGATAACGCCCCAGTGCGCGGCACTCACAGAGGGATTTGCTGCGAGGCTCTTGAACTTGCGGAATGTCATGATCGGGTGCGGCAGCGCCAGCAGCGGATCGAGATCCTCACTCGAATCCTGGTATTGCCCGAGACACACTCGCCGACCGCTCTTTTGCGCGAGCGCAAAAATCTTTTTTGGTACTTCGCCGAGCGAGGCGGTGAGCACGGTTGCATCGCCGAGGCGGTCGGGAGAGGTGCCGCTGAATGTCTCCAGGCCCGGATTGTCTTTTATGGAATAGCCGACCTCAGCTGGTAAGAGCTCGTTGAGCTCTTCGAAACAAGATTCGTGCAAAGCCCAGGGATTGAGCCAGACCTGTGTTTCATGCCCGCCCGCCCGGATGAGGTCACCAAGCATGCTGTGGAAACCGGCGACACGTTGCGCGAGGCGGAGTTTTTTGGGTCCTTGTCCGTCAGCCCAGAACTGCGTTCCGAGGTCGCCATGCCAGAAGAACATTTGGCGAATGCCGGGGAAATCGCCGAAGAGATTTCGATAAACTTCACGATAGAATTCCTGCACCTCGCTGTTGTCGGTATCAAGGCAACTCGCTGCTGCATGACCGCCAGCTGCAAGAAGCCCATGTCTGAAGGTCGGGCCGCGGAGGTGCGGGTGTTTTTGGAAAAAATATTCCGGGTATGGTCGTGGCAGAAATGTGGTGATCGTCGGTTCAAGCCCGTGAGCCGTTGCGGCTGCAATGGTGCGCTGCAGTTCAGCGGCGTTGGCCTCGACCACGGTGCGTTCCCAGACTCCTTCATGCCATTTCGTCCAGACGAAGGGTGCTGGTGAAGGGTTGGTGAAATAATAGTTCCACCAGAATGGCTCGAGCGGCATCTCCTTGCTGAAGCGGTTGCATTCCATCGCAGTGAAGCCGAGAGCGGCGAGGTTCTCGGCATAGCGCTCCGGT
>JBEIJN010000069.1:0-6945 GCA_040380225.1 Verrucomicrobiia bacterium | reverse complement strand
TTGTCGAGAACGCCTTCCTTCACATCAAAAGATGGAGAGGGATCGCCACCCGTTATGCAAAAAACGCCTCCTCCTTCCTGGCTGCCATCCAAATACGCTGCATCGCTCTCTGGGCTCTTATCTCGTGACGACACTATCTAGCCCACCACCAAAATCCCTTCGCCAATTCCACCAGACTAATCAAAGGTATTACCTATCGATCTTTTGCCAAAGAAAGTCACCCATTGAAGAGCAGTCACCCCAGAGAAGCGCTGATTTCATTCCTCGATGTGATTGAAACAGCGGTCCCCAAGCATCATTCACAGGCATCCTTATGAAGAACTCCCGTCTTGCCATCCTTGCCGCATTCATCGCAAGTGCCTCAAGTTTCCCGCTCCCTGCCGCGCAGCCACCCCCGGTCTCCGCGTTGCGGGTCGGGCAACCTCCGGCGCTGGATGGCAAACTCGATGATCCAGTGTGGAAGGAGGCCAAGTGGCAGGAGGGATTCACGGAGCTCGGAACCGGCAAGCCGGCCGAGACGCCTACGCGGTTTGCCGTGGCCTATGACGACCGCTTCCTCTACGTCGCCATCCGCTCTTCGGAACCAAACCCCGACAAGCTGAAGGCAAAGGTGACCAAGCGCGATGCCTTGGAGCTTTATCGTGACGATTCGGTGGAGTTGTTCGTGGCACCGGGCCCTCAGCGCACGGATTACTATCAGTATGATGTCAACCCCAAGGGCACAGTCGCCGATGCGGCGGGTCGCCAGTCGGGAACCGTGCGCGAAGCCTCGTGGAACTCCGGCGTGAAGGTGGCGACATCGCAAGGGGAAGGGGAGTGGATCGTTGAAATGGCGGTTCCGCTTGCCGACATGGAACTGGGCAAGTCGGATCCGGGCGACTGGGGTATCAATGTAAACAGGGTCCGCCGGGCGGGCGACAGAGAGCAACTTTCAACATTCGTTCCCATGAATGGCTCGTTCCACCAACCGTCGCTTTTTGCCCCGCTCTCCCTGCCGGAAGCGAACTTCGACGCCCTGTGTTGGGAGGTTCCGCCGCCCACGGGCCTGAGCGTGGTGCGGGAAAAAGAGACCACATGGGTCAAAGGCAAGGTGAGCGTCAAAAACCTCACGGGAAAGCTCCGTGCGGTCACGTTGACGCCTCGCTTGCGCCAAGGTGATCAAGTCACCGAGGGAAAACCTGCCTCGGATATGCTGGATGCCGGCCAGTCGAAGGCCTACGAGATCGCGATCCCTTTGGCGGCCAATGGACCGCAGGAATTCGAGGTGGAACTGGCCGACAGGCGTGATCCGAAGTCTCTCTTCGCCCGTCGCTCATTTGGAGTGAATCTGGAATTCAAGCCGGTCTCGCTCACCCTGCACGAGCCTGCGTATCAGGGCGCGGTTTATGCGACACAGAAGCTTTCAGAGATCTCAGGTTCGCTCGGCATCGCTTTCAGTGCCAAGGAACTCGAGGGCTCCAGTGTCGTGATTTCCCTGTCACCGGAGGATCCTTCCGCGAAGCCGTTGGCGGAAACCAAGATCGGCAGGATTTCTCCGTCTGTGGATTTCAAGCTACCGATCCCGGAACTGACCGAGGGGAGCTATCGCTTGAAGATGACCCTCCGCAACCCCAAAGGTAAGGAAATCGGCTCGCTGGAGCGCGTCATCCGCAAGCTCGCTCCTGCGCCGAGCGGCGTCGAGTGGCGGATCGATGCCGGCGGCATCCTGCTTCGCAACGGTGAGCCGTTTTTGCCGGTGGGCTGGTTCGATATGCCTGCCTTGGCGATGAAGGAAAACGCCTGCAATGTGACCTGGAACTACTGGGGTCCGTGGCAGACGGTGGAGAACCTGCGCCAGCGTTTGGATGAAATCGCGGCCGCCGGCGGCTACGCGGTGATCTATCCCACGGTCAACAACAAGCGTCCCGAGGAACTGACGGTCGCACCGATCACCGGGAAGGAGGAGGAGTTGATCCGGCAGCGGGTGCGGGCACTCAAGGACCACCCCGCACTGCTCGCATGGTACCTTGCGGATGAACCGGAGTACCACCGCGTCCTGCCGGAATCTGTCGCGCAACTCCGGACCCTGATCTCCAAGGAGGATCCCTGGCACCCCACCATCGTGGCCAACAATTCCTTCGGCGGGATCCGTCAGTTTGCCCAAGGCGGTGATATCACCGCGCCGGATCCCTATCCCTTCTTCATGCAGGGGGGCGTTTCCCCGGCCATCAACAAGGTGGGCGCATTCATCGCCGAGGCCGCTTCGTGCATTCTCCCCGGCCAGGCGGTGTGGGTGGTGCCTCAGGCCCACGATACAAGGGATTTTGGCGGCAAAGGAGAGCGGGCACCGACCTTCTCCGAATCACGCAACATGGTCTGGCAGGCGGTGAGTGCCGGGGCTCGCGGCGTGGTCTGGTGGGACTGGCGCTGGGTTGCCCCCAACACAATCGACTCGGTTCTGGGCAATGCGTATCTGGCCCGCGAACTCAACGCACTCAAACCCTATGTGCTCGCGCCGGTGGAGGGTGGCGTGGAATTCACGGCACCTGAGAAACCGACGGTGCGTGCCGCACTGCGGACGGCCAACGGGCATAAAACCCTCTTTACCGCCAATGCCTCGACCAAGGCGCAGGAGGTGACCTTCAAGGTACCCGCGCTCGCGGGTCGCGAACTCGTCGTCGTCGGCGAGGGGCGCACCGTGAAGGTGGGTGCCGATGGCGCCTTCACGGAGAAGTTCGATGTCTATGGCACGCATCTCTACGCCACCGATCCGGCCTTCGCGAACTTCGAGCGGCTCGCCGCGGTCCAGGAGAAAGTCGATGCCGCCAATGCCGCGCGCAAACAACCCGGTAACCTTGCCTTCGAGGATTCCGGCGTGATGCTCCGCACTTCCTCACAGGGGCCGTCTCAACCGACACCCGTCTGGATGCTCGATGGTGTGCGCGATGGACGCGGCTGGAAAGCCAAGCCTTTCGAAGTAGCCGACTGGGTCGAACTCTCCTGGCCCAAGCCGCAGAAAATCGGACGCGTGGTGATTTACACGGATGCCGTTGCCGACTGCGACGTGCAGGTCGCCGCGGGTGAGGGGGAAAAACCCGAGTGGCGCACCCTTGCTTCGGTCAAGGATGCGGCCGCAAACCCGCTCGAGCTCACCTTCGAGCCCACGGAAGCCGCCAGGCTCCGAATCAACATTTCCCGTCTGCGCGAGGGAATCAAGACGACCGCCATCTGGGAAATCGAAGCCTACGAAAACTAAGGAAGCGCTGATGAAATTGCATAGAGGCCGTTACGGCTGATTTCCTGATTATTCCTCTGTATCTCGTCTTCACCCACCAAAACAGCGAGGAGCCAAAAAGCCTTCTGCTGCGCATGTTAATCATGTAATCTGCGCAAATCATGTCTTTTCCTGCAGTGCCAGAAGGTCGGGATGAGCAGCGCTCTGTCCGGGAATGGAAGAGCGCGAAAAAATCAAGGAAAGCACCCCGGGAATTCCTGCGGGTGGCATTGGGTCTCGAACTGCAGACATCCTACAGCCGTCAGAAACTGCAGGGTATCCTTGCATGGATGCGCAAGCACGGGAACTGGCGGGTCGAGATGAGGGACGGGTTTCCTTATCTCACCAAAAAGCAGCTGCTGCGCTGGCGAGGCGACGGCATCATCGGCGCTTTTCACGATCAGGATGAAGCATTGGAGATGGCGGCCCTCGGCATTCCCGTGGTGAACACGTCGGGAATGGCGCCGGGGAGCGGCTT
The DNA here is from genome assembly GCA_040380225.1 of Verrucomicrobiia bacterium. Lineage (GTDB taxonomy): Bacteria > Verrucomicrobiota > Verrucomicrobiia > Chthoniobacterales > UBA6821 > UBA6821. Next base: position 3,214 of record JBEIJN010000069.1, on the reverse strand, counting down.
GCCCACGGTCTGTCTGGATGACGAGGCCATCGGGCGCCTTGCCGCCAACCATCTCATCGAACGCGGATTCCGTGATCTGCACTATTTCAGCCCCGTGTCTCACGCCGATGTCGGCCGGCTTCGTTACTCGGGTTTTGAGAAAACAGCCAGGAGTGCCGGGGTGGCGGTTCAGTCACACTGGATCGAGGGGTCCGTGCCGCAAAAGAACCTGGTGAAGGCGGACCCCTATCTCAAGTCGGTGCGCGGGATTCAAGGTGAGGCGGGCATCTTTTGTGTCTCCGACCGCGTGGCCTACGGTCTCCTCGAGGCCTGCAGGCAACTCGGCATTCCCGTTCCAAACCAACTCTCCGTCGTTGGGTCGAACAATGACGAGGTCCTTTGTCAGTTGGCCCATTCACCCTTGAGCAGCGTGGATGAATCGGCCACCGCGCTGGGATATCGCGCCGCCGCGATGCTGCACCAATTGATGGGCGGATCCCGGTTGGAAGACCGCTACGTCAAGGTAGCGCCCGCCGGGCTTCGGGTGAGGGCATCCTCCGACAGATTACCCCGGGAATCGGGCGATCTCGCCATTGCGCTCCGATTCATCCGGGATCATGCCCATGAGGCGATCAACGTGCCGGATGTCCTGCGCCTGACCTCCGTTTCACGTCGTTCGCTGGAGATGCTGTTCCTCAAGGAAATCGGCCATGGAATTTACGATGAAATCCGCAGGGTCCATATCGGGCGTGCCGAGGAGTTGCTGCGCGACACCGACCTCCCCGTCATCGAGATCGCGCGTCGATCAGGGTTCAGAAGCCTGAACCGCTTCGAAATCACCTTCAAAACCATCACCGGATCCACCCCCGCCGCCTACCGCAAGAGGCACCTTTCCAAGGGGTTTTAGGGCGTGGAACTGCGTTTTTCGCATACTGGGATTGCGCAATATAAGGCTTCTCTACGGCCATGCCGGCGTTAGCTTTTATTCCGGTTTCCCCGCCATAAAACCAATCCAACCGATGCAAACCGTCACCATGAAGACGAAGTTCCCCTCATTAGCATTAGCCTGTGCGCTCGCCATGACGCTGATCCCGCAGACCGCGAAGACCACGGAACCCGTGAAAGCTCCGGAGAAGCCGCCCGGTTTTTCCATGAGCGAGTCCTTTGACACGGATGCCGAGGCGCTGCGACAGAAGGGGTGGAAGATTTCCGACTTTGCCTCGGTGGTCGGCGACATTCCGGGCGCGAATGGGAAAGCTCTGCGCGTGCAGGTGGAGGATCCGAAAAAAGGAAAATACGCGGAACTCTACATCCCGGTGGAAGCCGGCAAATGTTATCAGGCGTCGGTGCGGATGCGCGCGGAGGGGGTCAAGAAATATGAGAACAACTACAAAAACCGTGGAGCCGTGCTTTTTCTCGAACTTGCCGACAAGAACAAGAAATATGTGAAGGGTGGCTCGTTCCCGACTGGCTTGATGGGCGACAAGGATTGGACGGAAGTGAAGGTGCCATACACCCAGCCGATGCCGGAAAATGTCGGCTACCTGCATGTTCTCCTGGGCGTCGAGGGTCAGGGCACGGCGTATTTTGACGATCTTAAGCTGGAGGACCTTGCTCCCGGATGGGAGGGGCCTGAAATCGTCCGTCCGGCCGATGGCTCAACGGTGCAGACGCGCCGCCCGGTGTTTGAATGGAAGCCTTTGCCTTTGGAAGTGAGTTTTACCTATCGCCGACTGGAGCTTTCGCGCGATCCGGCTTTTCCGGCTGACAAAACGATTTCCGTCAAGCCGCTTGGTTATCAGGCCACGCCAAACCAATGGCTCGAACCCGGCACCTGGTATTACCGGATGCGCGTTGCTGGTGTGGGTGACAAGGAAATGCCGCCGCCTGCGGCGAAGTCGTTTGTCGTGGCACCCGATGCGGTGGCTTGGCCGCCCACGATCACTCCAAGCTGGAGCTGGTCGGCGGAGCCGCGCCCGGAACTCTCCTTCCGCATCGAGCCGCAGGTGGATGAGAAGACGCAGTTCGCCGTCACGATCGACGGTGTGCCGGCGGAGATTCTTGGAAACAAGGATGGCGAAATCCGCTTCCGCCCGACGGCCGATCTGGCTCCCGGCGAGCATCCGGTGAAGCTCACGGCGACGGCTCCCGGTCAGGAACCCCTGGTGGCGGAGGGTGTCTTCAGCAACAAGCAGGTGACGAAAAAAGTCAGCTTCCGCGAAGACCGTGTCATGCTCGTCGACGGCAAACCTTTTTTTCCGATCGGCACCTACCGCGACCCGAGCGATCGGAATGATGACTTCACCGGAATCGCGCAGGCCGGATTCAACATCACTCACAGCTACGACTTCGAGCATGAGGGTGCGACGATTGAGAAAGCGCGCGCTTATCTGGATGCCGCGCAGGCCGCCGGCGTCAAGGTCTTCATGGGAATCCCGCGCGAACGGTTTTTTGCCCGCGACTGGAATGCGATACAGCGATGGGTCGCGGCCTTGATGGATCATCCGGCGCTGCTGGTCTGGTATCTCATGGATGAACCGGAGGCCGTGAAGTGGAGGTTGAATCCCGCCATGTTGCGACAATTGAAAGAGACGGTGAAAGCGGTCGATCCGTTTCATCCCACGGCGGTGGTTTACTACAAACCCGATCAAGGAGACTATTGGGCAGAGCCTGATCCTGAGGATATCGCCTGGCACGATCCCTATCCCATCGGGAGCAATCGCGAGTTGACGATGGTTGGTGAGGATGCCGCCGCCCAGCGGAAGTCGATTGGCGATAAGAAACCAATGTGGACGGTGGTCCAGGGCCATGATGTCACCTACTGGAACGATCCGAAGGGCACGATTCAGAAGCAAGGCATGCCAACTCGTCCGACACGCGATGAGACCCGTTTCTTTGTCTTTCATGCGCTGACGGCCAGCACCGATGGATTCATCTGGTATTGGGGGCCCAGAACCCACTACCGCATGGTTGAGGATGCGCCGACGGTTTGGAATGGCATCGTGGAGACCTCGCAGTTGCTCAAGCGTCTCGAACCATGGCTGGTGGCTATACCAAAAGCCGAGGACAGCTCCATCAAAGTGCGCGAGCCATTCCGCGTCTGGACCCGCGAGGTGGATGGCAAGCGCCTGCTGGTCCTCGTGAACACCGGCAAGAAGAGCGAGTCGATCGACCTGAATCTTGGTGCCTTCAAGCCAAAGGCTGTGACCAACTTTGAAACCGGTGCCGAGGTCGT
>JBEIJN010000068.1:0-7051 GCA_040380225.1 Verrucomicrobiia bacterium | reverse complement strand
TTTCGCTTTTCGCTTTTCGCTTTTCGCTTTTCGCTTTTCGCTTTTCGCTTTTCGCTTTTCGCTTTTCGCTTTTCGCCTTCCGCCCTTCCTTCCTAAGCCATGCGGGAGAGCATTTCCTGAGGAATCGAGTGGTGAAGTTCCTTCCCGTCGAGGTGACGGCCGAGTTCATCCACCATCCAGCGTCCCATGCGGGAGATTTCGCCACCCATGCTTCCGGCGATGTGAGGTGTCAGGATCACGTTCTCCAGGGTGCGCAGGGGCGAGTCCGGCAGCGGCGGTTCGGGATGGGTCACGTCGAGCACCGCCGTGAGATCAGCCCTCTCTCCGAGTACCCGGCAGAGATCCTCCTCGTCGATCACCGCTCCGCGGGAGGTGTTGATGAGGCAGGCGCCCGATTTCATGGATGAGAGCAGCGCGCCGTTGATCATCTTTTCGGTTTCCGGGAGCCATGGAGCATGGATGCTCACGACATCGCTTTGGGCGAACAGCTCCCCGAGTGAAACGAGGGTGACGCCCAGTTCTGCGGCCTTCACCGGGTCCGCGAACGGATCGTAGGCAATCACGTTCACCTCAAACCGGGACAGATGGGCGGCAACCCTCCTCCCGATGGCTCCGAGCGAGACGAGGCCCACCTTCGTGCGGTAGGCCCCCGCCACCGGTGATCGGGCATGACTGAAGGAGCCTCCGCGCATCTGCCGTTGAGTCAACCAGAAGCCCTTCAATCCGAGCAGGATCGTGGCGAGAGAGTATTCCGCCACCGGGACGGCATTGGCCTCCCATGCGCTCGAGATGAGAATGCCGCGTGCGTAGGATTCCGGCGTGGCAAAGCCCTTCACCGATCCGGCTGCGTAGAAGACGGCCCGGAGCCTGGGGGCGGCTTCCAGGAAGGCCTGATTGAGCACCGGCATTCCCCAGGTCGCCAGCAGGAATTCCGCCTCTGCAAGATCACTGCCCCTCTCCTTCCATTCCTCTCCCTGGAATGACCCCGGCAGCAGGGTCACCATCTTCCCGATCTCATTCCTGAGTTCCTCCGGATAGGCGAGGGGGATGTAATGGGGCAATCCGACCAAAACAGCTTTCTTCATCGGATGTTTTTAAAGCGTGAGGGGAAACCGGGCGAGTCTCTTTTGTCCTCATCTCCCGGCAGAAGGTTTCACGCAAAGGCACAGAGACAGGATGACGCACAGGGATCTGTGATGGTTGATTTATCCTGTGTCTTCCCAACTTGCTACAGGGGGGAACCGTTCTTGAAAACGACTCCTCTCCATTTGTAATGGGTGAGCATTGGAAACAGTTAAAAATCTGGAAAACAGGAAGGCAGGAAAAAGGGAATCAATCTTGGGGATATTTGAAACGAGATTTTGCAATGGAACCATGACACGAGGTCTGGAGTGTTCACCAAGATGGTGAAGACGAAGCAATTGAGGGAGAACCACGCCGTAACGGATGCGCAGCAACGGCCGGGCATGACAAAACGCGAAAGTCACGAAATGCCGAGGGGTGAGAGAAGGGAAAATGAAGTCTAATGACTTCCTTCATTTCGTGCTTTTAGTGTGTTTCGTGGTTCCTTCGGTATTCAATTCCAGCCTGCCTGCCAAATTTACTCCATTCCTGTTTTCCTGCTTTCCAGATTAAAAAGCTCCCAGTTGCGGCCTTTGCGGCCTTTGCGTGAAACTCTTTCCGTTTCCTTTCCGAAGCATTTCCCGACCCATCGAGCGAAGAACCTTTTGTTATGAATAAATTGACCCATGCTGGAGGCATGAGCGGCCGTTCCGTTGGGAAAACAAAGTCCTTGGGGGAAAATCATCCAAGTCCTGCGGTGAAGGGGGAATCCCCCGCACCCTCGGCGCTTGCCCAGCTGATCGGGCTTCTTGAGGAGAGCACGGGTTGCCGGATTAGTTTCGAGGATCTCACCGGCATCAGTTATCATGTCGAGGATCTGGCGCTGCCGGGACGACTCCGTATCCACACCTGTGCGACCTGCATGTACGCCAAAAGCCGGCGGGATACCCACGCCGACTGCATCCGCAACAAGACGGCGGTGAACCGGCTCGTGACGCGTCGGCAGAGCATGTTCTCGGGTCAATGCCACATCGGTCTTACCGAACTGGTCGCGCCGCTGATGTATCAGGGCCGGGTGATGGGGGTTTTCTTTCTCGGCTCGGTGGTGGTGCGGGAGACCGCGGTCTCCGCGCGGCGCAAACTTCGCAGGTATTGCGAGCGTCGCGGCCTCGAGGCGCGTCCTTTCCTTGCCAGCCTGGCCAAGGCCCCGAAGATATCCGCAAGTGAGATCCCCTTGCTGGAATCCCGCTTCCGACTTCTGGTCGGGGTGGCGGAGGCGCTGGTCGAGCGCGCGGCACTGCCCGTGGAGCAGTACCGCACGGGTATCGGGGCGCATGAAGTGACCCTGCACACGCTGCCCGTGCTGGTTCAGGGCGCGGTCCGTTTCATGCAACGCCACCACGCGGAGGCGCTCTCGTTGGCGGACATAGCGGCCGATCTGGGGTGCCATCCCGACTATCTTAGCCGGATGCTCAACCGCCATCTGCCAGGCGGGCTCTCCGGCCATCTCGCACGAATCCGCATCGAGCATGCCCGCAAGCTCATCGCCACCGGTCGACTGAGCTTTGGCGAGATCGGCAATCGAGTGGGCTTCAGTGACCAAAGCTACTTCGCCAAGACATTCCGCGCGCTCACCGGCATGACGCCGGGCGAGTATCGGGCGCGGCATTCATCAGCGGTTCCTTAAGTAATGATCCGGACGCCCCGGGAGATGCTAGAGCGTTTTCGATTCTTTCTGACACACTGAAAATGAACGCGATGATGGAATGAATATGGAACTCAGGAACTCATGAAATATCAGGTTGGAGAGGCGTGTGACTGCTATGAGAGAGCAGGGAACCCTCGCTCCATGCCGCTAATCTGACAGTCTCTATAGGGAGAGATCGTCTTTCTGCTTTGCATGCTTTCCACCCAATTGACGATTTGGTTCAGCATTTCTCTTCCTGAGTTCCTGAGTTCCATATCAACCTAAAAATTGCATTCGAAGGCGGTGTGCAAAGAATTTTATCAGGATGGAACGGATGCGAAGCAACGGCCAAGCAAGCAAAACAGGAATGGAGGGAGCTTGGCAGGCGGTCCGGGATTGAATACCGAAGGAACCACGAAAATCACGAAATGAAGGAAGTAATTGGACTCCATTTTCCCTTCTCTCACCCCTCGGCATTTCGTGACTTTCGCGTTTTTCGTGGTTCTCTCTCCCTTACTTCGTCTTCACCATCTTAGTGAACACACCAGACCTGTTTTCAGGGTTCGATTGCAAAATCTGGGATTAATCAAGAAGTCTCTCCCTTGGCGACAGATTGAACAGAAGATCCTCTAAAGCTACGGAAATCTACCAAACAAAAGTCAATATTCTCATAACGGAAAATCCGGGCCTGGGATAAGGTTTGTAGCGATGAATTCACACACACCCTCGTTCGCGCTCAAAAGCAGCCTCCTTGTTGCAATCGGGATCCTTGGATTTAGTGCCTGCAAGCTGAAGGGCGAGTCAGAGAAGACACCATCGAAGGCTCCGGAATTCTCACTGGTAAAAGACGGCAAGCCGCAGGCGACGATCGTTACTGCGAAGGAGCCTTCCAAGACGACGCTCTTCGCGGTGCAGGAACTCAACGAGCATCTCGGGCTCGTCGCCGGGGCGAAACTTCCTGTGGTCGATGATGCTGCCGAGGTGAAGGGCCCGAGGGTGCTTGTCGGCGAGAGTGAGGCGACGCGCGCGCTGGGAATCAACACGGCGGATTTCAAACATCAGGAGTATCTGGTGCGCGCGACGGCCGACACTCTGGTGCTGCTTGGCAAGGAAGAGGTGGGAAAGTCAGCCGAAATCTTTGTACCGGGCAAATGGGGCAAGGCGCTTTCTTTTGATGGCAAGACCACGATCCTCGACATCCCCAAATCAGGCTTCCATGACGCCGAGGGAACGCTGGAGTGCTGGGTGCTCATGGATGGATCCGCATCGGGCAACATCCTTCGGGTAACAGGCGAGGGAATTGGTGGCATTCCCGGAGTCCGAAGCGGCAAGGATCATGTGATTCTCCTGCGCGAGGGGAATAAGATCCGCTACCGCTCCATCGCCGATGGCAAGGAAACCGCGTTGGTCTCCCAGCCGATCCCGGCCGGATGGCATCATGTGATGGCGACGCACAGCACGGCCTCGGGAAAGATCGAGCTTTTCATCGATGGGCAAAGCCAGGGCACCGCGCCCTACACGCCGACGCTGCTCGCCAATGCATCGCTCTATGTCGGCGCCTTCCGTGGAAGTCCGCTCTGGACTCCTCTCAAGGGGGTGATCGACGAGATCCGGGTTTCCAAGGTGGCACGGCCCGCAGGGATTCCGTCCGAGCCGTTTGCCAAGGATGCGGAGACCACGGTTTTGCTGCATTGCGACGGCAGTCCGGAGGAGCCGACCGCGGCGCTCAAAATGATCCGCATGATGCCCAGTCGCAACGGCGATATTGGAACTCTCTACGCCGTCTATGACATCTTGGAGAAAGTCGCCGGCGTGCGCTGGTATGCCCCTGGTGCGATCGGCCGCGCATTTGAGAAAAAGCCCTATGTCGGCGTGAGCCTTGCGGATCGTCGGTTTGTTCCTGCCATGTCGTCGCGCACAATGTCGCCCCATTCCCTGTTTCTGGACACACCTGAAAACAAGTTCGGGCTCTACGACATGGAGCTCTTCATGCTGCGCCTGCGCGTGGGCGGAAGCGACTATGTCAAGGGCAACCACTCATTCGGCGGCTATTACGACCGCTTTTCCAAAGCCTATGGTAAGAACCCTTCGAGACTCCAAGAAGATCGCCCCGAGTTCTTTGCCCAGGGACTAAGCGAGGAGCAGATGAAGGCACCCGCTGTGGCGGGTGGCCAGCCAAACCTGAACTACTCGAGCCAGGCCTTGGTCGATCAGGTGGTCAAGGATGCGCGCGCCCAGTTCGACAAGGGGGCCAAGTCTGCTGAGTTGGGTGGAGCGAAAGCCAGCTTCTTCCCCATGGGGCCGATGGATATGGCACCCTACAGCAAGGATCCCGAGAGCGAGGCGGCCAGCCGTCCGCCTCGCGATGCCATCGACCGGGGCATGCACAGCGACTACTGGTTCGGCTTTGTCAACAAGGTGGCCCGCGAGCTTCGCAAAACCCATCCTGACAATTGGGTGACCTGCCTGGCCTACTACGACTTCCTCGAATACCCGGAAAAGGCCGGCATCGAGCCGAATGTCATCATCACCTTGGCGCCCCATTACGGCGCGCCCTCGGGTGTCTGGGATCCGGCACGCAGGGAGCGCCAGCGGCGGGTCGAGGAGGGATGGTTCAAGTATTCGAAAAAGTCGCCCGTTTACATGTGGCTCTATTACGATACCCAGTCGCTCACCTTCGGAAATTTCATCTACCCGGAAGCCTGCGCCTGGGCGGTGCCGCCTTTCATGAAGCGGCTGCACGAGGCGGGTATCAAGGGGGTCTTTGACGAACTCTGCAGCGAGACCGACAACTCCTACCTCTTCTGCCAGCTCGAGAACTACCTCACGCTCATGCTCGCCTTCGATGCGACGCTGGACGGCGAGGCGATGATCAACGAGTTCTTCACGAAATACTACGGCGCTGCAGCCGAGCCGATGAAGCAACTTTACCGCGAACTGGAGGAGGTGAAGTTTGACCTCAACAATTACCCCGAGAGCGTGCGCGCCGGAACCAAATACCAAAGCTTTTCACCCGAACTCGCCTGCAAGCATCTTCTCACGCCGGAGAGGATGACGAAGTGGACGGCCCTCCTCGACACCGCTCTTGCAAACGCGCAGGGCGTGCACAAGGAGCGCGTCCAGCAATACAAGACCGGAGTCTGGGACCGCATGGCTGCGGAGCGTGCAAAGTTTTTGGCCAAAAGCGCACCTAAATCCGATCAGCCCGCCGCGAAGAAAACCAATCTCGTTTCAGCCATTCAAGACAAGTTCGAAGATATCGCGAGTTTGAAGGACTGGAAATTGGTGGAGGCAGGCAAGATGGAGTTGGCAGGAGCGTCAATCGCGCCATTCGAAGGGAAAGACAGCCTGAAACTGCTTCCGGAAAACCCAGTCCAAGGCAAGGTGCGCACCATCCTCCAATCAAACCAAAGAGTGGCGGCGGCGAAGGATTCCACGATCACAGTATCCTTTGCCGTTCGGGGTGACGGACAGGGGCAGGGCGGCAATGTCATTCTGGACTGCTTTGATGAGAGCGGAAAAATGCTCAAGGCGGTCTGGAAGCCACTGCCCGTCGGTTCGGACTGGAAGCCGGTGAAGGTCGATTACCTCCTTGATGAAGCTACCGTGGGCTCGCCGAACTGCGCCTCCGTGGGTCTTCGCATCCTGTGCCATGGAGAGGGATCCTGCTACCTCGATGACCTGAGTGTTTCCAAAAAGTAAAAAATAACACCTTCATGCTTTGAAAACATCGGGTCTTGCCATGCGCGAGCTTCACGAAGGCGCCTTCGAGTGCACGCATCACAGTGCCGTGCTTGGGCGGGAGAAGCGCTTTTCGCTGATTCTTCCCAGCGACTACCAAGAGGCGTCCGCCTCACCGCTGGCACTGGTCCTGCATGGTGATGGGCGCGACCATCTTTCGGTGGTGGGCAGTGAAACCCTGCGTGCCTGTTTCCGCGAGTCCGGCTTCGTCTCGGTTTTTCCGGAGGGTGAAAGGTCGTGGTATCTCGACAGCGAGACGACTCCTGAAAGCCGATTACATAGCTGTTTGAGCGAGTTGTTGGATTTGTTGTCGGAACATCTGAATGTGCGGCTCGATTCAGGATCTCGTGCGATTCTCGTATGGTCGATGGGGGCCTTCGGCGCGGCAAATTATGTGATGCGCCACCCAGGTGCCTTCAAGACACTGGGCACCATCATCGGCTTGCTCGATTTCCCCAACGACTCCTATCCACCCGATGAGAACTACCCGGTTTCGCCTCTCTTCCCGCAAGACCGGAACCGCTGGGAGAACTACCAGGCCGCGCTCCATCCGGAATGCTT
>JBEIJN010000067.1:0-7910 GCA_040380225.1 Verrucomicrobiia bacterium | reverse complement strand
TTGTCGAGAACGCCTTCCTTCACATCAAAAGATGGAGAGGGATCGCCACCCGTTATGCAAAAAACGCCTCCTCCTTCCTGGCTGCCATCCAAATACGCTGCATCGCTCTCTGGGCTCTTATCTCGTGACGACACTATCTAAAGCAACCCGTAAGCCGGGTTCGATCCCCGCCATTCTTTCGTGCCCTCCGGGACGGCGGTAAGTAGGATCATTGCCATGAACTCCAACATCATCCTCATCGGCTTCATGGGATGCGGCAAAAGCAGCATCGGACGAAGGCTTGCGGGACGGTTGGGTCATGAGTTCCTCGACAGCGATGACCTGATCACGGCACGGACCGGCAGGAGCATCACCGAGATCTTTGCCGACGAAGGGGAGGAGCAATTCCGGAACCGGGAGACCGTTGAGCTCAGGGAGCTGATCGATGCCTCCAAGATCGTGCTGGCCACGGGCGGAGGCGCCGTCCTCAGGGAGGAAAATCGGGAGATCCTGCGCCGGATCGGAACCGTTGTCTGGCTCCACGCCGATCCTGACACGCTCTTCGCGCGCGCCACCCGCAACCGGAAGCGCCCCCTGCTTGAGGTTGAGAACCCCCGCACCACGTTCAACACACTTCTGGAATCGCGCCTTCCTCTCTATCAGCAGGCCTGCAGCCTGAAGTTCGATGCCACTGGCCTCTCCCATGACCAGACCGTCGAGGGGATCCTGCGGGCGATCGAAGCGGACGGAAAAGCCCACTCGGGTTCCGTTTAAAATTGACGGGGCGCCCCCCGTCTCCTACCCATTTTCTTTTCCGCGCAGCCCCCGGCGCTACCATCCCAATACCATCATCATGCCAAATATCGCCATCAATGGGTTCGGCCGCATCGGCCGCCTTGTCTTCCGTGCCATCGTCGAACAGGGGCTCCTCGAAAAAGGTTACAAAGTCGTCGCCGTCAACGACCTCGTCCCGGCCGACAACCTCGCCTACCTCGTGAAGTACGACTCCACCCAGGGTGTCTTCAAGGGTGAGGTCCACAGCGAGAAATCCTCCCCCTCCGTGGAAGAGGACGACACGCTCGTGGTCAACGGCCACAAGATCAAGTGCCTTGCCGTGAAGGAAGGCCCCGCCGCGCTTCCCTGGAAGGAACTCGGCGTCGATGTCGTGATCGAGTCGACCGGACTCTTCACCGAGGGAGAGAAGGCCAAGGGCCACATCACCGCCGGCGCCAAGAAGGTCATCATCTCCGCCCCCGCCAAGAATGAGGACATCACCGTCGTCATGGGCGTCAACGACGAGAAGCTCGATATCTCCAAGCACAGCATCATCTCCAACGCCAGCTGCACCACCAACTGCCTCGCCCCCGTCGTCCATGTCCTGCTCAAGGAAGGCTTCGGAGTCGAGGAGGGTCTCATGACCACCGTGCACAGCTACACCGCCACCCAGAAGACCGTCGATGGGCCCTCCAAGAAGGACTGGAAGGGGGGACGCTCCGCGGCCATCAACATCATCCCCTCCACCACCGGAGCCGCGAAGGCCGTCGCCCTCGTCTGCCCCGAGGTGAAGGGCAAGCTCACCGGCATGTCATTCCGCGTGCCGACCCCGACCGTCTCCGTCGTCGACCTGACCGTGAAGACCACCAAGTCCACCAGCTACAAGGAAATCTGCGCCGCGATGAAGAAGGCCAGCGAGACCTACCTCAAGGGGATCCTGGGCTACACCGAGGACGAGGTCGTCTCCAGCGACTTCATCCACGACACCCGCTCCAGCATCTTTGACGCGGGTTCGGGCATCGAGCTCAACGACAAGTTCTTCAAGCTCGTCTCCTGGTACGACAACGAGTGGGGCTATTCCAACCGCTGCGTCGACCTGCTCCGCAAGATCAGCGCCTAAGGACCACTGATTGAATCAGTGATTCCCTGATCCATTCCAAATTCCGAGGGCAGGAAAAGCAGGTGCATTCCTGTCTTTCCTGCCCTCCTCTTTTCAACCCGACAGACTTCCTCAATCCCTATCACCATGGCCAAGAAAACGATCAAGGACCTCGACCTCGCCGGCAAACGCGTCTTCATCCGCGTTGACTTCAATGTCCCTCAGGACAAGCAGACCGGAGAGATCACCAATACCCAGCGCATCACCGCGGCGCTTCCGACCATCCAGCACGCCCTGGATCAGGGAGCCTCGGTCGTCCTGGCCAGCCATCTCGGCCGCCCCAATGGCGAGCGCGTCGCCAAGTACACCCTCAAGCCCGTCGCCGCCAAGCTTCAGGAACTGCTCGGCAAGCCGGTGAAGTTCCTCGAAGACTGCGTCGGATCCGAAGTCGAGGCCACCTGCGCCGCCCTGAAGCCCGGCGAGGTCATCCTGCTCGAGAACGTCCGCTTCCACATCGAGGAAGAGGGCAAGGCCAAGGATTCCGAAGGAAACAGCGTGAAGGCCGACCCCGCCAAGGTGGCCGCCTTCCGCGCCAGCCTCAGCAAGCTCGCCGACGTCTACGTGAACGACGCCTTCGGAACCTCACACCGCGCCCACTCGAGCGTCACCGGCGTCGAGCTTCCCCACAAGGTGGCAGGCTTCCTGGTCGAGAAGGAACTGGCTGCCTTTGCAGCCGTACTTGAGAACCCTCAGCGCCCACTTCTCGCGATCCTCGGCGGCGCCAAGATCGCCGACAAGATCCCCCTCATCCGGAATCTCGTTGAGAAGGCCGATGACATCATCATCGGCGGCGGCATGGCCTACACCTTCCACAAGGTTCTCAACGGCATGCAGATCGGCAACAGCCTCTATGATCCGGCCGGCGCGGAGATCGTTCAGGAACTCGTCGCGAAGGCCAAGGAGAAGGGCGTCCGCATCCACCTGCCCGTCGATTTCATCACCGGCGACGCCTTCTCACCCACCGCCAACACCGGCTCGGCCACCGTCGAGAGCGGCATCCCCGACGGCTGGGAGGGCTTCGACTGCGGACCCAAGACGCGCGAACTCTTCGCCAAGGTCATCGCTTCGGCAAAGACGATCGTCTGGAACGGGCCGTGCGGCGTGTTTGAATTCGACATCTTTGCCGAAGGCACCAAGGCGATGGCCAACGCCGTCGCCGCAGCCACGGCCGCCGGAGCCATCACCATCGTCGGCGGCGGCGACACGGCGACCGCCGCGAAGAAATTCGGCGTCATCGACAAGGTCACCCACGCCTCCACCGGCGGCGGCGCCTCCCTCGAGCTTCTCGAGGGCAAGATTCTCCCCGGCGTTGCCGCACTGAACGACAAAGCTTAATTTCCAACCATCACCATGTCCCTTCCACGCAAGAAATTCGTCGCCGGCAACTTCAAGATGAACATGACCTCCTCGGAGGTCGCCCCTTATCTGGAGGTATTCCGTCAGGAGACCGACAAGGTCAATGACATCGACATCGTCCTGATCCCCCCCTTCACCGCGATCGCCAAGGCCTCCGAAATCCTCGGCGGCGCCCAGAAGATCCGACTCGGGGCCCAGAACATGTCCCCCGAGGCCAAGGGGGCCTACACAGGCGAAATCTCCGCCACCATGCTGCGGGATCTCTTCGTCCGATACGTGCTGGTCGGTCACAGTGAGAGGCGCCGCCTCTTCGGCGAAACTGACGAACTCGTCCGCCGCAAGCTGGTCACGGCGCTCGCTTCCGAACTCCGCCCCATCCTCTGCGTCGGCGAAACGCTCGAGGAGCGGCAGGCCGGACATGAGAAGGCCGTCCTGGAGGGGCAACTCCGGGGAGCGCTCGAGGGACTCACTCCCGATCAGATCTCCGAAGTGATCGTGGCTTACGAGCCCGTCTGGGCCATCGGAACCGGCCTGACCGCAACTCCGGAACAGGCACAGGAAGCCCACCTCTTCATCCGCGATTACCTCGGAAAGCTCGCGGGAACATCCCTCGCAAACAAAGCACGCATCCTCTACGGCGGAAGCGTGACTCCCGCCAACGCCAAGGAACTCATGTCTCAGGAGGACATCGACGGCGCCCTGGTCGGCGGAGCAAGCCTCGACCCGCGTGGATTCGCGGAGATCGTCGCCGCAGCGGTTCCGGCAGAATAAATACAGTTGTATCGCGCAGAGGCGCGGAGGCGCAGAGAGTTTTCATGGATTGAAGCCGCTTTGGCGGCTTTTCCTTCATAATTCATCATTCTGCCTTCATCCTTTCGGCATCATGCTTCGCCGTCTTGCATCCCTTCCCGTGGTGTTGCTGTGCGTGGTAACGATCACGTTCTTCCTGATGCGCCTCTCGCCGGGGGGTCCCTTTGATTCGGAGCGGAAGCTGCCAGCCGCGATCGAGAAGCAGCTTCTCGCGAAGTACAAACTCGATGGGACTCTCCTGGAGCAATACTCCGGCTACCTGAAGGATCTCCTGCACGGTGACCTGCGTCTCTCGACGAAATACCGCAACCGCTCGGTCAACGAAATCCTCGCCCAGACCCTTCCGGTCACGCTCACCCTGGGAGCCACCGCGCTGCTGATCGCCATCACGGCGGGTGTCTGGCTGGGAGCCTTCGCTGCGGCGCGACCCGGAACCGTTGGTGAGGGTGGCGCCTTGGCAGCCATGCTTCTTGCCATCTCCCTCCCCTCCTTCGTGCTGGGACCGCTTCTCATCCTGATCTTCTCGATCAAGCTGGCATGGCTTCCCGTCGGTGGTTGGGGAACTCCCATCCAGCTTCTCCTTCCCGCAGTCACGTTGGCGATTCCCTACGCCGCAGTGATCGCCCGCCTCCTGCATGACAGCCTCAGGGAAACACTGGCCGAGGATTTCGTCCGCACGGCACGCGCGAAGGGATTGACCGAACGCGCCGTGGTCTACCGGCATGCCCTCCGCGTCGCGATCCTGCCCGTCGTCTCCTACCTGGGTCCGCTCGCCGCGAACCTCCTCACCGGATCCATTGTCGTGGAGACGATCTTCCATATTCCGGGAGCGGGGGGATTCTTCGTGAATTCGATCCTTAACCGCGACGGATTCCTTCTTGGAGGAGTGGTCATCGTCTACTGCGTGCTGCTGATGCTCTTCAACCTGCTGGTGGATCTCTCCTACCGCTTCCTCGACCGCAGGATACGGGAATGATGAAAACCTTCACCGGATCTGCAAAGGTGGCCGCCCTTGTGCTTGCGGGCATGGGGCTCCTTGTGCTCGCGGGACCCCTGGTGCTCCCGGATTCCCACCGACTCCCCTCTCCACTCACCTACGCCGCGCCGAGCATCGCCCATCCCTGCGGTACCGACATGAACGGCAGGGATCTGCTCCTGAGGATCATGGAAGGAGGACGCATCTCCCTACTGGTAGGCATCTGCGGTGCGGCCATCAGCCTCTTCATCGGAACCGCCTACGGGCTGATCGCCGGATCCGCGGGTCGAGGCACCGACAATGCGATGATGCGCCTGGTCGATGTCCTCTATTCAGTGCCCCGACTGATCTTCATCCTCATCTTCATCAATGCCTTCAACGAGCGCCTCCAGCTTGCTGCGAACAGTCAAGGATGGGAGTGGCTCGTGGGATCTTCGCGACTTGTCATCCTGATCCTGAGCCTCGGCGTGATCGAATGGCTCACCATGGCACGGATCGTCCGGGGCCAGACGCTCACCCTGCGGGAACGCTCCTATGTGGCCGCGGCCCGCGTGCTCGGCGAGGGATACTGGACCATCCTTCGGAAACATATCCTTCCGAATCTGGCCGGGATCATCCTCGTCTACCTTACGCTGGCCATCCCCTCGGTCATCATCGATGAGGCTTTCCTGAGTTTTCTCGGACTCGGCGTTCAGCCCCCCCAGTCGAGCTGGGGATCACTCCTTGCCGAGGGGGCCGCTTCGATCAATCCACTCAAGGGAGCCTGGTGGATGCTTCTCTTTCCGTCACTGGCACTGCTGAGCACCCTTCTCGCCCTCTACAGCCTCGGCGACGCCATGCGTCGTTCCCTTTCGTCAAAGAATCATTGAAGATCTCGCGCAGAGACGCAGAGACGCAGAGACGCAGAGTAAAATGCAAAACAAAAACTATTAACCTCCCCGCGCCTCTGCTCTGCGGGAGTAATTCCCTTACTTCTAGCTCTATGAAACAGCCTAAAACGGGAGAATCTCGGAACGGCTCTGTTAAGTTTTTTCATTTTTCATTCTTCATTTTGCCTTTCCACTTAAACGATGCACGATAGGGGCATGAGTGAAGCCGCAGCACGATCCATCGTGGAGCGTCTGCGTGCCAAGGGATTCGAGGCGCTCTATGCGGGAGGCTGCGTCCGCGACCAACTCCTCGGCCTGACTCCCCACGATTACGACGTCGCCACCAACGCCCGCCCGGAACAGGTCGAGGCCCTCTTCCCGAGGACGGTTCCCGTGGGGGTCCAGTTCGGCGTGATCATTGTCCTGGAGCAGGGAGCGGAGATACAGGTGGCCACCTTCCGCGGCGATGGAGCCTACCACGACGGGCGTCATCCCGAGAGCGTCCGCTACACCGACGCCAAGGGTGACTCGCGACGGCGCGACTTCACGATGAACGGTCTCTTCTTCGATCCGATCGAGGAACGGATCCTGGACTTCGTGGAAGGACGCCGGGATCTCGAGTCGCGTCTTCTCCGGGCCATCGGCGATCCCTCGGAGCGCTTTGCCGAGGATAAGCTCCGCCTGCTCCGCGCGGTTCGTTTCGCAACCACCCTAGGATTCGAGATCGATCCGGACACATGGAGGGAGATCTTGGTCTGGTCACCGGAGATCCATGCAGTCAGCGCCGAGCGGATCCGCGAGGAACTGGTGAAGATCCTCCTCTCACCCAACCGCCTGCGCGGCTTCGACCTCCTCGACGAGAGTGGTCTCCTGCGTCAGGTCCTGCCCGAGATGGAGGCGCTCAAGGGATGCGACCAGCCACCGGAATTCCACCCCGAGGGGGATGTCTTCGTCCACACGCGCCTGATGCTCTCGATGCTGGCGCCCGATGCCTCGCTGCCGCTTGTGCTTTCCGTCCTCTTCCACGACATCGGAAAGCCCGCCACGCGCGTGGTCGATGAGACCGGTCGCATCCGCTTCAACGGACACGAGGGTGTGAGTGCCGGAATGACCCTCCGCCTGCTCCAGCGACTTCGCTTCCCCAATGAGGTGATCGATGCCGTGATCCCCGCAGTACGTCTCCACATGAGCTTCAAGGATGTCCCGAACATGCGGGTCGCCACCCTGAAGCGCATGATGGCGCGCCCCACATTCGAGGAGGAACTCGAACTCCATCGCGTCGACTGCCTCGCCAGCCACGGAATGCTCGATAACCACGCCATGCTCATCGCGAAGCGGGAGGAGTTCGGCCGTGCACCGCTGATTCCCGAACCCCTGATCACCGGTCACGACCTGATCGCGCTGGGAATGAAGCCGGGCCCTGAATTCGCGGAAATGCTGATGTCTGTTCAAACCCGCCAGATGGAGGGAACCCTCAATACTAGGGACGAGGCCCTTGCCTGGGTCACCGGCAGGAATTCGTAGATCTTAGGGAATTCCCGAGAGCGTATTCGGTTTTTTTCAGACGCATGGACAAGGAAAGATATCTCGCGCAGAGGCGCAGAGGCGCAGAGTTTTTAGACTAATGGCTGCGCGTCTATGGAAACATCTCCCTTGGAAGAAGTCGTCTGACCACATTGTGAATCGATTAAATGATTCTCGGATCTGAGTGGAGTAACGGTGACAATATTCTCAGGACCCCATCCTTTGTCTTTTCCTCCGCGCCTCTGCGCCTCTGCGCGAGTCCTTTTATTCATCGACGGTCAAGTTGATCGCTCAAGGAATGACAGATTAACTAGATGATGCTCTAGAGCATTTTAAATAATAGTGTCGCCGTTTTTGATGTGGTGAGATAGAGGTGGTGGATGAGAACACTCTCTTTGGATCTCCGAGAACGGATACTTGATAGCTATGACAAGGATGAGGCGACACGGGATCAGATTGCCAA
>JBEIJN010000066.1:0-8626 GCA_040380225.1 Verrucomicrobiia bacterium | reverse complement strand
GACCTCATCTACTCCGCCATCCCCGGCATCGATCCCAAGAACAAGAACCCATCACGGTTCTCCCGGCTCCCCGGCGCATGGCGGGGCGAATCACAGCAGAAGCTGTTGGCCACTAACCTGGGCGCAAACTCGTGGGAGGATTGGCTCACCGCCCGCGAGACCGATGAGGATCAGTCCACCATCGTCACGGTCAAAGATCTCATGGACTTTGATCCTGAGAAAGATCCAGACAACCTCATCGGCAAACGATGGATCACTCGCGGCTCCTCCATGATCATCAGCGGGGGCACCGGCATCGGGAAGTCATCCCTGATGATGCAGATCATCGTCCGGTGGTGCCTCGGTCTCGACTTCTTCGGCATCAAGCCGGTGAAGCCATTGAAGATCGGAGTCATCCAGGCAGAGAACGACAAGGGCGATCTCGCGGAAGCCTTCCGAGGGGTGACACATACCATGCGCCTCACCGGAGATCAGATGCGCCATCTCAACACCAACCTAGAGTTCCGAACCGAGACCATCCGCACCGGGGAACAGTTCCTAGCCTACGCCCGCCGCTTCATTCACAAGTCCAAGCTGGATCTCATCGTCGCCGATCCACTGTTCTCCTACTTCGGGGGAGACCTGAGCGATCAGTCCGAGGTCAGCGTGTTCCTTCGCAACAAGCTCCAGCCCATCCTCCATGAGACCAAGGTCGCATGGATCTGGATGCACCACATCTCCAAGCCTCAGCGCAAGGAAGGGGGCGAACCACTCACCACGATGGAACTGGCCCACTCAGGGTTCGGATCGTCCGAGCTTGCCAACTGGGCGCGGGAGATAGCGGTTCTCCATGAAGTAGGCCAATTCAAGCCTAGAAGGTTCCAGCTAGCCTTCTGCAAGCGGGGATCAAGGCTTGGACTCGAATCCCCCATTCTCAACGTACAGCACTCAGCCACCGGTATTCAGTGGGAGGAATGCAACACCCTCGCGTTCACTGGGGCGGAACTGAAGGAGAAGAAGCCGTATCGCCCTCAGCGAGGGCGGCGCGCATAGCTCGAAACCATTCATCCTCCTCAATCGTTTCACGGGCCTTCTGCATAGCCTTACGGCATTCAGCGGCCCTTTTCTCTGCCTCCGCGACCTCGGGATCAATGGCGGGTTCGGGTTCGGGTTCTGGTTCCTCATCCCTGATCCTGCTCGAACGCTTCCTGCTACCGGCCAGCTTCTTCCGCATCTCGGATCTCAGCGCAGCAAGATCACGCTTCAACTCCAGCACCGCAGCACTCAGCAATGCCACCTTGTCCTTCTCCTCGGGCGGCATCCAATCACACCCACGCCACTGCCTATGGATACGATCAAACACCAACACCGCGCTCTTGATATGCCGCATCGAATTGAACGCCCGGATCGCACGGCCAAGATCCGAGTTCATGCTCTCCATTATGTGGGCCAGAACTTCACTCTTGGAGGGGTCAATATCATGCCTCTTCGGGGGCATCAATCGGAAGGTGGCGCGGAGGGTGGAACCGTTGTCTAAGTAACTCATGGGAACCAAAGCTAACTCGATCCATACCCCCCTTGTCAAAAGAATAAGAGTGAACTACGAACGTGCTTCCCAGAAAGTTAGCATACCCTCCCGCTATCTCCCCTAAAAGGGAGTATTTCACTCCCTTAAAAGGGAGTCAAAAAATGCATCGCCGTTCCGCTCTGGGGGACTTACGCCCCCCGCGACGGCAGCATTTTTTGAAGGACCCCCACTGATTGCGAAGTATCAAGTTGGAAGCGATGGAGGATGTGGATTGCTGGAGCTGGGATGGGCCTAGGAGCGCGTTTGATGGTGGAAGTGACCTTGGATCTGATTCGGGGGTATCAACCGCTTAGAAACGAAAAGCCCCGGATGGGGGTCCGGGGGTGGTTTGGAGGGGGATGATTGGCCTACTCGATGGATGACCATTGATCGGCCATTGCGCGGGCGATGCCGGGGTAGGTCTTGGATCGCTCCTTCCAGCGGGTCGGACTGGGACCGAGTTTGTTCTGGCCACTCGGGGTTTGATTGGCCCATATCATCTTCGCCGGGGCGGGATTCAGGCGGGTTCCGAAATGGATTCCGTCCACCGTCTTGAACGTCACGCCATCCTCATGTGGACCGATGCATGGGCAATCGCCGTAGTGATCCTCATGCTCAGGACAATACGCCTCGCCGCATGCCTCACATTCCAACATGTCCATCGCCGTGCGAACCAGTTGATAGCCATTCGGAGGAACGCACTTGTTCGCATCGATCTCCAATAGCGGCAGGTTCTTCAGCCACAAACAGGTCCGCTTGCTCGCGTTATCACCGAACTGCCACGGCTGTATCATCTGGGTGGGTTTGCATATCCGTGTGTTGATAGCACCTATTGGGTTCTCTATCGCTATACGAGGGATGCCGCTATTGAGTAACAGATGTACGAATGCCAGTGCCTCATCGGTCAGCTTGGGGTCGCGAAGCCCCCTCGTGGTCCAATGCATCCCGCTCGAACAAAGGTAGGTGCAGGGCGGGAAAGCGATCATCATGTCCCACCGCTGGGTCAGGAGGTCGCGCACATCACCACGGTAGTGCTGGCCGGGGGTATCGCTCGGCTCGAAATCACAGCTCCAAGCATCCCAGCCTCGGGCCGCGAACTCGTCGCGCACCCTGCCGCTGTACTCACAGGCCACAAGGATTCGTTTCATTGGCCTACTCACCAAGGAAGAAGTCCTCCTCACGCTCGTTCATGGTCACACCGTCAGCCCATGTCAGGCCGGTGATCGATTCGTTGTAGTCGAAGCGGATCAGGAACTCCCCGATCTTCGGAGCATGGATCACCCGATACCCAGCGTTCTTCCAATGCACAGTGCGGCCAGCCAGCACCGCTTCCTTGATCTCTTGTAGTTTCATGGTCGTTGTTTTCGTTGTTCGGAGGCCAACCTACCGCACCATCTCCATCGTGGTCAAGAGGGAAATACCGCACCATGAAGATTCCTGTGAACCGGGTTCGGGCCAATGTTTACGGGGGGCGGAGCGAAATGCGGCAGACCGCGCCATAATTTGCCGCTTTTCCAAATCCCGAATTCCGATTCCCGAATTCCGAATTCCGTATGGGGTATGGGAGATCCGAAATACCGCACCATATAATCGCGGATCGCGGGGATGATCCCGAAACAGATTTCGGGATGATCGGGAACGGTGTAACGGGGTGGGACATGGGATGTCGTACCCTGGAGTTCTATGTAAATAACCTGGCGAAGGAGGGGACAAGGAAGGGGAAGGAGAATGGCCAACTAGGAAGGGAAAGCGGGTGTCGGGTGTCGGTAGTATCGGGGCAAAAGAAATAGCCCCTAGGGGCTTCCTAGGGGCTTTGGTGGGGGCTTCTAAGTCAATTGCCCGCAAGGGCACTGAGGATGAGCAACAAAGTGAAAAGGAGACACAAGGCAAGGTATCCGATCACACGCAGTAGGGGCTTCATGGTTCAAAGGAAGACATGAACCATCGAACCGTCGGGAAGTGAACCGGTCACGAATGCCCGCTTCCACGGGTTCTGTGAGGGTGGAATGGATCGCTCTTTCCAATCTTCGGCAACGAACCTTTCGATCAATTGAAGGGCGGCTTCGCGATGCACCGAATCACCCGACAATTCATAAGGGTAGGGGATAGTGCGGGTTCCCCTTTCGCAGGTTGCTTTGATGCGGGCACCTTTCGTGTCGGTGGGTGGCAGGTACTTGGTTTGGATTGCTTGCATAATTTGTATGGGCATCAATTGCCCGTGGAACCCACGCTTTCGCATGGGCTCACCGGGTAATTCAAGCGATCAAAGCGGGCATGTCCACGAAGTGGCGGGCACCGGTTCCGTGTGGTGGAATATGGACGGACTCGATACCCCCACGGGCACCCGCGCAGAGAAGACACACGGAGCAAGGGGTTCCGATTGCTTCGGAAGCGCAAAGGGACTCGCCCACGGAAGCTTCGGAACCCACACGAAAGGTTGACCAGCCAAGCGAGCGAGCGATCACGAGTTCTGCGACCGTGTCAACGGATGCCATTAAGATTGAACGCCACGCTTGCAAACTAGGTTTTCTCCATTGATGGGTGTAGCCCGTGTGACCGCTTGCAACGCCAGCAATGGCCAGCGCAAGGGGCAAAGGGATGTGGGTGGGATCTCCATAGGCACCGAAGCGGACCCTCCTTCCTGCGAAAATGTCCATAAATTGCAAGGCAGGGTATCGGCCCGCTTTCCATGCTCTCCAGATCCCAAGGGGCGCTTGGCCGACGTTGACGTAGCACGATCGCTCTTTCCCGTGTCCATCGCCACGATGGACGCATGATCCACAGATCAAGCGATCAAGTCCCTGTTTGATTGCTTCCACGGGATCAACGGATTTGCAAAGAATCCATATTTGGATCATGTCGCCCGTCTTTCGATTGTCGGAAGCTTTGGAGAAGCCCGTCGCGATGATGACTCGGTGGGTATCTTCGTGGAGGATGAAGCCGTTCAAAGGGTCCCCCTTTCGATTCGGATGGAAAGAGCGCGGGCATGATCCATGTGATCCCATGATTCAAGGGACACTTGAGAAGCAATCTTTCCACCCTTGCGACGATACCCACCGATAGCATGCGTGAACCCTGCGCGGTAGGCTTCGCGCAAGGCTTCGGCACGGGAGCGGAAATAACGGCCGCGTGCGTCTAAGCAAGCGGATGCCGAAGAGCAGAAATGGAATCCGCCAACATCTTCAAAGATTCGGGCGGTGACGGTTTGAGGAATGAGGATCAATTGACACCTCCAATCAAAGCCTCGGCAAGGAGCCAGATAATTGGGAGGAGGAGCGCGTTTAACGCGAGAAACGCGAGAAATGCGCGGAGTTTGGATGATTTTTTCATGGTTTGAAATGAAGCCATTGATTGGCTTGCGGGGAGAGAATGCGACGGGATGCTGTCCTTTGCAACTCAAAACGACACAAAGGGGAAAAATAATTTCCGGGCACGCTTTGTGGGGCAAAGTGAAAGGTATGGAAATCGTCCAGGTGAAGGAAGGGAAAGCGGGAAAGAGCGGGAAAGGGAAGGGGCCCGTAAATCGTCCTTCCGGTTACGTCAAAAAAAATGGACCCGATCCTAAGTCGGTCGCGGAGTCCGACTGGTCGCGGGTACTCGATGCGGCTTCCCTCGGGATTCCCTTTGAACGGCTTTGTCACCTAGCTGGAATGACGGATAAGACTTTCACCAAGTACCTCACACGATACCCGGAAAGGAAGGAAGCGATCGAAGCCGCAAGGACTCGGGGAGAGTATGACCTGACAAGTACCGTGAGGTCATGCGGCAACGGTTGGCAAGGTTCCGCATGGTTGCTCGAGCGTACCCGTGGATATGTAGCTAGGGCTTCACTAGAACATACTGGGAAAGGTGGAAAGGAATTATCAATAAGCGGTAGTCTGCTGGGTGCGTTTGGAGGCGGGAACAAATAGGATAGTCCGCTATTGCTATAGCCACTATTTGCATAGGATATCGATGGATTGCAGTTCAATGCATAGGACCACGAGGGGTGGGGGACCACCAGGAGGGGGTGGATGTCACTTTATACCCCCTCCCCCTAACCCACATCAATTTTATGGCAGTCAAGCAAATTAAGAAGAAGAAATCCCCTTCACTCGGAATGGGTTCGCATATCCCTGCTTGGAAGCAGCGGAAGCTATTGGAGGAAGCTCAGCAGTTGCAGAACTTCCCTAAGATGATGCTTGGCCTACGCGATACATACTCTTGGCAGGAGAAGGTGCTGGGAGCCTTGAACGAGAAGCACTCGAAGGTGGCTCTGAAGGCTGCGAATGGTTCTGGCAAGACGAGCATGGTCGCGGCATCAGCGGTCATCTGGCACATGCTCCGCTGGCCGGGGAGCTTGGTGGTGTGTACGGCTGGTGTGTACCGTCAGGTGGCGGATGCTCTGTGGCCGCACTTGCGGAAGATGATCAATGGATTGGGCGGGGAGGAGAATGGTTTCTCGATCAAGGATGGCGAGATCCGCTATGTATATCCAAAGAAGGTGGATGGTCAGGAGCTGGTGAGCCGGTGTATCGGCTTCAGCGCGAGCAACCCGGAGAAGGCTGAGGGCTGGCATGTGCAGGGTCCGAGTGGGGATTTGATGTACATAGTGGACGAGGCGAAGGCGGTGCCGGACGGGATCTTCCAATCGATGGAGCGGTGCCAGCCTACGAGGACGTTGCTGATGAGCAGTCCGGGTGGGTCCTCCGGGTACTTCTACGATGTATTCAGGCGGAATGATGGCAAGTGGCAGACCTTTACCGTTACCGCTTTTGATTGCCCGCATATTCGGAAGGAGTGGATTGATGATCAGTTTGCGAGGTGGGGCGAGGGTCATCCGCTGGTGCGGTCGATGATCTATGCGGAGTTCATGGAGGACGACGGGAGTTTGACCGCCGTGCGGACTGCGGACTGGCAGAAGGTAGTTAGTGGCCCACCCAAGGAGGAGCTGGAGGGACATCGGCTGACCGCAGGATGCGATTTCAGCGCGGGCGGGGATGAGAGCGTGCTGGTCGTCCGCCAGGGGAATACGGTGAAGGGCCTTGTTCGCTGGAGGGACAAGGACACGATGGCCAGCGTGGGGAGGTTCATAGCCGAGTTCAGGAAGTGGAAGCTGAAGGCTGAGGATATCTATGCGGATGTGGGTGGTATGGGTGTGGTGATGTGCGATGCGCTGAGGGCGGAGGGTTGGGATGTCCGCCGGGTGAACTTTGGTGAGCGGGCCATTCGGGATGATCAGTTCGTGAATCGGGCTGCGGAGATGTGGATTGAGTTCGGTCGGATGGTGGAGGAGGGTAAGGTGAATCTGGGTCCGGTGGGTACGGATGAGGTGCTTCTCCAGCAGTTCGTGAGTCGGAAGGTGCGGACCAATGGGAAGGGGAAGCTGACGCTGGAGGGGAAGGATGAGCTGCGGGCGCGAGGTGTGAACAGTCCTGATCGGGCGGATGCGGTGGTACTGGCTTTCTGTGGTGGGGGAGGGAAGCGGATGGATGAGTATATGCGGGCGGTGAATGAGGATGGGCGGAGTTTGATGGAGAGGTTAGAGGATGAGATTGGCCCACTAGAACCGAGCGAAAAAGGGGTTGCGCTTGCTGGATGTGATGTTGGGGGGTAGGAAAGGAGCAATATTTTATGATGAGCGATAAACAGCGGAATGCGTTGCAGGGCCAGATCGTGGAGGCCGTGAGCCAGCGCAGTCCGTGGGAGATACGTCAGACTCGGTGGTATGAGCTGCGGCACAATGGGTTGCGCCGTGCGAATAAGCCCTGGCCGAAGGCGGCGGATCTGCATTGGCCGCTCATTGATACGGCCATCGAGAAGCTGAAGCCGCTATTCCTCCAGCAGGCTCTCGGCATGGATGTAGTGGCCAGCTTTGTTCCGATGCGCCAGCAGTTGAATGCTTATACCCGCGTAGCGGAGGATTGGTTCAATTACAAGATTCGGGAGAAGACCAACTTCGTGGATGAGGTGTTGAGCTGGGTGGATTACACGCTGATGAGCGGGCGTGGTGTGATGAAGTGCTTCTGGAATCCCGGTGATAAGCAGGTGGGGTTTGAGGCGATTGATCCGATGTATTTCGTGGTCCCGGCGTATACGGTTGATTTGCAGGATGCGGACTGGGCGGTGCATGTGATGCCGATGAGTGTTCCGGCTTACAAGCGGGTGGCCGCGCAGTTGGGATGGAAGAGCGATCCCAAGACCATTGAGAAGATCCGGGGTAACCCGCAGCAGGATGATAACATTCCGGGTGCGGCGACCGAGGATAGCGCGAAGCAGTTGCGCGAGGGTATCACTTACACCACGAACACGGATGGCGTGATCGTTTGGGAGGTTTACCGGAAGCGGGATGATGGGGTGTGGGAGGTTTATACCTATAGCCCTGCGGCGGTGGATCTCGATCTGCGGGACCCGATGGAATTGCCCTATGATCATGGCCAATGCCCGTTCGTGGATTTCCCGTATGAGATCAAGGACAAGGGCTGGTTCAGCCCGCGAGGCGTGTGCGAGATTCTGGCGGCGTTCGAGCTGAGCATGACTGCTATGTGGAATCACAAGCATGACGCGATGACGCTGTACAATCGCCCGCTGTTCCGTGCGGAACGGGAGTTGCCCAACAGCATCAACCTGCGGTTCCAGCCGGGACAGATTCTCCCTTACGGGGTGGCCCCGGTTCAGATGCCGCAGCCGCCCGTGAGCTTTGATCAGGAGCTGAATCAGACGCGGGCCATTGCGGAGAACCGGATCGGTAGCCCGGACTATGCGATGAGTAGTGCGATGAGCAGCGGCAGTGATCGGCGGACGGCGACCGAAATCCAGAGCATCAACGCTCAGTCGATGCAGAGCGGGGATCTGCGGGCGCGGCTGTTCCGCATGGCCCTTGGCAAGCTGTACCGGCAGAGCTGGAGTTTGTATGTGCAGTACGATAGCAAGAGCCTGCGCTACCGGTTCGCGGAGGACTCGCTGGATGCTGATCCGGTGGCATTGCATGACCAGTATGAGCTGGAGCCGAAGGGTGGAATGGACATGGTGAGCCGTCAGATGATGGTTCAGCAGGCCATCAATCGGAAGCAGTTGTTTATGAACTCGCCCTGGGTGGAT
>JBEIJN010000065.1:0-9285 GCA_040380225.1 Verrucomicrobiia bacterium | reverse complement strand
GTGACCCGTAGGGCGCCACGGCTTCTGACCGCCGAGTGACGGGAGTCACGGCGTAGCCTGTCCCTCATTCCCGTGGACAGTCCCGGGAGGGAAGCGGCATCAATGTATCGGGAGATGCTGAGGCAAAGGAAGTGGCGTCAAATGGAGTGCATGGGGAAAAGCTAAAGGATGAAAGTGGAATGCTAAAACGACCGAGTCGAGAATACGTTACTCTGTCACATTCACACCATCTAGCTGATCGGGTTTTTCCATTTCAGGCCGGAAAATCTCGTGAAATCAACATCCGTGGACTGCAGCGTCATTCCGCGTTCCATGGCAAGGGCTGCAAGGTGAGCATCCGTCGTCAGATTCCCCGCTGTACCAACCTCCCTGATCAGTCCTGCAATCAGTGTGAGATGCCGATCCGATGGCTGGATAAACTTAACATGCGGTTGCTCCAACCACGATTCCACAATGACAAGAATCTCCTCGGGAGTGTACGGATTTTGAAAGACCCTCGGATTAGTCAGCAGCCTGATGAATCCAAGCACCGCAACCCAGGAGAGTCCGATCATCTGTGTGCCATTCAGACAATCTTCCCACCATTGCCTCGCCCGTTCATGATGACGGGAAGAGGAATCGTAGGCATAGACCAGCAGATTCACATCCGGAAGAATCATGTCCGATTTCCTGATTTCTGATACTCCTCCGCCTCCAGTTCATCCACCAGTTGATTCATCTTGTCCGGATCGTATCCCGGCCTCATCCCGAGGGCCCGACCCATGACCTTCACCGGTTCTCTCTTTGGGAGAGAACCTTCAGTGGCTCCCAATCCTGCGCGTAGCAAACTATTCACCACCTGCTTGAAGGCAACCCCACGCTGAGCCGCTTTACTCTGTAAAATCGCTGCCAAATCATCATCAATGGTAAGCGTCGTCCTCATAAAATCATCATGGCATATCATATATTGATGTCAAGACATCATTAGCCAGGTTTTACAACACCAGTTCCTCCGTCATAGCTACTCGTTCCCAGTTCCCAGTTCCCAGTTCCTTGTTCCCAGTTCCCAGTTGCCGGAAACCAAGAACCAAGAACCTGCAACCAACAACGACTTTCCCCTCCTTCAGTCTTCAGTCTAACAGCCTTCAGTCTTCTTTCCCCCTCCCCCCCCTTTTAACTTTTCAACCTTCTAACATTTTAACTTTTCCCTCTTACCTCCTCGTCATCGCCCACAGGATCATCCGATCCAGCAAACCTGCCTTCTTCCTCGGTGCCGCCAGGGCGCTGTCCACTGCAGACTTCAAACCTGAGGCAAAGCGGTCCGGTCCCCACTCCGCGATGATCTCCTGACTCTTGGAGCCCATCTCCTTTCTCCGCTCTTCATCGGAAGAGATCCTCAACATGAGATCTGCCAACTGCCCCTCGTCAGCCGGGTCAAAGCTCCAGCCATTCTCCCCATCCTTCACCAGATCCCTGGCGCAACCACAGCGGTTACTCACCAGCACGGGGAGCCCCGAGGCCATCGCTTCATTAACGACCAGCCCCCACTGCTCGGTCGTGCTCGCATGGATGAATGTACCGGCATGGGCATAGTAGGAGGGGAGTTCCTCATACTGCTTGAAGCCCGGCATATGAACAGATTCTGCAAGACCTAACTGGGAGCGTAGGTTTTCCAACTCCGGACGCAACTGACCGTCACCTAGAAGGACTAGATTCCATGGCGTGGGTTGTTCGTTGCTAATTGTTTGTTGCTGCATCTGGCCCTCGACGCTCGACGATCGACGCTCGACTTGACGGATCACTTTCTCCCTATACAGCGCATATGCCTTCAGTAGCCGAAATAGATTCTTCTTCGGAATGAACCGAGCCGACGCCAGGAAGTACGGCTTCTTCCTTTTCCCTTCCACCCCGCTCTTGGCTGCATGGCTTTCTTCCCATGCTGTTCTCTCGACTCTCGACTCTCGACTCTCGACGATTTTTCTCACTGCCTCAGAGAAAAATCCGTTATCCACCGCATCGTATCCGAGAAAGATCCGATTCGAGGGCATCCCTAGCTCCTCCATGTAGTCACGATGAGGAGTTCCCCCGACCAGCGCGGCGGAGAAGAGCGAGATGATCCGGCGCTTGATCCATTCCTTGATCGGGCTTCGCGCCTCGTCCCACTGAGTGGACTCAGACATGCAGATGACGGGAACGCGATGAAGTATCCCCCATTGGAGCCCTATCAGAGCCCCCCGATACCCCCAACCGGGGACGACCAGCACTTCAGGTTGATACTCGTCGAGAACCTTGAACAGCCGCCTTTGAAACTCCTCCGGAGAGAGATCGTGACTCGACCCCCGATCATTTAGCGCAACACGCTTGAGACCTGTTGATTCAGAGGCCTTCCACTCATACTCCGAGCTGGAACTTCCGAACTCCACGGCCAGCACCTCGCAAACCCCGGCCGCCGCCCGGAGACGGGTCAGATGATAGGGCCCGAAATTATCGAAGAGGATGGCGACGCGGGGCACTTTGGGAAAAAGTTAAAAGTTAAAAGTCGAAAGTAGAGAGGGCTGAATGCCTACTACATCTACCCTTCCTTGTGCCCATTTGTGCATCATGTGACCCATCCTAGTTCCTAATTGCCGGAGAACCAAGAACCAAGAACCAAGAACATCAGTTCATTGCTGATTGTTGATTGCTGATTGCTGATTATACCCTCGACGCTCGACGCTCGTCCGCAAGGCCTCTGGTTTCTATTGGCTAAGAAACATAAACCCTCGATCTGTGTCCCATCGTGACCAAGGAGATTTCATTCCTCTCAGTATCAAAAAGATAAATGATCCTGTAATCTCCAACTCGCAGTTTGTATTCACTCCTGCCTTGAAGCCGTTGGTGGGGATATGAACCAAGTCGACTTCCTAGGTCCCGAATCTTGCTAATTAATCTGTCTTTTACTGATTCAGGCAGCGCCGCAAAGGTATTATCAAACTCCCGGGCGTATATCTCAGTGGCCTGACCCACAATTAGGAGGCCTTGACCGCGCGCGTATGCCCTTGCTCAAGATCCGCCAATCCCCTGTCGATACTGGCGATAAACTCGGGACTGAGCGCCGCGTGATCCTCCAGATATTCATTGATCCAGTCCTGCAGCTCCAGGATCTCCGTCACTGACAGTTCCGAGACCTTGCTTTCAATCAGCTCCAGAGTGCTCATACGCGAAAAATACGACTCAGTAGGGAAAAGTCAAGATCCGCACCCCTTCATCGTTCCCAGTTCCTAGTTGCCGGAAACCAAGAACCAAGAACCAAGAACCAAGAACCAAGAACCAAGAACATCAGTTGTTGGTGATTGCTGATTGCCGGCCCTCGACGCTCGACGTTCGTCTATCGACTCGGCTCCCATTTTTCATTTTCCATTTTGGCAGGCCCGGCCGTTGCTTCGCATTTGAACTCGGACTTTCCCAAGCCACTCGCCCCTGACAGGGCTGCTTCGCAGTCCTATCAGCTCCCGCCAGTCGCTGATTTGTTACGGCATTTATCATTTCCTCCTGCCCCGATCCCCTCCCGCCTCGCGGGATTCTTAAGATCAGATCCGGATTCATCCGACATCACGGGTTGATATTGGCTGACGCGAGGTCAACGAAACCGAGGCCCTCGACCATTGCCTTTAGTTTCGAGCGGAAAGCATCGCTCGATACCCATCCTCCCATCCACCGGAGCGCATGGGAAATTTCACCTGCATCCGGCGAAATCTCCTCCAGATCCTTCAGATGCCGGATCCCGTCGACCGGATCCATCGCGGCGAAGAGCTTGAGCGCGACCTGATCCTTTCGATCGAGAAAGCGGACCGTCAGACAGGGGCCGAACGATCTCCGGTGAGCAAGAGATCTCTCCAACGTCCCTTCCGGAACTCCCCGCTCCAGCAGACGTGAGGCACTCCCGTTGAACCAATCCTCATCAAGACCGAGTTCCAGCCCGGCATTGGCAATGGCCCGTCCCATTTCCACGGGAAAGACCTCGCACGGTTCCAGATCTAGATCCCGCACGACCACACCGAGCACATCCACATCCATGGTGGAACGGGAGAGCAGCCCCAGCACGCAGAGAGCCGAGGCACCGCAGCACAGCACCTCCATGTCGGGCGCACCCTCTAGTGCCATCCTGCGGCCGAGAACGGTCAGCGCATGCTCAATCTCCTCTTTCCTCTTCATGGTGGTGTATGGGGATGAGCTTCATAGGGCTGAACGTCCCACCCTCACGCAGCGAATGTCTCTCCTGCTTGAGACGATAAACCCTACGCCCTCCCTCGGGAAAAGCGGCCGGATCCGGCATACTCGACCAACTCATAGTCCGGAAGACCCCGTGCGCGGCATCCCAGAGAGCGATGGGCGCGGAGCGTCCCTGCCCCTCATACCAGGCGCCGTCGATGAGGGCGGGTTCAGGGATGACGCCTCCCCCCTTCCTCCCGTGCCAACGGATCAGGACATTCTGTCGTGCGGATAGCGCCTTGGCGGGACTGCGGGCACTCCCCCCTTGCCGACCGAAACTCACAGCACTCCTCTTCATGAAGTCTATGGTATACCAAGACCCTTGGTAAACAACCCCAAACCTAACCCCCGAATTTCGCCGGCAAAGCCGTGCCACCCTTCAGTTCCCAGTTCCCAGTTCCCAGTTCCCAGTTCCCAGTTCCCAGTTGCTAGTTGCTGGTTGCTGATTGCTGGTTGCTAGTTGCCAACCCAAGAACCAAGAACCTGCAACCAACATCGGCTTCAGCCTTCAGTCTAATAGCCTCACTACCGGCTCTCCACTCAGAGGTGGGTGTTCGGTCAGATTGCCAAAAGGCTCCGCACGGAGATGTCTTCATCGACATCCTCCCAGTGTATTCCCACCCCACGGCCAATGAGACGCCAGTTGGAGCGCTGCTTGGGTGACGCACTCAGTAGACGAGGAAACCACTCAAGTGGGGCCGAAACGCGCCGAGCATCGGCGAGCGTGACTATGAGCTCATCGTCGGTAAACGAAACGTCCACTGCATCTGCAACAGGCTTACTGCGTAAAGTATTCATTCCCTCGGCTTCAATTCCTCACTTTGATGCAATCTACCTAGAAAAGGAAATCCCCTCGATACGGTTGGAGAAGACCTCGATTAGATCCGAAGATTCCAACAGACGGCAAATATCCGGCCATTCTCGGATAAACAGATTCACAACATCTCTTCGTCGCATATTCCCAAATCTAGCCCAAATGACTTTAGGAGGTGGGCCGACCAGAGCCATGCGATCAAAAAAGTCTGTATCTTTGGTGACTAATACGCATCCAAGTCTTTTTGCTTCGTACCACAGCTGATCATCCGTCAGGCGAAATCCAAGATCTGTTGAATGAATTGTATCCAATCCCAAAGATCGACCCAACTCCGCAGGGAGATTTTATCTGCCGGTCGTCCCCGACCAGGCATCCGAGCTAGTGCTAAAGCTCGGACTTCTCGGACTTAGCCTCAAATGATTAAGCTGCGTTCCCACGCACCTTTTCGTTAATTAGCAGTTTAAGCAGCAGCGAGCGAAAGCGAGCGAGCAGCCCCCACCCTTTGGGCAAACCCAAGACAGGCCAAGACGTCTTCTTTTGTTAGATTGGGATGAGCCTCCAAGACCTCGTTGATGGAGTCTCCCGCACTGAGATAGCCCAGAATCGTCTCAACAGTGATCCTCGTGCCACGAACAACAGCACGGCCCCCACACACTTCAGGGTTCAGCTCTATTCGCTCGTTCATAATGTTCAAACTACTCTTGATCTTCTGCTTGTCCAGCCCAACAGGCCACTTTCAGCTTTCCACTTTTCAGCTTTCAGGTTTCAGCCTCCTTCCATCTCATTAATCCCCTTCATCCCTGTGAATCTTGTGCCTCCTTGTGGCCAGTCCTCGTTCCTAGTTCCCAGTTCCTAGTTGCCGGCAACCAACAACCAACAACCAACAACCAACAACCAACAACCAACAACCAACAACCAACAACCAACAACGCCTTCCCCTCCTTCCCCCACCGCCTTGGTTCAGCCTTTTTTTCGAACCTCTAAATCCAACTGGGTAAGCATGGAAGCTGGAATTGCCCGCATATGCCTATCCCGATGGATTAGGATTGCATCCGAGGAGCGTGCTGCGGCCGCGATCAGCGAATCTATCAGAGGCAGTCGTTCTGAACTCTTACAAATGATCTCAAAGGCACCTCGTGCCACCATCCCATCCACGGGAACCACCTCCTCCAAAACCAGAAGATATTGATCCAAAACGTGCAGGGATTCTTGTTCGGACATCCCCAACTCCCTCAACCTTCTAGCAAACTCAGGCAGCGAAACGCTGGCAACAAGGAACTGTGCATCCTTCGAATCAAACAAATCCTGCAACTTCTCCGCACCTTCCTCATCGCGGAAGTGCGCAATAAGAGCAGATGTATCGAGAAGGTACTTCACCCTTCCAAGGCCCTTTCCTGAACCAACTCCTCGACAGCCTTTCTCTCGGGTGAATAGTTCAGACCTCCTCCACGAAGCCCCCTCGCCAGATCCCCCCGCTTTGGAATCACGCGCACACGGATCTCCTCCTTCTTTGCGCCTGGTTTCCAATCCAACTTGCATCCTGGGGTAATATCAAAAAGGCGCGCGAGCTCCGCCGGCACGGAAATCATATTTTTCCTTGTAACCGTAGTAATCACGGAACAAATCTATTCCGTGCCTTTCATAAATCAAGGATTATCCTGCAGTTGATTCCTAGTTCCCGGTTGAGCGTTAATCGTTGCCGGAGAACCAAGAACCAAGAACATCAGTTGATTGCTGATCGCTGACTGCCGGCCCTCGACGCTCGTTTGATTCGTTCGCGCCCGCTCAGTTGAACGGCACTTTGCTCCCGCAAAGCCGTGCCGCCCTCACGGGCTTGCCTACGGCAATTTCTCCGCATCTCTCCCCAGAGAATTGGTTCACCCTTTCAGGGCTACCTTCGGTAGTCTATCCGAGGTGTTCCCACACCTACGGGCTTGGTTCCCCCTGCTGGCTCTCGATTGACGGCACTTTGCGCCCGCAAAGCCGTGCCGCCCTTCCAGGGCTACGACCCTGTCGTAGTCTGCCGCGCCGCTCCCCAGCGGCTTGGCTCTCGACTTAGCCATCTGCCCCTCGACATTGACACGAATGCATACTGTGATAGCATATGCATATGAAAACGAGGGTGACACTGACGCTGGAACCTCGGATTACCCACCGGGCCAAATCCGTTGCCCGTGCTCGGGGCACAAGCCTCTCGGGGCTTGTGGAACAACTTTTGGCCAAGGAATCAGGCGAACAACCAGAGGCGGCCAAGACACCGTTTCACAGAAAATGGGCGGGCAAACTTCAGCTCGTAGATCAAAGCGGCCCCCGCTTCGATTATCTGATCAAGAAGTACGGCCTGTAATTGCCCCGGATCATGAGGATGCTTCTGGACACCGACGTCCTGCTGGATTTTGCCATTGGCCGTAGTCCTCATCTGGAGGCAAGCGCCAGCATTCTGGAATGGGCTTCACTTCACCCAGGCCAATGCGCCGTTGCTTGGCACAGCATTGCCAACATCCACTACCTTACCAAGGGCAATTCAGAGAGTTTTCTCAGCGATCTCCTTGAGTTCATAGTGATTCCTTCGACTGGAACCCAGGAAATGAAGCATGCCCTGGATTTGGAATTCTCGGATCTGGAGGATGCCATGCAGACGGCTGCGGCAGCCGCCTTCAAGGCCCAGATTATTGTGACACGAAATACCAAGGACTTTCGCAAATCCCCTATCAAGGCAGTTCATCCAAAAGATGCCCTACTCATGCTAAGGTAGAATCCATCCCCTATCTCCCATCATCGTTCCTAGTTGCTGGTTGCTGGTTGCTGGTTGCTGGTTGCTGATTGCTGGTTGCTGGTTGCTAGTTGCTGATCGCTGATTGTGCCCTCGACGCTCGACGCTCGACGCTCGACGCTCGACGCTCGTCTATCGACTTGGCTCCTGATTGCTGATTGCTGATTGTAAGAATCCCCCGGCAGCCCACTCAGCATGTCGAAGAGTCCTAAAAAAGCACGGCGTCAAGGATGGCCAACACATCATTGATCAGCTCCCGTGGAGCAGTCTCAATAAGCTTCATCCGGCGCGCTCGAAAATCCAAAGACTTTACCTGATCACACATCACAAAACCGGTCAAAGAGCATCGATTAGTCACCTTCACATGAAGCGGAATCTTCCGGTCCGTATTCGTAATCGGACAGCAAATTGCCATACCAGTGCTTCTATTAAATGCCTCTTTGCTGAGGACCAACGCTGGTCGCCTGCCTCTCTGCTCATGCCCGGACTGAGGGTCAAAGTCCAACGTCACCAAATCGCCTTGGCGTGGAATATACGAAGCCATTTACCAGACCTCTCCTCCGATCGCATCGCCGAAGAATTCCTTTGCCTTGTAGTTTCGTGGCATCTTCGAGACCAAATCCTCGATTCGGTGCCTACCTCGGGGTGAAACCGCATCTCCAGCCGGTTTCACGATAATGGCATCCTTTTTGGGGGAGAGATCCAGTTCGAGACGCATCCCTTTTTTCAGATGCAAAGCCGCAAGCAGAGTTTTAGGGATTCGTACACCTTGACTGTTTCCCCATGCCTGCAGAGTCGTTGTCATGGAATTAGTGTATATCCACGGGATACACATGGCAAGGGGTTTCAAGCGCTTCCTGGTTGCTGGTTGCTGGTTGCTGGTTGCTGGTTGCTGGTTGCTGGTTGCTGGTTGCTGGTTGCTGGTTGCTGATTGCTGGTTGCTGATTGCTGGTTGCTGGTTGCTGATTGCTGATCGCTGATCGCTGATTGTGCCCTCGACGCTCGACCACCTTAAGCCTCCTTTCCACATTGACGCCACTTGCCTCCCGGCAAGCCGTGGCGCCATCCGGGCTACGATTGCATCGTAGTCTTTTATCTGCCGGTCTGCCCAGACCAGGCATCCGATCCCGCCTACGCGGTCTCGGACTACCTCCGGTATGATTAAGCCGCGTACCCACGCGCCTTTTGCGCCCGATCCATCGGGCTTGGTTCATCATTGACGCCACTTCCTCCCGGAAGCTGTGGCGCCCTCCGGGCTACGATTGCATCGTAGTCTTCCGCGCCCGATCCATCGGGCTTGGTTCATCATTGACGCCACTTGCCGCCCGGCAAGCCGTGCCGCCCTCCGGGCTACGAGTGCATCGTAGTCTTTTATCTGCCGGTCTGCCCCGACCAGGCATCCGATCCCGCCTACGCGGTCTCGGACTACCTCCGGTATGATTAAGCCGCGTACCCACGCGCCTTTTGC
>JBEIJN010000064.1:0-9826 GCA_040380225.1 Verrucomicrobiia bacterium | reverse complement strand
GACCTCTCCCGGTCGGGCAACAGCTTTCCGGTGCGGGGATCGAAGACCGAGAGCAGGTCCGAACCGGCCGCGATGATGTAGAGAAGACCATCCGGCCCCTCGGAGCAAAAACGCATGTTGCCGGGTATCCGCGCATCGAAGTGTTCCGGCTTGCCGGTGGAGGTGTTGATGCGCGAGATCCAGCCCGATCGGGTCGAGAAATAGATGTTTCCATCCGAGGCCCGGACGAAGCGGAAGGAGCCCATCTCCGAACATTGGCCGAGATCCGTGAGCGAGCGGTTCTCCAGATCATAGCGGTAGAAATGCCCTCTCAAATACGTGCCGAAGTAAAACGCCCGGTGCTTGGGATCGTAGCATCCCCCGTAAATCGTGTCGCGCGGCACCGGCACGCCCAGATTCTGCAACGCTTTGGTAGCGGGATCATAGATCAGCAGATTCGAACCCTGAAACCCCTCCCACGGGTGGTCGTAGTAATGCGGGAAAAGCCAGGCCGGGTGGCCCTTTGCCGCCACGGTGGTGTGGGTGGCCATGATGATGCGGCCATCCTCCATTTCGCTCATGCACGAATGGATTTTGCTCGGGATGATCGCCCCGTCCAGTGGGCAGACTTCCCGAGCCACGTCGAAGCAAAGCTCCAATCCCCCGTCGTCCATGCGATACTCGTAGAGCATCGCCGATCGGCGCGCCGCCAACTCCGAACACAACGGCACAAAGACCCGGCCTTTCGATGTGACAATCAGATCCCAGATCGAATTCGGCTGCGGATCGAGCGTCGGGAACATCGTGACCCGAACCCCGTCCTGCGGGACCAGATCAAAAAAGTTGGAAGGCAGTTCGGCGCGATTGACGCCGGTTTTGCGCCACTCGGGCAACATTTCATTTTTCATGTTCAAAGGCTTGGATTGAGTTGTTCTGTGAGATTCAGCATTTCATTGCGGAGCTTTTCAAATCCCTCGGGTCCGAAGGCTTTGATGATCCCCGGTACCGTGGGACCGCCCTCGACACGCGCGCGGTCCAGCGCCTTCCGCGCGGCATCCTGCACTTCCTGCGGCGCCTGAGGATGAGCCTCTAGGCTTTGTTCCAGAGTGGCGGAAACGCGCAGGTCGCAGAATCCCTCACGCAACCCCTCCCACATAAGGCTGGTGGCAAAGTGGCCGGGCGCGTCGGGATCGGGACAGGCGTAAACCATATCCTCCTGAGCGGTGGCATTATCAAGGTCGGTGAACGGGCTGTTCTCGTAGAAGTTGAAGGTCCACGGCATGGTGACCGTGAACGGACTGCGCCATAGCCAGAGGCCGGCATTGGCACGGGCGACCAGACCATCGTCTTCACTGTTGTTGTAGTAGCTCCAGAATTGCACTCCCGGGCGCTTCTTCAACAACTCCATGAACTGCGGAATGACCTCCGGCACCTCCTTCTGTGCCTGATCCTGCCTCTGCCCGGAGAAGATGAAGTAATCGGCGCAAGGTGCCATCTGTTGCCATTTTGCCAGGAAATGCCCGGCACCCATTTTGGCCGTGATCGCCGAAGGGCGGTCGGTCAGGGAGCGATAGAGTTCTGCATAAGCGCTCCAGACGCTCATCCAGGCGTCATACCGTTGGATTTCGTCGCCCCAGGTGCAGACGATCGAATTGCGCGGGATGTTCAGCTCTTTTTCAAATTCATCCAACTTTGCCAGTTCCGCGCGGACTTGTTCGGCAAATTGGGGGTTTTTGCACTGCCGGACGATGTGTTCGACTTCCTCCTTTTTCTGAGTCCAGCAGCCTTTGAATACCTGGTTGAAATCATAGATGTAGGGCGGAGGGAATCCGGCGGCGATTTGCATCCGGATCATCGTGCGCTCGTCGATATACTTTGGCTTTCCAGCCATGAAGACGATGCTGCCGCCGTTGCGTCTTATTTCCGCCATTTCCGAGGCCACGAGATCCGCCGGGCGCGCGGTTTTCTCCCCCCAGCCGCCGAGGGTGTTTCCGTAATAAATTCCGAGACGCTTGCCCGGATTGTTCGTCAATTTGACCTTCGGCACGCGAAGCGAGACCGGAATACTCAAGACCTCACGGCCTCCGTCATTCAACTTGAGCGTGCCGGTGTAAGTTCCTGCCGGAACCCCGGCATCCGCCCGCATCCGCAAGGCGCCGACCAGGAGATTGCCGGGGGCCAGACCACGGGGCGCCACTTGCCGGAGGTAACGCCAGATGTATCCGGCCTCATCATCGGCACGGTTCAGTCCGCGGCATGCCGACTTGTGCAACCAGAGCGGCTCCACGACAAGCCCCTCCGGCCAGGAAGTCTTGTCGGCAGGCTCAAATTGCCATGCGGGGGCGGAAAGGGAATCCGGGAGACGGAATCCGAACCCCTGCAGATCGGATCCTCCGGCCGGGATCAGCGAGGAGAGTTGCAGTTGGTCTTGCGGCGAACCAAACTCGGGCTTGGTTGCGAGAGCCAAAATGTCCGTCGTGAAAAGTTCCGGACGCTTCGGAATCTGCGCCTCTTTTTTTCCAGACTCGTAGGGCTGCAGCGGCTGCAGGGTCAAATCTCTAAAATCGACCTTCAGGCCCGGACTGCGTTTGCCCCAGATTTTCCTTTCCCTCTCCGGGTGAACCGCCTGAACCAATAGTTCTTCCCCGGGATCGCCCCAGACCGTGACCTGGAATCGGCCATCCTGATCGGTCTGTACCGGAACTCCCCCGACCGACACCGCCGCAAAACGCTTGGCCCCGTTCCATGCAATCGGCTCACCTTTCTCCGAAACCAGCCTTCCCGACACCTCGATCGGCCGAAGGAGCGCAGCCCTCTCCATACTGACAAACTCGAGGGCGTTGAAATCCTTCGGTTCGTTGAAACCCGTGACCGAATAGCTGGTGGCCAATCCGTAACCAAACTCCCGTTTGGCGGCCGGTTCCTTCACTCCGAGCATTCCGCGCCAGAGCTCGCCCGGCTTGGGTGGAGTCACTCCCAGATTCACCCAGGGAATACGGCACTCAATCGTATAGCCATGGTCGCCGATCGATGTTTTGCCGGCCCAATCCTCCCATTTGAGATTCTCACGCTTCGATCCTCCGGCAGACCCTTTCTGCGGATCGACATGCCGCTCGAGAAGGTAGCCACCAGCCGCATTGATTCGCAACTTCGTGAAAGGATCGTTGATTCCCCCGGGTTGCAGATTCAACTCCACGAAATCGGTTCCCGACTTCGGCGCGGATCCGGATTCTCCCGGAATCAATTGGAATTCCGGATCCTTTGCCACCTCGATCAGGGCGTAGAGCGCCTTGTCATCGTAGGCCAGCTTCAAGCTCCCCTTTGATTTGACCGGTTTGAGGCCGGTGTCCCAGGCGACATCGTTCACAAGCGTGGAGACGGCCGGAACATTGATCCAGAGCGGGTCATCGCCTTTCCCGTCAATGACAGGCGCGTCTTTCACGGGAATCGCGAGCAGGGAGGGAGAGTGAATCCCGGAGTTCAGGCCAAGCTGCTGGGCTTGCTGTTGCCATGGCAAAACCTGATTCCGAGAAGTCTCGCCGCACATGACGTGGGTGGTGAATGGCACGGCGTTCGCCGTGAAAACCAATGCCGCGATGAGTTTTTGTTTCATTTGTTTCGCAAATCCGGCTCTTTGTTTCCGCAGGGGCCTACCGGGCCGCCGTTGCCGCCCACTGCTTCAGCAAGGAGCCGATTTCCATGGAGTAAACACCGCGGAATCCCTCGTGGAGCGAATCGAAGGAGATGGCATCGCCCGCGCGGTTCCAACGCGGGTGCAGGTCGCAACGGATCTCCATCTCGACCCCGTCCATCCGAGGCAGCGTCTTGACGCCGCCCAGGCACCAGCCCTGGCCGGAAGCCAGGTGATAGACATAGAGGTAGCGGTAACCCTCCTGCGGATAGCTGTCGTAAAGCAACCACTGGCGGTCGGGCGAGTAGCTGCAGTGACCGTCGTCCTCGAAATATTTGTGCACCAGCTGGTGCGATTCCTGGGTGCGGTCGCGGAACTCCCGCAGGTTGATCTCCTCGCCGGGCCGCTTGACGACCATGACGAGGTTCTCCGGATCGCGCCAGTGGTAGTGGGAGGCGATGCTGTAGTCCACGAGCATGCAGGCATTCCCGCCATCGGCGTCCGCCGTGATCGCGCCGGTGAAATACGACTTCGGCTCGACCTGGTCCGCGAAGTTGCGGATGAGCGTAATGAAGCGGCTGCCGTCGGTGTTGAAATTGACATGGTTGACGATGATCTTGCGTTCGCGCATCGGCCCGGGGAATTGCCGGACGATTTCCGCCAGCGACATGACCAGTCTCTCCTCGCCGCTCTCCAAATCGATGAGCCAGATTCCATCCTCCTCCGGATGGTTCACCGCGGCGAACGGGTCCGGGATGCCGGCATATCCGTAGCCCGGCCGGAAATCATATTGACGGCTGAAGTTCGCATGCAGCGCGCAGCGTCCCGTCGGATCAACATTGGTGACGGCTCGCGGCAGGATTTGCTCTTCGCCCGTTACGATGTCCTTGATGACGCCCACAAAACGCTCGCCGTCACGGCGATTGAAAATGATCTTCCGGTCCGGCGCCAACGGATGCCATTGCAGCATGGCGCCCTGCTGGAAATTCCAAGCGGTGGTCTCCGCGATGCGCGTGAAGCCGTCATGCCCGGGATGCACCAGCCCGACCTGCGCCACATCCGTCGGAGTCGGCATCCGATCCCGGAATTCCACCCGTTGAACCAGATGGGCGCTGTCATCACCGCTCCAGGCGGGATTGTCGTAATAGCCGTAAAAATAGTGGGCATCATCGGGCGTAAGCCTGACGATCGGTTGGAGGAGGTCTTTTGTGGGTGTCATCGAGAGGGAGTTGGCTTCCATGATTTCGGCTGGCAGTCAGCACTTGATTCAGCTCAAGGATCAGTCGGCGGCGACAAGAGTGACGCGCGACGTTGATGATTGTGCGGTTATTCGCTCGGGATGGTTGCTCGGGGGCTCACGGTTGCCACTGGTTCAACCAGCGCAGAATGATTTTTTATTCTTCTATAACACCATACCGATTGATCAAGTGATATTTGTGCTTAAGTCATGATTTGGCTCCCCGCTGTTTTCAGTGAATTACAGTCAAGACATGCTGGCAAATCAGATACTCAGGGAAAAATGGGGAGTTCGGTTATTCGCACTCGACAATTTCAAATAGTGTTATATAACACCTATTCATTTTATGAAAGAAGCAAGCAGCTTAAGCCATCGCCTCAGGAAACAGCCGCGACCTGTCTGGAAATCGAAGTCCCAGACCAAATACCACGAGGTGGCCGCGAGATTGAGGGAATTGATCGCCCGTTCGGAGCCCGGCACCAAGCTGCCGCCGATCCGGGAACTGACCGGACAATTCGGCGTGACCGTGGTGACGATGGTTCGCGCGCTGCGCGAGTTGAGCGGGGAAGGCGTGCTGATCGTTCGTCATGGAGCCGGCTGCTGGGTTGCGCCCCGTGAACAGACGACCCGCGCTGACTTCGGTTTCACCGGGGAGTACACGACCGAGTTGCAATGCAGGATCCAGAGCGCACTCCCCCACCAGATGGCCTACTGGAGGGAAGCGGCCCGGGCCTTTGCGGAGGTTTATCCCGGCAGCGATGTCATCTTCGAACCGATGGGTGGAGGTGGGCGGCCGGCTGTTTTTGATGCGGATCTGACCGAGATCAGCACGCTCCAATACCCGGAGGCACTGGAGAGCGATTGCCTCCTGCATGAACCGACGCGCGAGCCGGGCCGATCACGCGTCTTCTTCGTCCCCCACCAGGCACACCTCAGCTGCGCGTTTTACAACCCTGTTCTTCTCGAGAAAATCGGCATGCCCACCCCGGACTACGTGGATTTCGAGGGGCAGATGCGCTGGCTCCTGGAGTTGCGGGAAAAATGGAAAAAAACCACCGGAAGCGCCCAACCCTTGTCCATCAATACTAACGAGTCCTTCCTGTTGCTCGGAGAGAGCGGGCGGGCGGCCCTCGTGGACTGGCTCAAGGGCGCGGAGGAGGCGCTGCCCCCGGGACTCGACGAACGCCTCACCCGCATCCATTCGATGTGGAGTCTGGCCGTGAAGGCAAAAGGCCGTTACCAACCGGCCACCTTTGAAAGCATGTTCAACAACGGCGGGATCCCCGTGGTCTTCTCCCGCACCGCGGGCCTCCATGATTCCTACCACGGCAACGGCTTCGAGCCTTGCTGTCACCCCTGCTTCGACATGGACAACGAGATCACCAGCGTGGAGACCGGGTTTGTGGTCCGGCGAGACCTGGGGTGCGCCCCCGATGCCCTGCGCTTCGCGGAGTTCCTTGCCAAACCCGAGATGCAACGGCTGCTGACAGTGCACGGGATGGTGCCCCTGCGTGCGGAACTCTTCCACACGGGGGATGGACCGTCGCTCTGGAAGGGAAGCCGCACCGCCTGGTTCCGCACCAGCGAGGAGAGAAGCATCTGGCACTCGATTGTAGGGCGCGAGTGGTGGAGGTGGCAGCGCGGCGAAATCGACTTCGCCACCTTCCGGAGCGACTGCCGCCGGCTCGTCCGCATGACTCTCGATCAACCCGGATTTCGCAATAGAGCAGGATTAACAGAATCGGATGTTTAACCCGGATGGTGAGTTTTTGCCCCGAGTTAAAAAAGTGAAAGCGTTGGAAAGTTACAAAGGATCGAAGCAAGTGACGTGATTCCTCCGCCTCCCGCATCCTTTGCCGGCACTCTCTCTGAAATCTATTCGAGTTTTTGGGCAACACCCTTGGATCTACCTTGTAACCTTTTAACCCAGATTTTGCATTGGAAGCACGCCAACAGATCTGGACGGTTCACCCGGATGTTGAGTCGTCGGATGGTTAAACCCGGAATTTGCATTGGGAAATCCTGAAATAATAGGAGGCCGCGTTAAAAGAGTTAAAAAAGTGAAAATGTTACAACGTGGATCCGGGAGAGCCCTGACTCGGGATTCGGGAGGGAGGGAGTCAGGGAAAGCGTCGTCAAAAGATGCCTGCATGAGTTCAATTCGGCCTCGGACTTCAGACACCTTTTAACCTTTTAACAGTGTAACGCTTTTAACCCTTCCGGGACTCATCATTCGGGTGAGGCATCAGAATCTGGCAACACCGCTCTATTGCATAATCCGGGTTAAAACCGTTGAAGGGTTGAAACGTTACAACGTGCTGACAGTAGGCAGTCATTCCACTCTTCGAGCCGAGCCATGATCAGCAAACTTCTTGATTGCGCCTATTCGAATTCAGGTTCAGGGGTTTCCGGATCCACCTTGTAACCTTGTAACCTTGTAACGCTTCTAACCATTTTAACTCCTCTTTCCCGGACCTTCGGGTTCCTAATGCAGATTCTGGGATCAATTGTAGCCGGAGGAGGATATCGGGAACCGCCTCAAGGAGGACGCGCTATCCTGCAGTGCTTGTCACTCAGCTCTTCAAGAAGCGTTCGTTGACGCGCTGATACCAGGCCACATCAGACCAGTTTTCCCAGTAGGGGTGGCTGTAATTCCAAGGGGTGATGCCCCAGAAATCATAGGAAGGTGCGGCGGCCATGCACTCTTCGCACCAAACACGGAGCCAGTCCCACTGCAAGTCCGGGTGATCCATGTGCCACCATGGTCCCCATGCCTCCGTGGTGACCAAGGGGGCGGCGATCTCCCGCGACCATTCCATGGCCTCATGCATCTGATTGTGCATCGCCTTCATGAACATCGGGCGCATCGACCGGAAGGAATCCCTCAGGCGGTTCATGTAATCTTTGTAGTCATGCTCGCCGCGATCCTTGGTGAGGGAATTGAAGCCTGTCCGCGCCTCGAAGCGGGGCGAGTATTGAATCCAAAGATGAAGTTCGAGCACATCGAAGACCTGAAGCCCCATTGCCCGCACTTCCTTCCAAAAGCTGGTCAGGGAAAAAGTGAATCGCAACGCGGGATAGCGCTGCTGGAAATGCCTACAGGTGGCGGTGAAGTAATCCGAAACGAGTTTCATTTGAGCAGGGTTCCACGCGAGTTGACGCGGTCCGGTTTCTCGGCGCCCTGCGGCTTCCATTGCGTCCGCTGCGTTGACCGGGACGGACACATCCCCCCCTGCGAGCCTGGCAAGAAGCGGCTGGAGGTTGCTGAAGTAGGGGAACTCCTGATCGAAGTCCACATAGAGAATGCTTCCCAGGAGGTCGTGTTTCGCGAGCAAATCAAGCGTTCGCTCCCAGGCCTGCCAGAGCGGATGAAAACGCTCATCGCCCTCCGCGCCATCGGGAATGGCGATTTCCTTCGCGCTCCAAGTCGAAAGGATCACCCCGATTCCGCGTTGCTGGCATTTGCCGACAAACTCGATCAATTCCGCCGCATAGTCGTGTTCCTGATCCACCGTGCTGTGACCCCAATTCAGCAGGGGCGATGCCTTGAGCATCTGCCGGGGACCAGCCGTGCCGCCGACGATGTGGGGAAACGCATCGATGCGCACGGTGTTGAAACGACGCTCTAGCAGATCGTCGAGGGCGCGGTCCCAATCGGCAAACGGCCCGCCGGGATAGTGGCCGTTAAGCCATGAGAAATCCCACATGGCATTGGTGATGCGTTGCGGAAGCAGATGCTCGCGCATGTCGTAGGAATGATTGGAAGCAGTGCTGGTGGACATGGATTGATGTTATTGCTGCCTCACATTGCAGAGTCGACCCTATTTCAGCCGATGTCCGGCCTTATGGGTTGGATCAGGCACCATGAGTCCCCTTGAGCCAACACGGCCGTGACCAAATGAGTCGGTCCACCGGCATTGGCAGCGTCGCCCGGCGAATCACGGAAAAGTTGCGGCCGCTCTCGTCGTTCCGCATCCAATTCGGA
This sequence comes from Verrucomicrobiia bacterium, assembly GCA_040380225.1. Lineage (GTDB taxonomy): Bacteria > Verrucomicrobiota > Verrucomicrobiia > Chthoniobacterales > UBA6821 > UBA6821. The sequence goes on along the minus strand of JBEIJN010000064.1, from coordinate 994 downwards.
GCCATCCTCAAACTCGATGTGATGCGTGTAGGCGATCTTCGCGGAGCAAGGCCGCCATGTTACGCCATCGGTGGAGACAAGGTGGCCCCCGTATCGCACATGACCGGTCAGCACTCCTTCGTTGTCCTCCATGACCATGTGGTATTCGCCGTTTTCAAAAAAGAGATCAGGATCCTCCAGTGGCCCGGCCGGGAAGATATCCTCGGCCAGAATCCGATACTCCCCATCAAACGATGAAGCCCGCGCAATGTGCATGTGGAGATCCAAGTCGCGGTAAGCCATCAGAACCGCGCCATCATCCAGAACGAGCGGAGCGGGATTGTTGGCATCTTCTCCGAGGGGGATCGGCTCGTCCCTACGCGTCCAAGGGCCAGCAGGAGACGAGGAGTGGGCATAGCCGATCTTGCGAAGTCCGGAGCCGCAGGCGGAACCGATATAATACAAAACATAGGTCTCCCCGATTCGCACGATCTTGGGGTTGTGACACATTTTCCCATCCCAGTAGGATCCACCGCGACCGGTGAGCACCACTTCCCGGAATGTGTAGGGTCCCTCCGCGCGGGATGCCGTTGCGCGAACAATTTCGGAGTGGTCACGATACCCCTCGGGGAAGGTGCTCACCTTGGGCCAGCGTGATGCGAACAGGTGGTATTCGCCATCCGCCTTGATCACTGATCCGCACCACACGAAGTATCCTTCCTGCCGGAACCCGCTGTTCAGCGGGACCTTCTGCAATCGATTGACAAGAGGCTCTTTCATCGCTTGGTCAGAACAAGAAGGTTACGGGCTTCCATCAAATATTGAAGCCTTGGCTGTTCACCGGGCATCGCCGGACCATTCGTCCGCATAGGAAAGGCACTCGAGGCACATTCTGGTGCCGACCATGTCGCTGACCGGCAGCGGCGGGCTGAGTTTCACTCCCTGATGAATGAGCAGACAGTGGTCGGCGGCGAAGGCAAAGCCGCCGTCGGGCTTGCGGTAGTCGCGCAGGAGG
>JBEIJN010000063.1:0-10547 GCA_040380225.1 Verrucomicrobiia bacterium | reverse complement strand
CTCCAACTCGCCAAGCGTCTGGCCAGAGGCTACCGATCAATCAATACCTTCAGGATCATGGCCTATCTCAAGGCCGGGAAACTCCAACTCGAAGTGCCACCCTTCAGACCCCTACCAACCCACTGAAAATAGCGAGGAGCCAAAAAATCTGAGCAGAGAGCTTCTTCATGAATGAAGGCGAGGGAGATATCCGTCCCTCCAATACCGAACTCCGATCTGCCTCCCTTTTTGTATCCCTTGCATCCCCTTTATCCCTGTGAGTCATCATGTCAGTCCGTTGTCCCGGGCATCAGAGAAACCCTTTGACTCTGAAGGCCGGTACTTCTACCCTCTCCGTCCGCCTTGGAACGCCATTATGCCGCGCCCTCTCGGGCGGCCTACACTTACAAACTCCATGGCTGATCAGATTTCCTACGCTTTCATCACCCCGTCCGCGCTCCGCAAGGGCCGCGCCGGAGGTGTCCTCGCCCGCCTCATCTCACGCAGCGGGCTTGAGCTCTTCACCGGTCGCATTTTCGCCCCTTCGGCAAAGACCCTCGGTGATCTTGCCGCCACGCTCTCCGGGCAGGATCGCACGGCCGCCTACCTGAAGGCCCTGCCTGCCGATGCCCATTCCCTGGTGCTTGTCCTCAAGGGTGAGGATGCCGCCGCCAAGGTGGCCTCCATCGTCGGCAATGACGCCTCCATGGGGGGACGCGGAGAGACGATCCGCGACACCTACGGCGACCTCATTGAAATCCCCGAGGAGGGTGGAAAGACCGTTTACTTCGAGCCCGGCGTGATTGCCCCTTCGAATGCCGCCGAGGCCGCCGCCGGCCTCAAGCTTCTGGCCGCCGCCTCCGATGCCGAGGGGGGCATTCTGGATGCCGCCGCCACATACTCCGGTTCAACCGAGAAGACCCTCGTCCTGATCAAACCCGACAACTTCGCCTTCCCGAGCACCCGCCCCGGCGGCGTGATCGATCTTTTCGCCCGCACCGGCCTCGCGCTGGTCGGCTTCAAGCCGTTCCACATGTCCGTGGCCCAGGGTGAGGAGTTCTACGGCCCCGTCCTCGATTTCCTCGTCGCGAAGCTGCCCGACGGCCGCGCCCAGTGGGAATCAATCGTCGCCTTCATGGCCGGCAAGCGTCCCTCCGAGTGCTCCGCAGAGGAGAAGTCCGCTCCCGGCAGCCAGCCCTGCGTCGCCCTGATCTATCAGGGACCCGAGGCGGTCGCGAAGATCCGTGGCGCCCTCGGCCCCACCAATCCCTCGCAGGCCCCGCACGGCACGATACGCAAGGAATTCGGCACCACCATCATGATCAACGGCGCCCACGCCTCCGACTCCGTCGAGAACGTCGCCCGCGAGACCGGAATCATCCGCCTCGAGGAGAACGATTTCAAAACCAAGGTCGCCGCCTCGCTCTGAGCCGCCCCGTTTTCAGCCAGCAACCCCAACACCCAACAAACCCGCACTTCCCATGGACCTCGCATCCCGCGTCAGCGAACTCACCCCGTCACTCACACTCGCCATCGACAGCAAGGCCAAGGCCATGCGCGCCGAGGGCATCGATGTCTACAGCTTCGGCGCCGGAGAGCCCGACTTCGACACCCCCGAGCACATCAAGGCGGCCGCCATCGAGGCCCTGAACGCCGGATTCACCAAGTACACCCCCAGCTCCGGCACCCCCGAGCTGCGCGCGGCCATCAGCGAGAAGTTCAAGCGCGACAACGGCCTCGACTACAAGCCAAGCGAGATCATCGTCAGCAACGGTGCCAAGCAGAGCTGCTACAACGCCATCATGGCCGTCTGCGGCGAGGGTGACGAGGTCATCATCCCCGCACCCTACTGGCTCAGCTATCCCGACATGGTCCGCCTTGCCGGCGCCGAGCCCGTCATCGTCCAGACCACCCAGGAGAACGATTGGAAGATGACCCCCGCCCAGTTCGAGGAGGCGATGAGCCCCCGTACCAAGATGGTCATCATCAACTCCCCCGGCAACCCGACCGGTTCCGTCTACACCAAGGAAGAGCTTCGCGCCCTGGTCGAGGTCGCCGCCGATGAGGAGATCATGATCCTTTCCGACGAGATCTACGAGAGCCTCACCTACGACGGCGCAGAGCATGTCTCCGTGGCCTCCCTCACCCCCGAGGCAAAGGATCTGACCATCACCGTCAACGGATTCAGCAAGGCCTACGCGATGACCGGATGGCGCCTTGGCTACCTCGGCGCCCCCGAGAAGATCGCCAAGGCGATCGACTCCATGCAGAGCCACAGCACCTCAGGCCCCTGCTCCTTCGCCCAGAAGGGTGGTCTCGCCGCCATCACAGGCAGCCAGCAGTGCGTCGCCGACATGCGCGAGGAGTTCAACATCCGCCGCGAGTACATGTTCGAGCGCCTCTCCGCGATCCACAACGTCACCGCCGTGAAGCCCAAGGGCGCCTTCTACATGCTGGCGAACATCTCCAAGCTCGGCATGACCTCCACGAACTTCGCCGACCGCCTGCTCAGCAAGGCCAACGTCGCCGTCGTTCCCGGTATCGCCTTCGGTGACGACCGCGTCGTCCGCCTCAGCTACGCGACCGGCCTCGATGTCATCAAGCCCGGCCTCGACCGCTTCGAGGACTTCTGCAAGACCCTCTAAGGAAGCGCGGTTCCCTAAGGGGTCTCTCATCATGACTTCCCGGAAGGCCGTCCGCCCACAAGCGGACGGCCTTTCCCTTTATCTGGAACGGCGTCGGAAGCTCGTCGAGCAGGCACTGGCCCGCGCCGTGCCCGCGGTGTCCGTCCGACCCGGGACCATCCACAAGGCGATGCGCTACAGCCTGCTGGCTGGCGGCAAGCGCCTGCGCCCCATTCTCGCCCTGGCCGCCGCCGAGGCATGCGGTGCCAAGGATCCGACGGGTGTGCTGCCGGCCGCCTGCGCGGTGGAACTGATCCACACCTACTCGCTCATCCACGACGATCTTCCCTGCATGGATGACGACGATCTCCGTCGCGGCCGCCCCACCTCGCACAAGGTCTTTGGCGAGGGCGTTGCCGTCCTAGCAGGCGATGCACTGCTCACCCGGGCCTTCGGACTGATCGCGGGGATCAAGCCCGCCAAGCGTTACCCACTCTCCCTTCTTCTCGAGGAGACGGCCGATGCTGCGGGCAGTCTGCAACTCATCGCCGGTCAGGTCGCTGACCTCGAGGCCGAACGGAAGAGACTCACGATCCGCGAGGTTCGCTTCATCCACGAAAGGAAAACGGCCGCGATGATCGTCCTCCCGATCCGGCTTGGCGCCATGGTGGCGAACGCCACGCCCGCCGAACTCAAGGCGCTCACCGAATTCGGACAGGCGCTCGGCCTCGCCTTCCAGATTCTCGACGACATCCTCGATGTGACGGCGACAAGCGAGCAACTCGGCAAGAGCGCCGGAAAAGATCTCAAGGCCTCCAAGGCGACCTACCCCGCCGTGATCGGTCTGGAGGCATCTCGGAAAGAGGCGGCTCGTCTGACGAAAAAGGCCCACGATGCCCTGCGGATTTTCGGCACGAAGTCCTCAAGGCTCGCCCAGATGGCGGAGTATCTGCTTGGGCGGGATTTTTAAGCTAAACCTGTACTGGCAGAAGGATCGTCAAACCGCGATAACGTTTCCTGCAACAATGGCTTTTACTGAAAAACTTTACCGCAAGCTGGTCCTCGATGCCTTCTCCCGTGCCCGACGCGGGGAACTGAGGTTCACGATGCCGGGTGGATCCCGTCGCCTCTTCGGGGGGCTTGGCAGGGAACTGCAGGCCGAGTTGACGGTGCGCGATGAGAACTTCTACCGCCGTTGTGTCCTCTTCGGCCCGATCGGTTTCGCCGAATCGTATCTAACCGGAGAGTGGGAGACCTCCGATCTCACGCGCACGCTGGCCTGGTTCATCCTGAACGGGGATTACCTTGCCGGAGTGCGGACGCGCGAATCCCGGACACCCGGCGCCTTTGATCTGCTAGGCCTGCTCAACCGGGTCGGCCACGCGCTCAGGCCCAACAGCAAGAAGAAGAGCCGCGACAACATCAGCGAGCACTACGATCTGGGTAACGATTTCTTCAAGCTCTGGCTCGATCCGACCATGACCTACTCGTCGGCATATTACGACCCGCCGGAGCTTTCCATGGAGGAGGCTCAGCGCAAGAAGTGGGATCAGCTCTGCAGGAAGCTTCAACTCTCCAGTCACGACATGGTGCTCGAGATCGGATGCGGTTGGGGAGGATTCGCCATGCATGCCGCGAAGAACTACGGATGCCGCGTCACGGCGGCCACGATCAGCGAGGAGCAGTTCCGCGAGGCCGCGGCCCGTGTGGAGGAGGCCGGTGTCTCGGATCTCGTCGAGGTGATTTTCTGCGACTATCGGGACCTGACGGGGCGCTTCGACAAGATCGTCTCCATCGAGATGCTTGAAGCGGTCGGCGACCGCTATGTGGAGACATTCTTCGGCAAGGTCTCGGACCTGCTCGCCCCCCGCGGTCTTCTCGGGCTCCAGATGATCCTCTGTCCCGACAACCAGTATCCGATCCTGCGTGACGGGGTGGACTTCATCCAGAAGCACATTTTTCCCGGCTCACTCCTGATGTCGATGAGACGGATCACCGAGGCGATGAATGCCACCGGGGATCTCAACCTCCTCGACTACGAGGACATGACCCCCTTCTACGCCCGCACGCTCAAGGAGTGGCGCGAGGCCTTCCTGACCGCGCTGCCCAAGGTCAAGGCGCTCGGTTACGACGAGGCCTTCATCCGCAAGTGGCTCTACTACCTCTGCTACTGCGAGGCGGGATTCGGCACGCGGCATATCTCGGTGGCGCAGGCCGTCTACACGCGTCCTGACAACCTCGACATCCACTCCCCCGCTTACGATCTTGGTCACCATCGGGAGAAGCCGATGTCGCCCGGTCGCTCCAAGTGATGAGTCCTACGGCACTCTTCCTGATCGGACTGGGGCTCTCCAGCCTTCTGATGGCGGTGGTCTGGAGGATTTCCGGTCGCATCGGGAATGCCGGCATCGTCGACATCGCGTGGGCGCTTGGATTTGCTCCACTGGCCCTGCTTTACCGTCTCTTCGCCGACGGGGAACCCGCACGCCAGAACCTGATCACGCTGATGGTGGTGCTGTGGAGCGTCCGGCTCGGCCGTCATCTCTGGAAGCGCGTCATGGGGCATCACCCCGAGGAGGATGGGCGTTATCGGGAACTGCGCCGTGCGGTTGCCGGCCGCGAGAACCTGTTCTTCTTCTGGTTCTTCCAGGCGCAGGCGCTGCTGCTCGCCGTGCTGAGCATCCCGTGTTTGCTTGCCAATGTTGATCCGCGCCTCCACTTGGGATTCGCCGAATGGCTAGGTTGTGCCCTCTGGCTCGTTGCGCTTGGCGGGGAAACACTGGCCGACCGGCAACTCGCCGCCTTCAAGGACGATCCGGCCAACCGGGGCAAGGTCTGCGACTCCGGCCTGTGGCGCTACTCCCGTCACCCTAACTACTTCTTCGAGTGGCTCGTCTGGGTCGCCTTCTTTCTCTTTGCGTTGCCCGCACCGTGGGGATGGACCACGATCTTCGCCCCCGCACTGATGCTGTTCTTCCTCCTACGGGTCACCGGGATCCCCTACACGGAGCAGCAGTCGCTCCGCTCAAAGGGGGATGCCTACCGGGCCTATCAGCGCGTCACCAGCCCCTTCATTCCCTGGTTTCCGAAATCATACCGTTCATGAGCAAACTCGACACCCTTCTCTCCACCGGCCTTGTGCCCGACCCGCTGATCCGTTCCGGGATCCGCCATCTTCTCTCCGCGAAGCTGCGCGAGGAGGGGGCTGGTGATCTCGAGACGAGGGATACGCGTTTCGCGGAATTCCGTACGGGACTCGATGCTTCCCCGCTCGCGATCAACACGGCCGATGCCAACGAGCAGCATTATCAGGTGCCGACGGAGTTCTACCTCAACGTCCTCGGGCCCCGCCTCAAATACAGCAGCGGCTACTGGCCTTCCGTGAACACCACCTTCGCGGAATCGGAGGAGGCGATGCTCGAGCTCACCTGCAAGCGGGCGGAACTCAAGGATGGCCAGAAGATCCTCGAACTCGGTTGCGGCTGGGGATCGCTCACGCTCTGGATGGCCGAGCACTACCCGAACTCCCCGATCACGGCGGTGTCCAACTCCTACACCCAGCGCCTTCACATCGAGGCGGAGGCGCAGCGCCGCGAGCTCTACAATGTCCGGATCATCACGGCCGACATGAATACCTTCGCCCCTCCCGAGGCGGGCACCTACGACCGCGCGGTCTCCGTCGAGATGTTCGAGCACATGAAGAACTATCGGGAGCTGATGAAGCGGATCGCCGGATGGCTCAACCCCGAAGGGAAGCTCTTCGTGCATATCTTCACCCACCGTGAGTTTTCCTATCATTTCGAGGGGAAGGATCCCTCCGACTGGATCACGCGTTACTTTTTCTCGGGCGGCACCATGCCCTCCCATGACCTGCTGCTCTATTTCCAGAACGATCTGAAGATCGAGCGTCACTGGAAGGTGAGCGGGACGCACTACGCCCGGACATCCGAGGCTTGGCTGCAGGCCATGGATGCCAACAGGAAGGCCATCACACCGATCCTGGAAAAAACCTACGGGATCAAGGAGGCGGCCAAGTGGCGCGCCTACTGGCGGATCTTCTTCATGTCGTGCGCCGAGCTGTGGGGATACCGCAATGGCGAGGAATGGCTCGTCTCCCACTATCTTTTCACGAAGTGAAAAGAGGATTGGAAACCTGAAGGCTGAGACCTGAGACCTGAAGAAAAAAGCCCAACGCTTTCCGCTAACTGACTTTCCCAATCAGCGAAACTCAAGGTACAAGATAACCCAAAGTTGGATCCTTTTCTCCTGATTGCATTTCGTTCAGGTTTCAGGTTTCAAGCTTCATCCTTCTCTTCATGCGCATCCTCATCCTGACAGCCGGATTCGGCGAAGGTCACAACACCGCCGCCCGTTGCATCGCCGAGGCTCTCAACGAACATCAGGGCGTGGAGGTGAAGGTGGTGGATGTTTATCTGGAGACGGTGCCGTGTTTCACCAAGGTGCTGCAGGCCGGCTATAGCCTTGCGATCAACAAATACCCCTTCATCTGGAGCGCGATCTTCACGATGCTCGACAAGCCCGGCAGGTTGGAGTCGACCCTCCCCCTTGCCGGCAACCTGCGTGAAGCGACCCGTCGCATCGTCGGGGAATTCCGCCCCGATGCGATCGTCTCGACCTATCCGCTCTACGCCTATCTCCTTCGCGAACTCAAGCGCCGCGGTCACGGCCCCTCCGCTGTCCCGCTCCTCACCATCGTGACCGATTCCACCGCGATCAACTCCTCCTGGTACCGCGCCGGAAGTGATGCCTTCGTCCTTGCAGACGAGGAGACCCGGTCGGTGCTCCAACGCGGTGGGGTGGAGGAGCGCTTCCTCCGGGTGCTCGGCTTCCCCGTGACTCCGCGCCTTGCCTCGCTCAAGCCGCTGGAACCGGTGATTCACGGCGCCAAGAGACTACTCTTCCTTCCCTCGTCGCGATCCGAGCATACCATCGCGGTGATCCGGGAACTCCAAAAGCTCCCGGATACCGAGATCACCGTCGTCACCGGCCGTCTCAAGGGACTGCATGCGGCTCTCACGGACTCCGGGGTGATCGACGGGGTGAGGACCCATCTGATCGGGTGGACCGACAAGATTCCCGAGCTCCTCTGCTCCCATCACCTCTACATCGGCAAGGCGGGCGGGGCCATCGTCCATGAAGCCATGGCAGCGCAATGCCCCATCATGGTCAGTCATGTCGTGCCGGGTCAGGAGGAGGGGAATATCGAGCTCATCGAGCGGCGCGACATCGGCCGCCTCGCCGCACACTATCCTGCGGCGCTCGCGGCGTCGGTGGAGGAGGTTTTTGCAGAGGATGGTTCCACCTGGAAGCGATGGAAGAACAATCTGCGTGGCCTCTCCAAGCCCGCAGCGAGCCGCGATATCGCCGCCGCCGTGTTAAAGGCGGCCGCCGTGTAAAAATCCCCTCGTCGACTACTGGCCCGATCCGGCTCGACGGCTCAGGAGCTGGGCAAAGTAGAGATCGTTGTTCCAGGCGGTCACCGAGACCCCTCCCACAGGGGTCCATCCCTTGGAGGTCTGGTACTTGAGGTCGTCGTTGAAGGGCTGCTTGAACCCGGAGACCATCTTGTATTCCAGAGTGTTGCCACCCGATGTGGTGGAGGATGATGATCCGGCCTGATCCGAGGCGGGTGCCGCGTTGGCAGTCATGCAGGGAAGCAGGAGAAATGCGGCAAGGAGGGGGAGGTAAGCGGGGGTGGGGATCTTCATGGCGCGGTGTCGGTTCAGAATAGGTCAGGATAGCGCGAGCGGGCGAGTCCGGTCGTGCGCGCATAGATCTCGGCGGCCCGTTCTCCGGAGAGGGCATGGGTGACCACCTCCCGGCAGGCTGCCAGATCGAGACTGCGGATCGCCTTCTTGACGCGCGGCACGAGCGAGGCGCTGGTGCTGAGTTCGTCGATGCCGAGTCCCACCAGAAGGGGGGTGAACTCGATGTCCCCGGCCAGTTCACCGCAGACGCCGACCCAGATCCCGGCGGCATGGGCTGCGTCGACCACCATCTTGAGAATGCGGACGACAGCGGGATTGGCCGGATCGTGGAGGTGTGCGATGCGTTCGTTCCCCCGGTCAACGGCCATGAGGTACTGGAGCAGATCGTTGGTTCCGATGCTGAAGAAGGAGACCTCGCGGGCCAGCTTGTCGGCCATGATCGCGGAGCTGGGAACCTCGATCATGAGGCCCAGCTCCATGTCATCCTGGAAGGGCACCCCTTTGGCGCGGAGTTCCTCGGCCGCTTCGTTCATCAGCGCCTTGGCATGCAGCAGTTCCTCGTGTCCCGAGATCATCGGGAACATCATCTTGAGGTTTCCGTGGAGGCCGGCCCTCAGGATGGCGCGCAGCTGGGTCTTGAAGATTTCAGGGTTGTTGAGGCAGAAGCGGATCGCGCGGCATCCGAGGAAGGGGTTCTCCTCGTGACCGAGGTCGAGGCATTCCGTCGGCTTGTCGCCGCCGATATCGAGTGTCCGGATGATGGCGCCGTGCGGGGCCACCCGCTCGGCCACGTGTCTGTAGACGGCATACTGTTCTTCCTCGTCGGGCGGAACGGTGCGGTTGAAATAAAGGAATTCCGTCCTGTAGAGGCCGATGCCATCGGCTCCGCTTGCGGAGACTTCGTCGAGTTCCTCGGGGAGTTCGATGTTCGCCGCAAGCGTGATCCGCCGTCCGTCGGTGGTCACGGAGTCGGTTTCACGCAGGCTCTCGAGCCTCTCCTCGACATGCTCCTTCTGCTCGGCCAGCGCCTGGTAGGCGGCGCGTGTGGAAGGGGAGGGGTTGAGGAAGACCTTGCCGCTGTAGCCGTCCATGAGGACGACGCAACCGCTCTCCAGCAGGGTGCAGATGTCCTCCAGTCCCACCACGGCCGGTATCCCGAGTGATCGGGCCATGATCGCTGTGTGGGATGTCTTGCTTCCCTTCTCCGTGATGAATCCCGCGACATTCTCGCGGTTCAGCGTGGCGGTGTCGGAGGGGGTCAGCTCATCCGCCACGATGATGTGGCTGCGGTCGTGGCCGGCAAGGCGCTGGCCCGATTTGCCGAGCAGGTGCCTGATCACGCGTCGGGTCACATCCTCGAGATCGATGGCCCTTTCCCTGAGGTAGGGATCGTCGATCGCGGAGAGTGTCTTGATGAACTTGTGGGATACGCCTTGGAAGACGAACTCAGCATTGTGCTTTTCCCGGCGGATGCCGTTGAGCACTTCGTCGATCAGGCTAGGGTCCTCCAGCACCAGCAGATGGGCGTCGAAGATGCCCGCATCGCTTGCGGTGGCGGATTGGGAGAGGCGCTCCTGAAGCCCGATCAGCTCCGTGCGGGTTGCAAGCAGAGCCGCCTCGAAACGAGCTGCTTCCGCATCCAATTCCTCCGGCTGAAGATCCCGGAAGGGAATGTTCTCCTCCTCCTGGAAGTGGATCATCACCTTCCCCTCGGCGATGCCAGGGGCCACGGCCACCCCTTGAAAGATCCTCTCCTCCCCGGAGGAGGGAGCGGCGTACTGAGTCAGGGGATTCTTGGAGGGGCGGTAAACCACGTGCAACGGCTTACAGGAGACCGCCCTTAGGGTCAAAGAGGAATGAACCTCTCCTAAGGAAACGCTGATTAAATCGCATAGAGGCCGTTGCGGGAAGAATGGGCCGCGGGCAAGGCGGCTTGGCACGAGCATCCCCGCAGCGGGCTGCCGTAACGGATGCGAAGCAACGGCCGGGCAAGCAAAGTGCCAAGCCAACGCAGTTGGCCCCCGTGCCACGCCACGAAGCCAAAGGCTTTGTGGCCTTTGGCTTGGATCCCCGCAACCCCATGGGCTGAATTCAGTTGTCGATTTTTGCCTCGCCGTCTCCCGACGGTCTCGTCCTGCGGACTGCTTCGCAGGCTACGACGCGGCTCCCGCCGCTCGTCGTTGTGGCGTTGCTCGCTCGGGCGAGACCGCTGCGG
>JBEIJN010000062.1:0-10779 GCA_040380225.1 Verrucomicrobiia bacterium | reverse complement strand
TGGTTCATCCGCAGAAAGTGTGTTTATCCTGTGGCCTGAGGGAAAATGAAGGGTATGGATCACAGGAGCGATCGAAGTAAAGGGGGATCCGATTATTAACCACGAAGGGCAATCCAAGAGGGATCCAAGGAGGAAGGGGAAAGGGACATGGGCTCCGTCATGACGGAGTTGGGTTGCTGAGTTGATGCGCTCTCGCAAGCACGCTTGCAGAGGCGCTCATCCATCAAGCGCCCCGCAGCGCATCCGTGCCGGTTGCACTGCGTCCATGTCCTCGCCTGGCAGGGTGCCTCGGTCCTTTTCAGTTAACTTGGATGGGCCTTTGTCGGTCCTTTGCCGATCTCGCTCCCGCGAGCATCGTCCTGAGGACTGCTTGAACGGCACTTTGAACTCGCTTGCTTCCGCAAGGCTCGCCTCTTTGAGGCTGCTTTCAGCAGTCCTACTCACCCTTCCCAAGGGTTCGTTTGCTCCCGCAAAGCAGTGCCATCCCGTCGGGATCCCTCCTTTGGAGGTCTTCTCCGCGCCTCCTCCCGGAGGCTTGGTTCGCAGGCTACGCCGTGCCCAGCCGGGCACTCGGCGTTGTGGTGAAATTCTGCATTGGCTTGTCTTCAAGAACACTCCTCTATTGCGCTAACTCATAACAGTTAAGGGCCACATACACACTCCTTGCGGAAGATCCCGTTCTTTTGCCGCCATGCTTTGTTGCCCAAGAGAGTCAAGACCGCAAGGGTATTGCCTCTCTTATGCGCCTCGCCTGGCAGCAAAACTCCTGGCACCGCCACCTGCCTTTTAGTCTTAACAGGCCCTGAGAGTCCTTTCGTGGTTTCAGCTTGACGCACGACGATTCGTATAGCATCTGTTTAGCATGAAAATGGTAGCTTCCAGGGAATTATCAGCCCGGCCCGCTGCCGTATGGGGTGGATTGGCGCGCGAGGGAGCCGTTGTCATCACGCGTGACGGTTTGCCCTTGGGCATCATCACTCCAACGAGTCCGGAGACGCTTCTTGAGGACATGCAGGAGATTGTCTTTGCCAAGGCGCGACGCTCCGTGAGATCCCTCCGGGAGGCTGCGGCAAAGTCCGAAACCGACCAGCTTTCCATGGATGAAATCGACGCGGAGATCAAAAAGTCCCGTCGTGAAAGGAAGCGTCGGGGCTGAACCGTGTGGACTAGTGGACTCCCTGCCGCACTGGGTTCTGGACACCAATGTCGTGGTATCAGGGCTTCTCTCCCCGCACGCCTCCCCGGGAAGGATCATCGATGCCCTGTTGGCCGGAAGGCTTCGGCTTGTTTGGGATGACCGGATCATTGATGAATACCGCCGAGTTCTTTTCAGGCCCAAATTTCGTATCGAGCCTGCGATTGTTGAGGCATTTCTTGCTATCCTGAAATACCAGCATCATCTCTCCGCTGTTCCCGTTTCGGGACTGGAGGCATCCGATCCGGATGATACGAAGTTTTTGGAAGTTGCCCATGCATCCCCTGCTAAAATCCTGGTTACTGGGAATCACAAGCATTACCCGATTGCGACAAGAGGTGGCGTGATTGTCCTTGCTCCCTCTGAAGCTTTGAAATTGTTCTAGCGAGGGTCGAGGGGGGAATTGGAAATTGGAAAGCGGAAATGGGAAATGGGGAGTCGAGCGTCGAGAGTCGAGAGTCGAGAGTCGAGAGTCGAGAGTCTGATGGGGGATGGCTGAAGGCGGAGGGAAATGAAGAATGAAGAATGAAGAATGAAAAATGGGGACTGAACCAAGGCGAGGCGGAAGGGGAAGCCGTTGTTGGTTGAAGGTTGTTGGTTCTCCGGCAACTGGGAACTGGGAACTGGGAACTGGGAACTGAAGGGCGGCACGGCTTGCCTTGATTTCTAACGCCCGATATGATGCATCCCATGCCGGAGGTATTACGTATCCAGGGGTATCGTTTCTTCTTCTTTAGTCGTGAGGGTGCAGAGCCTCATCACATTCACGTCGAGCAGGCCGAACGTTACGCCAAGTTTTGGCTCACTCCAATCTTGCTCGCTGAATCCCGCGGCTTTCGTAGCACCGAACTCCGCGACCTTCACAATTTGGTTGAGCGGCATCGTGAATCGTTTATCTTGAAATGGGATGAGCACTTTGGCCAGTAAGCCTGTTGCAGATGCAGTGGATGTCTCGTTCACGGACGATGAGCTCATCGTCACGCTCGCCGATGCTCGGCGCGTTTCGGCCCCACTTGAGTGGTTTCCTCGTCTACTGAGTGCGTCACCCAAGCAGCGCTCCAACTGGCGTCTCATTGGTCGTGGGGTGGGAATACACTGGGAGGATGTCGACGAAGACATCTCCGTGCGGAGCCTTTTGGCAATCTGACCGAACACCCACCCCTGAGTGGAGAGCCGGTAGTGCGGAAGGCAACCAAGGCGGAAGGAACCGCCGCGGTAGACTACGACGCAGTCGTAGCCCCAACGGGGCGGCACCGCTTGCCGGGCGGCAAGTGCCGTCAAAAGGCTGAAGGCTGGGGAAAAAAATTAAAAAGTAGAAATTGGAAATTGGAAATTGGAAATGGAAGCCGTTGTTGGTTGTTGGGTTGGTCGGCAGTCAGGAACTAGGAACTAGTATAGAGGAGCGGCCACAGAAGATAGCGCCGCTTCCTTGAGAAGGTGGGGAGGGGCGGCTGTGGGGGAATAAGAGGAGGAAAAAAGCTAAAGGCTAAAATTGGAAAGAGGAAATGGGGAACCAAGCCCGTGGGAAAAGGCTAAAGGCGGAAGACTGAAGGATCCCGCGAGGCGGGAGGGGATCGGGGATCGGTAATGGGTAATCGGGGGGATGGCTAAAAAAAGCTGAAGGCTAAAAGCGGAAAGCGAAATCAGTAAAAGGTGGGAAGGGGGGAAGCCGTTGTTGGTTGAAGGTTCTTGGTGCTTGGGTCTTGGTTGCCGCCAACGATCAACGCTCAACCGGGAACTGGGAACTGGGAACTGGGAACCAAGCTCGTGGGAACGAGCGCGGTAGACTACGACATAGTCGTAGCCCCGCAGGGGTGGCACCGTCCGCCGGGCGGCGGATGCCATCAACTGGGAGCGGGGAACGTAAAAGCGACAGACATCTTGACGATCTGTAAAAAAACACCATGATGTATTCATGAGAACTACGCTGACGATCGACCCTGATATTGCTGTGAAGGCCAAGAAGGCGGTGCAGTTGACGGGCATGCCTTTCAAGAGTCTGATCAATCAGGCGCTTCGAATCGGGATCGATGCGGTCTTATCCCCGAAGAAATCGCGTCCCTACCGAACCGAAGGTCGCGCCATGGGGCTTCGCAAGGGCCTCTCCTACGATAATATTCAGGAGCTTCTTTCCGTTGCTGAGGGGGAGGATTTTCGATGATCTTCCCGGATGCAAATCTGCTCCTCTACGCCGAGGATATGACTTCTCCGTATCATGAGAAGGCCTGTGCCTGGTGGGATGCCTGCCTGAGCGGCACAGAGTCAGTGAATCTTTGCTGGCCGGTTATTAACGCCTACCTGCGGATCGCTACCAATCAGCGACTTCATGATAGGCCCCTGACAATGGAGGAGGGGATGGAGAGGGTGGAGAGTTGGCTGGATCAGCCGTGTGTGAGGCTGATAGGGCCAACAGACGCGCATTGGGAAATATTTCAGACCCAAATCCGAGAGTCTGCAGCAACGGGGAATCTGGTCTCCGATGCCCACTTGGCTGCCTTGGCTATCGAGCATGCGTCGGTGCTTTACTCCACGGATCGTGACTTCGCAAGGTTCCCGAGCCTGAAATGGAAGAATCCGATTGCCTGACGGAAGGGGGGGGAGGAGAGGCAAAAGGCGGAAGGGGGAACCGCTGTTTGTTGCAGGTTCTTGGTTTACTGAAACTAGGAACGAGGAACAGAGATGGGAAGGTGGGAAAGAGACTTAAGGCTACTCCGTGCCTCTAGCCCTCGGCGTTGCGGTGTAAAAAACATATGGGCTGCTTCACTCTATACATGTTGACATTGCTGGTTTGCATATATATGTATGAGTGTATGAGAACAACGCTTGTGCTGGATGATCCAGTCTTTCTGAAGGCGAAAAAGAAAGCTGCCGATTTAGGGGTAACTCTTAGCGAGTTAACCACGACGGCTTTGAGGAATCTGTTGCATTCCAAAGAGGGCCCTGGGCGGCCTCGAGGACGATTCATCATGCCGGTTGTTGGAGAGGGCCAGGCACCCAAGGTTCATCAAACTCCTCATGAACTCGCGGGACTGAGAGACCAGGGGCGTTAAGTCATGAGAATGCCCGATGTCAATATCCTGATCTATGCGCATCGGAGGGAGGACCCTCACCATGAGTTCTATAAATCATGGCTTCAGGATCTGGCAAATGGAGATGAGATGTTTGCGCTGTCATCGCTGGTGGCCACTGCGTTTGTTCGTATCGTGACTCACCCGTCATTCCGTCCCTTCCCCACGCCCCTGATCCAGGCAGTTAGCGTCATCGATTCATTATTAGCTGCCCAGTCATGCGTGCTGCTTGGGCCTGGTGAGAATCACTGGAATCTTGTCCGTCGGATCTGCATTGAATCAACGTCCCAAGGGAAATTGGTGGGTGATGCACAGCATGCCGCGGTAGCTCTGGAAAATGGTTGTACTTGGGTAACGCGCGATTCGGATTTTGACCAATTCAGGGGATGTGGATTGAGAGTCGAGATTTTGACTCCATGAAGTGGATAACTAGCCAGATTGGAGCGCGTGAGCACTATGTTGGAGGAAAAGCGAAAAGCGAAAATGGGGAGTCGAGCGTCGAAGGACGAGAGTCGAGCGTCGAGAGCCAGATGGGGGATAAAACCTGAAACCTGAAAGCTGAAAGCTGAGTAAGAGGAAGCTGAAGGCTTACTGAGTCGAGAGCCAAGCCGCTGGGGAGCGGCGCGGCAGACTACGACAGAGTCGTAGCCCTGGAAGGGCGGCACGGCTTTGCGGGCGCAAAGTGCCGTCAATCGAGAGCCAGCAGGGGGAGGGAAGGGGAAAATGATGAACCAAGCCGCTGGGGAGCGGTGCGGTAGACTACGATGCAATCGTAGCCCCAACGGGGCGGCACCGCTTTGCGGGAATACGTAGGCGTGGGATCGCCTCGGATAGATTCCGTGGCAGCGGAACCCGTAAGGGCGAACCAATTCTCTGGGGAGAGATGCGGAGAAATTGCCGTAGGCAAGCCCGTGAGGGCGGCACGGCTTTGCGGGAGCAAAGTGCCGTTCAACTGAGCGGGAGCGAACGAGTCAACAAAGTGCCGTCAAAAGGCTAAAGGCTGATGCAGATCTCCTAGCTTCACAAATAGTAGCTCTCTCCAAGACCTTGGGTAGGGCTTCTAGGGCAAAGCTCCAGTAAAATGCCCTCGACCCTCGTCCTTCGACTCTCGACTATTCCTGTTTCATGAACTGGATCACGAGTCAGATTGGAGCCAGGGAGCACTATGCCATACCAAGGGTGCTTCACCGCGAGGGGAAGCTGGTGAGGCTTTACACCGATTTCTGGGCATCGGCTCCATGGAGGCTAATCGGGAAGCTGACCGGCAAGGGGAGCATGTCGTCACGGTGTCACGCTGATCTGATCGGGGCGCCGGTCACGGGATTCAATTTCCATGCCTTGAAGGCCTCCCGCCAGCGGTTCACTAATCCCTATGATGGCTTTTTCCAAATCGGACGACAGTTCGGGGAACTCGTCGTTAAAGACTTGGAAAAACAGTCGAGAGTCGAACGTCGAGTGTCGAGGGCTATGCTGGCCGAGTCGAGGGACAAGGGACGAGGGACGATCGCAAGAAACACCGCAGATTCCACAGCTCTCGACTCTCGACCCTCGACGCTCGACTCGGGCTTTGTCTTTTTTGGCTACGACACGGGTTTCCTAGAGCCCGCCCAATGGATCAAGGCACGGGGAGGGAAGACGATCGTCTGCCAGATGGATCCGGCCCGTTATGAGGTCGATCTGGTGAAGGAGGAGGAGAAGCGCTGGCCGGGCTGGGCTAAGCGATCAGTCGAGATCCCCGAGGCCTACTACCGCCGCCGTGAAGAAGAGTGGGCAGTCGCCGATCTGGTGATGGTGAACTCGGAGTGGACGAAGGCGGCGTTGATACGCCAAGGGGTCTCGGCAGATAAAATTATTATCGTGCCGTTGGCGTATGAAGCGCCCCCAGTCGAGGGACGAGGGACGAGGGACGAGAGCTATCAGATGGCTGAAAAAGGCCCTCGACTCTCGACGTTCGACGTTCGACGCACTCTTCGAGTGCTCTTCTTGGGACAGGTAATTTTGCGCAAAGGCATCCAGTACCTGATCGAGGCGGCGATGCTTCTGAAGAATGAGGCGATCCACTTCGATATCGTGGGATCGATTGGAATCTCTGATCAGGCGGTCTCCTCTGCTCCCTCCAACATGACTTTCCATGGGCCGGTGAGCCGGGATCGGACGGACGAGTTTTACCGCTCGGTCGATCTCTTTGTCCTGCCGACTCTCTCGGATGGATTTGCCCTGACCCAACTCGAGGCGATGGCTCATGGTCTGCCGGTGATCGCCACGCCGAATTGCGGCGAGGTGGTGACAGATGGAGTGGATGGTCTGATCGTCCCGGCTTCGGATTCCAATGCCCTGGCTGAGGCGCTTCAGTTGCTTATACAGGATCCGGAAAGGCTTCGGTCGATGAGTGCGGCGACGGGGGCCAAGGTGGAGCAGTTCAGTCTTGGGAGGTTGGGAGAGAATCTGGAAGAGGTGGAGAGGAGGCTGTTAGACTGTTAGGCTGAAGGCTGTTAGACTGAAGGCTGTTAGACTGAAGGCTGAAGGCTGTTAGGCTGAAGGCTGTTAGGCTGAAGGAGGGGGAAGCCGTTGTTGGTTGCAGGTTCTTGCTTCTTGGGTCTTGGTTGCCGCCAACGATCAACGCTCAACTGGGAACTGGGAACTGGGAACTGGGAACTTGAGGAATCCGGTTGTCGCTCCCGAGTTAAGACGATATTATTGGGTCAATGGAATTAGCCCAGATCAAGTCCCGTGAGATAGTGGATGGCGGCATCCGCGATCAAGTTCTCGAGGACCGAAAGTTTCCTTTGCATCTCATTGCTGGGAAACTCCGCCCCTTTCTGCGGGTTTTACAAGATCAGTTCCATCCTGAACGGGTAGTGGTCTTCGGTTCATATGCATATGGGACTCCGGACCAGGACAGCGATGTTGATCTTCTTGTGGTCAAGCCGATCGAGCAGAGCAGGTTAAAAGACAAAATTGCGATCCGTTCGGCATGGTGGCCCCTTCTGCGGGAGTCCGGCCCAATCTCTTTTGATCTGATGCTGGCCGAGCCCAAGGAATGCGAATCCGGGGCAACCGGTGAGGGATCTTACTTAGGGAAGATTCTGGAGAAGGGTATCCGTGTCATATGAAAACCGACCCGAGTAGCCCCTCAGATTGGTTCATGATGGCGGCTGACAGACTTGAAAAAGCCGACGCGCTTTTTGAGCGTTTCGGTTCTTCTTGGTCAGGTGTGGAGCTGCTGCACGAAGCTGCGGAGAGGTATCTCAAGGGTTTTCTCGTCTCTCGGGGATGGAACGTGGTGAAAACCCATGACCTGAACCGTTTGCTTGCGGAAGCATGTGAGAGAGATCCTCGATTCGAGGAGTTTGCAGCAGCATGCCGAAATCTTACCGAGCAGTTTTGGGAACAGCATTACCCGGGAGGCGAGCTCGATGAGGTAGGGGAGGATTATCCGGAGATAAGAGATGCCCTTGAACGCATGATTCAACTCATCATGTTATTGTACGCTGTCTAGGGAAGCGCTGATTAAATCGCACAGAGGCCGTTGCGGAAAGAAATGGCCGATGGGAAGAAACGGCCGGGCAAGCAATGGGGAGTAAAGGGATGGGGTGGGGGGAATGATGAACCAAGCCGCTGGGGAAGGGGGGGCGGTCAGTTGTCAGTTGTCAGTTGTCAGTTGTCAGTTGTAGGAAGTCTGAAATTCGAAAGCGGAAACCTGAACCAAGCCCGTTGGAACGGGCGCGGAAGACTACGATGCAATCGTAGCCCGGAGGGCGGCACTGCTTGCCGGGCGCCGAGTGACGGGAGTCACGGCGTAGCCTGTCCCTCTTTCCCGTGGACAGTCCCGGTAGGGATGAACCAAACACCCGGGAGGGTGTGCGGAAGACTGCGACTCTGTCGCTGCCCGAAGGGTGCCGCGGCTTCCCGGGAGGGAAGCGGCATCAATGCATCGGGAGATGCTGAGGCAAAGGAAGTGGCGTCAATGTGGGGAGGAGGCTGAAGGTGGTCGAGCGTCGAGCGTCGAGGGCACAGCCAGCGATCAGCAGTCAGCAATCAACTGATGTTCTTGGGTTGGCAACTAGGAACCAGCAACTAGCAACTAGCAACTAGCAACTAGTAATTGGGAACAGTAATGGGAAGGTGGAAGAAGACTGAAGGCTGTTAGGCTGTTAGGTGGGGGTGAACAGGGAAACTGTTACTTGACAATTCTTCAGGTGAATGAAATCTATTCATATCGTGAATAAGATAAAGACTCGTTGGTTCCAACCGCATGTGGAAAAAGCCATGCGGGTGATGCCTGTGACGGTTCTTACCGGGCCACGACAGACTGGCAAAACCACCTTGGCGAAGGAAGTTGAGCCGTTGGCCGCCTATCACACTCTGGATGATCTCGGGATTCTGAATCAAGCGCTGCAGGATCCAGCTTCACTCACTCTGGAGCAACCAGTGATCATTGATGAGGTGCAGCGTGCACCTCGTCTCGTACTGGCAGTGAAACATGCTGTGGATCAGCACAGGCGGGCCGGTGCCTTCCTCTTGACGGGTTCGGCCAATCTTCTGCTTATGAAGTCGATTGCGGACTCACTTGCTGGTAGGGCCATCTATCTCCAGCTTCCACCATTTTGTCCAACGGAGTGGCTGGGGAGGGAGGGCAATCTACTTCCTCTTGATCGTTTGTTTGATGCAGATTTTGAGCTGAGGGAATGGCCCGTCGGGCAGGGGAACTGGCCTCTTTGGCTTTTAAGAGGTGGGTTTCCTCCGGCATTGGAGATAGCCAATGAATCGGATCGAAATCTCTGGATGGGAGCCTATGTGCAGACCTATCTGGAGCGTGATCTACGGCAACTCAGTGAGGTTTCGAGTCTGCCTGACTTTCAGCGCCTCATGGTGATGGCTGCCCAACGAACTGGTCGTCTGCTTAATCAGGCTGAACTGGCACGTGATGCATCCCTGTCTCAGCCGACGACGCATCGGTACCTGAATCTGCTTGAGGCTGGGTGCATTATGACGCGGTTGCGCCCATTTACCTCCAATCCCACGTCGGCATTGATCAAGACCCCCCGTCTCTACTGGCGCGACTGCGGTCTGGCATCATGGCTTGCCGGCATAAGGTCATCCGAGGCCGCCACTGCGCGAATGGATGCAGGGTTCTGGCTTGAACAGACTCTCTTTCAGACGCTCCAGACATGGCAGGCGCTTGATCCACAGTCTCGCTGCCTCCATTTCTGGCGAGATCGCTCCGGCAGGGAAGTCGATTTTATTCTGGAGAAGGAAGGACGATTTGTTGCACTTGAGATCAAGACATCCAAGCAAGTGAATCCTTCTGATGCCTCTGGAATCAAAGCGCTTCGTGAAACGATGAAGAATAAGAAAGCACTAGTCCGGGGCGCTGTCCTTTACGGTGGAAACGAACCGCGCCATCTTTCTCATGATGACCTGGCCTTGCCGTGGGGATGGATGGTGCCGATGAACTCATGAATGAATCGCGAGAATTACTTGCGATCCTAACTGCTATTGGGAAAAACACCAAAAACAGTCTCTGACGTCGGGTCCCATTTTCCACTTTCCTCTTTCTCCATTGACGCATTCAAAGATGTCGTGCATACATGGCATATGAGCACGACACTTAGCATCCGTCTGCCGGATGAACTCGCCCGGTGGGTTGAGGAGAAATCACATGCATCCGGCAGATCCAAGGGAAGCCTCGTTAAGGAAGCGCTGGAGTTGATCCAAGTCAAGGAGGCGAAGCCATTCATGCGGCTGGCGGGGAAAGTGAAGGGGGCGTCTGATCTCTCCTCACGCAAAGGGTTTTCCAAAGCGTGACCGGCATTGCCGATACGGGCTTCATCGTGGCGTTTTTGAATAGCCGCGACGCCCATCATGCCTGGGCAGTTCAAGTCGCCTCGGAAATCGAGGATCCGCTGGTCACCTGCGAGGCGGTCTTGGCCGAGGCGGCGTTTCATCTGGGATCGTTGACCAGCGTTCTGGAACTCGTGGAGAGTGGATTGCTACGGATCGACTTTGATCTGGATGCCAATCGGAAGAGGCTGGCCGTGCTCGCGAAGCGTTATGAGGATCGAAATCCGGATCTGGCCGATCTTTGCCTGATTTGTATTAGCGAACGCTTTCCAAAACTGCCGGTCATCACGGTCGATGGAGACTTCCGCATCTACCGCAGACACCAGCGAGAGATTATCCCGGTACTGATGCCAGACAGGTGATTCGTATTGAAAGGCGGAAGGGTCCCGCGAAGCGGGAGGGGATGGGGGGAAATGAAGAATTAAGAATGAAGAATTAAGAATGATGAATGATGAATGATGAACCAAGCCCGTTGGAACGGGTGCGGTAGACTACGATGCAATCGTAGCCCGGAGGGCGCCACGGCTTGCCGGGAGGCAAGTGGCGTCAATGATGAACCAAGCCCGTTGGAACGGGTGCGGTAGACTACGATGCAATCGTAGCCCGGAGGGCGCCACGGCTTGCCGGGAGGCAAGTGGCGTCAATGATGAACCAAGCCCGTTGGAACGGGTG
>JBEIJN010000061.1:0-11063 GCA_040380225.1 Verrucomicrobiia bacterium | reverse complement strand
GTTATCTCCGCAACCCGCAGGGCTGAAGCCATTTGTCGATTTTTGTGGCGTTGCTCGCTCGGGCGAGACCGCTGCGGGTATCGCCCTGCACTCACGCCTTCAAAAATCAGCAAATGCTCTTCAGCGGCCTTCATGGGATTTAATCAGCGCTTCCTTAGATAACTGAAGCGGCTGATTCTGACTCTGGCCCCCCCCTAACAGCCTAACAGCCTAACAGCCTAACAGCCTAACAGCCTATCCACCTACTGACTCAGCCCTTCAGAGCCTCCACAAACTCCTGGAAAAACGGAGCCGAGTCATGCGGCCCCGGCGAAGCCTCGGGATGGAATTGCACGGCCCGCACCATCTTGGTGCGATGGCTGATCCCGGCAACGGTTCCATCGTTGAGATGGCGATGGGTGATTTCCAGATCCTCTGGCAACCCCTCCTCCTTCACCGCATACCCATGGTTCTGCGAGGTGATGAGGACTCGTCCCGAGCGAAGATCCTGGACCGGCTGGTTGGCTCCGCGATGGCCGAATTTGAGTTTGAATGTCGAGGCGCCGAATGCCAGCGAGAGAATCTGATGACCGAGGCAGATGCCGAACACGGGCTTCGCTTCAGCCAGACGCCTGGCTGTCTCATGGGCCGCCGTGAGAACCGCCGGATCTCCGGGACCATTGGAGAGGAAGATGCCGTCGGGATTGAATTCCAAAGCCTTCTCGGCGGGCGTGTCGGAAGGCACCACCATCACCCTGACTCCATGCGCACGGAGCAGGCGAAGGATATTGCGCTTCACCCCGAAGTCATAGAGGACGACAAGCGGTTCCTTGGAGGGATGCTCGGGACGCTCCGCCCCGAACGGGAAGCTCTCCTTCCCCTCCGGATCCCATTCATAGACGCTCTTGGTGGAAACCTCACCGACCAGGTCGAGTTCCTCGAGCTTCGGAGCACCCTTGGCCCTCGCGATTACGGTCGCCTCGTCGCTTCCGTCCGTGCAGATGCAGGCGCGCATCGCACCCTGCGTCCTGAGGTGACGGGTCAATGACCTGGTGTCGATCCCGCCGATTGCGGGAATGGAGTGCTTCCGGAGATAGTCGGGCAGGGACTCATCCGAGCGCCAGTTGCTCTCGAGTCGGGACAACTCCTCGATCACGAAGCCGCTGACCTGCGGCAGGGCACTCTCCCCGTCCTCGGTGCCTGTCCCGTAATTTCCGATGAGCGGATAAGTCATCGTGACAATCTGTCCGCGGTAGGATGGATCGGTGAGCACCTCCTGATAACCGCTCATCGAAGTATTGAAGCAGATCTCCCCGACCGAGTTGCCGGGAGCCCCGATGGAGATGCCGTGAAAGACGCGTCCATCCTCCAGAGCGAGGATGGCGGGATTGGGTGTGTTCTGAGAAGCAGCCATGAAATTGTGCCCGATACTTCACCATGCACTCCTGTCGGGTGCAACCATTACTGAACTGAATCCATCCGGCTATTGCACCTGCCGGACTGGTTTTCTAGAATGGAAGATTCGTGCTCTTACGGAATCCCCAGTCTCTGATGGCAGCCTTCCTCATCCTTCTGACGGGGGGGCTCTGCCCTGTGCTGGCCCAGAGCGTTTCCAAAACCGCGGACGGATTCGACCTCCCCGTGGCTCCACCCAGCGGCGAGGGATACTACAAGTCCCGCGGATTCCGGGCCGGCGGACACCTCGGCGAGGACTGGCTCGTGACGGACGGAAGCAGCGCCCGTAGCCTCGGGAAACCGGTCTATGCCATCGGGAACGGCCTGGTCGTGCTGGCACGCGACATCCATGTCGCATGGGGCAACGTCGTCGTGATCAGGCATTCCTGGATCGAGAACAGACAGCTTAGGTTCGCCGACTCACTCTACGCCCATCTGGATAGGATCAACGTCCGGGAGGGTCAGCAGGTCTCGCGCGGTCAAGTCATCGGCACCATCGGGAACAACCATGGCATGTACCCAGCACACCTCCATTTCGAGATTCACAAGGATCTGAGCATCGGCGTCAACCATGCCGCGGGCACCCGCGATCTCCGGAGCTACTGGCTGCCGACGGAGTTCATCATGGCGCGGCGACACCTCGACGGTGGTGGGCGCAACGTCCCCACCCCGGCAGCCAACTTCCTGCTACCCTCACCCGAACATCCCTGGTCCTTCCACCGGAAGAGCAGGAGTTCCAAGGAACGGGGTAAAACCAAGGGCTCCTCCCATTCCCGCGCAGGATCACCCTCGTCTCACTCACGACCCTCCGGAACCTACAAGGTCAACCGCTACAGTGATCCGTAAGCTGGAAAAGGACTTTATAATGCATTCAGGCATTAAGAAGTCCGGATGCAGTGCCAGGAGTGAGAGCGGAGCCGTAGTAAAGATACGGCAAGTGAATACCGGGTCGTGGGGACGGCCGGGATAGACTAAGCGTCAGCGTAGCCCGTCAGGGCGCTACTCGCGGAAGCGAGAGCGTCAACAGCAACAAAGCGCGGCGCCGGAATCCTTAACGCTTTGTGGCGCGGAATTCGAGGGAATCCACGAGTGCCATCCAACTCGCCTCGATGATGTTGTCGGAGACGCCGACAGTTCCCCATGTTTCTGACCCCTCGCTGGAAAGGATGTGGACACGGGTCCTGGCCGCAGTGCCGCGTCCGCCGTCGACGATCCGCACCTTGTAGTCGGAGAGGGAGATTCCCGCGATCCAGGGGTGCAGCTTCTGGAGCGCCTTGCGGAGGGCGGCGTCGAGTGCATTGACGGGTCCATCCCCTTCCGCGGTCATTTCCAGATCACGATCGCCGTCACGGACGGAAACCGTGGCCTCGCAGGCGGTGGAAGAACCCGACGCATCGCGGCGGAAACTGCAATGGTATCCCTTGAGTTCGAAGAGCGGATTGTGGCGCCCGAGTTCCTTGCGGATCAAGAGTTCGAGCGAGGCATCAGCAGCCTCAAACTCGAATCCCGCCGCCTCAAGAGCCTTGATCTTCTCCAGCACCCTGAGTACCGCCGGATCATCCTTGGCGAGCGTGAGGCCGAGTTCGCCCGCCTTGAGCAGGATGTTGCTACGGCCGGAGAGCTCGGAAACGAGGATGTTCTGCCGGTTGCCTACTGCGGAAGGATCGATGTGCTCGTAGGCCGCCGCCGTCTTGGCGACGGCATTCACATGCATGCCCCCCTTGTGGGCGAAGGCGGTGCTTCCCACGAAAGGCGCACGGACATCGGGGTGGCAGTTGGCCAGTTCGTCGACAAAGAGCGAGACCTCGCGCAGGCGAGGGAGGTCGGGGACCACGGGAATCCCCATCTTGAGCTGGAGACATGGGATCACCGTGGTGAGATTGCAGTTGCCGGTACGTTCACCGTACCCGTTCATGGTCCCCTGGACATGAACCGCTCCGGCACCGACGGCGGCAAGCGCGTTGGCCGCCCCCATGCCGCAATCGTTATGGGTGTGGATGCCGACCTTGCCGGGGAAGCGGTCGTTCACAGCGGCCGTGATCGCGGAGATCTCGTCCGGCATCGTTCCGCCGTTGGTGTCGCAGAGCACCAGCATGTCGGCACCGGCCTCCGCCGCAGCGGCAATCGTCGCCATGGCGAACGCGGCATCATCCTTGTAGCCGTCGAAGAAATGCTCGGCATCGTAGACGACCTCGCGCCCCTGCGATTTCAGATAGCCGACGCTGTCGCTGATCATGGCGAGATTTTCCGCATGGGGCACTCCCAGCACCTTGTCGACCTGGAGTTTCCAACTTTTGCCGAAGATGGTGACGACCGGGGTTGCGGCCTCGAGTAATTGGGCGATCTGGGGATCATCAGATGCCTTGATGCCGGCCCTCCTGGTGCTTCCGAAGGCGGCCAACTTGGCGCTTCCAAGGTTGCGGTTGCGGGCCTCGGCGAAAAATGCCAGATCCTTGGGGTTTGATCCCGGCCAGCCCCCCTCGATGTAATCCATGCCGAAGGCTGCGAGCTTTTCGGCGATGCGGATCTTGTCCAGAAGACTGAAAGAAATCCCCTCGCCCTGCGTCCCGTCACGCAGAGTCGTGTCATAGAGGGCTACGGAGGCCGGTGTTTTCATGGAGCGTTGATACTAACTGCGAAAGGATTCTCCTTCAACCGGGTTAAACCACCACGGCGGAGCCGGCCGCAAGGTTCTCGAGGACGGCGGAGTCGTTGATCGCATTGATGAGCAACCGCAGCATTCCAAACTCCCGCTTACGCGGAATGAGGACAAGGCGGGGAAGATCCTTGAGGTCATGGTCATCGGCCTCCTCGGGAAGGGCCTCGCGCTGGACGATGTGCCCGGAGGCCAGGAGATGATCGAACTGCTGGTTGAGCGTCTCGAGGGCATGGGGCGTGAGCCTGTTGTTGAGACGGATCACCATTTCGTCGCGAACCCACCGGTAGGAGTGGAAGACTTTATAGAAATGCTTGATCTCCTCGACGGCCCGGTCGACGTCGTGGGTGATCGTGAAGAGATGGAAATCGGCGCGGGAGATCAGGCCCAGCTCGAGCAGGTCGTTGTCGAGGAATCGGCGCCAGGTCTCCCAGTAAAAGCCGTTGGGGCGGTCCATCAGGATGATCGGCACGATGGAGGTCTTGCCGGTCTGAAGGAGAGTCAGTACCTCGAACCCCTCGTCGAGCGTCCCGAAGCCGCCGGGAAAGAGCACGAAGGCGCTGGTCTCCTTCACGAAGCTCAGCTTGCGGGCGAAGAAATAATTGAAATTGATCAGCTTGGGGTCACCGGCGATCACGGGATTGGCGCTCTGCTCAAAGGGGAGCCTGATGTTCAACCCAAAGCTCTTCTCCGCACCGGCGCCCTGCTGGGCTGCCCCCATGATCCCGTCGCCGCCGCCGGTGATGATCATGAAATTCTCTTCCACGATCCTTCGGGCAAATTCCCGAGCCAGCTGGAAATCGGGCTCCTCGGCGCGGGTTCTTGCCGATCCGAAGACCGCCACCTTGCGGACCTTGGCGTACTTCCGGAAGACAGAGGCCGCGTAACGCATCTCGCGCATCGAGCGGCTGATCAGCTTGAGATCGGAGAGGGAGGCGTGGTCCTTCCCGTAGCGGATAACCGTCTCCATCATGTCCCTGAGGAAATCGGCGCTCCGGCCCGTGGCCAGGCTTCCGACCAACTCCTCGATGATTTGTTCTTCGGATCGGGGTGTCGTCATGTGAATCGTTATTTTCTGGCAAGCCGGGCAAAGAGCCAGATGCCGAGACCTGTGAAGAGGATGTTCGGGAGCCAGATCATGAAGATAGGCAGGGCCCCCGGCATGGTCGAATTCTTGCTCAACGCCTCGGCCACCAGGATGAAAAAGAAGTAGCAGAATGCAATGACAAGACTCAGGGCAAACCCGACCGATGTCTCCTTACGGTGCGCGGTGATGCCGAGCGGTACGGCAATAAGGGCGAAGGCCAGGGCCGCCAGCGACAACGAGAAGCGCTTGCTGATCTCGACCCGGTAGGCAAGCGGCCGAGGGCAATCGGGCTTCGAGACCGCCTCATTGAGCTCCCCGAGCGTGTGCGATGTCAGCGGCTTGTTGCGCTTCCTGCTGTCGATGAGCTTCTGAAGGGACATTGGGAAGACTCCTTCCTGCATCGTGATCCCCTGGGTGATCAGGTCGACGTTGTCGGGTTGACGGGAATCCCTCTGCTCGAAGTGGGCATCCTGGACCTTGAGCAGCAGGCGCTGATGCTGGATATCGGTCGTGATGGTGCCGGTCTTGGCAAAGACCACCTTCGAGGGAACCCCCTTCTCGTCGATCTCGAAGACGATCAGGTTCTTCATGAGATCGCCGTCGCGGCTTCCGACATAGACACGGCGATCCGGGAACTGATCCACCACCTCGTCCGCCTGGAACATCGAACCCGGATCATGAGTGGCGATGCGGAAGAGCGAGGTCATCATGGCGTACTGGGCCTTGGGAGCCACCTCCACGTTGATCCAGAAACAGACTCCGACCAGCAGGAGCGCCACGGCCAGCACCGGCATGAAGATCCTGGGAAAGCTCACCCCGTTGGCGCGAAGGGCGATCACTTCATTGTCCGCCGAGAGTCGGCCGAAGACCAGCAGGACCGCCGTGAGGAATCCCCACGGGATCGTGAAGGTCATGGAGAAGGGCAGAACAAAGGCGACGAAGGCAAAAATCGTCTCGAGCGGCACATTGTGGTTGATGAGCAGATCGAGCATCTCCTTGAAGACATTCCCCAGCACCAGCACCAGGCTCAGCAGGGCCACACCCATGAAGGTGGCGACCCCGAGGGCGGTCAGGAGATAGCGGTCGAGGATTTTCAAGGATGCGAAAAACGTAAAAAGGATGAGGCCAACCCCGAATGATCAGGGGAAGCTCCAGCCGAACACATTGCCCTTCGGAACCACTGATTGCAACATTTCAGCTTTTCCAGCCCCTTTCGACGAGCCCACCCTTGCCGGGTAAACATCCCCGAACTAATCTCAGAAGATGTCCCAGACGCCCTTTGTCCACCTGCACGTCCATAGCGAGTATTCGCTGCTGGACGGAGCCATCAGGATGGAGCAACTCGTGGGGAAGGCAGCCGAGTTCGGCATGCCGGCGATCGCCCTGACCGACCATGGCAATCTCTTCGGGACGGTCGAGTTCTACCAAGCCGCCGAGAAGGCGAAGGTAAAGCCGATCATCGGGTGCGAGATCTACGTCGCCCCCGGTTCGATGCACGAGAAGAAGACGGCCAACGGCGGGAAGGATGTGGCATTCCACATGACACTTCTCGCCTCCGACGACGAGGGATACCGCAACCTGGTCAAGCTGAGCACGGCCGCCCATCTTGACGGATTTTATTACAAGCCGCGCGTCGACCGGGATTTTCTCTCCCGTCACAGCAAGGGGCTGATCGCGTTGAGCGGTTGCCTCAAGGGGGAGGTCAACATGGCCTTGAGCGCGGGTCAGGAGGCGAAGGCCCTCGAGAATGCCGCCGCTTACCGGGACATCTTCGGAAAGGAAAACTTCTTCATCGAACTCGCGGATCACGGGATCGAACAGCAGAGGCGCAACCGCTCGGGACTGATCGACATTGCCGGCAACCTCGGACTCGGGTTGGTCGCCACGAACGACGTCCACTTCCTCGAACGCGCCCACCACGAGGCCCATGACGTCATGATCTGCATCGGCACCGGGGCCATGATCCACGACGAGAAGAGGATGCGCTACGTCCCCGAACTCTACCTCAAGAGCGGAGAGGAGATGGCCGCCCTCTTTGCGGACCGCCCCGATGCGATCTCCAACACCCTCGCCATCGCTGAACGCTGCAATGCGAAGCTCGAGTTTGGGAAGTCGAAGTATCCTGACTATCTCCCCCCCGAGGGGAAGACCCGCGAGGGTTACCTCCGCGAACTCTGCGAGGAGGGGTTACGCCGCCGCTACGGCGAGCGCGCCATGGAGGATGCCGCCATCAGGGAACGCTTCGAGTTCGAGCTCTCGGTGCTCTACAAGACAGGATTCACCAGCTACTTCCTGATCGTCTGGGACTTCATCAACTACGCCAAGAGTCAGGGAATCCCCGTGGGCCCCGGCCGCGGATCGGCGGCCGGATCACTCATCGCCTACGTACTGGGGATCACCGACCTTGATCCCCTCCGATACGGTCTGCTCTTCGAGCGCTTCCTCAATCCCGACCGTATCAGCCCGCCGGATATCGACGTCGACTTCTGCCAGAACCGCCGCGGCGAGGTCATCGAGTATGTCCGCAGGAAATACGGCACGATGGCCGTCTCCCAGATCATCA
The DNA here is from genome assembly GCA_040380225.1 of Verrucomicrobiia bacterium. GTDB lineage: Bacteria > Verrucomicrobiota > Verrucomicrobiia > Chthoniobacterales > UBA6821 > UBA6821. The sequence continues at coordinate 3,323 of JBEIJN010000061.1, read as the reverse complement.
CCTTCGGCACACTCGGCGCGAAGAGCGTCGTCCGCGACGTTGGACGAGTCCTTGGATGGAGCTATGGCGACGCCGACCGCATCGCCAAGATGATCCCCAACGAGCTCGACATCACCCTCGCCTCACGCACCAAGAAGGGTGAGGTGAAGCCCGGGGCCATCGACAAGAATCCCGAGCTAAAGAAGGCCGTCGACGAGGAGCCGTCCACCGCGCAGCTCTGGGGCTACGCCACCATCCTCGAGGGACTTTCCCGCAACAGCGGAGTCCACGCCGCCGGAGTCGTCATCGCCGACCGCGACCTCTCCGAGTACATCCCCCTCACCCGCGCCAACGACGGCAACATCGTCAGCCAGTATTCGATGGCTCCCCTCACCGACCTAGGGCTCCTCAAGATGGACTTCCTGGGTCTGAAGACCCTGACCGTCATCGATGACGCGGTGAAACTGATCAGGCGCCGCATCCCAGACTTCGACATCTCGAGGATCCCTATGGATGACAAGGCGACCTTCGACTTGCTCAATAGGGGCGAATCGGTCGGCGTCTTCCAGATGGAGTCCGGCGGAATGACCGCCACCGCCAAGCGCTTCCAGATCGAGCACTTCACCGACATCATCGCCTTGATCGCTCTCTACCGACCGGGGCCGATGCAGTTCATCGACGACTATGTCGAGCGAAAGAGGGGTCGGAAGAAGATCGAGTACGCCCACCCGCTCCTCGAGAAGATCTGCTCGGAGACCTACGGCATCATCGTCTACCAGGAGCAGGTGCAGCAGGCGGCGAGTGCCCTGGCCGGTTACACGCTCGGCCAAGCCGACCTGCTCCGCCGCGCCATGGGAAAGAAGGATATTGAGAAGATGGCCAAGGAGCGCGAGACCTTCGTCGAAGGCTGCGCCAAGGTGAACCAGATCCCGGCCAAGCAGGCCAACGCGATCTTCGACTTCCTTGAGAAATTCGCGCAGTACGGCTTCAACAAGAGCCACAGCGCCGCCTACGGCCTCCTCTCTTACCAGACCGCTTACCTCAAGGCGAACCACCCCGTCGAGTTCATGGCGGGTCTCCTCGGCAACGAAATCAACAACACCGACAAGATTGCGGTCTTTGTCACCGAGTGCGCGAGGATGGGGATCTCCATTCTCCCTCCGGACGTCAACCGGAGCGCCCTCACCTTCCTTCCGGAGGAACTTCCAGGAGGACGGGCAATCCGCTTCGGGCTCGCCGCCATCAAGAACGTCGGGGAAGCAGCCATGGCCACCGCCATTGCCGACCGCGAGGCCAACGGCCCCTTCAAGTCGCTGGAGGATTTCTGCTCGCGTCTCGATTCCAAAACGGTCAACAAGAAGATCCTCGAGAGCCTCGTCAAGGCGGGGGCCTTCGACTGGGATGGCCGCCACCGCGCCGCCCTCGACGCCGCGATCGAGCCTGCCATGGGGGCGGCCGCCTCCGTTCAGAAGGACAGGGCCAGCGGACAGGTCTCGCTCTTCGACTCCTTCGCCGATCTATCACCCGCACCCGCGCCCAAGGGAGACAAGAACGAAGAGACCATCGAACGCTGGACACGATCGGAGCAACTCGCCCACGAGAAGGAACTCCTCGGATTCTACGTCACCGGCCACCCCCTCGACGACTACCGCGGCAGCATCGAGGCCGGAAAATACGATTCCGTGACCGATGCCCTTGCGATGACCGAGAAGGGAAGCGTCCGACTGGCGGGACTACTCTCCACCGTGGAAAAACGCTTCACCAAGAAGGATGGTCGCCCCTTCGGCGTGATGACCTTCGAGGATGACAGCGGCACCCTCGAGTTCACTGCTTGGGACGAGTCCTTCACCAAGCACGAGGAGATCCTCAAGGCCGGCACCGTCATTTCCTGCACCGTCCGGGTCACCCCCAACGACGGCTCCATCAGGGCCAACGCCAGCGACTTCAAGGCCCTCACCCCCAAGCCCTCCAAAAAGCCGCTCCGACTTCGCATCGACCGCACCACCCTCAGCGAAGCGGATCTCCCCAAGATCATCGAAGCCATCGGAAAGAACCCGGGAAAACGCTCCCTAATCCTGGAAATCATCACCCCCTCCGGAACCACCTTCCCGCTTCAACTCGGGGAGGAGTTCACCTTCGGGGATGAACAGAAGCTGAGGATATCTCTGGAAGCGTGGCTCAAACGCGGCTGACAGGGTTAGGACCCCAAGTCCTTTGATTATTCAAATCGTTCTTGAAGTACTCCCTCACTCGATGAAGCGGCTCTGGAAAACCTCGTAGATCCAACGGCGTGAACCCGCAAAGACACAGGTGATGGTCCGTATCCCGTCGATCATCTCGTACTCGAAGATCACCCGGTGGGAGGCGACTCTGAGGCGAAGAAAGCCCTCCAACTCTTCCGTCAGCGGCTTAATGTCTCCGCTCTCCGTCGTCAGTCCCTTGATGGCAACCTTCAGCCTATGCCGTGGCTGGGGAGGGAGTTTGCGAAGATAATCCAGGACCTCCTCCTGAATCCGGACGGGAATCATAGGGATTCCAGAGCGGAGAGATCATGGTAGGACGCACGCCCTTCGCGGTGCTTGCGGATCGCGGCCATCGCCTTCGGATCGGCCAGCACCTCCATCGTCTCCGCAATCGCCTCCATCCTCTCAATAGACATCATCACGGCCACGGCCTTCCCATGGTTGGTGATCGTCACGGGATGATCGGCCGCCTCCTGAACCACCGAGGAGAAATTCTGCTGTGCAGTCTTGATGGTGTAGGAATCAGTCACACCTAAAAGGTATACTTTCTATTGGTTTTGTAAATAGAGTGTTCTCTCCTTTTATTAGAACCGAGTTATCCCGCTGAGGCGCGTGGGCACAAAGGTATTCCCTTCTGCAATCAGGGCGATGGGCGATAGTCTGCCCATATGACATCCCCTAACCAACAGATAGGTATTGCTCCACATCATCGCGTAGAGCCTGATCCCACTTCCTCGGTTTCACAAAACCAATGAACTTCCTCACCCAGTTGCGAGAAAGTCATGCTTCCCCGCAACGATGCCGCGGGAGAGCAAGCCTTGTAATTGGAGTGCCCCATCTCTCATCCCACTGCGCATCGGATTTGGGAGAACTCTGTGGACCATTGGAAATCAACGAGTTATCGATCATTTTTTAAAATCAACATGTCTTCCATTATTGTAATAGAATGCCATGTCATTCCACTAGTGTCCGGTTGAGAGGGCGATTGGTTTTTGTTGATTCTTCAAGATGAGTGACTTGCGATCCAAAATGGATGTGACGCATTTGAACTTTGAGCGGCGGTTTTTGAGGATACTCGGCCATGAACTCTGGCCGCTACAT
>JBEIJN010000060.1:0-11697 GCA_040380225.1 Verrucomicrobiia bacterium | reverse complement strand
TCGTTGGGCAGAACTTTTGGGCAAGAGGGTACTGGGTATCGACGGTTGGAAAAGACGAGGCAGCGGTACGTCGCTACATCCAGGAGCAGGAGAAGGAAGACAAACGCCTCGAACAAATGAACCTAATGGCGCTTTGAGCGCATCAAATAACAATCAACCGCTTTGAGCGGTTCACGCTATCCCAAGCCTCCGGCTTTGCCGGAGGTTACTGACTCGAATATGCTCTAACTTCCCAGAAACCCCGGAAGCTCCTCCGGACCGAAGTCAGCCAGGCATTTCCCGTCGGGAGTGATCATGACGGGAGCCTTGGACTGCCCCGAGATGCGTTTCATTTCGGCAAAGGCAGCCGGATCGGAGAGCACGTCGATAGCCTTGTATTTGATGCCATGCTGCCGAAGCCATGCCTCGGCCATGTCGCACCAGGGACACCCGCGCTTGATATAGAGGATCATCATGATCCTGGCAGCCTATCTGATCATCTCTGGACTTGCCAGAGTGAGATGGAACCCCTATATTTCACCGCTCACGTCGCCATCGTCTAACGGTTAGGACATGCGGTTCTCATCCGCATAATCGGGGTTCGATTCCCCGTGGCGATGCCATTCCATTCAGGGATCGGGGAAAACATGGATCGGGTTCAGTGAACCGAATGTACCATGGACGACTGGACGCGTCGGGTGACTTGGCCTAGGTTTTCTGCCGTGATGCCCAACCCTCCTGAATCCGTCGAGCTGTATTGCCGGGCAGCCCAGGAATACAAGGCCTCCGATCTCATCCTTCATGCCGGCGAACCTCCTGTCGTGCGTGTATCCGGCAGCATCACACCGATGGAGGCACCGTCCCTTGATTCCTCCGATCTGAGGGCTTTCAGGGAGTACTGCGGGGTGCCTGAGTCCTCCACTGATCACGATGCCAGTTTTGTCTCCGCGCAAGGGATCCGCTTCAGGGTCAACTTCCATCGCTCGCTGGGCCAGGAGGGAGCCGTCTTGCGGCGGATCAGTTCTACTCCTCCGGATATCGATCAGCTTGGCCTCCCTTCCGAGATCCTCAAGGAAATGGCCGCACGCAAGTCGGGCATCCTGATCGTCTCGGGGCCGACGGGATCCGGCAAATCAACCACGCTTGCCTCGGTGCTTGAGTGGGTGAACCGCAATCTGGAGCGTCACATCGTAACGGTCGAGGATCCGGTGGAGTATGTGTTCGAGCGCAAGCAGTCGCTTTTCACCCAGCGTGCCGTGGGCCTCGATACGGCCAGCTTTGCCGAAGGCCTGCGTCGCGCCCTGCGACAGGCCCCCGATATCATTCTGGTCGGCGAGATCAGGGATGCCGACACCGCCTCCGTCGCCCTGCAGGCTGCGGAGACAGGCCATCTCGTGATGGCCACGCTCCATGCCTCGGATGCGGGCGAGGTGATCGAGCGGTTGACTGCATTCTTTCCGGAAGCGGAGCGCAAAGGATACCTGCAGGTGCTCTCCGGACAGTTGCTAGGCATCCTCTGCCAGAAACTTGTCCCTGCGAACGACGGCGGAGTGGTGCTTGCCTGCGAGTACATGAGCAATATCGGTCTCACGCGCCAGTGCATCCTTCACGGGGATCTCCCCGGGCTCCGGGATCATCTGGCCCAAGCCGATCCCTCTGAGTCTCTGGACTTCCTCCATGCCTTCCAACGACTGGTTGCCGAGGGGAGGGTTTCCGAGGAAACGGCGCTTCTTTCGGTTCCCAATCCCTCTGAACTGCGTCGCCGTCTCAGGGGGATCTCTAGCAACCTTTCCTGATCCAATCCCTCCATGAGCGAATCCCCTGACATCATCGACATTCTCAAGGGAGCCGTTCAGGCCGGCGCTTCCGACATCCATCTCTGCGCGGGACTGCCGCCCTCCATGCGGTTGCGCGGCGATATCAAGCCGTGCAACAATCACGTGATCTCCAGACAGGAGTGCCGGGAGATCATCCTGGGACTGCTGACCGAGTCGCAGCGTACCCGCCTCGAACGGGACCTGGAACTTGATTTCGGACTGCAGGTCGCGGGAACGGGCCGTTTTCGCGGGAACGCCCACTTCAGCCGTGGCGCCCTGGAAGCGACCTTTCGTTACATACCCGTGGGCATTCCGTTGATTACGGACTTGGGCCACAGGTCCCCGATCGTTCAACTTTGCGATCTGGACCGCGGCCTGATCCTGGTGACCGGCATGACGGGGTCGGGAAAGACGACCACCCTGGCCTCCATGATCCGAAGGATCAGCGAGACCCGCGAGGGAGTCATCGTGACGATCGAGGATCCGATCGAGTTTTACCACGAGAGCAATCGGTCCATCATCAAGCAGCGGGAACTCGGCACCGACACCAAATCCTTTCACGAGGCCCTGCGTCACGTGCTTCGTCAGGATCCCGATGTCATCATGGTGGGTGAGATGCGCGATCCCGAGACGGTCCGTGCGGCGCTGACCGCCGCCGAGACGGGCCACCTCGTTCTGGCGACCCTCCACACCAACGACGCCCCCCAAGCTCTCGACCGCATCGTCGACTGTTTCCCCGGGGATGAGCAAAACCAGATCCTGGGACAGTTGGCCAATGCCCTGGCCGCAGTCGTCGCGCAGCGTCTGGTGCCCTCGGAGGATGGGGTGCGGCGGGTCATGGTGAGCGAGTTGCTAACCAACAACAGCGCCGTCGCCGCCTGCATCCGAGATCGCCGCTTCGAGCAGATTGTGGGACTGATGGAGATCGGTAGGAAGGATGGAATGCATACCTTCGACGACGTCCTTGAGGAACTCTACCTGGCCAACGCCATCAGCAAGGAAGAGGCGGTGGCGGGTGCCCGCAATCCCGCCCGAATGGAGGTCCTGCGCCGCAAGCCGAATTCAAGGTGACGATGAGTTTTCCCTCAGGTTCCTTGCTTTGTGGATCGGCCGATCTGATATTAACAAACAACTGATACGGAGGCGGACTCTCGTGAAGAAGGAGCCTCAGAGCTTTTAGACCGACATCAGTCGATGAACCGTCCCGCTTAATCGTACTGCTCAGACCGTTCCCTGACGCACCTTTTCTTTCTTTGCCTCCCGCTTCTCCTCGATGGCGGCCACTTCGGAGGCAAGTTGCCTGCGCAGTGACTCAATCGCATGCTCGTCGCCCGCGGCCTTGGCGATCTCGCCCTCGAGGAAGATTCTCCGCTCCGCGATCCGCGCATCCTGTTCGGAATCGATTTCCGCCAGGGCCTTTTTCTGTTCCTCGGTCAGGGGCCGGGAGGGGGATCCTTTTTCCAAGCGACTCATCGCCAGTTCGTAGGCTGATTTCATAAATCTAGATACTATCACGGATCCCCGGCGGTGTTGATTGAAATTGCGGATTGCGAACATTGCCCGCTACGGGGAAAGTTTCCCGATGATCAGATTGCTCAGCACCGATTTTGACGGAACCCTCACGGGTGCCTACCCCGATGGCGGCCGATGTGTGCCCTCACTTGCACGGGAACTTGCCGCCGTTTCCAAAGCCGGAGGCATCTGGGCGGTAAATACCGGCCGTTCGCTCGAGAGCGCCCTTGATGGCCTCAGGGAATTGGAGGCACCGATCACACCCGATTACATCCTGACCAGCGAGAGGCATGTCCATCAACCCGACGGCAAGGGCGGGTGGCATGATTACGGGGAGTGGAATGCCCTCTGCCGCGAGCACCACGACCTGCTCTTCCAGGGGTGCGGACAGTTTTTTAAAAACATCGAGCGCCTTGTCGGGCGGTACGATGGGGTGACGTTTCAGGAGAGCGTGGACGGTGTTCCCGGAGGACTGATCGCATCCAGTGAAGAACTGCTCGACGAGGTGATCCGGGAACTTGATCAGCTTCAGGGCAGGCCGGAGGATTTCCATTACCAGCGCAGCAATATCTACCTGCGTTTCTGTCACCGCGCTTATGACAAGGGGAGTGCCCTTGGCGAGCTCAGTAGGTTGCTCGACATGCCGACGTCGGGAATCCTTGCCATCGGCGATCACCAGAACGACCTCGCGATGCTTTTCGGTAAAGTTGCCGCGATGGTCGCCTGTCCGTCCAATGCGCATCCGACCGTGAAAGATGCCGTGATCGGTGCCGGCGGACATGTCTCCGATCTGGAAACGGGAGAAGGTACGGCCGAGGGTATACGGCTTTACAGGACGGGTGAGAAACTTCCCGCCATAAAAAAACCGGGAAGCGGTCACTGAAGACCGACTTCCCGGTTTATTGAATCAGTAAGTGTCAGTAATTAAGCCTTCTTCTCGACGAGCTTGAAGTGGCCTTTTCCGACACGCTTGATCTCGGGAAGCTTCTTGCCCGTGCTGCTGAACCAGACGTGCACGTTGGCATTCTTGACGCCGATCTTCTTGGAGAGATCAGTGACCTTCATGCCGGCGTCGCCTGCGGCTTTGAGGGCGGCGAGGATCTTCTTCTTGATCTGGCCACGGGGAGCGCGCTTGGCGGAGGAACGGCCCTTGGTTGCCTTTGCAGCCTTTGCGGGACGACCGGCCTTCTTCGCTTTGGCAGGGCGGCCGCGGCGCTTTCCAGTGGTGCGGGCAGGCTTTCCGGTGATCAGGGAAGCGAGTTGGGACTCGATCTTTTGGATCTCGTTAAGAAGGCCTTCCTTGCGCTGAGTGAGCTTGATAAGGTTCTTCAACGCGTTGCTGCTAATGTTTGTGATGTTCATAACAAAGTTAGTTATTTTATAAGCTTAACCGGATGACAAGTATTAATTTAAGCGCGCCCTCGCCTTTATTCACGGCTGTCAGTCAATTTCCGGCTGATCTTCATCATGATGAAATTGTCATTGCCGTCGGCGGTCTCGAAGTCTTTGCGGGGACTCCCTTGAGCTTTGGAGAGAGAGAACGCGCCGCATCGATGAGTTCCGAGGAAGCCCGCCTCCGCTTCACGGCGGCTCGCCGTCTGCTACGCTCCGTCGCGTCGCGATGGTGCCCGATCTCTGCAAGTGAGCTGGAAATCTTTGAGGATGAGCATGGCAAGCCACGCCTAGTAACACCGGATCCGATTCACTTCAGCATCACCCATTCCTCCGGATGTGTTGCCGTGGCATTCTCCCGGTCGGAAGTGGGGCTCGATCTGGAATGCCTCAGGAAAGTGGATGCGCCCGCGCTCGCTCGACGTTTTTTCAGTGCGGAGGAGGCAATTGCCTGCGAGAGCTCCGCGGATCACGAGCTCTTTTTCAGGCTCTGGACCTGCCGGGAGGCAGCCATCAAGGGGGATGGCCGGGGGTTATCGAATCTGCTGGGAGTCACGAGGGTTGTTTCGTTGAATGGTGAGAAGGGGGATCCCATGGAGATCCTGATCGGGGAGGAGAGTTGGCATGCCATTCCTTGGAAGGTGGATGCCGAAACTCACGCCGCAGTGGCTTTTCGGAAAAAGCCCTCCCTTATTAGCTGGTGTGATCTCAGGTAACCGATCACTCTGGAGGTTCATGTCATTTCAGGATCTAGGACTAGAGGAAGCCGTTGTCCACGGCGCGCAGAGGATGGGTTATGTGGAGCCGTCGCCGATTCAGGCGCAGGCCATCCCCATTGCCATGAATGGAGGGGATCTCATCGCTTCCGCCCAGACCGGCACGGGAAAGACCGCCGCGTTTGGCCTTCCGATCCTCAGCCGTCTCAAGAAATCCAATGGCAAGACCCGCTGCCTCATCCTCGAACCGACCCGTGAACTCGCGCTCCAGGTCGAGGAGGCTTTCAAGGAATTTTCCGCATTCACCGACCTGAACACCGTGGTCATCTTCGGCGGAGTCGGTTACGGGGCCCAGCGCGAGGCGCTTGCCAAGGGAGCCGACATCATCGTCGCCACGCCGGGGCGCCTGCTCGATTTCATGCAACAGGGCGAGATCAGCTTTGCCGACCTCGAGATTCTTGTCCTCGACGAGGTCGACCGGATGCTCGACATGGGATTTCTTCCCGATGTCCGCCGCATCGTGGAGAAGTGCCCCAAAGAGCGGCAGACCCTCTTCTTCTCCGCAACCATTCCCGAGGAGATCGAGCGTCTCTCCTCCTGGTGCCTCCGCAACCCCGGCAAGATCTCCATCGGAGCCCGTCGCTCCGCCGCCGAGACGGTGAAGCATGCGTTCTATCCCGTGGCTGTCGCCCAGAAGTTCGACCTGCTCAAGGCGATGCTCGACCGCACCGAATATCACAGTGTCATCATTTTCTGCCGGACCAAGGACGGGGCCGACCGCATTGCGCGCCAGCTTGAGAACGAGAAGCACAAGGTGGCCGTCATGCATTCCAACCGTTCCCAGCAAGAGCGTGTCGACGCGCTCGAAGGGTTCAAGTCTGGTCGCTACGAGGTGATGATCGCCACCGATATCGCCGCGCGCGGCATCGATATCGCCGGCGTCAGTCATGTCATCAACTACGATGTGCCCCAGCATCCGGAGGATTACGTCCACCGCATCGGGCGCACCGGTCGGGCGCAGAGTGAGGGCGATGCCTTCACGATCATGACTGCCGAGGAACTTCCCCATGTGAAGGCGATCGAGTCCTTCATTGCCCAGAAAGTCCCCCGGGAGAAGTTGGAGAACTTCCCCTATCTCTTCACGATGCTCTTCCAGGAGGATGAGGCGGCCAAGGTCCTCAAGAATCTCCGCGGTGCCCGCACCCTCAAGGGCTACAGCTACGGCGCCAAGCGCCGCCGGTAGTGTCACGCTGAACGGGACGGAGAAACTGCTTTGCGGTTTTTTGTAGAGAAGTGCTGATTCCCGGATGAATCCCTCGAAGCAGTCCTCCCTGCACCTCTCACCTGTTGCGGCGCTGGCCGCGATGGCCGGTAACCTGATGGAGTGGTATGATTTTGCCCTCTACGGCGTGCTGGCCCCGACACTCGGACTTCTTTTCTTTCCCGGCAAGGACAAGCTCGCCTCCACCCTGGCGGTATTCGGGGTTTTCGCCGCCGGATATGTGGCACGACTGGCCGGGGGTGCTTTTTTCGGTTATCTCGCGGATCATTCCAGTCGCCGCAAGGCGCTGATCTTCTCGGCGACGACCATGGCCTGTTCCACCGCGATCGCGGGCTGTCTGCCTGTCTATGAATCGGTCGGAATCCTGGCTCCGATCGCCTTCCTGGCCCTGCGTATCCTGCAGGGCGTTTCGACCGGCGGGGAATTCACCACCTCCGTGGTCTTCATGGTCGAGAAGGCTCCGCCCGACAAGCGCGGCCTGATCGGAAGCCTTGCGGGGATGACGGCCGGTCTCGGGATCCTGCTCGGTTCCGCCATCGGGAGTGCTCTCTTTTCGTTTTATCCCGTGGAAACTGTTCATGAGTGGGCCTGGCGGATTCCCTTCCTGCTTTCCATTCCTTTGGGTGCAGCTGTTGCATTTCTGCGGACGGCCTTGCCGCCCGAACCTGAGACAACCTTCCATCGCTCGTCGCATCATCGTTCCGCACTACTGCATGTGGTGAAGGAGCACCCGATCGCCGTGATCGGAGGGGCCCTTCGTGGATGGGGTTCTTCGGCCGGGTTTTATATCGTCGCGGTTTTCCTTTCCTCCTATCTGGTGACATCCGGGCTTATGTCACCTTCCGGGGCTCTCGGATTGCAGACGATGGGTGTGGCAACGGCCGTCCTGATGGCGCCCGTCGGAGGTTATCTCTCGGATCGGTTCGGTCGTCGAACCATGGTGATCGTCTCCACAAGTTGCGTCCTTGTGCTGGCGTGGCCCCTCTTCATGGCGCTCCGGTCAGAAAATCATGATCTCTCACTTCTTCTGCTGATCGTATTTGCCGCCTGCGTCGGATCCGGAATGGCTCCCTACAGCACATGGCTCGCTGAGGAGAGGCCCCGCTTCCTGAGAGCCAGTTGGATGGGCGTGACCTACAATATCGCGGCAGGGATCCTCGGGGGGAGCACGCCGCTGATAGCTGGGCTTCTGATCGAGAAGTTCCATAGCTTGATGGCTCCTGCAGTTCTCCTGATAGTCGCGAGCATCGTGACCATCCTCCTATCCATCCTTGCACGGGAGACGAATAGGAAGGCCCTTCACTGACGGGTCTGCTAAGATTCTGCAAAGGTACCATGACAACAGATCTGGAGCGTTCACCAAGATGGTGACGTGAAGTGGAGAAAAAAATAATCAGGAAAGTAGGAAATCAGGAAAGGAAAAAGACAGGGATGATTTTTAGCACCGAGAACACTCTTCCGTTGCGTCAATTCATAACAGTTAAGTGACCTTATACACACCCATTGCTGAAGAACCGATTTTCCGCATCCCGATAATCGGGTATCGTATTGGGCCTGCTTCCTTCCACATTTCAACATGATAACGTTCTAACCCTTTTAACCTCTTCCCCCTCCAGCAATCCCTTCCTGATTTCCTGCTTTCCTGATAAAATCCTTAGAATATCCCGCCGCTAATGTAATTTTCGGGATCATCAACCGATTTTCCGGAGTATGATCTTTTCGACTAGTCTTTTTCCCATGCTGGGAGAGATTTCATCGATGAGAACTCTGATCCTGCTTTCCGCACTCTTCTTCTCTACCTTTTCTAGTTCCATGACTGCGGCCCCTACATCCTCACCACTCCCTGCCAAGACTGCCGCGGCCACCTTTGGTGGCGGTTGCTTCTGGTGTGTCGATGCGGTCTACCAGTATGTGCCGGGAGTCATCAAGATCACCTCGGGATACGCCGGGGGAAAGGTGCCCAATCCCACCTATGAGCAGGTCTGCACGGGACGGACCGGCCATGCCGAGGTGGTTCAGATCACCTACGATCCCTCCAAGGTGACCTACGACCAGCTCCTTGATCTCTTCTGGAAGGCCCATGATCCCACGACGCTGAACCGACAAGGGGCCGATCACGGTACCCAGTACCGCTCGATCATCATGACATCCACTCCGGAAGAAGCCGCAGAAGCCGAGACTTCCAAGAAGAAGGCCCAGGCCCAGTTCCCCGATCCCATCGTCACCGAGATCGTGCCGCTCACCACCTTCTATCCCGCGGAGGGATATCATCAGGACTATTACCGGAACAATAAGGAGAAGAATCCTTATTGCCAGGCGGTCATTGCCCCGAAGCTCAAGAAGCTCGGGTTGGATAAGTAAGGGGAGAGCATCAAGGTGGCCGAGAGAGAGCGCGAGAGCGGCGAGAGCGGCGGAAGAGTTTTTGTCACCGGATCCGGGGTACTTTCCGGATCGAGTGACAGCCTCGGATCACTCTGGGATCTGGCGTGTTCCGGATCGAAGTCCCAAGGGGAGATTCGCGGAAATGGCGAGTTGGCAGCTCGGGTCGGCCTTGCTTTGGGAGATGCCTCGATTCTTGCCCGTCATCAACTGCTTGCCCTGAATGTCGTGGAATCGGCATGGAGTTCGGCGCGGCTAGGTAAGGAGAGAAACCGACTCCGGGGCGAGGGGGAAAAGCATCGTCATTCCCGATTTGGATGTATCGGGGGTAGCTCTCTTGGCGGACTTGTCGCCATGGAGAGTGATCTTGAAGAAACCCGGGGTGCCAAACTTTCCCCCTATGCGATCAGCCGATGGAGGGGAAACTCCGTGAGCGCCGCCGTCTCGCTGCGTCATGGCTTGGGGGGGAGCGTCCTCTCCCTGAATGCTGCTTCCGCCACTGGAGCGCAGATTCTTTGGATGGCGGGTGCGATGATCCGCGGAGGGATGGCCGATCTGGTTGTTGCCGTTGCCGCCGATCCTTACCCTTCCGAATTGGTCGGCAGGGCCCTGGGGCGTAACGGCAGTGTCGCCAAGGATGCCGCTTCCACGCCGCTCTCGCCGGCGCGATCCGGCATGATTCCCTCGGAGGGAGCCGCCTGCCTGATTCTGGAGGGTGAGTCCCATGCGACGAAGCGTGGAGCGGTTCCCCTTGCCGAATGGCTCGGTGGTGGATGCCTCAACGAGTCTTATCATCTGCAGGCTCCGGACCCCGCCGGATCCACCCTTGAGAATTTGATAAGGGATGTTCTCGGGGAGTTGCCTTCTTCCATTCCAGACTGGATCTCCCTTCATGCGACAGGAACGACTCGTTACGACTCGGTGGAGGCTCAGGTGATCCAACGCCTCTTCGGTGCGCGGATGCCTTGGGTCAGTGCCTTCAAGGGAATCACGGGTCATGCACTTTCAGCTTCGGGATTACTCGAGGCTGCACTGCTTGTCGAAGGCCTGAAGCGTGGGGCGGTGCCGCCGCTTCCGAAGCGGGTCGACAAAAGTCTCGGACTCTCCCTACCCGATGGGAAGAAGCCTTCAGCGCCCAACACAGCGCTGCAGATTGCCCAAGGAATGGGAGGGGATGTGGTTGTGAATCTACTGGGAGCTGCTTCGGTAAAATCCTGAGTTCCCACTTGCCAGCACCTCGTGACGATCCCCATAGTTGTGAGGTTTTCCAAGGACAGTTAGCTCAGCGGTAGAGCGGCTCGCTTACACCGAGTTGGTCGGGGGTTCGATCCCCTCACTGTCCATTTTTTCCAGGAAAGTGTGCTTTCGTTGTTTGTTGATCACGCTCCCCTGTGAGAGAACCATGGGATGCATGACTTCGCTGTGACCCTTGGCTTGATTTTTTCCGGACTGATCGTTGCCGGGATTCTGACCCGCATCGCCTTCGCCGTGACCGAAGCGATCACAAAGGCACCTTGGTTGGATTTCTTCGTCAGCCTTTTCACGTGGATTCCCTGGGTAGTGGGTGTGTGGCTTGACGGTTGGTCAGGGTTCCTGGCGGCGATTGTCGCCGAACTCCTGTTCCTACATCTCTTCTGCCTCGTGCACCGGGCTATCCGCGGTAAGAAGGGAAGGACCCTCACTGATGCCCAGGGCCGGATCCTCGGTCCTTTCCGCAACCAACTCTGCCTGATGGTCCAGACACCGGCCATTTTGGTGTTTGTGCAGGTGAGGTTGGCCGAAATCCTGATCTATCCACCGGTTGCCTGGCTTGGGAAACTCCCCACCTACAGGGCCTCCGAGTGGATCAATCTCTCCCGGCATAAGTATGACGGACTCGCGGGCTACGACCTTCTCTGGTGCTGGTACTGCGACTGGATGACAGGCATCTGGGCGCTCGGGAGCGAGATGCTCCGGAACATCGAGTCCTTCTGGTGCCCGATCCGCTTCCGTAGTGATGTGAAGAATCGTAATATTTCCACCGACTTTCCCGATGTGGAAAAATGGTCTCCTTCGGACGGAACCATGGAGGATGCGGTCCGCGCCTTTGAGGCCCATTATGATGGAAAGAGGAAGAACAGCTGGTGGGGCCATCCCGAGCGAAGGAATCCCGCTCAACCCCTTGGGGACGCTTGAATTTCCAGAGGATCGATCCTTCCGCGGAGTACCGGGTTCTTCGTCTCCGGAGCAGCGGTGGACGATGGGAACTCGGATTCAGCGACTATCGCGACGGCATGAGGATCCGTATGGGTCTGTCGGAGAGACCGCCGTCCGTCATTGATTTCTGCCTTGGTCATGATGCCTCCCTCTACGCGCCTGTGCTGGAGGCGGTGCTCAACCGTCTGAAACTGCTTGAGGAATCAGCGTGTGCGGAGGAAATCGACGCCCTCTTTCCCTGGTCGGGAACAAGGCCTGATCCCGCAATTCATCTCCCGGTGCTGCTAGAGCGTTTTAAATAAAGCTATAGCCACAAGAGGCGAAGTAATTGATTGCGTCCTGTGGAGTGATCCTCTCCAAGGCGGAGGCGATGGCAGCAATGAGATCCTCATGAGTTCTTGCCTCGGCACTGCGAAGTAGGGAC
>JBEIJN010000059.1:0-12041 GCA_040380225.1 Verrucomicrobiia bacterium | reverse complement strand
TTGTCGAGAACGCCTTCCTTCACATCAAAAGATGGAGAGGGATCGCCACCCGTTATGCAAAAAACGCCTCCTCCTTCCTGGCTGCCATCCAAATACGCTGCATCGCTCTCTGGGCTCTTATCTCGTGACGACACTATCTAGAACTGCATCTCAACTCGTTACGCTGAAGGTTCGTGCATCAGCTGTTGGGTCTTGCGAGCAGAAGATAGATCCAGTTCGCCGCGAGAAGGCCGATTGCCGCGAGCCGCACCAAGTCGGACTCTGTTTTCGTTAAGGCTTCCAACCGCAGGCGAGGGAGTCTTCCGATGACGACCACGGCGGCATAGCAGACATAGAGGGCTGCGCCGAGGAGTGCCGCCGCCATCAGGGGGTTGAGGAGAAAGGCCGCGCCGATCTCTCCACGCAGAACGAGCCGGATTGCGCGCGTCATGCCGCAGGTCGGGCAGGGGATTCCGGTTGCCGCATGAAGCAAGCAGCGTGGTGTAGCGATGCCCGAGATGAGCCATGCGGTTGCCAGCAAGGCCGCAAGCAGGAGGATGGATCCCCAAACCAACTCGGTGTCATGGCTACCCGGAATGATCGGGCGCCGTTGGATCTTCACCTCCGGCCCCTCAATGGGAGTACTTGCTCAACTCGGCCACGCTGATGCCGGCCGCCGTGGCGATCAGCAGCAGGCCGCCGCAGCAGAGCAGTCCGGGGAGGGTGATCGCAAGCGTGGCCTTCAGGCCGGAGGTACGGTGAGTCTCCTTGAGTCCGATGATGATGCAATAGGCACCCCAGATCACGCAGATCAGTCCACCGCAGAGAGGCAGGAGGTTGAAGACCATGGCGCTGGCCTGGGCGTAGCAGATGACCCGGAAGGTGGTCTCGAAGGGTCTGGTCGCTCCGCCGAGCATCCTCAGGCAGAGGTGGGTGATGCCCGAGGAAAGGAAGGCGCTGACCACATAGAGCGCGGGTGAGATCAGGATCGAGCCGATGAGGGCCACCGAGAAGGCGGTCTTGGAAGCGTGTGGCAGGCCCTTGGCGAAGACCTCGGGGTTCATCGAGGTGGCGCCCATCTGGTAGAGGGCGGAGACCGCAAACATGGTGCTGCTCAGCAGCACGAAATAGAGAAGCGGATTGGCGAGACCGCCGCTCTGCTTCATCGAGGCGAATGTGGGGGAGGGGCGCATCAGCACGGCGCTGATCGTCTGCGCGATCGCCGGGAAGAATCCGATCCGCTCGCGATCCTCCCATGCAGGCTCCGTTCCCTCACCGGGAACTGTGGGGGCCGTTTCCGTGCCGCCTGTTGCGACGGGAGTGAGGGCGGGTGCCGGCGTTTCCATTCCCCACTGCGGGGCCATCTCGCCGAGAGGCTTCCACTCGGCCATTCCCTCGCGCCAGGCAAGGTCGCTGGAGACGAAGCGGCCGGAGACGATTCCTTCGCGGAGATCCTCCTCGGAGAACGTGCCGAAGGGTTGGTGATTGCGGGCGATGTGGATGGAGGACATGGAAGAATTATGAAGTATGAAGGTTGAGTTATGAAAGTTTAAGAAGCGAGGGCTCTGCTGTTAAGGCAAGCATTTCATCATTCATCATTCATCACTCATCCCTTTTCTCTATCCCTCGGCCTTCAACTGGCGGTTCATCAGCGCTTTCATGGCCTCGCTGGGTGACTTGGCCCCCTGCAGCAGGGCATGGACCTCGTCGATGATCGGGGTTTCCACGCCGAGGCGCCGCGCCGAGGCGTGGGCGCTGGCGGCGGTCGGGACGCCCTCCGCCACCATGGCCATGGAGGAGGTGATTCCGGAAAGCGTCTCGCCCTGGCCGAGGCGGAACCCGACCTGATGATTCCGGCTCCGCTCGCTGAAGCAGGTGACCATGAGGTCTCCGATCCCGCTGAGACCGCCGAAGGTTTCGCGCTCTCCTCCCATCGCAGTGCCGAGACGCGTCATCTCCGCAAGGGACCGGGTGACGAGAGCCGCCTTGGCATTCTCACCAAGGCCGAGTCCGTCGGAGATGCCGGCCGCGACGGCGAAGACATTCTTGAGGGCTCCTCCAAGCTGGATCCCGCGCAGATCGCCGCTCGTGTAGGCACGGAAGCTGGTCCCCTCGAACAGTGACTGGATGGATTTCAGTGCATCGCACTCCCCGCAGCCGATCACGCCGGCGGCGGGAATCCCCTTCGCGATTTCGCCAGCGAGATTGGGGCCCGAGAGAACGGCAATCGTGGCGCCGGGAAAACGGGCGGCAATCACCTCGCTCATGAGCAGGCCCCGCTCACGCTCGATCCCCTTGGTGCAGGAGACCAGCACGGGCTTCCGCGATCCCGCGGTTTCGGCTAGTCGGTCGGTCACCTCGGCGAGATGTTTCGAGGGGACGGCCACGAAGAGAATTTCGGCGGCGAGGCACTCGGCCAATTCCGGGGTTGGAAGGATCCCGTCGGGGAGCGTGATGCCTGGAAGGTATTTTTCGTTGGCTCGCTCGCACCGCATCACCTCGACATGGCGTGCATCGTGGCCCCAGAGCGGAACATGGAGGCCGCGGCGGGCCATGACGAGAGCCAGGGCCGTGCCCCAGCCCCCCGCGCCGATCACAGCCACAGACGAGCCACTCATTTCTTTTTGCGTTCGAAGCGGGATTCGGTCCCCGCTCGCAGGCGGGCAATATTTGACCGATGACGCCAGACAGCCAGGAAGCACATCGCGATCGAGACCACCAATGCCAGCCAGTCGGTGCGGTGGAGCAGGAAGAGGGCACCGACAGCCGAGGGCAGGGCGATCGATGCACCGATAGAGGCTACCGAGACATAGCGCGTCGTCGTGAAGAGCAGAAGCCAGACGCCCAGACAGAAGAGGAATGCCTGAGGGAAGAGCGCGACGATCACTCCTGCCGAAGTGGCAATCCCCTTGCCCCCTTTGAATCCCAGCCACACCGGAAAGCTGTGGCCGATGAGTGCACCAACTGCGGCGAGCGCGCCAGGGGCGGAGGCCGGATCGATGGCTGCGAAAGTGCTCCAGATCAGGGCGAATTTCACGGGAAGCCATCCCTTCAGGAAATCGAAGAGGAAGACCGCGTAGCCCCACTTCTTTCCGAGGACCCGCAGGGCGTTGGTGGCGCCGATGTTACCGCTGCCCTGCGTGCGGAGATCAATGCCACAGATCTTACCCGCGATGAATCCCGCCGGGATCGATCCGAGCAGATAGGAGCCAAGGGCAATCAGAAACCAGGGGTAGAGCGTGGAAAGCACCCTTGGATCTCATCACCCATAATGACGGGGACAAGTAAAAAGGGACTAACTCGCGCAGAGGCGCGGAGGCGCAGAGAAACAGAAAGGCCGAATAAAGAATCGATGAAGGGATTGTGGTACCCCCTGAGAAATTTTACGACGCGCTCATTCCCCTATAAAATTCTCTTCCCTCTGCGCCTCTGCGCCTCTGCGCGATACTTTTTCGTTTGGTGTGCTATGGTTTTCCCATGCGCCCGCGTCAACTCTTGCCCGCTGCGCTGCTGCTTTCTATGGTCTCCTTCATGCCTGCACAAATACCCGCAAGCGATGCCAAAACCGTCGCCGTGCGACTCGTCGGATCCGATGGGAAGGCGGGGCCCGTCACCGAGGTCCCCCGCGTGGTGAAAACCGACTCGGAATGGGAGAAGCAGCTCGGGCCCACCGCCTACCGTGTCCTGCGCGCCAAGGGAACCGAGGCACCCTTCTGCGGCAACCTCCTGGACAATCACAAGACCGGCATTTACTTCTGCGCGGGCTGCGACCTACCGCTTTTCTCCTCCGGGTCGAAGTTTCATTCAGGAACCGGCTGGCCGAGCTTTTACCAACCCTTTGCCAAGGAGAACATCACCGAACTGCGCGATGCCACCCACGGCATGATCCGTACCGAGATCCTCTGCGCCCGTTGCGGTGGTCACCTGGGCCATGTCTTTGAGGATGGCCCTCCTCCGACCGGGCTTCGCTACTGCCTCAACTCCGTTTCCCTCACCTTCCGCGACGAGTCCGAGGTGAAGGCGATGGAGGCACAAGCCAAGCGCTGACCCTGATCGGTTGGAGGGTTCCCTAATCCCGCCAAAGGAAAAAAGTTGCCTCCGGACGCCGGGGAATTATGATGCACAACCCTTGAGGTGCCGTCGGCATCTCGGAATTGCGCGGTTAGCTCAGTGGTAGAGCACTACATTGACACTGTAGGGGTCACAGGTTCGAACCCTGTATCGCGCACCACTTTCCGGAAGCCCCGGATTTTTCAGGTACCGGGTGCGAAATCCGTCGGAAGGCCCTTCTCCTTCCACGCATTGAGTTCAGCCTCCATGGAGGCGAGTTTTCTGGCGAAGGTCGTCGTGCCGTAGTTCCCCAGTACGAATCGGAAAGGAGGCTTCTCCGCATCCATCAGGTCGAGAATCGCGGCCGCGGCCTTGGCCGGATCTCCCGGTTGCTTCCCTTCCATCTTGGAGAGGAATCCGCCGAACTTGCCGACCGTTCCCTCATAGTCGGGGAGACGCGTGGCATGATCAAGCGATCGTCCGATGAAGTCGGTGCGGAAGGGGCCGGGGATGACCTGGGTGAACTTGATGCCGAGCGCCGCAGTTTCCTGGGCAGCCGCGTCGCAGGCTGCATCGAGGGCCGCCTTGGCCCCTCCGTAGACGGCGAAGCCGGGATGGTTGGCGTAGGCCGCGATGGCTGAGAGGGTGATGATGTGGCCGCTTTTCTGCCCCCGCATCACGGGGAGTGCCGCCCGGATCAGCCGGAAGGGGCCGGTGAAGTTGGTCTCAAGGTTGCGCGCCAACTGCTCGTCGGTCGATTCCTCAAGGGCGGCCAGCAGGCCGTACCCGGCGTTGTTGACCAGGACATCGAGCGATCCGAACTGCTCCACGGTCTCGCGGACGGCTCGTTCCGCATCGGCCGGCTTGGTCAGGTCGAAGCGGATGGGGTGAGCCTTTCCGGGAAACTTAGCGACGAGTTGGGCGACATTATCCGGATTGCGGACGGCGAGAACGGCCTGATGGCCGCGGTTGAGGGATTCCTCCGCGATGGCGCGACCGAAGCCTGTCGAGGCTCCCGTGATCAGGATCGTCTTCATGTTCTTTCACCCTCGTTTCTTGAGCCGCTGAGTGCCAGATCAAACTCGAACGATCCTCCACTCCACTTGCTGACCGGTCCCGAGATGGAGCCAGGCGTAGCTGGGAGGGGCGCCCTTGTTGGCCTTGCCGATGCTGCCTGGATTCAGGATCCGAACGCCGTCGACCACCTCATCCCTCGGCACATGAGTGTGGCCATGAAGCAGGAGGCGGATGGTGCCCAGTTTCGTCGGTCTCGGCGGGATATGGATGAGTCGGCAGGTCACACCGTGGCGCTCAAGGAGTTCCTCCATCGGCCAAGGCTGGAAAAAGTCATTGTTTCCCTTCACTACGGTGACCGGTGGGCCGAGGCGCCGGATCAGTTTGAGTGTCTCGGCACGGCAGACGTCTCCCAGATGCCAGATCTCATCGGCGGCGGAGATGGCGTCCGCCACGGACTCGGGGAATCGATCATGCGTGTCGGCAATGACGGCAATGCGGAGCATGGGCTATTAGCGGTTTAGACTGTTAGGCTATTAGGCTGTTAGGCGTCTGCAAAAGAAGCAATCGAAAGGGAAGCGGACGTTTTCCAGAGCTTCATATTTTCTCTCTCTGCAATCTCTCGACCTTCGACTCTCGATTGACGCCACTTCCTCTCGGAAGCGGTGGCGCCCCGTTGGGGCTACCTTCGGTAGTCTGCCGCGCCGCATCCCGGCGGCTTGGCTCTCGACTGGAGACTTTTTTCCACCTTCCCACTTTCCTACCGTCGGCCACCTCTTTAAGCTGGCCGATATGTGGAAAACCGCTCATGAGCATGTCCTGAAACTGACCGTTTACGAGCCCGGCAAGCCCGTCGAGGAGTTGGCCCGCGATCTCGGCCTGCGCGAGGAGGAGATCATCAAGCTCGCCTCCAATGAGAACCCTCTCGGCCCCTCCCCCAAGGCACTCGAAGCGATGCGCCGCACACTGGAGCGCTCCCACTTCTATCCCGACGGCGGCGGCTACGAACTGCGTGGCGCCGTCGCGGAGCGTCTTGGCGTGGCCCGCGAGAATGTCGTCCTCGGCAACGGCTCCAACGAGATCATCGAGTTCATCGGCCATGCCTTCTTCCGCCCCGGCGACGAGGTGGTGGTGGCACGTCATTCCTTCGCGGTCTACAAGCTGATGGCCCAGCTCTTCGGAGCCGACACGGTCGAGGTTCCCGATCCCGGATACACGGCCGATCTCGACGCCATGCTGGCGGCCATCACGCCGAAGACCCGCACCGTCTTCATCGCCAATCCTAACAATCCCACCGGCACCATGGTCGGCCAGGAGGCGATCGACCGCTTCATGGCGAGGGTTCCAGATCATGTTCTGGTCGTCTTCGACGAGGCCTACCACGAGTTCCTCGACAAGGCCCCCGATGTGCTGCCGTATGTCCGCTCGGGACGGAATGTCGTCGTGATGCGCACTTTCTCCAAGATCATGGGACTGGCCAATCTCCGCATCGGCTACGGCATCACCACGCCCGAGTTGGCCGCCGTCCTCCAGCGCACCCGCCAACCCTTCAATGCCAACGGCATTGCCCAGGCAGGCGCTCTTGCGGGACTCCTCGACGAGGAGCACATGAGGAAGACCCGCGAACTCACCCATGACGGCCGCGAGTATCTGGAGCGTGAGTTTGCGGCGATGGGACTCGAGTATGTCCCGAGCGTCGCCAACTTCGTCCTCGTCAAGGTCGGCGACGGCAATGCTGTCTTCCAGGCGATGCTCCGCAAGGGAATCATCCTGCGGGCGATGGCCAGCTACGGCCTTCCCGAGTGGATCCGCATCTCCGTCGGCACCATGGAGCAGAACCGCCGCTGCATCGAGGAACTCAAGGTGCTCGCCGCAGAAGGAAAGCTGGCGGCGGCCAAGCAACCGTGAAGGAAGCCATCGCTGCGATCGCCACGCCTCCCGGCGAGGGGGCGCTGGCCGTGATCCGGATCAGCGGCACGGGGGCACTGGCCGTGGCCGACACGGTCTTCCGTTCCACCCGCGCACCTTCCGCCTTGGAGGAGCGCCGCGTCGCCTTCGGCAGGATCATTGATTCCCATGGCGAGGTCATCGACGAGGTGCTGCTCACGGTCTTCCGCAACCCCCGCAGCTACACGGGCGAGGATCTTGTCGAGATCAGCGGTCACGGGGGATCACTTGTTGCCTCGCGCGTGCTGGCCGCGGTGCTTGAGTCCGGTGCCCGCATGGCCCGTCCGGGCGAGTTCACCGAGCGGGCCTTCCTCAACGGCAAGCTTGACCTGACCCAGGCCGAGGCGGTCATGGATCTCATCAGCGCCCAGACCCCGCGCGCCGCAAAAGCCGCCGCCGGTCAGTTGGAGGGACGCTTGGGCGATGAGATCAACACGCTTCGCTCCGACCTGCTCGGATGCGTCGCCCACCTCGAGGCCTTCATCGACTTTCCCGAGGAGGGGATCGATCCGGAAAGCGGTGCGGCGTTGCGGAAACGCATGGAGGGCATTACCGATCATCTGGAGCGGTTGCTTTCCACGGCCGACGAGGGGCGCCTCCTTCGTGAGGGAATCACGCTCGCCCTCTGCGGTGCTCCAAATGCCGGGAAGTCGAGTCTGCTCAACCGGTTGCTCGGCGCGGAGCGCGCCATCGTGAGCGCCATCCCCGGGACCACCCGCGACACCATCGAGGAGCGCGCCAGTCTCGGAGGGTATCCCTTCCGTGTCATCGATACCGCAGGTCTCCGCGAGACCTCCGATCCCGTCGAGCGCGAGGGGGTGGAGCGCGCGCGCCGTGCCGCCGAACAGGCGGATATCCGGATCCATCTGGTCGACGCCTCGGCGCAGAACGGACCGGTGACTTCGCTCTTCGGTGAGGAGATGGTGGTTCTCAACAAGATCGATCTGGTCGCCGACCGTCATCGGCTTTCCTCCGTTTCCGCGACGGCCTGCATCTCATGTCAGACGGGCGAGGGGATCGATTCACTGATCACCTCCATCCTGGCCAAAGTGACGGGACGTTCCGAAGGGGAGTCGCTGCCGGATGGCGCCGCCATCAATGCCCGCCATCAGGAATGCCTCAAGCGCGCAGCCGCGGCTTTGCAGGCAGCCATTGCGCTGCTCGGTGCCGGCGAACCGCCGGAACTCGTCGCCGTGGAACTTCGGAGTGCCCTTGGTGCCGTCGGTGAGATCGTGGGCGATGCGGGAACCGAGGAAATCCTCGGGAAGATCTTCTCGAGCTTCTGCATCGGGAAGTAGGGGGCGGCCGAGAGGCTGTTAGCGGTTTAGGCAACCAAGCTCGCGGGAACGAGCGCGGAAGACTGACGAAGTCAGCCCCGAAGCAAGGGGTGGCACCGTCCGCCGGGAGGCGGATGACATCAATAAGGCTTTTAGGTCAGAGGCGGGGATGTCTGCGGGAGGCGCCAGTGCGCCTCCACACCTAGGTCCTAAAAATCCACCAACCTAACCATCGCAAGAGTTTTGAAGTAGTTCATTGGGGAATGGGGGATTGGTTATAAGCCCGGTGAGGGAACGAGGAGCTGCCTTGCTGTTTCCACGCAAACGGCTTAAGATATCTCCATGATCGCGATTGCTAAAACTGAGGGTAAGATCGCTGCAAAGAGGAAAGCCTCAATTCGTCGTTCCAATGCGATCGTGGCATTGGAAGGGTACAAGCCCACGAAGCTTGACCGTGAGCTGGACTCGCAGTTCATCTCGGGTCGTATCACTCGATCCCAAGCCATCGCCCGAATCAACCGAGAAGCCCGGATGCTGGCCAAGAAGTCGAAGTCCTGCGGGCTCGTTGCTGCGTGATGGCGGCTTACGGTCCGGAGGGTCTTCCGGATCCCTATGCGTGGCCTGGTGGCAGCGTCCTGAGAAACAAGTGGGGGATCACCAACGGCGATGACCTTGCGAAGATGGAGTTGAGCGCGACACGCTTCAGGATCGATCAACTGAGGGAGCGTCCGGTGAGGGGAAAATTTGACCTCAAGCATCTGCAGGCGATTCACAGGCATCTCTTCCAAGACGTGTATGAGTGGGCGGGGGAGTTGAGGGAAGGGGCTCTCTCGAGGAGCGGCAACCTGTTCGCCCAGCCGGAGCATATCGTTTTATCTGCCGAGAAAGCTTTCAGGGCACTTGCCGCAGAAAAACATCTGAGGGGTTTGTCCGCCGCGGAGTTCGTGGAGCATTTGGCCCATCACTTCGCCGACCTCAATGCGATCCATCCCTTTCGCGAGGGAAACGGTCGAACCCTGCAGACATTTCTGGAACAACTTGCCGGGGAGGCCGGGTACACCCTTGATTTTTCGAAGGTGGAACGCGGTGCATGGAATGCCGCCGCCAAGGAAAGTTTCTCGGGTTCCTCCGAGCCGATGAGGATGATTTTCGAAATGATCCTTGGTTTTAAGGAGGCATGATACCTGTCACTTTCACCTCTCTCGCCTTCCTGATTTCCTGAGTTCCAGATTATTAATTTGCTGATAAATTTTGATTTCAGATGGATCTCTACACGCGACTGCTTCGCCCGATTTTCTTCTCCCTCGATCCCGAGGAGGCGCATGACGCCGTGCTGGCGATGTTGGAGTCCGGATCCCAATGGTCTCTGGGGCCGGGGTTGATCCGCCTCACCGCTGGAAAGGCTGTTCCCCGAAGCCCGCGCACGGTTGCCGGGATCACCTTTCCGAATCCCGTCGGACTTGCCGCAGGCATGGACAAGAACGCTCTCGCCCTTCCGGCCTGGGAGGCGCTCGGGTTCGGGTTCGCCGAGATCGGAACCGTGACGGCCCTGCCCCAGCCGGGCAATCCGAAGCCCCGTCTCTTCCGCTATCCCCATCAGCAGGCTCTCATCAACCGCTTTGGCTTCAACAACGAGGGATGTGAAGCCGTTGCGGCACGCCTCGAGGGACTCCATGCCTCGGGTCGTTGGCCACGCATCCCCGTGGGCATCAACATCGGTAAATCAAAGGTCACTCCCGCGGAAAAAGCCCACGAGGACTACTTGATTTCCTATAAGCGCTTCCACGCGCTCGGCGACTACGTCGTGATCAATGTCAGTTCCCCCAACACGCCCGGTCTGCGCGACCTCCAGTCGACCGAGGCGCTTGGGAAAATCATCCGCACCCTCCGCGACTGGGAGGGGGAATCCCGCAGGCCGCTCTTTGTGAAAGTGGCACCCGACCTTGCCGAGGAGGATCTCGTCGCGATCGTCCGACTTGCCGAGAGCGAACAACTCTCCGGCCTGATCGCGACGAACACCACGCTCGACCATTCCTCGATTCCTGCCGCGGAGGACCAGACCGGCGGCCTGAGCGGCGCGCCTGTCCGCACCCGCTCCCTGAATGCCCTGCAGGTCATCCGCCGCCACACCAAGCTTCCCGTGATCGCCTGCGGCGGCATCGGTGACGAGGACTCCGCTCGCGAGCGCTTCGATGCCGGGGCCGACCTCCTCCAGATCTACACCTCCTTCATCTACCAAGGCCCCGGAGTGCTTCGAACATTGTCAGCCTCTATATAGGCTTTTGTCTGGCGGTTCTCCGAGCAGGGAACGCAGCCAGACAGCTTCCCTTGCTCGCGCCTCAAGGGTTGGGGGGACTTGTACCTTTGGCCAGCGTCGGATCAGACGGGACAAGACCGCTATGGGTATTGCCGCCGTCTTCCCTCCTTGGCCAACGGAAAATTCCCGCCAACGCGGCTCTCCCGAGTTTTCAGACGGTCTCTAAGAAGCGCCGTACCTTTTCACTTCATCATTCATCATTCATCATTCATCATTTTCCTTCCATGTCCTCCGCTCCCGACACGACCCTCCTTCTCGGCCACTCTCCAGATCCCGACGACGCCTTCATGTTCTACGCCATGGCGGCGGAGAAGATCGACCTCATGGGCTACAAGTTCCAGCACATCCTCCAGGACATCCAGACCCTCAATGAGCGTGCGATGCGCGGCGAACTGCACCTCTCGGCCGTTTCGATCCACGCCTACTCCCACCTGCTCGACAAGTATGCCCTGCTACCCTGCGGCGCCAGCATGGGTGACGGCTACGGCCCGATGTTCGTGGCTCTCAAGGGTCAAGGCCCCGCGGCCGATGCCTCGCTCGAGGAGAAGAAGGCGTGGCTCCGCACGAAGAAGATCGCCGTCCCCGGCCTCATGACGAGCGCTTTCCTGAGCGCCCAGCTTTTCCTGGGCAGGGAATTCAACCACACCGTTGTTCCCTTCGATGAGATCTTCGATGCCATCCGCGCCGGATCGGTCGATGTCGGTCTCATCATCCACGAGGGGCAGCTCACCTACTCGAACGAGGGCTTCGAGAAGATCGCCGACATGGGCGAGTGGTTCAAGGCGGAGACCGGACTCCCGCTTCCGCTTGGCGGCAATGTCATCCGCAAGGACTTTAACCCTGCTCAGCGCACCGAGCTCAACATCATCATGAAGGAGAGCATCCGCTACGGTCTCGAGCATCGGAAGGTGGCAGTCGATCACAGCATGGCCCACGCCCGCGGGATGGAAGTTCCCCTGGCCGACGAATTCATCGGCATGTATGTGAACGACTACACGCTCGACTACGGCGAGAAGGGCCGCGCCGCGATCAGGGAGTTCCTCGGACGCGCCGCCGATCAGGGCCTCGTGCCTCGTCTGGACAAGCTCGAGTTTGTGAGCTGACCCTCGTAGGAAACGCAGGTTTTGTTGCGGGGCATGGGCTCCGTGAAAAGGATCCGGGTTGGCGTGATACCATTTACGCAGAGCCATGCCTGCGTCCTTATACCATCTCCACTCTTATTCCGGTAAAATCAGCTGGTTCTTTCGGCGATGGGCGTTGTGGTCATCCCTCGGGTTATCTTATCTACTTAGGGAAGCGCTGATTAAATCCCATGAAGGCCGCTGAATGCCATTTGCTGATTTTTGAAGGCGCGAGCGCTGGGCGATACCCGCAGTGGTCTCGCCCGAGCGAGCAACGCCACAAAAATCGACAAATGGCTTTAGCCCTGCGGGTTGCGGAGATAACCGGCCGGGGGC
>JBEIJN010000058.1:0-12155 GCA_040380225.1 Verrucomicrobiia bacterium | reverse complement strand
GCCCCCTCCACTCCGTTGCCTGCATCCCCAATCTCCCTGCCATTGACCAACAACAAAAACACCCACAACATCACCAATCACTCACGGCATGTGTTACCCATGTCCTGAACCCAAAGTGTTACCTATGTCCTGACCTACGCCCCGGCTTGGTTCAGGTTTCAAGTTTCAGCTTTCAGGCTTCAGCTTTTTCTCCCCTCCCCCCCATCTCACCTCCTTATTTCAGGAACACCCAACTGATCGCCCCTGCGACTCCCATCATCAGGACCGGGTTGATCTTGGTGAAGAGCATCAGCAACAGGGCCACTACTCCCATGATCGCGGTCGGCACGGAATGGATCGAGGTCTTTGCGATGATCCATGTGGCGGCAAGGATCAGCCCGGTCGAAATCGGCATGATCGCATCCATGATGGAGTGCCTCCAAGGAGACTCCTCCCAGCTGTCCCACCATTTGCCGGCGAAGTAGACCAGGAACGAGCTCGGAACGAACATCGCCAGTGTGGCCACCAGTGCCCCAAGGATCGCGACTGCCGTTCCGTAGGGCAGGCACGCCTTCAGTCCCACCAGAGTGACCACCATCATGGAGGGCCCCGGTGCCGCCATGCTGATGGAGAAGAGATTCACGAAGTCGGCGTCATCCATCCACTGGTGGTTATTGAAGGAGTAATCAGGTCGCGTCTGCACTGCGTCATGATGCATGGTCGGCAGGACGACCTTGCCGCCGCCAAAAGCCGAGAGCGAGAGCGTGCAGAACAGGATCGCAATCTGGAGGAGCGTGTTGTTCATGACGCGGAGGAGTTGGTCTTCGAGGACCTCGGCCTGTGCCACCAGATGGCCAGGGGAGCCACGATCAGGATCACGATCGGGACACTGAGATGGAGGAAGCGCACCAGGGCAAAGGTGATCAGGATCAGCACCACGTCGAAAAATCCCTTGATCGCCTTCTCTCCCGCCTCAAAGACCATGCTGGCCATGAGCCCGCAGGCGACCGCTGTGATGCCGGCTAAGAGTGCCTTTGTGTCAGCGGTTTTCCCGGCATGGAAATAGAGGAAACCCAGGGCACAGGTGGAGATGAACGGGGGCGCCAGCAGCGATCCGAGCGCCACCACGGAGCCAAGGGGTCCCTTGAGGTGATTGCCGATGTAGACGGCGAGACCCACGACATTGGCTCCCGGGAGGAGCTGCACCAATCCAAGTCCGGGCAGGAATTCCTCGTCGGTCAGCCACTTCTTCTGGGTGACCACGAGCCGCCTGATGTAGGCGGTGATGCCGCCGCCGAAGCTTGTCAGCCCGATGAAGGCGAAGAGCCCCGACAGCTCGAGCATCGAGGGGCGGGGAGCCAGCCCCTCCGCTGCGGCCGGTTCAGGAGGAGTATTTCTTTTTTCCACTGGCGATATCCGAGTGCTTCTCCTCGTGAGCCTTCTGCTCGGCGAGTTCCTTGGCCATGTGCTTGTCGCGGTCGGCCTGGATCCCCTCGTCGGAGAGATCGATGCGCTTGGAGTTATCCCAGTCCTTGTGGAAGATCTTTACCAGGCGTTTGATCAGATCAGGATCGCTGAAGCGGATGCCTAGCTCGCGGCGCTCGTTGAAGCACTTCGGATAAATGTTGAACGAGCTCAGAAGGGCCCGCTCCTCATCCGCAAGGATCAGCTTCGCGTGGAGATGGACTCCCTTGAGCTTGTGGACATTGATGCCCAGATCCTCCAGCAGGCGGAGGCCGGCGACACCCTCGAGGATGTAGAAATCCCTGAGCGAATGGACGGGAAGGGCCGTCGCGTGGATCTTCACGTTGTTCTTCATCTTCGCGTGGACGAGCGCCTCGATCACGGGGGTATCGACGTACTTCTCGTGCTGGATGTAGAGCGACTCCTTGGCGCTGCCGATGAAGTTGATCACTTCCTGACGCGCGCGGCCGACGCTCCAGATCAGGTTGGAGACGGCCGGCGGGGTGAAGTCGCTGCGGTTCCAGTCCGCGTCGAAGCAACCCTCCACCTCGGCAACCTCCTCCTGATCGTTGGTGACCAGAGCGTAGTCGCGGGTCAGACCAAAATACTTCGGCGCCCAGTTCAGCGACATGATGAAGGCCTGCTTGCCGTCGACCACCATCGATTTCTCGTGGGTGATCGGGTACTTCGGGTTGGTTTCCTCGACCGGCACCTTCGCATTGCGGAACATCTCGAACGCCTCGTCGTTGTCGTGCTCGCCCGTGAAGCGTGAGGGATTCAGCATCACGCGGACCTTCACGCCGCGTTTGTGGGCCTCGATCACTGCGCTGATCAGGATTGGGTCCGTGAACTGGAACATTTTGATATCGAGCGATTTCTTGGCTCCCTTGATGGTCTTGAGAATGGGGGCGATGCCATCGTCGGGTTGGACGATCAGGTGATGGACGGCGTCATGGAACATGCCCTCAATCTCACTTCAGGATTGGCCTTCTGTCAAAGCATGATAGGCATTCGAGCTATGGAAAAAGCCAACTCCCTTTCCGGTGCCCTCCGGCGAAGCATCCCCCTTTGGACCCTGATTTTCGGCCACGTTTTTTCCGGTCTTTTTCTCCGGAACCTCGGGGAGGGGTTGGGGGAAATCGACGAGGCCTCGGTGCGGAATATCGCCATGGTGATCAAAAACACTTCCCACATACTCTTGCACTGGTTCATTCCCCTTCTGGTGCTAATGGTGCTTTTCGCGCAGGTCCGGATCTTTATGGGCAAACGCACCCGATGGGTCATTGACCTCCTGGGAGGACTGCTTATCCTGCGCTGCTCCTTTCAGTTTGTGATCCTGAATCTTCTTCTGCTCAGTCATCTCAAGGCGGGCGGGCTCCTCCTGCTCCAGCTCCTTCTCTTCATCCCCGTCATCACGGTCGCCTTCGGATGGCTTTACTGGAGGCTCGATACCGCTGCGAGGGCCAAGGGACACGCCCACATCAGGTTCGCCGAGGAGATGGGGTCGCTGGACCCCTTTGATTACTACCACATCGCGGCGATGACCCTGCTCCAGTTCGAGCCCTCGGGCGCCACACCCCTTTCCAGGATGATGAAGACCCTCTTCGTCATCCACGGCATCATGATGCTCGACCTGGTGGCCCTGACCCTATCGCGGGCGATAGGACTAGCCAGCGGAGGTTGATCGAACCACGTTAAAGCGAGGGGGAAGGGGAGAAAAAGATGAAACCTGAAAGCTGAAGGCTTTTTCGGCCACGGCTGTTGGACTGTTGGACTACTCGACCCTCGACTCAGTTCCCCTTGTCATCCCTCATCCTTCATAATTACGGTTCAGGTCTCAGGTCTCAGGTTTCAGGTTTCAGGTTTCAGGTTTCATCCTTTTCCCCCTCCTCCCTCCGCCTTGGCGATGACCTGCTTCACCGCGAGGAAGCTATCGGGACTCACGGAGATGGAATCGATCCCGTTCCTGACTAGGAAGCGGGCGAAATCGGGATGATCGCTGGGTGCCTGGCCGCAGATCCCCGTGTGAGCCCCGCTCTTCCTCGCCTTGGAAAGAAGATCGGCGATCGCCGTCATCACGGCCTCGTCGCGTTCGTCGAAGAGGCCGCTCAGCAGGTCGCTGTCACGGTCGACGCCGAGCACGAGTTGCGTCAAGTCATTGGAGCCTATGGAGAAGCCGTCGAAGCGTTCGGCAAAGCGCTCTGCCAGAATCACGTTGGAGGGGATTTCCGCCATCACGTGGATCTGCAGGCCGTGCCGGTGGCGTATCAGGCCGTTGACGGCAAGTTCCGCCAGCACCTTGTCCGCCTCGGCGATCGTCCTGCAGAAGGGGATCATGATGACGATGTTCTCCAGGCCGAACTCCTCGCGCGCCATCCGGACGGCACGGCACTCGAGGGCGAATCCTTCACGGTACCCCTCGCTGTAGTAGCGGCTCGCCCCCCTCCATCCGAGCATCGGGTTCTCCTCCTTCGGTTCGAAGGCCGCCCCGCCTATGAGCCGGGCGTATTCATTCGTCTTGAAGTCGCTCATGCGCACGATGACCGGGTTGGGATGATGGGCGGCGGCGATCCGGGCGATGCCCCGTGCCAGAGTCTCGACGAAGTAGAGGGTCTTTTCCCGGTATCCCTTGGTCAGACCCTCGATCGCGCGTCTTATTGCCGGATCCTTCAGTCCCTTGAAGCGGACCAGTGCCATCGGATGGATCTTGATCAGGTTCCCGATGATGAACTCCATGCGGGCCAGGCCCACCCCGTCGCTTGGCAGTCTCCACCAGCGGAAGGCCGTGGCCGGGTCGCCTGCGTTGACCATCACTTTGGTCCGGGTCTTGGGGATCTTCGCCGTGTTGATCTCACGGACCTCGAAATCGAGGATCCCTTCATAGACGACACCGGTTTCCCCCTCAGCGCAGGAGACCGTGACCTTGCACCCGTCCTTCAGGCGCCGCGTGGCGTCGACCGCCCCGACAATCGCCGTCAACCCGAGTTCGCGGCTGATGATCGCCGCATGACTGGTCCTGCCGCCGTGATCCGTCACGATGGCGGAGGCCTTTTTCATGATTGGCACCCAGTCGGGATCGGTGATTCCGGTCACCAGCACGGATCCCTCCACGAAGCGTCCGATCTCGGCCGCGCTCCGGAGGCAGCAGACCCTGCCCGTCGCGATGGAGTCACCGATGGCCAGTCCGCTTGCAAGCCGCCGCGGCATCCCTTTTCCTTCCCCAGTGGATTCTCCCGTGGGTGATTCTCCGGGGCTCTTGAGCCGGTAGGTTCGCAGCGCGGCCCCCCCCAGCCGGGATTGGACCGTCTCGGGTCGCGCCTGAACGATGTAGAGGGGGCCGCCCGGCCCATCCTTGGCCCATTCGATATCCATCGGCTGTGCGTAATGCTTCTCAATGGTGCAGGCCCAGCGGGCAAGTTGGAGAACCTCCTCGTCGCTGAGGACAAACCGGGAACGCTCCTGTGCAGTGGTGTTGACCAGGATGGTGGAGGCTTGCCTTGAAGACTTTGAAGCCATTGGAGACTTTGAAACCGGGCCTCCCCCCTTGGCATAGACCATCTTCTTCGCCTTGGCTCCCAGGGTCTTCTCGATGATCGGGGTGAGTGCAGGGTTGCCAAGCAACGGCTTGAAGATCCGGTATTCGTCCGGCTCCACCATCCCCTGCACCACAGTCTCGCCCAACCCCCAGGCACAATCGATCAGCACGCAACCGGGGAAGCCCGTCTCCGTGTCGATGGAGAACATGACTCCCGATCCCGCTTTGTCCGAGCGGATCATCTCCTGCACGCCGATGGATAAGGCCACCTTCATCTGGTCGTAGCCTTGGTTCCTTCGGTAGATGATCGCCCTGTCGGTGAAGAGCGACGCATAGCACTTCCTGCATGCGTCGAGCAGGGCCGCATCACCGCGGATGTTCAGGAAGGACTGCTGCTGGCCCGCAAAGCTGGCTTCCGGCAGATCCTCCGCCGTCGCGCTGCTCCGGACGGCCACGCTTCCCACCCTGTGTCCGCAACGCTTCTCCATGCCATGGCGGGCGCGGAGGATGCAGTCGGCCATGGCGGGAGGGAACTCCGCCCCGAGAATCATCTTCCGGACAGCCGCCCCGATACCCGGCAGATTGCTGCCATCCTTTTTCAGCAGTGCGAGCTTCTGGGAAATCGGTCCGGTCAGATCATTGGCCCTGAGAAACTCCCTGTAGGCCGCCGCCGTCGTCGCGAAGCCGTCGGGCACCCTGATTCCCGAGGCGCCCAGATTGCTGATGAGTTCGCCCAGCGAGGCATTTTTTCCGCCCACGACGGAGAGGTGCGAGCGGTTGGTCTCGGAGAACCAGCGGATCCATTCGGGATTCCGGTTCGGGGCTTTGTTTTCGAGGGTCTGTTTCATGATGGTCGATCCTTCAGCATCGGAGATTCGCGGTCGTCACCTCATTGGCGGGCGGGATCGCATGACTCCCGAAGTCGGAGATGTTCCGGAGCGTCGTCTCGGCGATGTTGCGAAGGGCGGTGTCCGTGAAGAATCCCTGATGCCCGGTGACCACCACGTTCGGGATTTGAGGGTAAGGCGGCTGCACTCATGGGCATGTCTACCTTCTTCTCAAGAGTTGGGTCCGTGCTTCCTGGCAGCCCGTAGCATCGTGTCGTGCTCGGCTTCCTGCAGTCCCTGCTCCACAAGTTGAGCGCTCGTGCTGTGACCCTCCTCATCCGTGTCCTCTCCGGGCGATTCCGGCGCCACTTTTCCGAAGCCGCCGATCGTGGAACTCCAGCCCTCGGTCCCGGCCGTCGGATCAGCCTCCATAGACCCCGTCAGTTCCCTTCTCGCCTCCTCCCAATCCGATTCCTGGATGCGGCCGTCTGTCCGGCCGTTGATGGCCGCGATCTCAGAGGCCCTTTGCTTCACCATTTCCCAGGTCACCGTTCCGATGCCGGAGAGATTGACCGCGATGTTTCCGTGCTTGAGTGGATTCGTGTTCATGGGCGTTTCGCTCTATTGCGCTCCATGAGGAAACGGTCGGCCCACCTGCACGATCCCGCAAAATCTAATCGATAAGGGAAACACTTATCATGGCCTCCGGGGGAGGGGTGAAGCAGAAGGAAAAATGGAAAATGAAAAATGATGAACCGGTAGAATTATGAAGGATGAAACAAGCTTGTGAAACAAGACCTTGGGAAGGTCGAGTTGTAGCCACCGAAGGTGGACCCGAAGGGCAAGCCTTGCTGGAGCAAGCGAGTACAAAACGAGTGCGGTAGACTACGACGCAGTCGTAGCCCCAACGGGGCGGTACCGCTTGCCGAACGCCGAGTGCCTGGTGGCACGGCGTAGCCTGTCCCGCTAATGCCGGGACAGTCCCGAAAGGGACGAAGGCATCGGGAGATGCTGAGGCAAAGGCAAGTGCCGTCAATTCAGCAATCAGCAATCAGTAGACAGGGGAGTCGAGGGTCGACAGTCGAACGTCGAAGCAATCCTCATTCCCTAATCCCCAATCCTTAATCCGGGAGCCCAACAGTCCTTCAGCCTTCAGCACTGCCCCCAACTCCCCAGTAAGTGTGCTTCGTTGACAGGGGCCGGTGGGCAGGAGATAGTAACCGGCTACTCAAGAGACCATGGACAACATTCGTAACATCGCCATCATCGCCCACGTCGACCACGGGAAGACTACCCTCGTCGATCAGCTTCTGAAACAGTCGGGCACCTTCCGCGCCAACGAGGCGAAGGCCACGGAGATCCGTATCATGGATTCCATGGATCTGGAGCGTGAGAAGGGGATCACCATCAAGGCCAAGAACGCCGCCTTCCAGTGGAACAACTACCACGTGAACATCGTCGACACCCCGGGTCACGCGGACTTCGGCGGCGAGGTGGAGCGTATCATGAAGATGGTGGATGGCGTGCTCCTCGTGGTGGATGCCTTCGGCGGTCCCCAGGCCCAGACCAAGTTTGTGCTCAAGAAGGCCCTCGAGAACGGCCTCAAGCCGATCGTCGTCATCAACAAGATCGACCGTGACAATGCCGATCCTCACAAGGTGCTCGACATGGTGTTCGAGCTCTTTCTCGAGCTCAATGCCAACGATGAGCAGCTCGATTTCCCCGTGGTCTACGCAAGCGCCAAGGCCGGCTTTGCCAAGAACGAGATCGACCAGGAGAGCACCACGATGGAGCCCCTCTACGAGGCGATCGCGAAGCACATCCCGGCTCCGAAGAAGTCCGACGTCGATTACTTCCAGATGCTGGTTTCCAATCTCGACTACAGCGACTACCTGGGTCGTATCGCCTTCGGCCGCATCATCAGCGGCAAGGTGAAGATGGGTGAGCAGGTGGTTGCCATCCACAAGGATGGCACGAAGGAGAAGAAGCCGGTTACCGCGATCTTCGGCCACAAGGGACTTCAGAAAATCGAGCTTCAGGAAGCAAGCGCCGGTGACATCGTCGGCATCTGCGGCTTCGAGGAGGTCTACATCGGGGAGACCATCACCGATAACGATACCCGCGAGCCGCTTGCCTTCGTCGACATTGATCCCCCGACGATCACGATGAAGATCTGCATCAACGACGGCCCGCTCGTCGGCAAGGAGGGCAAGCTTGTCACCGCCCGTCAGATCAAGGAGCGCCTCATCCGCGAGACCCGCACCAACGTTTCCATCGAGGTGAAGGAGACGGAGCTTGCCGGACACTTCCAGATCAAGGCCCGCGGAGAGATGCAGATCGCCGTCATCGTGGAGCAGATGCGCCGCGAGGGCTTCGAGCTTCTCGTCTCCCGTCCCGAGGTCATCTATAAGAGGGGTGAGGGCGGCAAGCTTCTCGAGCCGATTGAGACCGTCTATGTCGATGTTCCCCCGGATAACCTCGGTGACATCCTTCAGAGCCTCGCCGGTCGCAAGGCCGAGATCGTGAACATGGATCACAAGACCAAGAGCGTCACCGTGCAGGCCGAGGCTCCGACCCGCGGACTCATCGGCTTCGAGACCGATCTGGTCAACCTCACCAAGGGTGCCGGTATCATGTCGCACATCTTCAAGGAGTACGCCGAGTACAAGGGTGAGATCCCGACCCGTAACAACGGCGTCTTGATCGCCATGGAAGCCGGTACAGCCATGGCCTACTCGATGGAGAAGATCCAGGAACGCGGTCGTCTCTTCGTCTCTCCGCAGGATGACATCTATGTCGGAATGATCGTGGGTGAAAACTCCCGTATCGACGACATGCCGGTCAATGTCTGCAAGGCCAAAACCTTGAACAACATGCGTAGCTCCGGTGACGGCAAGGGAGTTTCCCTCTCTCCGCCGCTCAAGATGAGCCTGGAGCGTTCGCTCGAGTACATCGCCCCCGACGAATACGTCGAGGTGACCCCGCTCAGCATCCGCCTCCGCAAGAAGATCCTCGACGCCACCGCCCGCAAGCGCGCATCGGCCACGCCGGTCGTCGCTGACGAATAAAACTGCAAAGAGGCTACTAGACTGAAGACTGTTAGGCTGTTAGGTCAGAGAAACAGAAGCCCAATACCCACAAAGTTGGGGTTTCAACCGGAAGTCCGAAATTTGAAGTCGAACACGCTGTGCGTGGAGATTTTGAGTGGATTCCCGGAATCCCCCCTAACAGTCTAAAAGACTAAACCGCTAAAAACCTTCACCTCTCTCCTCCCATGGGCCGTCAATGGTTGCTCGCCAAGCGCGAGGTCGCATCACTCAAGAAGTCCAAGTCGACGGGCAAGTTCGTCCGGGAAATCACCATCGCCGCGAGGCAGGGTGGTGCCGATCCCGAGAACAACGCCCGTCTCTTCGCGGCGCTGGAGAAGGCACGGGCCGAGAGTGTTTCCAAGGATGTCATCGAGCGCGCCATCAACAAGGGTGCTGGCATCGGGGGGGAGAAGGCGGTCATCGACCACATCGTCTTCGAGGGATATGCCCCGCACAAGGTGCCCCTGATCGTTGAGGTCTACACCGACAACACCAACAGGACGACCCCCGAGATCCGCGTCCTATTCCGTGATGGCCAACTCGGCGCACCCGGCAGCAATAAGTTCCTCTTTGACCACGTCGGCCTCGTCGAGGCCTATACGGACAAGGCCGGCGTCGACCCTGAAGAGGCAGCCATCGAGGCCGGCGCGAACGAAGTCGAGGCCCTGACACACGATCAGAACGACGACATTCCCGCCGACAAGACGGGCGCCCGCTTCATCACCGACCGCACCGCCACCGCCGCCGTGACCACATGGCTCAAGGCCAACGGCTGGAACGTCGTCACCAGCGAAATCGGCTACGTCGCCAAGAATTTCCCGACCCTCACCGACGAACAGCGTGCCGAGGCGGGAGAGTTTCTCCAGGCGCTTGAGGAGCACGATGATGTGCATCGCGTCTGGACCGCGATCAAATAACTCTGGCTGGGGCTTTTGAGCCCTAGCTACGTTGGCCTGCGCTTGCCGTAGGACTACTACGGCTGCGCTTGGCCGCCTGGCTATGATCTCAAAATCCCCGAGCCAGAGAGGATGCGGGTGCAAAGAGGGACTTGATTACCGGCCTCTAAAATCATCTCACCAGTGCGGTGAACTTGGGAGCAACGACGGCTGCGCTTGGCCGTGGCTCAACTGCGACGGCTTCTCAAGAAAGCATGACAAAATTGTAACATCAACGACCTAGTCGCCGGGTCATCCATGCGTCATCGATTGATGCATGGTCTTCGCCCTCACTGGTTTCTCGTTGCCGGGAGGCTCAACCCTCCGCCCTGTGTCATGAGTGAGACTGACGCGGACTCCCTGGTGCTTCTCATCGAGGATGAGGAGGATGTGGCCGAACTCGTCGGCAACCTTCTCGGGAAAGCAGGCTTCAAAACCGCGATCGCCCATTCGGCGTGGAAGGGGATTCAGATGGCCGAGGAACTTCAGCCGAAAGTCATCATCCTTGATCTCATGCTCTCGCGGCTTGACGGGTTCGAGGTGTTAAAGCGTCTCAAGGAGACACCCCGCACCGGTAGTATCCCCGTCATCATCCTCACGGGGAAGAGGGATCAAGCCAGCTGCATCAGGGCACTGGAACTCGGGGCCGATGATTACATCACCAAGCCTTTCAACAACCGCGAGCTTGTCCTGCGGCTCAAGGCCGCGCTGAGGCGTTATCAACCGGTGGTGCGATCCCTCACGGCCGGAGATCTCGAGGTCGACCCCATCGCCCTGAGGGTGCGGGTCAAGGGGCGCCCCTTGGATCTGGCCCTGATTGAGTTCAAGCTTCTTTGCGTGCTCATGTCGCGGTCGGGGGAAATCATCGCCAGGGAGGAAATCCTCGAAACCGTCTGGGGGAAGGATGCAGGCGTCGATATCCGATCCGTGGATACCTACGTCTACCGTGTCAGGACAAAACTCGGCGATCATGGAGCCATGATGCAGACCGTCCGCGGACGCGGTTATCTCTTCCGGAAATCGGACCAATACACAGTCCCGGCATGATTCCGCTGGAACAGCTAAGATCCCCCGATACTCTTTCATTTGTCCCCAGATAGGCTCCCCCTGCACCGCGAAAACCACCCTCTCACAAACCCTCACCCTCATGATCACCGCCATCCGATCCACCGCCATCCCGCGGAACGCTCTTCTTGCGGCCGCCATCCTGATGCTTGCCGGCCTGAGCCCGCTCCGAGCGGGTAACGGCAACGGATCCGACAGTCCCGCCTCCCTGGCCGTTCTGCTCGGACTTGATGGCGTGAGGCAGGAACTCGGGATCACACCGGCGCAGTCAGGCCTTCTCGATGCGCTTCAGTCCGATTACAAGTCGCAGGCCAAGACCATCATGGCCATCGGTCAGGCCGATCAGGATGCCGCCCTTCGCGCCGACTGGGATGTGCGCTCCCTCCGCAAGCAGTACAACGCGCGCTCCCTGGCTGTGCTCACACCCGACCAGCAGCAGCGTCTCATGGAACTCCAGCGCCAGATGCTCGGCGGATCCCTTCTCTCCTCGGTCACCGAGCAGAAACTGCTCGGCCTCTCCCCGCAGCAGCAGCAGCAACTCGCCGCCCTGAGTTCCTCCAGCCAGGCGCAGGCCACCTCCATCAATGCCCAGGCGCAGGCCGGACAACTCTCCGACTTCCGCAAGGGGATCGAGCTTCGCAGGATCCAGCAGCAGACCTCCGACCGGATGGTGGCAGTCCTCACGCCCGACCAGAAGAAACAGTGGAAGATCCTCAGCGGCCAGAAGAGCGGCATGCCCGAGATCCACGACCCGAACGCCCGCACCCAGAGCCTCTTCGAGGGATATTGATCGGCCGAAAGGCGAAAGGCTGAAGGGGCGAAACCTGAGACCTGAAGAATGAAAGGGCGTAGGCCTTTAGAATGATGGCTGAAGGTGCTCCCCAACGGGCTTGTCCCGTTGGGAGCTAAGTTTCCGGAGTCAAGTTGATGTATCACGGAATTGCGGCAACGTCGCACGCCTGACTCACTACTTTCCCTCCGATGGGGCAAGCCCATGGGGAGGAGGCAAAAGGCAAAGGGAAGTGGCGGCACTGCTGAAGGGTGAAAGTACAAAGTAGAGTGGGATAAGGGCGCTCCCCAACGGGCTTGTCCTGTTGGAAGGCGAGTTTCCGGACTCGAGATCACAAGCGTCCGGTTATAAGTCCGACAGCATCAGCTGGTTATTTTTGTGAGGCATATAAGGTTTGAAGTCGGTTTCTGTAAGTAGTTCATGGATAGGCACCTTCTCAAAGGGATGAATGCTCAAAAGCTGGAAGGTTCT
>JBEIJN010000057.1:0-12470 GCA_040380225.1 Verrucomicrobiia bacterium | reverse complement strand
GCCCCCGGCCGGTTATCTCCGCAACCCGCAGGGCTAAAGCCATTTGTCGATTTTTGTGGCGTTGCTCGCTCGGGCGAGACCACTGCGGGTATCGCCCAGCGCTCGCGCCTTCAAAAATCAGCAAATGGCATTCAGCGGCCTACATGGGATTTAATCAGCGTTTCCCTAAAGGACGCTTTTTCCAAATCATGTTTGATGACCGGACCAAAAGATGAAAACCTTTGGATTCCGGCACGCCGGAATCCTTTCACCCGAGCACAACTCTCCAACCCCGCGTTCCTTGTCCCAGTCCCATCGTCCCAAACATGAATGCGGCGTCTTCGCCGTCTACGGCCACAAGGACGCGGCCATGCTGACCTACTACGGCCTCTTCGCGCTGCAGCACCGGGGTCAGGAGAGTGCCGGCATCGCCTCAAGCAGCGGCGACGGAAAGGTCTTCCGGCTCCACAAGGGGATGGGCCTGGTCTCGCAGGTCTTCGCCCAAGAAAACCTGGAATCGCTCGCCGGCACGCGCGCCATCGGCCATGTCCGCTATTCGACGACCGGATCGAGCACCCTTCTCAACTCCCAACCGCTCGGCGTCGACACGGCACGGGGACAACTCGCCATCGCCCACAACGGAAACCTCGTCAACGCTTCCGCCCTCAGGAACGAGCTTGAGAACCGCGGATCCATCTTCCAGACCACGGTCGACAGCGAGATCATTCTCCATCTCCTTGCCCAACCCGACGAAACGATGGGCGGGCCGATCGGCGCGCTGCGCCGTCTCGAAGGGGCCTTTTCCGTGGTGGTCATGGGTGAAAACGAGATCATCGGCTTCCGCGATCCCAGCGGTCTGCGCCCCCTTTCCCTCGGCAAGCTTGATAACGGATGGGTCCTCTCCTCCGAAACCTGCGCCTTCGACCTGATCGGGGCGACCTTCGTCCGCGACCTCAAGCCGGGGGAGGTTGTCGTGATCGACGATCAGGGAATCCGCTCCGAGTTCCCCTTCACCGAGTCGCGCGAGGCCTTCTGCATCTTCGAGTATGTCTACTTCGCGCGACCCGACAGCCGCCTGCGCGGCATCACCGTCAGCAAGGCACGCATCAATATGGGCCGCGAACTGGCACGTCTCCACCCCGTCGAGGCCGACGTGGTCGTGCCCGTGCCCGACTCCGGCATCTATGCCGCGCTCGGCTTCTCCGAGGAGCTGGGGATTCCCTACGACCCCGCCTTCGTCCGTAACCACTACATCGGCCGCACCTTCATCCAGCCCACCCAGCTCATCCGCGACTTCAACGTCCGGGTGAAGCTCAACCTCATCGGCGAGTCGGTGAAGGGAAAGCGCGTTGTGGTCGTCGACGACTCCGTCGTGCGCGGCACGACCGCCAAGGCGCGCGTGGTGAATCTCCGCGAGGCCGGCGCCAAGGAGGTCCACCTCCGCATCAGCTGCCCTCCGCACCGCCATGCCTGCTACTACGGCATCGATTTCCCCGATCCCGAGAAGCTGATCGCCAACCAGCAGACCCATCAGGAGATCTGCGACTACCTGGGGGCCGACAGCATCGGCTACCTTGATGTCGACGGGATGGTGCGGGCCACGGGTCTCGAGAAGAACTCCTTCTGCATGGCCTGCTTCAACGGCGACTACCCGGTTCCCTTCGACGCCGCCTTCGACAAGCTGATCATGGAGCGCCGCAAGGGAAGCGCCCAACTCCTTCCCGACCAGAGCGCGCAACCCCCGCTCTTCCCCCACAAATCCTGACCCCGCAATCCACGGCACCCATCACCGCATTCATTTCATGAGCACCAAGAAAACGAAGAGCCCCCAAAAGAAAGCCACTAGGAAAGTCACCAAGAAAGCCACTGGAAAGAAGCCCTCCGCCCCATCCCCCGCCAAAGGTTCCAAGAGTTCCTATGCGAAGGCCGGCGTCGATGTGGCGCTCGGCAACAGGGTGAAGTCCGGCATCGGAGCCCTTGTCCGGCCGACCCACGGCGCCGAGGTACTCGGAGGCATCGGCGGCTTCGGCGGCCTCTTCCGTCCCGACTTCAAGAAGCGCGGAATCAAGGATCCCGTCCTCGTCTCGAGCGTCGACGGCGTCGGCACCAAGCTGAAGATCGCCTTTGCCACCGACAAGCATGACACGATCGGCGCGGATCTGGTGAACCACTGCGTCAATGACATCGCCGTCACAGGCGCCATGCCCCTCTTCTTCCTCGACTACATCGCCGCCGCGAAGCTCGACCCGAGGGTGCTCAAGGAGATCATCACCGGCCTCTCCCGTGCCTGCAAGGAGGCGGGATGTGCCCTCATCGGAGGCGAGACCGCCCAGATGCCCGGTCTCTATGGGGAAGGTGAATACGACCTGGCCGGATCCATCACCGGCATCGTCGACCGGAAGGACCTGCTCGATGGAAGCCGGGTGAAGCCGGGCGACGCGCTGGTCGGACTCCCCTCCAACGGCCTTCACACCAACGGCTATTCCCTCGCCCGCAAGGTCCTCTTCGACCTCCTCGGCCTGAAGCTCTCCGACCGCCCTGCGGGTCTGGGCACCACCGTCGGAGCCGAACTCCTCAAGG
Organism: Verrucomicrobiia bacterium; assembly: GCA_040380225.1. Taxonomy (GTDB): domain Bacteria; phylum Verrucomicrobiota; class Verrucomicrobiia; order Chthoniobacterales; family UBA6821; genus UBA6821. The sequence goes on along the minus strand of JBEIJN010000057.1, from coordinate 9,911 downwards.
TCCATCGCAGCTATCTCCCCGCGTTCAGGAAACTCCACGCCATGAAGGGCAAGCCGCTTCATGCCGCAGCCCACATCACCGGCGGCGGACTCATCGACAATCTCCCCCGCATCCTGCCCAAGGGCTGCGACGCCGTCATCGACCCCGGCTCCTGGAAGGTTCCCGCCATCTTCGGGATCATCGGACGCGGCGGCAACGTCGACCCCCTCGAGATGTACCAGGTCTTCAACATGGGTATCGGCATGGTACTCGTCGTTCCGGGCAAGGAAGGTGAGAAGATTGCCAAGACCCTCGGCGGCAAGGTGATCGGCGGCGTCATCAAGGGAAGCGGCGTTGTCCGCTTCTTCCCCGAACCGGGCAACTGACCCGCCGCCGCATGAGCGAGGAATCCCAAGGCACGCCGGGCCGCCGCAAGGCGCTCGGCGTCGGCTTGGGTGCGGGTCTCCTCGGGGCGGTCGCCCTGGCCGTCCGCTACGGCTGGCGCAACACCCTTCGAGGCATTATTCCCGACGCCATCTCCCCGGCTGTCTTCGCGACCCGGGTGGCCGACACTTCCTCGGGCGAGATCGTCTACCACACCGCCGACAGCCAGACCCCGGGGGCGCCGCTTCTCTTCCTCCATGGCGTCTTCCCCGGCGCCTCCTCCTTCGAGTGGTCGAAGATCTATACCCGCTTCGCCGAGACATGGCGCGTCCTGGTTCCCGACATGATCGGCTTCGGCGAATCGCAGCGTCCCGAACCTGCCCCCACCGCCGAGGAGCAGGTGCGCGCGCTGGCCGAGTTCCTCGACCAGACAGTGCCCGGCGAGGCCGCCGTGATCGTGGCCTCGGGCCTCACCGCCAACATCGCCCTGCTCTTCGCCTCCCGCTTCCCCGAGAAAACCGTCCGCCTCATCCTCTGGATGCCGGATGTCGCCCTAGGCAAGGCCAATCCCTCCCGAGGCTGGCACCGGCTGGGCTGGTTTCCCAGGCTGGCCAGACTCGTCTACCGGCGCCAACTCTCCACCGAGGCCTTCCTGCGTCCCTGGCTGCTTCGTTCGGGATTCGCGGCGGAGGGTCCGGGATTCGAGGAGTCGCTCTCGGTCATCACCTCGACCGCCCAGCAGTACGGGGCCGAGCACTCCTTCCTCGCCCAGTCCTCCAAGGCCTACTGGCGCAGCCTTCGCACCGGCCTCCGCAATCTGGCATCGCCCGTCTCCATGATGCTGGCCACCGGATCCGACCGTGACTCGTCGGCCGCGATCGCTGATCTCAGGCCGCTTGTCGGGCGCTTCTCGATCGTCGAGGTGCCGGCCCTGGGCATCCTCGCACCGCTTGCCGAACCCGACACCATCGCCGCCGCCATCGCCCGGGAACTCACCCCTCCGGAGGCGGAGCCCCAGCCGGGCCTCATAAATTGATTGCGCCCGCGGGAAAAGCAGTCTCACCATCCCTTATTCCGTGAACGTTTCCGATCTCAGAGAAATCCTCCAGTACGTCCCCCGCTTCCGCGAGCGGATCTTCGTCATCGCGGTCGACGGCGCCGTCGCCGCCTCCCCGAACTTCCCGAACATCCTGCTCGACATCGCCGTCCTGCGCTCGCTGAGCATCCGCGTGGTCCTCGTCCACGGAGCCAGCCACCAGATCGTCGAACTGGCCCGCAAGCGCGGCATGAAGATCACCAACAGCGACGGGACCGGCATCACCGACGAACCGACGCTGGAACTCTCGATCGACGCCGCCATCCGGCTCACCAACGGGATCATGGAGGGACTCTCGGCCGTCGATCTCCGCGCCGCCTACGCCAACGCCATCATCGCCCACCCCGCGGGCATCCTCGGCGGCACCGACCAACTCTTCACCGGCCGCGTCGAGCGCGTGGACAACCACGCCTTGGAACTCCTTCTCAAGGAAGGGATCATCCCGGTCATTCCTCCGCTCGGTTTCGACGGCGAGGGGCGCACCTACCGGGTCAACTCCGACGGCATCGCCCTCGAGGTAGCCGAGGCGCTCCATGCGGCCAAGGTCATCTTCCTCGGCGCCGACGATGTGGTAGGCGGAGCCAGCCCTCTTCCGCGCCAGCTCTCGATTGACGAATCGGAGGAGCTGATCAAAAAACTCCGCGCCTCGAACGGCCCTTCGGGACTGATCTCCAAGATCGAGTGCGCCTCCCGCGCCTGCCGAGGGGGCGTCCCACGCGCCCATCTGCTCGACGGACGGATCAACGAGGCGCTGCTCACCGAGATCTTCAGCCACGAGGGATCGGGCACGATGGTCTATTCCAACGAGTACCAGCAGATCCGCCGCATCTTCAAAAAGGATGTCCGCGCCGTGATGACCCTCATCCGCCAGTCCGTCGAGGACGAGGAGATCGCGCGCCGGACCCGCGCCGACATCCTCTCCCGCATCGAGGATTACTGGATCCTGGAGGTGGACCGTACCCCCATCGCCTGCGTTGCCGTCCACATCGATCCCTCCCGCTCGCTTGCCGAGATGGCCTGCCTCTACGTCAGCAAGGCGCATGAGAACAAGGGATTCGGCCGGAAGCTCATGGCATTCGCCGAGAACCTCGCCAAGGAAAAGGGTGTTGAGCGCATGGTCGCCCTCTCCACCCGCGCGGTGAATTACCTCCAGCAGAAAGGGGGCTATGCGGAGACCGACGCCTCCATCCTCTCCGAGGAGAGGAGGGCCCGTTACGAGGGAAGCGGCAGGAATTCCCGGATCCTCGTCAAGGAACTGCGCCCGAAGGGCGCCTGACCAGCGGGTGAACTTTCCCCGTTCCGGGTAAGGAATTCCTTAACAAGCCATGCCTGCGGCAGCCACTTCCGGATTCTGGATCGATGCGGCCGTCATCCTTCTCTACTTCTTCGGCATCGTGGCCATCGGCCTGCGGGCGGGCCGCGGCAACACGACACTGAAGGAATTCGCACTCGGCGGGCGCTCCATCCCCTGGTGGGCAGTCCTGGCCTCGATCGTCGCCGCCGAGACCAGCGCCGCGACCTTCCTCGGAACACCGGCGGAGGGCTACAAGACGCGCGCCTTTTTCTACGGCCAACTGGCGATCGGCACGGTCATTGCGCGCGTGGTGATCGCCTTCACCTTCATCGGGCCGTATTACCGCTACGGGGTGGAGAGCATCTACGAGTTCCTGATGGTTCGCTTCGGGCCGCGGACCAAGAACGCGGCGAGCGGCATCTTCCTCTTCACCCGGGTGCTCGGGATCGGCGTGCGCCTCTACCTCGGCGGGGTCATCCTGGTGGTTCTCTGGCGCCACCTTTTCCCCGGAGCCCCCGTGACCCTGGGCAACTATTTCTGGGGCATCCTCTTCGTGACCCTGATCACCACGGGTTACACGATTGCCGGAGGCATCAAGGCGGTCGTCTGGACCGACCTGATCCAGGCGACACTCATGCTCGGTTCGGTCGGATTCGTCCTCTGGTACCTGATTCATCATCTCGGCGGCCTTGCCGCGACGGGTAACGCGATGGGGGGATGGGACCAGTTGCAGTGGATCCAGATCGGATGGGACGGCTCCCTCCCCTTTGGCAAGGCGCTCTCCGCCATGCTCTCCGAACCATACACGATCTTCGCCGCCGTGATCGGCTCGACGTTCCTGACCATGGCGACGCACGGAACCGACCAGGACATGGTCCAGCGCATGCTGACCGCACCCGATCCCCAGCGCTCCCGACTCTCCCTGATCCTGAGCGGATTGGCCGACATTCCGATCGCCCTCGCCTTCCTCGGGGTTGGTATCCTGCTCTCCCTCTACTACAAGGGTCCGGGCGGAGGCACCCCCGACATCCCGGACAACGAGATCTTTGCCCACTTCATCGTCCACGACCTTCCGGTCGGCTTGCGCGGCCTGATCATTGCCGGAGTCTTCGCCACGATGATGGGATCGACTTCGGCCGCCCTGAACGCGCTGGCCACCAGCTTCACCTCGGACTTCTACCTCCCCTACGTCAATCCCGGCGCCGATGACCGGACCTCGGTGCGGGCCGCCCGGATCGCCACGCTGGTCTTCGGCCTGCTGATGGTCGGGGTCGGGACCCTCGCCGCCTACTCGGTCCTCAACGACCCCCGCCTCACGATCATCCCGATCGCGATCGGCATCCTCGGCTACACCTACGGCGCCCTCCTCGGAATCTTCCTGCTCGGGATGCTCACGACCCGCAGGGGATGCGACCGGATGAATGTGGTGGCCATGGCCGGGGGAATCGCGGCCGTCCTCTTCCTGGGCAAGATCAGGCTCCCGGGCATCGTCGACTTCGGCCGTTGGATGCCCGCCTGGTGGCCCGAAATCGCCTGGCCCTGGTATGTCCTGATCGGCTGTTCCGCCACACTCCTGCTGGCCGCGCCGTTCAGGACCGGGTCCATGCTCCCAACATGTTCCCAGCCGGAGGGTCAAGGGCTTTCCAAAAATCCCTGAAAATAAAAAAGCGGATCCCGTCCTGTTTCTGCTTGAGGGGGGAATAGGGCGGTTTTTATTCTGATCCTCCCCCAAGAATTTCATTCCCTTGAACACGACTCTCCGTTCCCTTTCACGCCAGTCGCAGGACGCCGTACCCGCAACTCCGTCATCCCCCTTGTCCCTCCTGTGGGAGAACCTCTCCCGGGTCATCCGCGGACGCGTCAGCCCCGACAGCTACGACCGCTGGTTCAGCGATGTCTCGGTGCTCGCGGCCACTCCCGATTCCGTGACCCTCGGCGTCCCGAACCCGATCCACCAGTTCTTCATCGAGAGCAACTACTCCGACATTCTCTCTTCTGCGATCCACGAGGTGCACGGCGCCCCGAGGACCCTGCTTTTCCGCTCTCCCCAGGATTCGCATCAGGAGGAGGAGCCACGGCCCGCAGTCTCCGCCGAACTACCCAAGCCCCTCCCTGTCAGCCCCCAGGCCGTGAAGAGCGCGGCGGCGGCCACCGGCATGAACCCTTCCTACACCTTCGAGAGCTTCATCGTGGGTGCCAATAATCAGTTCGCTCACGCCGCCGCCATGGCCGTGGCCCATGCGCCGGCCCGCACTTACAACCCCCTCTTCATCTACGGCGGCAGCGGACTCGGCAAGACCCACCTCCTGCAGTCGATCGGCCACCATATCCTCTCGGTCAAGAAGGGGGCCCGCGTCGTCTACCTCCGCAGCGAGCAGTTCACCAACGAGTTCATCGACGCCATCCAGAACAACGCCCTGGTCGCCTTCCGCAAGCGCTACCGTCAGGCCGACATCCTGATGATCGATGACATCCAGTTCTTCGCCGGCAAGGAGCGCTCCCAGGAGGAGTTCTTCCACACCTTCGGCGCCCTGCACGACGGCCACAAGCAGATCATCCTCTCCAGTGACCGCCCGGCCAGCGAGATCGCCAACCTGGAGCAGCGCCTCGTCTCCCGCTTCGAGTGGGGCATGACGGCCGAGATCCAGCCTCCCGACATGGAGACCCGAATCGCCATCCTGCAGGGGAAGGCTTCCCGGATGCATATCGAGATCGAGCAATGGGTCCTGGAGTTCCTTGCCGACAAGATCCGCAGCGACATCCGGCGCCTCGAGGGAGCCCTCATGCGCGTCGCGGCCTACAAGTCGCTCAGCGGCCAATCCCTCACCGGCGACGCCCTCGAGCACCTTCTCCGGGACGTCCTTCAGGAACAGGCCCGCAAGGCCGTCACCATCGACCAGATCCAGAAAAAGGTGGCCGAGCACTTCGATATCCGGCTGGCCGACATGACCAGCAAGAAACGAACGGCCAGCATCGCCTACCCCCGTCAGGTCGCCATGTACCTCTCTCGCGAGATGACCCCCTCGACCCTTGTCGAGATCGGGGACGCCTTCGGCGGCAAGGATCACGGGACCGTCATCCACGCCTGCAAGCTGGTGAAGCAGCGGATGGAGGAGGACCCGAAGACCCGACATCTGGTGCGTCTCCTCGACCAGCAACTCCAGCGGTAGTGGTCGGCCCCCTGTTTTGGGGGAGAATCGCTTTGACAGCACCCCTCTGAGAATCTATCCAGAGATGCTTGAGATGGCATTCAGCCATCCACCCAATCTTCCATGAAATTCACGGTCACCAAGCAAGCGCTCCTCGACGGACTACAGCGCATCCAGAACATCGTCTCCAACAAGGTCACCCTTCCCGTCCTCTCCAATGTCCTTCTGGAGACCACGGAGAACGGCATCCAACTCACGGCGACCGATCTCGAAGTCAGCGTCCGCACCGAGACACCCGCGACCGTCGAGAAGGCAGGCTCCACCACCCTGCCGGCCAAGCGTCTTTTCTCGATCATCCGTGAACTTCCCTCTGAGGAGATCGAACTCGAGTCCGATTCCCGCAACATCACCTCCATCCGCAGCGGCCCCAGCTTCTTCAAGGTTTTCGGTCTTCCCAAGGAAGAATACCCCGCCTTCCCCTCGCTGGAGGAAAAGCGCGGCTTCTCCATGAAGCAGTCCGAGCTCAAGGACGGGCTCAAGAAAACCTCCTACGCGATCTCGCTCGACGAGACGCGCTACGTCCTCAACGGCATCCTCTTCTCCTTCCGTGACGGGAGGCTCACCCTGGTCGCCACGGACGGACGCCGCCTCGCCCTCTGCGATGCGGAACTCGGCGAGATCAAGTATCCCGAGGGTCACGAGCGCGACTTCATCGTCCCCACCAAGGCGATCAACGAACTCCAGCGCCTCCTGTTGGACGACAAGGAAGTCCGCCTCCACGTTGGCGACAACCTCGTCGCCTTCGACCTCGGCACCACGGTGCTCGCCACCAAGCTCGTCGACGGCACCTATCCGAACTACCGCCAGGTCATCCCGGGCGAGGCCAAGGAGCGCGTCTCCCTCGAGCGTGAGACCCTGCTCCAATCGACCCGCCGCGTCTCCCTGCTCAGTAGCGACAAGAGCGGATCGGTCCGCCTGAACTTCACCAAGAACAACCTCGACATCACCTCCAACACCCCGGAGATCGGAGAGGCAAAGGAGTCGCTGGCCGTCGCCTACAAGGGCCGCGACCTCTCGATCGCCTTCAATCCCGAGTTCCTCATCGACCCGCTCCGCAACCTCTCCGACGACACCATCGCCCTCGAACTGATCGACGAGATGAGCCCCGGTGTGATCAAGATCAACTCGGCCCAGCGCTTCCTCTACGTGCTTATGCCGATGCGCGTCTCGGTCTGATCCGAAGGGCTCTCCTCCCCGATGACTCCCGAAACCGTCCCGTTCGGAGGATGGAACAACTGCCTCCGGCTTTCCAACGCGGAGGCCGAGCTGATTGTCACCCTTGATGTCGGACCCAGGATCCTCTCCTACCGTAGGCCCGGGGGAGCCAACGTCCTCAAAAACTACCAGGAACAACTCGGCGGCTGCGGTGAGAAGGAATGGATGATCCGCGGAGGGCACCGGCTTTGGATCGCCCCGGAGGACGAGTTGCTCAGTTACCACCTCGACAACGAACCCGTCTCCTGGGTGAGTGAAGGGGATGGCCGCGTCGTGATCTCCAGCCGCATGGCATCCCCTCACCCCCTTCGGAAGGATCTCTCGATCAACTTGGCGGACAAGGGATCCCGCGTCGACCTCCTCCACTCGATCACCAACGAGGGCTCCACCCCGATCACCCTAGCCACATGGGCCCTCACCGTGATGGCCCCCGGAGGCACGGAGATCATCCCCCAACCTCCCCTCGGCGAGCATCCGCGCGACCTTCTGCCCAACCGTACCGCGGTTCTCTGGCCCTACACGGATCTGAGCGATCGTCGGTGGAAATTCGGCCGTTCCTACTTCCTGCTGCGACAGCAGGCGGATGGAACCCCGACCAAGATCGGCTTGGCGCACGGGGAACGCTGGATCGGATACCTGCTTGGGGAGGATCTTTTCCTCAAGACATTCCCACTGGTGAAGGGGGCCCCCTATCCCGACGGCGGCTGCAACTTCGAGACATTCACCAACGCCGACATGCTCGAGATCGAGTCGCTCGGCCCCTTGGCAACCCTTCAGCCCGGCGAAAGCACCTCCCATCCGGAGACCTGGCATCTTGCGGAAGCCCCGGCCGGAATCGATCCGGACGACGAAACCTCCCTCGCGAAACTCCTGACACCCATCCTCCGAGACCTCCCGTGAAAAGACTCCTTCCCGCCCTGATTACCTGCGCCTTTCTCCTTGCGGGCTGCGAGGCGCCGATCGTTTACCAGACCCCGCAGGACCGCGAGGCACTTTCCGCGGCCATTGCCGGCGAGAAGCCGGGCCCCTATTACATCGGGCGCCGCTTCTACAAGGTCGATTACAAGATGTGGGGCTGGGTCAGGAAGCCGGGTGAACCCTGGAAGCAGTCACAGCTTGTCATGTTCAACGAGCAGAAGAAACTCGCGCCCGACCGGGAGCGCAACGCCATCGGCTCCGACAACAACCATGAGTACCGGCTCACCGGCTATTTCTCCGGCGAGAAGGTCTATGAGCCTGCCAGCGACAGCTTCTACCCGGAGTTCGTCCTCACCGGCGCCACCGTCATCTCAACGAACGCACCCCTCATCTATCCCGACAAGCGGTGGACCGACCCCGCGGTGCGGCTCATCACCCCGCCGCAGTATTGATCCCGGGTTTCTAGGGAAGTTCCCTAATCGTGATGGAAGAGCTCTTCCATGTCGGCCCACCATTCGCCGGGTTGGCGCGATTCGAGTGGCTCCTGGCATGGCTTGCAGACGGCCCACCATTCTTGCGTGCGCGGATCTGCAGCCATCAGCGCCATGTCGGCATCGAAGTCCTTTCCCACATACTCGAAGTAGGAAAACAGGAATCCGTCCTTGTGATAGATTGAGTAGTTGCGGATCCCGCACTCGGTGATCTTTGCCAGGATTTCAGGCCAAGCGGCGGCGTGCAGCCGTTTGTATTCCTCATATTTTTCCGGGCGGAGCCTGATCATCGAGCCGTAGCGTTTCATGCTGGAATCTAAACCCGGTGTGAGGCTTCAGGCCAAGCCAAGCTTGTCGAGATTGGCACGGAGCCGTTGCAGGGCACCCACATATTTCTGCGGGATCAGGCCGTGCTTGTCGGGGCCGACATCGAGCAGGAGGTTCGTGCCGCGGCTGATGCTGACCAGATACATGCCTAGCAACTCCTCGTCGCTGCGGGGTTGGTCATCCTCGGTAAAGAACCATTCGCGTCCGATAGGGTCACAGACTTCGCCGGGCATGTAATACTTTTTGCCCTCGATCTCGCGCCATTTCACATGGCCGGTGTGGCTGTTGGGTAGGAAGCGTTCGATGGCGATGATGTCGGCCGGCCAGGCCTTGTCGACCGGGTAGTTGGATCCGTCGCTGATGCCGTTGTTCATCATGATCACCGCCCCGGGTTGGAGGTTGGAGATTTGATTGTAGAGTTCCTGGCGGTAGAAACGCGGCAAAACGACGGGAATATCGATCCAGACTTCGACGACCTTGCCGTAGTTGGTGAGCAGTTCTTCGATCTGCGCGGTTTGAAAATCCTGATACTCCCGGGTGGTGAACGCCAAGGACACCCTCTCGGGATACAAGGCGCGCTCATCGGCGGCGGTGTCGGAATAGGTCCGTGAACCAAATTTGTTGTGGTTGTCCCACGAGCAGTAATAGAAACCCGGCAGCACACCGCGTTTTTCGCAGGCATTCACGAAGGCTTCGACGACGTCGGTTTTGTTGCCGCTGGTTCCGACATGGTAGTCGTTGTGCTTGGTTGGCCAGAGGCAGTGACCGGCGACATGCTTGGTGGTAAGCACGGCATACTTCATGCCGGCATCACGGGCGACCGAGATCCATTGGTCCACATCGAGCTTGTCGGGCGCGTAGAGCGTGGAGGGATGGCTACCGTCTGGAAGTTCCGAGCCGGTGTAGGTGCTCATGCCGTAGTGGATGAACATGCCGTATTTCAAAGCTTCCCATTTCTGGAGTTGTTCGAGGCTCAGGCGCTGGGCGCCGCGTTCGTT
>JBEIJN010000056.1:0-15417 GCA_040380225.1 Verrucomicrobiia bacterium | reverse complement strand
GCGTGGCGTTGTCCGAAGGGACTGATCTGGGCGGTGTGGAAGCCGGCGTTCTGGAGCTGAGCTGGGAGTGCGTGCAATTCGATCCGATCCCGGAAATTGCGGCCGTATCCCTCGATGAAAGGATCCGCTGCGGTGCCACCGTGGCCGACCACACCGCTGTGGATGCCGAACATCCCCGTGTAAAGCGCGGTGCGCGACGGCAGGCAGGGGGCGTCGGAGGTGTAGCAATTGGTGAAACGGACGGACTCGCGGGCGAGGGCGTCAATGTGTGGCGAGGTGTTGCGGTGGTAGCCGTAGCATCCGAGATGGTCGGGACGCAGGGAGTCGATGTCGATGTAGAGGATGCGCATGGCCCTACAGATAGTTCTTGTTCAGAGTTTCCCGATTGCGAGCTTGCGCCGGATTCGGTGCGGTGCCGTCGTCGCAGACGGGATAGGTGAATCGGGCTCCGGGGTCGCAGTCACGACCGGGCTCGTTTTTGACCGTGACATGAGTCGTGACGGTGCGGCGGGTTTCGATCAGGTGCTCGAGCAGACGCCGGCGCAGGGAGGCGACGAGGTCCTGATGCTGCGGGTCGGAGTAGAGATTGCACGACTCCCAGGGATCTTCCTCGAGGTTGTAGAGTTCGCCGAAATCGCCTTCCTCAAACATCCGGCCTGAGTAGTGAACGAAGCGCCAGTTTTTCCACCGGATGGATTTGCTCCAGACATTTTCGGTGAGGGCGATTTCGTGAATCGCGCGACCTTCGTTCTTGAGCAGCGGCGTGATGTCGAGTCCGTCGGCGGAATCGAAGTCCGGCAATCCGCACAACTTTGCGAGCGTGGGAGCCATGTCGATATTCTCCACGAGTTGCGAACACACACTTCCCTCCGGCGTGACTCCGGGCACCTTCCAGATCATGGGCACGCGGCAGACGGCGTCGGAGCAGATCCCGGGAGCTTTTTCCATCAGGCCGAAATGCCCGTGGTAGGCGCCATGATCGCTGCCGAGTATGACGATCGTGTTTTTATCCAGACCGCGCTCTTTGAGAAAACGAAGCAGCAGGCCGAAGACATGGTCGATCTGACTGACGCAGGCCAGCGTGCCCCGCCAGGATCGGCGGAGGAAATCCTCAAAGCTCTCGCCCGGTTCGCCAAACTCCGGTTTCATGTTCCGGGCACCGGCCTTCACATTTTGAAAGTGCGGGGGACGCTCACCGGCCTCCGCATCCCAATGCGACGGCAAGGCCAGATCCTCCGGGTAGAGATTCCAGAACCGCTCGTTGGGGAAGAGCGGGTGGTGCGGTTTCTGGAAAGCGATCTGCATGCAGAAGGGGCGCTCATCCGCCTGACTCATGAAAGCCATGGCCTTCTTGGCGCACCACATCTCCTGCGTCTCCTCAAACGGCAAGGCCGAGGGCCGGGCATCCATCGGGATGGTGTTGGGACTGTAATATCCGGTGGTGTTGTGCCAGCTGTCCTCCTGCTTACGAAGGCCCTTGGCATCGAGTCCGCTTAGAAATTCCGAGGTTGCGCAGTTGCCGTCGGCCGATTCGTAACTGTCGCCGAACTCATCCACATCGTCGGCGATCCAGTTTCGCGGGGATTCCGGGAGATGGAGCTTGCCGTAGGCCGCCGTGCGGTAGCCGTGGCGGCGGAAGTGACGAAAGAGATTGTCCATACCAAGAGGTGCCGGGCCCGACAGACCGTAGTAGCCATGATTCTGCGCGTATTGTCCGGACAGAATGCTCACACGGCTCGGGGTGCAGATCGGGTTTTGGCAGTAGGCTTTTTCAAACCGCATGCCGGATGCCGCAAAGGTGTCGAATTCCGGGGTCAACGCCTGCGGATGCCCGGCGCATCCCATCCAACCCGCGTGGAGTTGGTCGGCGAGGACCATGATCACATTCGGTTTCATCAACACGTTGATGGTTACGACACCGATGTCGGATATCAATGAAGATTTGCTACGGATCCGATGAGACTTCGGTGACGGCTGATCACCCGACCTCAGGGTGGCAGTGTTTTCGTTTCTTTCTGCTGCCACAGGGGCACGGGTCGTTGCGTCCGGCGGAGTTCCATCGATCCTTTTGTTCACTACGGGCGAGGATGCCCATGATTTGTGCCGGGGCGACCCGACGGCGCAGCAATTCGCCCATGGTTTTCATGTAGGGACCGGCGTGATTGAAAAAGCGTTTGTAGGCCGCGCAAAGGTAGTTCAGGCCGGGCTCGCCCTCCGGAGTGCGGATGAAGCGGTGCTTCGGGCATTCGCCATGGCAGGCGAAGCGCACCTCGCACTCGCGGCAATACTTGGGCAGTGTGGCCGACTTGTTATTTCCAAACTGAATCTGCTGCGGGGACTGCACCATCTCGCCGAGCGACTGATTCATGAGGTTTCCGAGGCGGTATTGCGGATACACATAATGGTCGCAGGAGTAGAGGTCGCCGTTGTGCTCGATGGCCAGCGCCGAGCCGCAGTTTTCGGAGAAGACGCAGAGGCCTGATCCGGCTCCGACCCAGTTGCCAAGCGCCACATCGAATATCTGCACGAAATGACGGCCCACATCCTGCCGCACCCATTCGTCAAAAATGGCGCAGAGAAACTCGCCATACTGCGCGGCCTGCACGCTCCAAGGGGTCACCGGGGATTCGGAGAACTCTCCATCGGTCGGCGCGGCGAGATCGAGATTCTGCGCATGGGCGGCGGCATCCGCCGTCCGCTCGACCAGCGGGATGAACTGGATGTAGCTGCTGCCGATTTCCTTGAGAAAGCGATAGACTTCCAGCGGATGCTTCGAGTTGCGGGCATTGACGACGGTAAGGGTGTTGAACTCGGTGCCGTGTTTCTTCAGCAAATCCAGCCCGAGCATCACGCGATCGAAAGTGGGGCGCTGCTTTTTATCCACGCGGTAGGCGTCGTGCAGGTGTGCCGGTCCATCAACGCTGATGCCGACAAGGAAGCCATGCTGCGTGAGAAATGCGCACCATTCATCGTCGAGCAGCGTGCCGTTGGTCTGGATGCTGTTTGAGATTTTCCTGCCCCCCGCGTGTTTTTGCTGAAGCTCCACGACACGACGGAAATACGGGACGCCGAGCAGTGTCGGCTCGCCCCCCTGCCAGGCGAAGGTGACCTCCGGCGTGGACTGCGAAGCGATGTAGCGCTGGATGTAGGTCTCCAGCACATCGTCGCGCATTTTGAAGTTATTGCCGCCGGGATAGAGTTTTTCTTTCTCGAGGTAGAAACAGTATTCGCAGTCGAGATTGCAGATCGGACCGATGGGCTTGGTCATGAGGTGGAACGGCCGCTTCGAAGGCCGTTCCTCAGGCAGGCTTGTGATGATTGGAATGGAATCGGAACGGCTCATGATTTTCGAATTGCTATGTGCATGAGAGGGCGACGAAACACTTTCGTTTGATATTCGCGATGACGCATGGAAGCGGGCCCATCACCTTTTTCTGATCACCCGTCCACATCCTTTCAATACGTCGTCACAATGATTACCCAGAGCGCGATCATGAAGACCATGGCCTGCAACACCACGCTCGTTTTATCGATCAACTGCGCTTTCCTGAAATCATCCAGCAAGTGTTTCTTCTCCATGGCTCCCTGGATCACCACCTGCACCAGCGAGAGAATGATCAGCAGGTAGACCACCACGTAAATCTTGTCCATCAGGACGAGGTAGTTCACTTCGGGCAGATTGGACGTGTAGCCCTGCTGCATGAAGACGGTGGTGAGCAATGCCGTGCCCGTCATGGCGGCCCGGGAGGCCAGTTGCGAGGGATGGAGCAGGAGAGCCGTCCAGCAGGCCACCATGATGATGATGAGCGGGAGGAGCATCTTCCAGATGAAGAAGTTCACGGGGCGGGTCACCTTGACCTCGAAGAGGATGGTCCCGTAATCCGAGGAGTCGCTGCCGACCGTCTCATCGCCCATGTTGCTCGCGTAGTGGTGCACCCCCTCGCGTCCTTTCCATGATTGCACCGTCCATCCCGGAATAGTCAACCCGGAGTCCAGCCCCGAGTGTCTCTGGTCGAAGCGATAAAGCAACTTGTCGGCGGCGTACGTGTTGTCCTCGATCGAGAGCGAAACCGTGTGATTCTCAAGCGGAAAGCGGAGCAGACTGAAGGGTTGGAAGAAGCGTCCCTCGATCCTCATCGACTGGTAATGCCTGCCGTCGGGAAAGGTGATCGGCTTGGGATAGGTCTTCATCTTGGTGAGGCCCCAACTCTCGACATTGTTGGTGAATTCCACCGTCTGGGTGGGATCGATCTCCCCTCTCCAGATGAACCACACATAGGCGGTCATGTAGAAGGTGTTCGAATGGACATCCAGGTTGTAGATGACCGTTGGCCAGACACCGACTTCGACGACCTCGGGGGCGTTGCCCTTCGTCGCCTGCGGGGGAGGTGTCTTCTTTGTCTCCGGTGCCGCGTTGAGCGGAAGCAGCATCCCGGTGAGAAATACCGCCAACAAAAGCGGCAAGCGGCGGGAGCACGGGCGGAACATCCCAGATTCTTTGACACGTTCCCGGCCTGCCCGCAAGTTCGGTGACGGAGTACTACTCTACATGAAACGCCATCAGGGCGTAGAAATCACTCCGGTCCGTGAAAAGCACCTCCGCGGGTCGGAATCCCGCGCCGACGGCCATGCGGTTGAGCGTGCCGATCTCTTCGGGGAAATCGGCCGTCGTGACATGCTCCACGGCGCCGTCGATTTCCTCGATCGTGAGGGCTTTCCACGTCCACTTCGCGTGATCGACCCAGCGTCCCATAAAGACATCGCGCACCTCGCCGGGCGAGAGGATGGGATCGTAGACCAGAAGCGCGCCGCCCGGGGCGGTCCTGCGCCGCAACTCACCGAAGAAGAATTCCTTCTCCGTGCGGGAGAGATGGTGGAGCGAGAGGCCGAGATAGATCACGTCGTAGCTTGCGGGCAGCGTCCCGATCTCCGTCACGAAATCCCCGTGCACCAGCGAAACAGGGGCGGCGATCTGCCGGGTATTCCCCCGCGCCAGATCGAGCGCGACGGGAGAGAGATCCATCCCGGTGTAGGAGGCGAGGTTCCTCCCCTTCAGGATCCCGGTGCTGAAAGCGGCATCCCCGCATCCGAGGTCCAGGAAGCTGAAGGGCCGCTCCAACCCGTCCAGCCAACCCGAGAGCGCCTGCCTGACCGAGTCGTGGCAGAGATAATCGTTCTCGACGATCCGGCGATAGAGGTTCCATCCGTTGAAGAAATCGCGGACCGCCTCCGCATCGCGGGGGTTCTCTGTAATGAGCGGTTCCGGATCCATTGGAGATCGACTATATCCCCTCCTCCTCAGAAATCCACCGCTCTCTGATTCCTTCCGCGCCAACCCGTTGACCTCAGGTTTCCCTGATACGGGTCGGCCAGGGATCGGGAAAGGAGTCACCTTGTCGCCAGTGTTCCACCTCCTCATCCGTGCAGAAGCATTCCTCAAGCTCCCGGCAGAACACCGCGCGATCCATCGCGTGCCCGATGACCGTGAGTTCGTTGCCGCGGTCACCGAAGAGGGGATCACTTCCCTCAAGGACTTTGTGGAGGTGCTCTTTCTCCTCCTGCAGGAGAGGAACGCCGCCCTCTCCCTGCAGGATCGCTATCCTCCATGTGGCGAGCCATTCAAGCCCCATGGCCCCTCCCGCCTGGTTCCAGAGAAGGACATCGGCCGGGCGGCTGGCAAACCAGATGAAACCCTTGCTCCGGAAGATCCCCAAACCAAGGCGGTCGCGGTAAAGGGTGTGAAATCGCTGCGGATGAAGCGGACGGGAATTTCTCACCACAGTCGTGCCGATATCGTAGCGTTGAGCGCCACCCTGATCCGGCCTTTGCTCCACGACACCTCCCCGGTAAGGCGCCGACTCGAGAATCAGGCGCGCATCGAGCTTCCCGTAGACACAGGCAGTCAGGGTGGCCGTGGGATTGATGGCGTGCAGGGATCTCAGGAGTCTCTCCAGTTCCGACTCGGGAACGAGATCCGCCTTGGTCAGGGCGATCACGCTGGCTGATTGGAGCTGTGATGCCAGAAGATCGGCGGCACACGGGTCATCCTCCGTTGGGAAAGTCAACCGCTCCACGAGGTCGAGACCCCCTCCGTGATCATGCAGAAGGGCACGGGCATCGACCATCGCGATCACTGCGCGCAGTGTCGTTCCGGCCACGGACCGGATTGCATCGATCACTGCGGCGGGATGCGAGGCCCCCGAGGCCTCCACGAGGAGATGACGGATCCCCCCTTGCTTCATCCGGGCGACCTCCCCGGCAAATGATCCGAGTTTCTCCCCGGAGATCGACCCGTTGTTGAGGAGGGCCAGCGTGCCGTTCTTCACGGAGACGCGCTCCTCCATGCCGATGAGTTCGCCATCGACCTCCAGTTCACTCAGGTCATTGACGATGACGCCGAACGACCTCCCCCCGCCGTGCTCCCGAAGCAGGCGCTTGAGCGTGGTGGTCTTTCCGGAACCCAGAAAGCCGGTGAAAAAAGTGACATCCATCCGCGAGATAAGTTGGGAAAAAACCCCGTCCGTTTCCGGACGGGGCCTTCCGACCATGAAAATCAGTCGGGAGCGCCCTCCCCGGTTCCCTCACTCCCGGCCTCGGGAGCGGTCCAGGCGGGGAAGGGATCCTCGAGCAGGAGTTTCCAACCGTTCGGCCCGGCCTCCATCTCCTCGCGTGTGAGAAGGCACTGTTCCAACTCTTCGAGCATCTTCTCCCTGGGGAGATCCTGGCCGATGAAGACAAGTTCCTGGCGTCGGTCGCCATAGGGCTCCCTCCACTCCCTTGTGATCTCCATCCGTGACTCTTCTTCCTCAGGAAGGCTGCCCTCTGGCGCCGCAGCCCACCATTGCGCCACGGGACGGTATTCCGCCGACCCCCCGGCCTGGGACCAGAGCCCCACGATGTCGTGGCGCGTCGCCAGCCAGAAATACCCCTTGGATCGGAGAAGCCCGCCCCATTCGGTATGGATGAAATCCCAGTATCGCTTCGGGTGGAACGGTCTCCTTGCCCGGAAGACAAAACTGCCGATCCCGTATTCCTCGGTCTCCGGCGTGTGCTCGTTGTTCAGCTCGCGGAGCCACCCTGCCGAGGCTTGCGCCTTCTCCATGTCGAAGAGCCCTGTGTCCAGGAGTTGATCCAGTGGCGCGCGCCCCCTCTCCGCGTCGATGATCGTGGCCTCGGGATTGAGTTTCCGCAGGATCGCCCGCAGTTCCGCGAGCTCCTCCGCGCCGACAAGATCGGTCTTGTTGATCACGATGACATCGGCGAACTCCACCTGGTCGGCAAAGAGGTCGGAAATCGAGCGCTCATCCCCCTCCCCGAGCGCGATCTCCCTGTCGAGAAGTGTTTCCGAACCCTCGTAATGCGTCAGGAAGTTGGCGGCATCCACAACCGTCACCATCGTGTCGAGACGCGTCAGTTCCTGCAGGCTTCTGCCCCCCTCGTCCGTGAAGGTGAAGGTCTGCGCCACCGGGAGCGGCTCGGAGATGCCCGTCGACTCGATCAGGAGATAGTCGAACCGCCCCTCGTCGGCGAGACGCGCCACCTCCTTGAGCAAATCATCGCGCAGCGTGCAGCAGATGCAGCCGTTGGACATCTCCACAAGCTTCTCCTCGGTGCGGCTGAGTTGGGCCCCGCCGTCACGGACCAGCTCCGCGTCGATATTCACCTCGCTCATGTCGTTGACAATCACGGCGACGCGCCTCCCCTCGCGGTTGTTGAGGATGTTGTTGAGCAGGGTGGTCTTGCCGGCTCCCAGGAATCCCGAGAGGACGGTGACGGGGAGACGCCGGTTGATGGTGTTTGTTTTCATGAGAAAGGTTGGGTTCGTCGTGAATGAAAGGGGAGCCCGGCCGGCCTTCGGCTCCTGAGGATATTGCGGGGTCGCTCCGCGGTACACGGTACGGCGATGAACCCCCGCAGCCACTGAAGCCCCTCACCCGGAGGAAACCACGGCCGGTGCGGGCGCAGCTTCAGGTATCCGCGCCAGCACGTCTGGCGCCAGTCGCTCCCGAAGGTCTCCGCCGCCCACTCCTCGTAGTCTGCCCACCAGCGCAGGAACGGTCCCATCGTCGAGAGGATCTCACCGGCGGCGCCGCTCCTCAGTCGCCGCATGTCATAGCGCCCCGGATTCGTTTCCCCGGAAGTCATGAATATCCTGTGTTCCCTGCGGATGTAGAGCGCTCCCTCGGCTTCGGGATCGTGCGGCCTCCATCCTGCGCAGAAGCCGTGCAACTCGATCCGTCCCCCTTCCCTCCCGATATGATAGCGGCTTGTCCCCTCGCCTCCCCCCTCGCCCCCCGAATCGAGTCGCGCGATCCGCTCAAGCCCCGCCCTCCTCAGTCCGTTCCCCCCGGGGTGGGTCACATCACACCCCCAGAAGTACATCTGCTGGGCCAGACCGTCGGTGAGATCGCGCAGAATGCCCCATAGCCGGGAAGTGGGGGTATCCGAATTGACAACCATCGTGCTCATCCCTGTCCGAACGATTAGGAAAACGATATCTCCCAAGCAAACTGCAATGCCGTCTTGGGAGATATCGTCCGTTGAAATATCAGGCGCGACGTCGGAGAGATCCGTAGCGGGCCATCAGGAGAATTGTGGCTCCTGCGCCAAGCAGGGCATAGGTCGATGGCTCGGGAACGACATTGAACGTGTAGGTCTCGACGGCGCTTTGCACCCCCCCGTAAGTGGCCTGCATATCGAAGGTGTAGATGCCGGGGGCGGAGAATCCCCAGTTGTAGTGAATGTGACCGGCCGTGGTGCTGAAGCTGTTTGTTTCCACTGTGTCTCCGGTGGAGGAGAGACGGATGGAGCTGCCGGATGTGAAGAGCGCGAAGTTGCCGGGGTTATTCGGACCCGCTCCAAGCATGGTGAAGGTAGCAGCACCATTGAAGCCGGTCTTGGCTACGCCCGCCTCAATCACTCCAAGTGCAGCCGCTTCCTCAAGATCAACAGGCAGAATCCATGCATTGCTTCCAAGGAGACTGACAATGGAAGGACTAAACGCAGCCGTATTGGTGTAGGCGGCATTTCCAACCTCCAGGATGACATCGCCCGGCTCGTAGTGACCGTCATCCGTATGCACCCCTAGGTGAACGCTGGGGATTCCCCCGATGATTTCATATTCGGCCTCGAATATGTCGGTATGGCCGCTGGAGATTGTTGTGATCGGGCCAGCCTTGAGAGATTGGGTTGATCCGAGTGATGCGGCAAGAAGGCCGATCGTGAGGAGGTGTTTCAGGTTGTTTTTCATGGTTGCGGGATGGTGTATGTGTTGTGGTTTGGTATCTGCGTTGAAGATGGTTGCCCGAGGTCTCAGTTGGTCACTGGGGCTCGAGCGATATTGATGCCCCTGTCTGCGAGAGTCTTGATCTGGGCCGCCGGGATAATCTCCGCATGAAAATCAGCGAAAAGGTAAGGGGACGAGCCCTGGGACCTGTTGCCCTTGCTGCCGGAATAGGCATCGGGTTTGATTTCTCTCAGCATCCTGTTCCAGGAACCCATGACAGCACCGTGAATATGATCCTCCTGTCCGCGGGGATCCTTGCTGTCGGATGCCAGAAAGAGAAGGATGCGTCGGGATGGCGCGTCGATCCGTTGCATGATGGACATCCTTGTATCGACCTCGTCGTTGATCACATAACTCGTGTTCTGAAACTGGCGGCGGGTCGCCTGAAAGGGATCGGATGGTGAAATTCTCAACTCTTCATATCTTTCCCCCAAGTAAGCCTTGAGGGCATTGATCCAACTGCGCTGCATCTCCTCCTCGGTTTCGAGAAAACAGGAGGAGGGAGGGAGTTTTCCATCATTCTCTCCTGCATAAAGTGCCAACCCCTGGCCGATCTGCCGCATGTTGGAGAGATCCTTACTACTGTTGGCACGGGAACGCGCACCCAGCGCTGCCGGAACCGCGACAGCTGTCAGGACACCAATGATACCCACCACGACGAGCAGTTCCACCAGCGTGAAGCCGGCCGATCTTGAGCTCGCTTGCAAATTCATGTAATGCTTCTATCAGCACGCGCGACAATACGTCAATGCGATTTGTCGCGTCTGAAGTAATTTTTCTTACTCGTGGCGCAATCGCTTTGCGTGCATAAATTCGGGTGTGAGGCACACACATCCCCAGAAGGAGAATCCACTCAAGAGGGCCGGATTGAAGTCGACCCCCGGACGCAGGGCCGTGCTTTCCGTTCTTGGGAAAGTGAAGTCAGCCGCTTCAGCGGAAGAGATTCATTCCCTTGTAGGCGGTGAAGTCTGCGACCGGGCGACCATTTACCGGATCCTTGACTCTCTGGATGAGGCGGGACTCCTCCAGTGCATGATTGTCAAAGGCAAGAAGCTCTATCTTCCCGAGGAACCGTCGCACCACCACCACCATGTGATCTGCAGAAGGTGCAATGCCGCCGTCTGCCTTGAGGAGTGCATGATAGCACCGCTTGAAAAGATGGCTCTTGATCTAGGTTTCCACGATATCCGTCACTCCCTGCAGTTAACCGGTCTCTGCAGTGGTTGCCATGGAACGTCAAAGAGCCCCCCCTCCTCGAAGCCTCAAAAAAGAAAGTGAGGTTCCTTGCCCTTCCCCGTTTGACGCGAAGTCCTGGAGATTTTCGAACTCGTGCGATCCATCCGGCGATCAGCTGATACCTAGGGCCACCTTGCTCAGAAATCCACCACTGCCCGGAAGCCCGCCACCAGGGCGTTGCCGTTCTGGCGGCTTCCACCGGGATGCAGGACATACTGGATATCGGGTTGCAGTGCGATCGCGGGGGCAATACGGAACGAGTGGGTGAACTCGATCACGGCCTCGAAGGAGGGCCCCGGGATCCCCTGCGCATTGCCGAGCGACATGTAGCTGCTGCTCATCTGCTCGAAACAGAAGGCGACACCCGTCTTGTCTTCCTTGCGACCCGGAATCAACCCGGTGTAGACAAGCCCCCCGTCGGTGTAGACCGAGAGCGGGTTATAGGACTGAGGGCAGAATCCGAGCCTCAACCAGGAATTGAGACCACGCACGGGAGCATCCCCAGCGGTGCTTTTGCCGTCGGAGACTGCTTTTCCTAAAACGGGGTTTTTCGAGGGTGCCTCATCCTGACCCGCCGCACGGTAAAGCATCTGGTCAATGATCCCGTAGAAGCCAGAGCAGTATTGCACTGATGTCGGCGGGCCGAAGGACCATTGGTCCGGGAGGGAAGGAGGCGGACCCGACTGAATGAAAAAGCCTGCCTTTGCCACACCGGGCAGCTTGCGATCCTTGAGGAGGGATTCCCAGCGTGCCTCGGCCTCATTCATATTCAGGAGTCCGCCGGAGGGGCCGAAGTTCCAGTTGAAATTATGAGGGTTCTCGTTCTGCTGAAAGGGATTGGCTTGGGAGAAGGAACTACGCAGGGTGAGCCAAGAGACCGGTCTCACAGCAAGCCTGATGCCCGGCGTCGCCATGGGGTACTGGGGTCCTCCGTTGACCAGATTCTGAGACATCAGTGCCGGCATGCCGTCGGTCCCGTTGAGGAAGAGAAGTTCCGTGTCGGTGAAGCCAAACTCGGCATCAAGCCCCAGCAACCCTCCCCTCAGGGAAATGGCATCCTCCAGAACATTTTGCTCATACCACAGCTCATAACAACGGAAAGCCGGTGATCCCGCGATGCCGCTCACCGAATTCACGTCGCCGACGTAGTTGGAGGGATTGCCTCCGTAGAGCCAGAACCAGGTGTTCTTGAATCGCCCCCCGGGAAGTCCAATCGTCTTTCCCAGATCGATCTCCGTTCCGAACTGAAGCAACCCGGCGCAGGCATTCCCGGCTGAGATGCCGCCGACCGTGTTCCAGAGCATGTCGGTGACCGACTGCGCGAAGAGAGAGACCCCATTTTCCTCTCCTTTGGGTCTGTAGCCGTAGAGATCACCGGCGATCTTCTCCCGCAGCAGGGGATTGAACGCCGGATCCAGGATCGGCGGCTGCTCCGCATGAAGGAGCGGGGCCGCCAAACCGATCAGGAGTGTGAAAAAGATCCGAACGATCCTCATGGGAAGCACTCCGTTTAGCGGCTTCCCTCCGGGATGACCAGCCTGCGCTCGGATCGGAACTCCTAAGGAACCGATGATTGTTGAACCGTTCTAGAACATGTAGCTGGCGATCACGCGCACCTGGGCCGGAGCTATGAGCTGGTTGCCGGAGACGTTGTTCATGACAGGCATGGCCACATCCGCATAGACACGCACGGGATGAACTTCAAACTCGATGCCCGGCGCGAGCGAGAGTTGCTGGAAGCCGTTGTTCTGGCCGGAGGCATTGGAGCCCGAATCCGATCCCACCGTGGTGAAGATCGCCTGACCGATGGGTCGGATCTTCACTTTCCCGAGACTCAGTCCCGAGTAGTAGACGCCCGTCGCGACATCCACCGCGATGCCGGGGGTGTATCCTCCCTGCGAGATCACCGGGGCATCCAACTGTGCCTGGGAATACCAACTCCAAAGCGCATCGCTCGTGATGCGATGCCGATGGTAGAAGCCGAAGAGGATGTCGGTACTTCCGGTACCGACCTGCACGGAGCGCTCGACATTGGGTTCGGTCCAGTTTCCGGAGGGGAGTTTCACACCCAGATTGATTCCGGTGGACTGATCCTTGGAGAGCCCCGTCCAGATGGCGTTCAGGCGGATATCGCCCATCGCCCACCACTGCTTGGTGACAACACTCTCTCCATGGTGTTCCTCGTCGTGCCCCTCCTCGGCATGATCTGCATGCTCCTCCGCGGTCTCCCCGGAATGATCGTCACTGTGCGGGGCATAGCGGTAGAGGGTGTTGGCCGAGGGAACCAGCACCTGGAAGCCCCACTTCTCATTAAAGAAATACTGGAAGCCTGCCATCATCGTGGAGGTCTGGATCAGCTTGTCATGGTTGGCGTCGGCGGGAGCCTTGTTGAAGCCGCTGTAGTTCTGGCTCTGCGACTCGAAGTTGTACTGCATCCAGGCCATTCCCCCCACGCCATTGGGGAAGTTGTAGCTCGTTCCGGTGTTGCCGCTAGGGCATGAACTGCACGCATGAACACGCGCCGGAGCAAATGCCATGATCATGGCCATGCTCAGTGAGAGCGCCGTGAAGCGGCTCATCGGGTTCTTATTCCCGGCGGCATGGAGTGAGCTATCGAGTGCTGTATCGAGTGAGGATGGGTGTTGCATGGGATGATTGATAGTGATTACCTTTTATCAATAGAGCTCCACGTTGTCATTAATCTATTCTCATTAGCTTCATGAAAATCTTCCGCCCCCTTCCCCTGCTGCTCACAGCGCTCTTTCTCGGATCCTCATCGGGCCGCGCCGACCTCACCGTGGCCTCTCTCTCGACCATCACGACCGATCTCGCAAAGAACATCGGCGGGACCCATGTGAAGATCGAGGCGATCATCAAGCCGGGCATCGATCCCCATGAGTTTGAGCCGACCCCCTCGGATGTGAAGAAGGTGGCCAAGGCAGATCTCGTCCTCTTCACGGGGAAGGGAATGGAGGGATTCCTGACCAAGCTCGAGGAGGCCGCCGGAGTCACGGGCAAGTTCGTGAATGTGGGCGAGGCAGTCCCTTCGCTCACCATGACCGAGGAGGGACGCAAGGTGGAGGATCCCCACTGGTGGCACAGCGTGGAGAACATGAAGCGGGCCACCCGCCTTGTCACCGATCGGTTTGAACAGGCGGATCCCGCGAACCGGAGCTATTATGCGGGTCGGGAGAAGGAGTACCTTGCCACCTTGAACGAGCTCCAACGCTGGAGCCGGGTCAAGGTTGCCGAACTTCCCTCCTCCCGGAGGAAACTCGTCACCTCCCACGACGCGCTTCAATACTTCGCCCGCGATTACGGCTTCACCATCCTGCCGGTGAAGGGGATCTCCACCAGTGAGGAGGCCTCCTCGCAACACGTCAAAGAGATCATCGGAGTCATCAGGAGCCAGGGGGTGAAGGCCGTCTTCTTCGAGAGCATCGAGAACAGCCGCGCCGTGAATCAGATCGCCGCGGAGACCGGAGCGCGCACCGGAGGCGTCCTCTACTCCGACGGACTGGGCGACACCGAGGCCTCCACCTACGACTCGATGATGAGGCATAATGTCAGCACCATCGTCGACGGCTTGAAATAAGGCACCCTCCCGGGCATAGTCACGCCTTGGCCATCGAACGACGCACAACCCGCCAGAAGGAAGCCATCAAGGCCGTCCTAGAGGAACAGGCCGGCCCCCTTCTGCCGGATGACATCCATCGGCTTGCCGTCAAAGCGGTTCCCTCCCTTGGGATCGCCACCGTCTACCGCTCCCTGAAGAATCTTCAGGAAGAGGGGCAGGTATGCTGCGTCGAAATCCCGGGGCAACCGCCGCGATACGAACGCACCGACAAGGGACATCACCATCACTTTCATTGCCGCAACTGCGGACAGGTCTTCGACCTCCAGAAATGCGTGGCAGGGGGACTCAAGAGCCTGGCACCTCAGGGCTTCCAGGTAACCGACCACGAAATCATCCTCTACGGCTTCTGCAAATCCTGCGCGGCATAGGGAGAACCGGATGATGAAGTGGCCGCTTCGCCCGGTGATGCTTGCCCTGGCGATCGCTGCCCACGCCCGGGCCACTCCCTCCGGGAACTTACCCGTCCTCCAGGCGAAGGTCACCCACCCTGTGCTTCAGGACTTCATGGGAGGGTGCTCCCTGCGATGCGCCTTTTTCTGGGAAACCGTGGGCGGGAGACCTGCAAAACCTGCGCCCGAACTCTGCGATGACGATGCCATGACCGGATGGATGGCACCCCAGGACTGGCGGAACTCCACGATCACGTTTCGCCTGCCCAAGAGCCTTCCTTCCGAATGTCGCGACACCCCGTTCTACGGTCTCTCAGTCGCGAACGGCATGATCGGGACACTGAAGGACTTCCATAACCATGCGCGGGTCAAGACAATGACCCTCTCGGTGAATGGAAAGCCGGTCGCACTCCTCAGGCTTGCCGACACCTGGAAGTGGCAGGATTTCCACTTCGAGACGATTCCCCTCAATCAAGGGGACTTCATCGCTCTGAGCATCGGGGAAATCTACCCGGGCAAGGATCCCGAACCGCCGGTCATCACCGAAATCGTCCTGCAGGGAGGACACTGAGGGGAGAAAGACCGAAGGCAGAAAGACCGAAGCGGTTTAGGCTGAAGACTGAAGGCTAGAGCGGTTTCGGTTTTATTGGACGCAATTACAAGGTAAGAAATCTCGCGCAGCCGTAACGGATGCGAAGCAACGACCGGGCAAGCAAACGCAGAGGCGTAGGGTTTTTATGACTAATGACAGCGATTCCTTAGAAACATCTCCCGTGCAAGGATTCGTCAGACCCCATTGTGAATCGGTCAAGTGATTCTCCGATTTGATAGGAGTAACGCTGACAATCTTCTCCGGACCCAATCCTTTG
>JBEIJN010000055.1:0-15767 GCA_040380225.1 Verrucomicrobiia bacterium | reverse complement strand
CTTGGAAGCGACGCGGATAGATTGCCGCTCTCGCTCCCGCGAGTAGCGCCTTTCAGGCTACGCTTGTGCGTAGGCTATCCCGAGCATCCCCATGCTCCGGTATTGCCGCTCTCGCTCCCGCGAACCAAGCCTCTGGGGTGATGCGCGGAGAAGCATTCCGCAAGGAATGACACCGAAGGTGCGGCACAGCCTTGTGTAGCAAGGTGCCGTTCAATAGCGCCTTTCAGGCTACGCTTGTGCGTAGGCTATCCCGAGCATTCCCATGCTCCGGTATTGCCGAAGGTAGCCCGGAGGGCGCCACGGCTTGCCGGGTGGTAAGTGGCATCAAAGGGGAAATAACCGAGGCGAAGAGATCTCAAACTCCAAGTCCCAAGGGGTTCCAAACTTCCTTGAAGCCATATCCCTTGAAATCTTTTTGATTCACCGTGGCAAATCGATCCACTCCATGGTGCTGGAGGGTGAAGGCGAGGCGCGCGTCGATGATGTGCCGGTATCCGGCTTTGGTATCGGCTGCATAGGCCCAGAGGTTCTTGGATACCTCGGGATCATAGTCGATGCATCTCCAGGAGGGGTTCTGCCTGAGGGCTCTGCAGTATCCCGCTGATTCCGAAGCGGTGTAAGGTCTTGCAAAGACGGCTGGATTGCGAAGCAGCATGTAGAGCTCGACCAGCACGAGTTCGCAAAGGACAAACTCCTCTTTCGATCGCTCCAAGGCTTCGAAGAAGTTCCTGGCCTTTGCATGCAACGGCGAGTCCGGATCCGCCGCATGGACGAAGATGTTGGTATCGGCGGAGAGCACTCAGCGATGTCCCAAATAGCGCTTCTCTGCTGTGTCAGACTCGGGATGAAAGGATGCCGGATCGATTAGGTGGCCGCCGCTTCCACGAAGCACCGGCATCTTCCATCCCTGCTTGATTTCAGTTTCAGGGATGGTCTTCACATAGGCCTCCATTCCGCGCCGGATCAACTCAGCAACGGACCAGTCTCTTGCGCTCGCGATGCGCTTGATCTGATGAAACAGGGGCTCTGGAAGTTGGATCTGAGTTCGCGTCATGCCATCAATATGATGTTGGCGTCATGTTGTTGTCAAGTTCATGGCAGGGGCCGCTAAAGGCTCACCCATCGATGGGATTGACTAGGGAGGCGAAGCCATATCCCTCAAAGTCCTTGATGTTTCTAGTAAGGAAGGTCTGGACGCCTGCCTTGAGCAGTGTTTCCGCCAAGACCGCATCATGGGTACGCTGGTAGGGAAAATCAGACTTCTGAATCCTGCCCGCTAGCCGATCCCAGACCTGATCCCCGTAGCAACAGCGACGGAGTCCGCATTCATCCCGGAGGATTTGTACTTTTGAAAAGGCCTCTTCAGCTCCGTACGGCTTTCCGAAGATGCGAGGGTTTCTCAAGGCCTTGTAGAGTTCAAGATAGACTTGGTCGGCAATAATCCAATCCTGCGGGTCATCCAAGGCGGATTGCAATGCTACGGCTGCTCGCTGGAACTCGCCGCAATCGGCGTTGAGTGCGTAGACAAGGATGTTGGTATCCAGGCTCTTCAAAACCGATCCTCCCCGTAGATAACCTCTCGCAAGTCGGCGGCGCTGACTTTGATCTTCCCAAGATGTCCGGCGAGGTGGTTAACGGTGATTTTCCGCTTCTTTCCCTTGGGGTAGCGCATGAAGAACTCCTCGATGGAGCGTCGGATGACCTCGCTCACAGGCCTTTCCTCCTCGCGCGATACCTCCTTGAGACGGGCAATCATCTCGTCAGGGAAGAGTAGTTGCATTCTTTGCATGTATGTATGCTATTTGTGTATGATAGATAGTCAATCCCCTGATTTCAGGGCCTATGGAAAATCGGAAAAGTTGAGAAAAATCAAAAAGTTGAAATTGAAAGATGGGAAATGAGGATCTCTGCGATGGTTCCTTCTCAACTACACAACCCGTGTTTATGCCTTTGACGGCGCATCGTTCCTGTCGTGAACTGAATTCATGCGTCTCTTCCCCCTCCTGTTACTGGCACTTCTACCCTCCTCCCTCATGGCCTCGTACGAATCCCCCGACTACAAGACGGTCTCCTCCGATGGCTCCTTCGAGATCCGCGACTACCCCTCCCTCACGCTGGCCTCCACGCCGATGCAGAAGCGCGGGGCGGATGGATCCTTCATGAAGCTCTTCCGGTTCATCGAGGGCCGCAATGACCGCGCGGAAAAGATCCCGATGACAACGCCCGTCCTGATGACCGGCGCCCAATCGGGCACCATGAGCTTCGTGGTGCCCAAGGCGGTCGCGGAAAAGGGTGCGCCAGCACCCTCCAATCCCGATGTGACGATTCAGACAGTGCCGGCGGCACGCTACGCCGCCTACCGCTTCTCCGGATCGGGCAATCCCGCCGCCAGTGAGGCCGCTGCGAAAAAACTCCTCGCCTGGGCAGCTTCGAGGAATCTCGCCGTCTCCGGCACGCCGCTATTCGCCTACTATAATCCCCCCTGGACCCCGTGGTTCATGAGGCGGAATGAGGTGCTGATCCGGATCGCACCTGAGAAGTAATCCGGGAGGGAGGTTCCATGGATCTCTGGCTATCACCGCATGATGCCAGGGTTCGTTCCATCAAGAACGGCGGCGAACTGAGCTATGGCTTCGGCCAGAGTCCCTTCGGTGACTGTGCGGCGCTCTGGTCGGGACCATCCCTTCTCTCCCTTCGATTCACGGAGAACCGTGAGGAGTCGCTTGCTGCCATGCAGGCCGAGTGGCCGACAACATCCCTGAAGCAGGAGGCGGAATCGGAGCGCCTGCTGAAATCAGTGTGGGCGCACCCGGAGGAGGTGCCGGTGATGGCCATCGGCACTCCGTTCCAACTCGCCGTCTGGGAATCCCTGCGGCGCAGCGCGGCCGCCTCGACCATGACCTATGGGGAGGTCGCGCGCACCATCGGCCGTCCGGGAGCGGCCCGTGCAGTCGGTCAGGCCGTGGGAGCCAATCCGCTGGCGGTGGTCATTCCGTGTCACCGCGTGGTCTCGAGGGGAAAGCTCACCGGCTACCGTTGGGGACTTGATCGCAAGAGGGAGCTACTCGCCTGGGAACTCTTGCGCCGCGATCCGCTGGAAATGCCGTTTTGATGGCAGGGATAGTCGAACCAAGCCGCTCAAACGAGGCCTTGGGAAGGTCGAGTTGTAGTCATCTGCAGTCGGCAGATGAACCCAAAGGGCGAGCCTTGCGGGAGCAAGCGAGTAAAAAAGCGGCGCGGTAGATTCCGCAGATGCGGGACCCAAATGGCGGCACCGCTTGCCGGGCGGCAAGTGCCGTCAATCGACAGTCGAGAGTCGAGAGTCGAGAGTCGAGAGTCGAGAGTCGAGAGTCGAGAGTCGAGAGTCGAGAGTCGAGAGTCGAGAGTCGAGAGTCGAAGGTCGAAGGTCGAGTATAGGGAATCGGTAATGGGGGAAGATCACGACAGATGTCAGTGGGCAGAAGTCTGAATTCAGATGTTTCCAAGGACTGAAGGTGAAGAGTCGAGAGTCGAGGGTCCCTTCCTACCTCGATGCCCAACTCCCACCTCCCAACTCCCAACTCCCAACTACCCGGCACGTTACGCCTTCGGCAGGGGCAGGAGCACGGCCTCGTCGCGGAAGCGCATTGCGGGGGTGCGCTGGCCGATGCTCTCCCCAAGCGCCAGGAAGAGATCGATCCGGTTGTTGAGCCTGAGGAGGCGCGTGTTCATCAGGACACTCTCGGCGGCCAGCATGCTTCGCTGAGCCTGAAGGAGCGAGACGATGTCGATCTGGCCGGATTTGTATCGCACGGTGGCGATCTGGTAGGCCAGGCGGAGTTCCCCGAGCGCCTTCTCCTGGAGCCGTTCGCGGGAGACAAGCGTGGCCTCGTTGGAAAGCGTGTTCTCAACTTCCCGGAATGCGGTGAGCACCTGCTGGGCGTAGGCGGCCGCGGCGGTGTCGCGCTGCGCTTTGGTGAACTTCACGTTCCCTGAGATCCTGCCGCCGTCGAGAATCGGTGCCGTGAGGTTGGCCGCCACCGTGTAGAGGAAGCTTCTGTCGTTGGTGATATCCTGGAGCAGGACCGAAGGCGTCCCGGCCGTGGAGGTGAGGGCCAGCCTCGGAAGGCGCTCGGTCCTGGCGGAGAAGAGACGGTTTTCCGATGCGAAGAGAGTCCAGTCGGCCGCGCGCAGATCGGGACGGCGCAGGAGCAATTCCGAGGGGAGCCCGGCCGGAACCTCCGGAATGATACGGGGGAAGGAGGCGCGACGGTCTTCCAGTTCGGCGGAGGGATAACGGCCGAGCAGGGTTTCGAGCGAGCGCTTGGCATCGGCGTAGTTCTGCCGTCGCTGGACAAGATTCGCCTCGGCGTTGATCTCGTCGGCACTGCTGAGCCGCACGTCAAAGGCGGAGACCGCGCCGTTCTCGAAGCGTGCCCTGGCCAGATCCCGTGTTTTGCGCAGGCTGGTCAGCGTCTCCTCGGCGATGCGGACTTGCTCGCGGCTCTCGATCACGGCGAACCATCCCTTGGCCGCCTGTCCGGCAAGCGAGAGGCGGGCTCCCTCGTAGGTGAATGCGGCGGAGGCGGCATCCGCCTTGGCAGCCTTGGAGAGGGATCTCAGGCGCCCCCAGACATCCAGTTCCCAGCTGAGGGCAAGGTTGACGGTGTAGTTCCAATTGCCCGGATCGATCTGATAGTTGACCGACTGGGCGTTGTAGATGGGGGTGTCGTTGACCGACGCGCCTGCCGTCACCCCGAGTTGGGGATAGAGATCCGCGGTGACGACGCGGGATTTGGCGACTGCCGCCTGAAGACGGCCCGCCGCGGCCTTCAGGTCGTAGTTGTCGGTGAGAACGCCCCGCACCACGGAGTCGAGCATCGGGTCGCGGAAGGTGGAGAGCCATCCGGAAGGGGCGAGCGGCGATTTGAGGCCCGTGGCCTTCCATTCCCGGGGAACGGCCACGGGAGAAGCGGGCTCCTTCTTGCGTGGCGTGGAGCAACCCGGCGCGATCACGGCAAGTAGCAGCGCCGTCAACGGGAAGTGTCTGGTCATTGCGCGGGCCATGGTATCCCTATTCCGAGCTGAGTGCGACCACGGGATCAAGCCGCGAAGCCTTGCGGGCCGGCCAAAAACCGAACAGGACCCCCGTGGTGAAGGCCGCCCCGAATGAGAGGAGGATGGGAGCGAGGGTGACGACCGCCTTGGATTGCCCGATGGTCACTAACTCGGAGACCAGCATCCCGAGAAGCACCCCGATCACTCCCCCCAGCAGGCAGACCATCACGGCCTCGGTGAGGAACTGGAGCTGGATGTCGCGACTGCGCGCCCCGCAGGCCATGCGGACCCCGATCTCCCGGGTCCTCTCGACGACATTCACCAGCATGATATTCATG
The DNA here is from genome assembly GCA_040380225.1 of Verrucomicrobiia bacterium. Lineage (GTDB taxonomy): Bacteria > Verrucomicrobiota > Verrucomicrobiia > Chthoniobacterales > UBA6821 > UBA6821. Next base: position 10,392 of record JBEIJN010000055.1, on the reverse strand, counting down.
ACGCCGATGCCGCCGACGAGCAGGGAGACAACTCCGACGGCGCCGAGGAGGAAGCGGTAGGCGTTCTGGGTGTTGCGGTTCGCCTCGATCATCGCGGCCTGGTTGAAGATCCTGAAGTCCTCCTGCTGCCTGAGGCGGTTAAGGCGGGAACGGATCTCGTCCTGCACCGCCTCGACGTTCCTGAAATCATCGACCGTCACGCTGATCTGGTTGATGCGGACGCTCCGGAAGATGCGTGCCTCGCCGGTGGAGAGCGGAATGATGGCGACATCGTCCTCACGGTCGCGCCCATCGGCGCTCCCGCCGCTTACTGTGATCACGCCCACGACAAGGAAAGGTGCTCCGTCGATCAGGATCCTCTTGCCGACCGGATCGGTCCTGTCGGGGAAAAGCTCAAGGTAGGACTTCATCCCCAGCACGACCACGGGGGCCTTCGCCTCCTCGTCCCGCTCGTCGAAGAAACCGCCCCGGACCATCACCCGGTTCTCCGCCCTGATGAAGGAGGGGGTCGTGGCCAGCACGCTGCAGGCGTAGATCCTGTCGCGATAGCGCAGGGTACGCGCCGAGAAGACCCTCGGCACAATCTCCTGGGCATGGGTGATGTCTGAGATCGCCCGGGCATCCTGAAGGGTGAGGATGCCGCCTGAGGCCGACATCTTTGCCCCCGGTTCGATCCTCAGCACGTTGGTTCCCAGGCGGCTCATCCATTTCTGCATGTCACGACGGGATCCTTCGCCGATCGCCAGCATGACGACCACCGAGGCGACGCCGATGATGATGCCGAGCATGGTGAGGAAGGTGCGGAAGCTGTTTGCCTGGAGAGCATGAAGAGCCATCCGGAGCGCCTCGGCGGCATCGGCAAGCAGGGCGATCCTCCCCCTCTTCGCAGCCTGAGGGAGCAGGGGAACGGAACCCGATTCCTGAGGCGGCATATGCTGTTCGGCGGCGCGCTCCGTCGGCTGATCGGAAATGATCGCGCCGTCCACAATTCGGATCACGCGGTCGGCCTGTGCGGCCACACCCGGATCGTGGGTGATGAGGATGATGGTGAGACCCTGCCGGTGAAGTCCCCTGATCCGGGCCATCAACTCCTGGCCTCGGGCCGTGTCGAGGGCGCCCGTCGGTTCGTCGGCCAGGATGATCTCCCCGCCGTTCATGAGCGCCCGCGCCACGGCGACACGCTGCTGTTCGCCGCCCGAGAGCTGCGGCGGCCTGTTCGCGATGCGGTGCCCGAGACCCAGTCCCTCCAGCAGGCTGACAGCCCTCTCCCTGCGTTTCCCGGAGGGCATCCCGATGTAGGCGCCGGGCAACCCGACATTCTCGGCCGCCGTCTCGTTGGCCAGCAGGTTGTAGCGCTGGAAGATGAAACCGAACGTCTTTCCCCGCGCCTCGGCGCGCTGATCGGGCGTGAGCCTGGAAACGTCCCTCCCCTGAAGTTCGAAACATCCGGCCGTCGGCGAATCCATCAGGCCAAGGATGTTCATCAGCGTGGTCTTTCCCGATCCGGAGGGGCCGACGATGGCGACGAATTCACCCTGATCAATCCTCAGGTCGATGCCGTGGAGAATGCGCGTCGATGCGCCGCCCGATTCGTAATCCTTCACGATCCCCCGAAGGAGGATGGCGGGAGCCTTCCCCGTCCCTGCTCCGTCCGGGGTCTCCATCAGCGCAGGCGGGCCTTCTGCCGCATTTCGATGGGGCCGGTGATGACCTGATCGCCGACCGAGAGACCCGACACCACCTCGGCGGTGACGCGGTTTTTCATTCCCAGGACGACGGAGACCTCGACCGGCTTTCCGTCACGCAGCACGAAGACCCTCGTGCCGGCATCCGCGGCGGTTTTTTTCGCAGATGGTTTTCCGGACGAGGGGCGGCGGGCCGCGTAATCGATCGCGGCAAGCGGCATGAGCAGGACATCGTCCCGGCGCATCATCGGAAAAAAGACCTGGGCGGTCATCGAGGGCATGAGGGCCAATCCGGGATTCGGGACATCGAAGAGGGTGTTGTAAAAGATCGGGGGGTTCGTCGTGGTGGGGCTCGGCTCGATGCCGCGGACCTTCCCCTCGTGCTTCGTGTCGGGATCCCCAAGCGAGGTGAAATAGACCGAAGCCCCGGGGCGGATCCTCGGGACATCGGCCTCGGAGACCTGCGCCTTCACGGTCATGGTGGCCATGTCGGCCAGACGGAAGATGATCGGGGCCGTCTGGTTGGCGTTCAGTGTCTGCCCTTCGCGAGCCTGGATCTGGATGACGGTCCCGTCGATCGGGGCGCTGATCTTCGTGAATCCGAGGTTCGCCGTGGCGGCATCAAGGCTTCCCTGGGCCTTCTCGATCTGGGCTTTGATGGCGTCGATGGCGGCCTTTGACCGCTCGAACTCAGCCTCCGAAAAATTGACCTCGTCGATGCTGACGGCGTCGCTCTTGACGAGGTTCCGGTTCCGCTCGAAGCGCTGGTCGGCAAGCTTGAGCGTGGCCTCGGCGGAGACCAGTCTCGCATTGAGATCCTTCAGGTTCGCCTGTTCCTGGATCACCTGCGCCCTGAATAGGGTGGGGTCGATCTGCGCGAGAAGATCCCCCTTCTTCACGGTCTGCCCTATCTGGACGGCGATTTTTTTCAGGATGCCCGAAACCTGCGTCCCGATATCGACATACTGGCTGGCCTCCAGCACGCCGGTGGCCGTGACGGAATCCTCGAGGGTCCCCCTGATGATCGTGCCGGTGATGTAGGTCTCGGGTTCCGCGGAACTTCTCATCTTCCAGAAAGCAAACAACCCGGTCACCAGAAGCAACCAGGGTAGCCATCGGAGAAAGGGGAAGCGGGGCGCGGCCATGGCGGTGATTGACAAGTCTTTCAGATCACCCGGGTTTTTCGAGCGCTTTTGTCAGGTCAATCCCGTCACGGTGGGGGCGATCAACCCGGATTTTGCAATGGAACCCTGAGAACTGAACTGGAGCGTACACCAAGATGGTGAAGACGAAGTAATTGAGCGAGGACCACGCCGTAACGGATGCGCAGCAACGGCCGGGCATGACAAAACGCGAAAGTCACGAAATACCGAGGGGTGAGAGAAAGGAAAATGGAGTCTAATGACTTCCTTCATTTCGAGCTTTTCGTGGTTCCTTCGGCACTCAATCCCAGCCTGCCTGCCAAGTTTCCTCCATTCCTGATTTCCTGATAAAATTCTCTATTAATCCCGTCTCGGGGAGAGCGTTCACCCACCCCGAAGCAGATCTTCAAGATCGTGCGGCAGGGGCGATTGCCAGGAATGCGCGGTTTCCGAGAGGGAAACCCCCAGGAAACAGGAGTGCAGGGCGTGACGCGGTAGCCAGAGCCTCTCGTGAAGACGATCGCTGAAACCGGTCTCAATGAACTCCAGGTAGCACTCCTCGGAGGGACCGTAGATTTTGTCCCCAACCACGGGATGACCGGAATGGGCAAGATGGACGCGGATCTGGTGGGTGCGGCCCGTCCTCGGAATGCAATGGATGAGGGCCATCGGGCCATGCCGGGGGTGAACAACCCGTCGGAGAACGGTGAAGTCGGTATGCGAAGGAGCTCCCTCCGGATGGACGGCCCGCTTCAGCCAGATCCGGGAATGCTCCACCTCGCCCAGCCTGAGGATCGGCTCGGTGACCGACCACCTTTCCTCCTCCGGCCATCCGGTGACGATCGCAAGATACTCTTTGGAGATCTGACCACGAGCCATCGCCATGGTGCAGGCGCGGGCGGCGGCGGCATTCTTGGCCACCAGGACGATGCCGCTGGTTTCACGGTCGAGGCGGTTGATCAGCGAGACCTGCCCGCCGCCCGCGATCTCATAGGCAAGCAACTCGCGCAACCTGTCCCAGAGGGTGACGGGACCTCCCGGCTTGGTGGGGTGAACCAGCAGGAACGGCGGCTTCTCCACGGCGATGAGATCGGGAGTCTCCCCGAGAATGCGGAAGGCTTCCCGAGGAGGAACTTGGAAGGGAGCTTGATCGGACATGGCCGGCCGTTCATTTGTGAACAGCATGATCCGTCTCGTCAAAGCCTCCCGCTCCTACGGCACCCCTCCGGTGACCGCCCTCGACTCGGTCTCGCTGGAGATCGGCCGCGGGGAATTCGTCGCCATCACCGGCCCCTCGGGGTCGGGGAAGAGCACCCTGCTGAACCTTCTCGGGGGGCTCGACCACCCGACTTCCGGCGAGGTGGTGGTGGACGGCGTCCACCTCGAGAGGGCCGATGACCGGGATCTGACCCTCTACCGGAGGCTGAAGCTCGGCATCGTCTTCCAGTTCTTCAACCTCCTCCCCTCCATGTCCGTCGTGGAGAATGTGGAGCTTCCCCTGCTCCTGCGGGGGGATGATGCCCGCGAGTCCCGGGCCAAGGCTCTGGAAATGCTTGATCAAGTCGGGATGGCCCGGCGCTCGAGCCACTTTCCCCACCAGCTCAGCGGCGGCGAGATGCAGCGTGCCGCCATCGCCCGGGGACTCGTTCACGGACCCTCCCTCCTGCTGGCCGACGAACCGACCGGCAATCTGGACAGTGCCAATGCCTCCCAGGTCCTCGAAGTCATCGCAAAGATTGCTTCACGCCGCACCGCCACGGTCATTATGGTAACCCATAGCGATTCCGTGGCGGCCCTAGCCGACCGGCGCATCCGCATGAAAGACGGGCGTGTCGCTCACGACACCCCCTGATCCCTGCACCGACGACTTCACTTCCCCCTTTCCCGGAACACGTTAAGATCATTTCCATCAAATCAGATTTCCCGACTCATGGAGCTCCAACGCACCCTAGCCAAATCCGCCAGCCTCACCGGCAGCGCCCTGCACAACGGCGGCAACGTCACCCTCACCATCCATCCGGCACCCGCCGGGCACGGTTACAAGTTCCGCCGGACCGACCTTCCCGACGAACCGGTCGTCGACGCGCTGGTCGACCACGTGAAGACCGTCGAGCGGGCAACCACCCTCGTCCAGGGAAACGCCAAGATCCAGACCGTCGAGCACGTCCTCTCGGCCCTGGCCGGCCTCGGCGTCGACAACGCCCTCATCGAGATGGATGCGAACGAGCCTCCCATCGGCGACGGCAGTGCCGCCCCCTATGTCTCCCTCATCCGCGAGGCGGACATCGTCGATCAGGAGGAGGCCCGCGCCCCCTTCGAACCGGGCCAACCGATCCACCTCGAGACGGCCGGGGGCTCGATCCTATCGGTCTTCCCCCACAACGGGTTCCGCATTTCCTGCACCCAGGCCAATCACGACGGCCGCTTCACCCAGTATCTCTCGCTGGAGATCACCCCGGAGGTCTATGCCAAGGAGATCGCCCCGGCCCGGACCTTCGTCCACTACGAGGATGTGAAGCATCTCATGGAGAAGGGACTCATCAAGGGTGGAAGCCTTGAGAACGCCCTCGTCATCCGCGGCGAGTCCGTCCTGAGCAAGGAACCGCTCCGATTCCAGGACGAATTCGTCCGCCACAAGATCCTAGACATCATCGGGGACCTGGCACTCGCCGGGCGCCCCCTGCGGGGACACATCGTCGCGGTGAAACCCGGCCACGGACCGAACACCGAGCTGGCCCGCGCCGTCGCCAAGCGACACAGCGACCTGCTCGCCATGGCACCGACTCCCGTCACTTCCTCCGCTCCCGTGATGGACATCAACGAGGTGATGCGCGTTCTCCCCCACCGCTACCCGTTCCTGATGGTCGACCGCGTCGTGGAGTTCGACGGCGAGACCAAGGCGGTCGGCGTGAAGAGCGTCACGATCAACGAACCCTTTTTCCAGGGACACTTCCCGGGCCATCCCGTGATGCCGGGCGTCCTGCAGGTCGAGGCGATGGCCCAGGTCGCCTCCATCGTGATGATGCGCAAGACCGAGAACTCCGGGAAGATCGGCTACTTCATGAGCGCCGACGAGGTGAAGTTCCGGAAGCCTGTGTTCCCGGGCGACACCCTCTTCATCCATGTGGAGATGCTCAAGGCCCGCAAGAACCTCGGCAAGGCCACCTGCAAGTGCGTGGTCAACGGGGACGTGGTCTCCGAGGGCATCCTTCTCTTCGGGATCGTCAACAAGTGACCCCTACGATGGCGCGCATCCATCCCACGGCGATCATCGACAGCAGTGCCCACATCGGGCAGACGACGCACATCGGCCCCTACTGCGTCATCGGGGCGAACGTGACGCTCGGCGAGGGGTGCACGCTTCACAACCACGTCACCATCGCCGGCCCGACCACGATCGGGGAGGGCAACGAGTTCTACCCCTACTCCTCGATCGGCCAGCGCTCCCAGGATCTCAAGTACGAGGCCGAACCGACCTATCTGGAGATCGGCGACCGAAACACCTTCCGTGAATTCGTCACCATCCATCGCGCCACCGCCCCCAACGGCGTGACCCGCGTCGGCAGCCATGGCAACTTCCTCGCCTACGCCCACATCGCCCACGACTGCATCGTCGGCGACCATGTCATCTTCTCCAACAACGGGACCCTCGCCGGCCATGTCGTCGTGGCTGACCATGCCGTGATCGGGGGACTCAGCGGCGTCCACCAGTTCTGCCGCATCGGCGCCCACGCGATCGTCGGCGGCTGCACCAAGATCGTCCAGGATGTCCCTCCCTTCATGATCGCCGACGGCAACCCCGCGGAGATCCGCGGCGTGAATTTCGTGGGACTCGAGCGGCGGGGGTTCGCATCCGAAGCGATCCGGGAACTCCGCGAAGCCTACAAGCTGGTCTACCGTAGCAATCTTAACACCAGCCAGGGACTGGAGGCGCTCAGGGCTCAGTTCGCCTCCTCGGAACTCGTCACCCATCTCGCGGAATTCATCGCCACCAGCGAACGCGGCATCGTGCGTTAGGGACTGTCTGATCCAGTGTCTTGATTCTTCACTCTTTGGACCGATGAAATGCTTCGGATAAGATAAGTGAATGGGCCTCACGCAAAGGACGCAACGCACGCAAAGGAGAGTTGCCTGACGCTGAGTTTTTTTGAGGTTCGCATTTCAAGAACTTTCATAAAAACATCGTTTTTACCCTCTTCCATTCAGCGAGCGCCTCTCTTGGATCCCACCTTGGCGCCCGTTGCGCCCGTTGCGTGAAATACGTAGTTGCATTCAACCCACTGGAAACAGGGAGGAGGGCGGGGCATGAATCGGGGACCCCGGCGACGGAACTTCCCATTGGACAAATCCCGCCTGAAAAGGAACTCTCTGCATTTTCCCAACCATGGCCCACAACATTCCACTTGAAGACGGCTTCACCGACATCATCGGCAAGGCTCAACGCGGACAATCCATCACCGATGAGGCGCTCGCCGGACTCACCGGGATCAGCCTCACGGCAATCCAATCCCTGAAGGGAGGGGAGCTCGACGAGGCGGCTCTCGCCAAGGTGTCGGAAGCGCTGGGGCTGGGTGGCAACGCCCTGCTGGCCCTGGCCAAGGGCAGCTACCAACCCGCGCCGGTCGCCGAACCGGAGGGGCTTGCCTGCTTCAACACGGTTTTCGAGGACATGACGGTGAATTCCTATCTCGTCTGGGATCCCGCCACGCGCGAGGCGGCCTTCTTCGACACCGGGGCCGACGGTCAACCGATGCTCGATTTCGCAGAGGCCCACGGCCTCAAGGTGAAGCAGATCTTCATCACCCACATCCACACGGATCACGTCCTCGACCTCGACAGACTGGTTGAGAAAACCGGCTCCCATGCCTGGGTCTGCGTGAAGGAGCCGCTCACGGGAGCCGAGTCGTTCGAGCCCGGACGTTCTTTCACGATCGGAAACCTGACCGTGGAAACGCGCGAAACCAGCGGTCATGCCGCGGGTGGCGTGACCTATGTCGTGGGCGGACTCGGCCAACCGGTCGCCATCGTCGGCGACTCGATCTTCGCCGCTTCCATGGGGGGCGGCATGGTCTCCTACGCCGACGCCGTGCGGAACAACCGGGAGCAGGTGCTGACGCTGCCCGATGCGACGATCCTCTGCTCCGGACACGGCCCCCTCACCACGGTCGGGGAGCAGAAGAAAGCCAATCCCTTTTTCGCAGCCTGATCACCTCACAACCAACACACACATCATGAGCAAAGAAACCATCGGAGTCGTCGGAGTCGGTCGCATGGGCGCCAACATGGCGCGCCGCCTCAAGGACCAAGGATACAGCGTCACCGCCGTCTTTGACAGCCATGCCCCGCTGGCCGTCGAACTTGCCGCCGAAATCGGCGCGGAAGCAGCGGGATCACTTGCCCGCGTCACGGAACTGGCCGACGTCATCATCACCGTCGTCACAGACGACAAGGCGATGCACGCGATTTTCCAACCGCAGGGGGACAGCCTGCTGAACGGGGCGAAGGGAAAGCTCTTCATCAACTGCGCCACCGTCTCCCCCGCCGTGCATCTCGCCGTCGAGGAACTCGCCCACAAGGCGGGTGCCGAATCCCTGGAAGCCTGCATGGCCTCCAGCATCACCCAGGCGCGTGAGGGAACCCTCTACCTCATGACCGGCGGCACCGATCAGGCCTTCCGCCGCGCCGAACCGATCCTCAAGGACCTCAGCGTCTCGCTGCGCCACATCGGCGCCACCGGCAAGGCGGCGCAGGTCAAGGCGCTCGTCAACATGGTCATGAACATCAATACCGCCGGCCTCGCCGAGGGACTGGGGCTGGGGGAGGCCCTAGGCCTCGACCTGACCATGCTGCGGGAGGTCTTCTCGCAGACCGGCGCGAACTCCCGGGTGCTCGTCACCGACGGCGAGGACATGCAGAACCGCGACCACTCCTGCTTCTTCTCCGGCGCCCATGCCGCGAAGGACAGCGGCATCGCCCTGGCCCTAGCCGTGGAAAAGGGACTCAGCCTCCCCCTCGCCGAGGCGACCAAGAAGCAGTATGACCGGATGGTTGCAGAGGGCTTTGGCGAACTCGACAAATCCGGCGTCGCCGAACTCACCTTCCCCGGCCGCGGCAAACGCTGAAATTCACGGATCACCCCATGAAAAACAAAAAACCCATGAAAAAGGAAAATCCCCCGAAGCTCCGCATGATCGCGGCCATGTGGTCGCTGATGGAGTACCCCAGCACCAAGAAGGAATGGTCCCTCGAACGCAAGGTCAAGGCCATCAAAGAAGCCGGATTTGATGGGTTGGCGACGCTGGCCACGCCTGAAATCAAGAAACTGGCCGACAAATACGGCCTGACGATCAACGGTTACTTCTCTTCCGCGAAGGCCGGGGAATTCCGCAAACTGCTCAAGCAGAACGCCGACAACGGCGGCCACTTCATCAATGTCCAGTTGGCCGACGAGGACACCCTGACCCCGGAGGCGCTCAAACTCACCCTGCAGCTCATGAAAGAGGCGGAGACTATCGGCTGCGAACCCTCCGTGGAGATCCACCGCGACACCTGCACGGAGACTCCGGAGAAAGCCTATGCTCTGGCCGACGGCTACCGGAAGATTACCGGCAAATACCTCCCGATGACGCTTGACTACTCGCATGTCTCGGTGGTCAAGCACCTGCACCCCGGCAACTACGCCGAGAAGCTCCTTGTCCAACCAAAGCTGATCCAGCGGGCGCAACTCCTCCATCTCCGCCCCTTCAACGGCCACCACTGCCAGATTCCCGTCACTGACGGGAAGGGAAACCTCACCCCGGAGATCCAGGAGTGGCTCCCCTTCGCCGAGGCTCTCTTCCGCGTCTGGCGCCAGGGAAATCAGGCCGGACGTGAACTCTATGTCTGCCCTGAGATGGGCCCCATTGCCGGCGGCTACAACCTCCACAGCCTCCCGAACAGCTGGGAGGAGGCGATCGTTCTCAAAGGACTGATCGAGAGGGCATGGAAGGCCTCCGCACTGCCCGAAAAGAAAGCCAAAAAGAAGAGCTGATGCCGGCCGCGCAAGCCGCGGTGATCATTGAAAAACCGGAGCTCCGCAACGCGGATGCTCCGGTTTTTTTGTTAGGGAAACGGGCTCTTCGCTATTGGGAGTGGGGAAATGTTCCAAAAAGGCATGGAATGAGTTTCACGCAAAGGGGACGCAACGATCGCAAAGGGATGCCGCCCCGTTGGGGCTAAGACTGCGTCGTAGTCTACCGCACCGCATCCCAGCGGCTTGGTTCAGCTTTCCGGTTTCAAGTTTCATCTTTCATCTTTCAGCCCTCCTCCGCTCCATCGGGCCCTACTCTTTGATCCCACCTTGCGACCTTTGCGCCCGTTGCGTGAAAATACATCTTTCAATCAACCCACTGCAAACAGCGAGGTGCCGGGAAGCGCTGATTTAAGGCTCCTCGCTATTTTCAGTGGGTTGGTAGGGGTCTGAAGGGTGGCACTTCGAGTTGGAGTTTCCCGGCCTTGAGATAGGCCATGATCCTGAAGGTATTGATTGATCGGTAGCCTCTGGCCAGACGCTTGGCGAGTTGGAG
>JBEIJN010000054.1:0-15814 GCA_040380225.1 Verrucomicrobiia bacterium | reverse complement strand
GTCGAGAACGCCTTCCTTCACATCAAAAGATGGAGAGGGATCGCCACCCGTTATGCAAAAAACGCCTCCTCCTTCCTGGCTGCCATCCAAATACGCTGCATCGCTCTCTGGGCTCTTATCTCGTGACGACACTATCTAATGCAATTTTTGGGGTTATTTCACCCCTCCAAGGTAACACCGATCTTCACTGCAACCTGCCAGTGTGCGACCTTTCCCTCCTCAAGATGGGCGCGGGTCTCGACAACCTCCAGCCATCGGAGGTTTTTTTCCGTTAGGGCCGCCTTGGCCACTGCATTTTGAACCGCATCCTCGATGCTCTTGGTGGAGGATCCGACGAGTTCGATCTTTTTGTAGGTGTGATTGCTCATGATCAACCTATCGCGCCGGAACCGGCTAATGTCCAATAATCGGATTGCTTGGATTTTTGGCCACGATGCGAACGATGAGTTGGGTCAGAAGGGTTTCCTCGGATCCTTGGCCGCTGAGCAGCCGTTGGTTGGCATCGCGGCAGGCCAGGAATGCGGAGACAAGGTGGTCCCGGTTGAAACGCGCCGCATTCACTGCGGCAAGTCCGATCCCGTAGGTATTGAGCGTTCCGTCCTTCTTGCGAGGGAGGTGGGCTGTCTCCTCGGAGCGGAGGCGTTTCAGGTCCGAGGCAAAGAATTGGGGCTGGGCCGGAGGGCGCATCCTGTGCCTCTCCATCAGATCCTTGGCCACGAGCAGATTGCGGACGGTCGGAACGATGGCGGCGAGAAGGATGCCGACGGCGTTTTCCCCCTGGCGGCGGAGCTGTACCAGGGTGTCGAGGCAGAGAGGGAGGTCTCTTTTGTTGATCGCGTTGCTGAGGTCGAAGATGCCTCCCGCCCGGGTAAGGGGAACCAACTCGCGCACGAGTGTCTCGGTGACGGGGTTCCCTGCGCCTGCGGAGGTGACGAGTTTCTGGATCTCGCTTTGGAGTTGTCCGCTATTCGCGCCGATGCGGCCGGCCAGCACCTCGGCGGCGCCTCGGTCGATCTTCACGCCGCGTTCCCTGCAGCGGTCGCTCACCCAGTCGATCAGATCATCCTCGGTTGCTCCGAAGCCGCCGATCTCAAACTTGTCCTTGATGACGGTTTCGGAAAGTTCGCAGAGCGTCTTGTAGAAGCTCCTGCGCTTGTCGGGTTCGGGGGCGCTGATGAGCAGGGTGATTCCCTCGGGAAGCCCCTCGCGCAATACGCCCAGAAATTTCTCAAGGGATTCCTGCACGGTTTCGGAACGACCCTGCACCGAGTCCTTCAGGAATGTCACCCCCTTCATCCAGACAAGCTTACCGCCGAAGAAGGGGAGGGTGCGGATCGCCCCGATCGTCTGATTGATCATCTCGACGGCGCAATCAACGGTATCCGCCGGGATTTCAATCGTCTCCATGCCGAATTCCCCGGCATCTGCTGGAGCGAGCTTGGCCGCCTTGTCTTTCGCTGTGATGCGGACCTCCGCTTCGTCGCTCCCGGTCACGAAGTGCAGACGGGGCAGCTTGTCGGAAGCGGAGGCTTTGCGGGTGGGCATGGAGGGGAAAAGATGAAGGAAGAATGATGAAGGATGAAGGTGAAAAAACTACCTTCCCCGGACTTTCTTTGATTTGCCCGCTTTTGCCGTCTTTGATTTAGGACGATTGGTCATGGCCGTGGTGACGGCCCCTCCACCTTTGAGTTCCATGATCTGGTCACGCAGGAGCGCTGCCCGCTCGTATTCCAGTTTTCCCGAAGCCTCCTTCATTTCGGCTTCGAGTTCCCTGATGAGGGAGGCGATGTCGAGGGGGTGCTCCTGCACGCGGGCGGATCCGGAATCCTCCCCCTCGAGAATGACCCGCAGGCTTTCCTGAACGGGGCGTTTCACGCTGTGAGGGGTGATGCCGTGCTCCCGGTTGTGCTCCATCTGGCGGCGGCGGCGGTCCTCGGTGACATCGAGAAGGTCGCGGATGCTACCGGTGATCTTGTCTGCGAAGAGGACGACCTCGCCGTTCACATGGCGTGCTGCGCGTCCCGCCGTCTGGATCAGGGAGGTGCGGCTACGGAGGAAGCCCTCCTTGTCGGCGTCGAGCACGCAGACCAGGCTGACCTCGGGGAGATCGAGGCCTTCGCGAAGAAGGTTGATCCCGACCAGGATGTCGAACTCCCCGGCACGCAGTGATCTCAGGATCTCCACGCGCTCAATGGTGTCGATGTCGCTGTGGAGATAGCGCACCTTCAGTCCGATATCCTTGAGGTAGTCGGTGAGATCCTCGGCGGTCCGCTTCGTGAGGGTCGTGATGAGGATGCGCTCCCCAATCTCGACCCGTTGGCGGCAGAGCTCGATGGTCTCGTCGATCTGTCCCTTCAGCGGGCGGACCATGATGCGGGGATCAAGCAGTCCCGTTGGGCGGATGATCTGCTCGACAATCAACGGGGATCCCGGAGTGACGGTGTCAAGTTCCTCATGCGCGGCGTTGGCCTTGATCGTTGGCAACGGGAGGCCGTTGGAAAGCTCCCCTAGAGTCTTGAAGTCATTGTTTCCAACCACGCTGTTGCGGAGCTCGATTTCGGCCGGAGTGGCGCTGACGTAGAGGCCCTGCCCCGTCATCTGCATGAACTCGCCGAAGTTCAGGGGGCGGTTGTCCAGGGCGCTCGGCAGGCGGAAGCCGTATTCCACGAGGGTCATCTTCCGGGCGCGGTCGCCTGCATACATTCCTCCCACCTGCGGCAGGGTGGCATGGGATTCGTCCACGATGAGGAGGGTATCCTCGGGAAGGAAGTCCATGAGGGTGTAGGGACGTGATCCGGCTTCCCTGCCGGTGAGGTGGCGCGAGTAGTTCTCGATTCCGTTGCAGTAGCCCATCTCCTGCATCATTTCGAGATCGTATTCCGTGCGCATCTTGAGCCGCTGGGCCTCCAGGTATTTTCCGTTGGCCTCAAAGTAAGCAACCCGCTCCACCATCTCGTCACGGATGCTCCGCATGGCGACCTGCATCTTCTCCTTCGGGGTGACGAACTGCTTGGCTGGAAAGAGTGTCAGGTGGGTGAGATCGCCGCGTGACTTGCCGGTGAGGGGATCGAAAAGCGACATGCGGTCGATCTCGTCGCCGAAGAACTCGACACGCACCGCCTCCTCCTCGTTCTGGGCGGGGAAGATCTCCAAAACATCCCCGCGGACGCGGAACTTGCCCCGCGCAAACTCGATCTCATTGCGTTCGTAGAGCATCTCGACGATCCGCTTCAGGACTTCCTCCCGGGTGATCCGCTCTCCCTTCTTGAGCGTGAGAACCATCTGCAGGAAGTCCTCGGGGGAGGCCAGGCCGTAGATACAGGAGACGCTGGAGACGACGATGACATCGCGGCGCGTCAGCAGGGAGCTGGTGGTGGAGAGGCGCAGTCGCTCGATCTCTTCGTTGATCGAGCTGTCCTTCTCGATGTAGGTGTCCGAGCGCGGGATGTAGGCTTCCGGTTGGTAGTAGTCGAAGTAGCTGACGAAGTACTCGACCGCGTTATTGGGGAAGAACTGCTTGAACTCCGAGTAGAGCTGCGCCGCCAGCGTCTTGTTGTGCGACATGATGAGTGTCGGACGATCCAGGTTCTGGATGATGTTTGCCGCCGTGAAGGTCTTGCCCGATCCAGTCACCCCGAGAAGGGTCTGGTGGCGGTTCCCCAGACTGATGGATCGTGTCAGCTTCTCGATGGCCTGCGCCTGATCCCCCTGGGGCTTGTAGTCGGAGCGGAGATCGAAGGACACGGGAGGAAAGGCGAAAGGGTAAAAGCTGAAGGGTAAAAGGGGAGGGAGGAAGTAAACCTTCAGTCTCTACTCAAAGGAGAGTTGGTGCAACAGGATGCATTTAGGTCCTTCATCATCAGTTCCCTGATGGAGGGGAGGTGGTTATGAAAGGGATGCTCCCAGAAGGTCTCCCATCAGAGCGTTTTTGATCTGGATGCAGACAATGATTTGCGGATGCCATGGGGGTGGTGGGCAAGGAGCAAGCGAAGCGGCTGTAGTTTGACGCCACTTGCCTCTCGGCAAGCGGTGGCGCCCTCCGGGCTGCAACTCTGTTGCAGTCTTACGCGCCTCTCCCCAGAGGCTTGGTTCTGAGCTACTGCCCAAGCGTCGCGACAATGACCAACACCCCATGCCACCGCAAAGGGTGTCTACAGATGGAGCAAAACCGCTCTAACCCTGAAACGGCATCAGAATGATGAAAATGTTCAAAATCCCTTGCGCCGCGAGCCTGTTTTGTTAAGTGGTCGTTACAGGGATTCTTTCTCAACGCATCTCAGAGACCGCCCTAAAAAAATTCTCATGAATTCCTCCCAGTCCTCTGTTGCAGGGCGCTTTTGGAACTACGTTCGGTCTTACAGGCACCTGTTGCTGGTTTCCACCCTCGGCAACATTATCACGGTTGCGATTGTCACGGTGACGCCGCTCTTTGTGAAACTCGTCATCGATGAGGCGATACCGGGTCGGAATGTCCCGTTCCTTGCCGGTATTGTCATAGTCTATCTTGTCCTTGAGGGGGTGAGGTATCTCGTCGGGTACGCCCACAATTATCTCCTCTACTATGTGGGCCAGCGGGTGGTGTTGGATATCCGAAGTTCGCTTTTCCATCACCTCCAGTTGCTGCATCTTTCCTTTTACGAGGAGCAGAGGACATCCAGCCTCGTCAACCGGGTGGTTCATGACGCGGCGACCGTCCAGCAGTTCATTAATACCGCACTCTCCACGGTGGCCAACAGCCTTGTCTGTCTGGTGATGTCTCTCGGGATCATGTTCCTGCTGAACTGGAAAATGGCCCTCTTCTGTGCATCAAGCCTCCCGGTCTATTTCATGGTGGTGCATTTATTCCGCCGGGATCTTCACCAGCGATCCCACGAGGTGCGTGAACGCCAGTCCGCTCTTGCGGGCGCACTGGGGGAAACTTTCAGCGGCATCAAGGTGGTGAAGTCGTTCGCCCAGGAGGATCATGAGAGGAAGCGTTTCATCCAGCGGATCCGCGATGATTTTCACCCGGAGTTTCAGCTGACCTTGGCAGGGATGCGCGTTGGGCTCTGCATGACGGCGATCTTCGCGATCGTCTACGGATCGGTTCTCCTTTGGGGTGGTGTCAGCGTCATGTCGGGGGGGATGTCACTCGGCGCGCTCGTGGCTTTCACGAGTTACCTGATGATGCTTTTCGGGCCAGTTCAACAACTCTCCACGCTGATCCAGGTGGGGGTCGCAGCCCGGGCAGGATTCGAGCGTATCCTGAGTCTGCATGACGTCAGTCCCAAGGTAACCATGGCGGCAGAGCCCGTGGCCCTGCCATCAATCAAGGGAGCGGTGGAGTTCGATCATGTCGGATTCAGCTACGATAGGGGCCGTGCCATCAGTGATCTCAGTCTCACGGTGAAACCGGGAGAAATCGTGGCGCTGGTCGGTCCCAGCGGCAGCGGAAAATCGACCCTAGTGAGCCTGCTTACCCGTTTCTACGATCCCGGTGAAGGAGTGATCCGGATCGACGGGCATGACCTGCGCAGTCTCGACTACGACCTCTACCGCCGGCAGATCGGCATCGTGCTTCAGGATAATTTCCTCTTCACCGGCACCATCGAGGAGAACATCAGGTATGGACGCCCGGAGGCCACGGAGGAGGAGGTGAGGCACGCCGCAGGATTGGCCAATGCCTGGGAGTTCATTTCCAAGATGCCTCATGGACTGAAGGGCAGGGTGGGCCAGGGTGGGGTGAGTCTTTCCGGAGGCCAGCGCCAGCGCATCGCCATCGCCCGCTGCCTGCTCAAGGATCCGCGTATCCTGATCTTCGACGAGGCCACCAGTGCACTCGACAACGAGAGCGAGGCGTTGGTTCAACAGTCGCTCGACACACTGATGGAGGGCAGGACCGTCTTCATCGTGGCCCACCGTCTCAGCACCATCCGTAGGGCGGGTCGCATCGTGGCCATGGAGGGAGGTCGCATCTCCCAAACCGGCACCCATGAGGAACTGATGGCGGTGGAGGGAACCTACCGGAAGCTGCAGAGCCTTTCGGTCCTGCGGGAATCTCCCGCAGCCTGAACGACATGATCTCCTCGGCGAATATCAAACTCCAGTCACGTATCCGGAGGATGCGACTGCTTATCATAGCCGCCGCACTGCTCGTGCTGCCGCTGATGGCGGCAATGGTGCTGCTCCTGCCCGTGGATGAGAAGGTGAACGCCGGTGGTGTCGTGCGCGCCCGCGAGGACATTCATGTCTTTGCGCCGCAGGAGGGGGTGATCAAGTCCGTCAGGTGCAGCGAGGGAGCGCAGGTTCGCGCGGGGGATCTTCTCTTCGAGCTGGATGACACACCGTCACGGCAGCATCTCGCGACAGCGGAGGCCTCGCTCTCGGAGGCTCTGGCCGCCCTAAGGCTTAAGCAGGCACAACTGGAAAAAACCAACGAACTGCCCCTCCCCAAGGAGTTCTGGCATGTGCCGGAGGAGTTGGTTCAGGCTAAGGAGAAACTTGCCCTGGCAGAGCGCGAATCCAACCGCTACGAGAGTCTCTCCAAGAGCGGAGGGGGGAGTCGTCAGGAATATGACAGGGCCTTGGCCGCACGAGAGGTTGCCCGCGTGGAGGTTGAGAAAATCAGCGAGAAGATCGAGGTGCTTCGCCACGGATTCCGTGAACGCGTTCTGGCGGAGGCCGGAGCCGAAGTGGCGGCCGCCAAGGCTGTGGTGGATCGATGGAGTGTCGAGCGCGACAACGTATCCGCCCTGCTCGCCCGATGCCGGGTTCTGGCGCCCCAGGATGGCATCATCACGTTGGTGGAGAAGCGGCGCCCAGGGATGGCCGTGAGTGGCGGTGAAAAGCTGGCCCATCTCTCAAGGGGACCCGCCGACCGGGTGAAGCTCTCCATGGGCGAGGAGAAAATCAAGCGTGTCGCACCCGGGCAGGTGGTTATCATGCGCCCGCTCTCGATTCCGTGGTTCAAGTACGGTTACGCGCGCGGCGTGGTCTTGGAAGTTTCCCCCGAGCCATCCCGACCCGAGGAAGAAGCACCGGCACCCACGCAACAGAGAAGTTACAAGGCGCTGGTGGAGGTGACGGAAACTCCGACCGAACTGGCTCTCGGTTCGACCGTGAATGCCGATGTGATCCTGCGCCGCCGCCCCCTCTGGTGCGTCTTTCTTCCTGCCGCCTGGGATCGTTAGGGAAGCGCTGATTAAATCCCATGAAGGCCGCTGAAGAGCATTTGCTGATTTTTGAAGGCGCGAGTGCTGGGCGATACCCGCAGCGGTCTCGTCCGAGTGAGCAACGCCACAACGACGAGCGGCGGGAGCCGCGTCGTAGCCTGCGAAGCAGTCCGGACGAGACCGTCGGGAGACGGCGAGGCAAAAATCGACAAATGGCTTCAGCCCTTTGGGTTGCGGAGATAACCAGCCGGGGGCTGCGTTGGCTTGGCACTTTGCTTGCCCGGCCGTTGCTTCGCATCCGTTACGGCAGCCCACTGCGGGGATGCTCGTGCCAAGCCGCCTTGCCCGCGGCCAGTTCTTTCCGCAACGGCCTCTATGCGATTTAATCAGCGATTCCCTGGGGAAGGTGCATCTCTCTCCACATTCAGTGCGAGAGATCGTCGTGAGGGGTGATTTGACCCTTTCCCTGACTGCCGTAATCCCAGATTTTGAACTGGAACCGGAAGAGTCGGGAAAGGGGAGTTAAAATGGATAGAAACGTTAAAAGGTTACAAGGTGGAACCGGAAACCCCTGAAGCTGAATTCGAGAAGGTGCCCTCAAGAAGTTTGCTGATCATGGCTCGGCTCGGAGAGTGGAATGAGTGCCTGCTGTCAGCACGTTGTAACGTTTCAACAGTTGACGCCACTTGCCTCCCGGCAAGCGGTGGCGCCCTTACGGGTCACGACTGCGCGTGATCTTCCGCGCATGTTCCAGCATGCTTGGTTCAACGGTTTTAACCATCATTCGACTCACCATCTGTGTGAAGCATCCAGACCTGTCGCCGTCACCCTATTGCATAATCTGGGTTAATCCTTTCCTGAATCGATTCTGGAGATTGCCGCCGGGCTCGTGTAAGGTGATTTTTCTCATGAATAAGCGCCTTCTTGATCCTGCCCTTCTGCCGATCCTTGCGAAGGTGGAGTCCGGGGAACGGCTCACCGGGGAGGAGGGGATGGCCCTGTATGCCTCGCGGGATCTGAACGGGCTCGGCTATCTTGCGAATATCGTCCGAGAGCGGAAGAACGGCAATGTGGCGACCTATGTCTTCAACCGCTACATCAATTACTCCAACATCTGCATCCTGAACTGCCAGTTCTGCGCCTTCAGCGCCAAGAAGCGTGACGATCATGCCTTCGAGATGGCCATTCCCGATGTCGCGGCCAAGACCAAGGAGGCATGGAACGGGGGAGCCACCGAGATCCACATGGTGGGAGGACTTCATCCGACCCTTCCCGCTTCCTGGTATCTCGATCTGCTCAAGGCGATGAGGGAGACCGCCCCCGGGATTCATCTGAAGGCCTTCACTGCCATCGAGATCCGGCATCTCTCCGATCGTGTCTTTAAGAAGCCGCTTCGGGAGACATTGGAAATCCTCCGGGATGCCGGGCTGAATGCCCTGACTGGAGGAGGGGCTGAAATCTTTGATCCGGTCATCCGTGACACCATTTGCCGTGGCAAGGAGACCGGGGAGGAGTGGCTTGAGGTTCATCGTACCTGGCACCAAATGGGTCAGCGGAGCACAGCCACCATGCTCTACGGCCATGTCGAGAATGCGGAACACCGCATCGACCACCTGCTCAAGCTTCGTGGGTTACAGGACGAGACCCACGGATTCACTGCTTTCATTCCCTTCGCCTTCGTGCCGGAGACCACGGAACTGGCCCATATCCGACCTGCCTGCTCCACGGATGAACTGAAGAATCTGGCCATATCTCGTCTGATGCTCGACAACTTCGACCACATCACCGGCTACTGGATCAGCCTCGGTCTACCGCTGGCCTCCATTGCCCTGAATTATGGGGTCGATGACCTGCACGGGACCATTCAGGAGGAGAAGATCTTCCACATGGCCGGAGCCAAGACCCCCCAGCAGCAGACCATCGCCGCTATGGAGAAGGCTATCCGAGAGGCGGGGAGGGAGCCGATGCAGCGCGACACCTTCTACAGGAGAATCGAGTCCACTTCATCCAGAAAGGGTGCTTCAGCGGTGGCTGCCACGGTATGATTCCAAACGTACCTCGGGTCGGTTGCGTTCCCTACCTGAATGCGCGACCGCTTCTCGAGGGGCTTCCATTTCCGGTCAGAAAAATTGTTCCGGCGCAGCTCTGCGACGTGTTTCAATCAGGTGAGTTAGATGTGGCGTTGCTTTCCTCGATTGATGTTATATCAAAGGCTCAAGCAGAGGTAGTGGATGGGGTCTCCATCTCCTCAAGGGGGGATGTCTTTAGTGTCGTTTTATCTTATGAGGGAGAACTAAAAGATATTACCAAGGTTGCCCTCGATCCTGCCTCCCATACTTCCAATGCCCTCCTTCGGATCGTTCTGGAGGAGTTTCACGGGGTTGTTCCTGAATATGTCCAATTAACGGATGTAGAGTCTAATTTTCTACCGAGCCTCATGATTGGCGACAGAGCCATACAAACAAGAATTCAGACATCTAATGCCTTCGTGCGCTATCTGGATCTGGGGGGTGAATGGTTTCGCAATACAGGAATGCCTTTTGTCTTTGCATTGTGGCAACTTAGAAATGAATTTACGGATAAATCGTCTTTATCTGATGCGATCCGTGAGGCCAAGAGGCGGGGAATAGCCGAGATCCCAAAGATTGCATTGCTTGAGGAGGATCCCGCCTTTGCCGAGGGGTATTTGCTTAATCATATTCGCTACGAGCTTGGCGATGAGGAGAAGCGTGGTTTGGCCCTTTTTGGTGACTATCTGCAAAAGTTAAATATCGCTATGAATAATACAAATAACGCGATTTACTATTAAACAGAGATTTTGTACTGGAACCATGACAACAGGTATTGAGTGCTCACCAAGATGGTGACGTGAAGAGGAGGGAAAAATAATCAGGAAAGCAGCCGTAACGGATGCTTAGCAACGGCCGGGCCAGCCAAATCAAGAAAGGAAAGAGATGAGGGTGATTGTTAGCACCAAGAATACCTCCCTCAATCCGAGGCTGGGGCCGGCAGGGGCCGCTCGTTGGAGCGAGAGCAGCAAACAAGAGAACCCTGAAACCTGACCATGAGATCCAGTTCTAAGCCAAATACCTGCAAGTTTCCTCCATTCCTGATTTCCTGAGTTCCATATTCATTCTCTCTGATTATTCCATATGATTTCCGTGAAAACCGCTGATTCTTCATCCTTTATCCGTGGGCTAGGGATCCGGGATGCCATCGGTGTGAGCGTGGCCGGTATGGGGCCGACCTTGGCCATGAACCTGAATCCTCAGGAACCCTCCCAACATGTGGGGCAACTGATCCCGCTGATTTTTCTACTCAGCACCTTCCTAGTACTCATGGTGGCCTGGTGCTTTGCGAGGCTTTCGAGGCTCCATCCCAATGCCGGCTCCGCTTTCGGCTTCGTCTCCGCCGTGATGGGGCCGAGGGCCGGGCTCGTTGCCGGGTGGGCCATGCTGGGTGCCTATCTTTGTTTTGGCATGGTGGGGATCTCGGGGTTCGGTCTTTTCCGGGGTGATCTCGCCGCGAAGTTTCATCCGGCTCACCATCCCTCCGTCTTCTTCTTCACGCTGGTGGGTGCCGTGCTTGTCGGCGTACTGAGCATCACTGCGGCGCGACGTGCCGCGATTGCACTCATCACCCTGGAGGGGGTGGCGGTGGCGGTGATGCTGACTCTTTCCGTGGCCGTGATCTGGAGGGTGCTCGGCGGGCATGGACCGCAGGGTGATCCGCCTGTCAGAGACCTCTTCATTCCCTCGGCGGGTATCACCCTCCCGGCAATCGCCTTGGCGTTGTCGTTCGGATTTCTCTCGTTCGCGGGATTCGAGGAGGTTGCCACGATGGGTGAGGAAGTGAAGAACCCCTCCTTCACCATCCCGCGCGTGTTGATGGGCACGGTGATCGGGGGAGGTGTCGTCTACACCTTGGTGACGACGGCGGAGGTTCTCGGTTTCGGCACCGATCCTGCAGGCATGGCACGCTTCGCGGCATCGCATTCCCTGCTTGGCGATCTGGGGGGAATCTATTTCGGCTCATGGTGCGGCGATCTGCTGGATATCCTTGCCACTTTTTCCGCATTGGGTTGTGGCCTAGCCTCGGTCATGGGGGCTTCGCGTGTCCTCTTCGCCATCGTGCGCTCGCTCGCGCCTACGAGTCGTCTGGCGCAACTCTCCGCGGGTGGATCATCCCCGGTGCTTGCCTCGCTCTGCGTGATCGGAACGGCCTTTGCCGGCAATGCCGTGATGAGGTTCGTCTTTCACGGCAGGGGTTCCGATCCCTTCTTCTGGTCCTCCACCCTCTCGGTGCTGTCGCTGCTGGTTGCTTATTTCCTCGTGGTGGTCAGCGCGGGTATCTCACTGCTACGGGATCCGGCGAAAGTTGGCCGGTGGAAAATCGTGATTCCGGTACTGGCTGCCTTGGCGATCGGCTATACACTGTGGGTGAGCGTTTACCCTGTCCAGCAGGGGGCCTACGGGGTGATCCCTTGGATCGTCCTCGGATGGTGCCTGCTTCCTGTACTCGGAATGGTTGGGGGAATGGGGAGGGGGAAGGATGAAGGATGAGACCTGAGACCTGAGACCTGAGACCTGAGACCTGAGACCTGAGACCTGAGACCTGAGACGGCGTAGGTCAGGACATAGGTAACACTTTGGATCGGGCGCGTTAGACTGCAGTAATGGCTGCGAAGCACCGGCCGGGCAAGCAAAGAGTAGTGAACAGTCCTGAAAGGGGCGGTACTGACTGCCGGGAGGCAAGTGCCGTCAAACCTGAGTATGAGGGGAAGGCGGAAACCTGACCCAAGCCGCAGGGAGGCACTAGGGGAAAGGCCGAGATCGCCAAAGATCAGGACAGACTAAGTAATACTTATCACACTCATGATAGGGTGAATCGGGTTGACAAGATTATAGAGAGGAAATGATGATTCAGATCATGACTCCCAGATCATTTCTCCTGACCGGTTTTCTGTTCATGTTCGTGCTGGCTTGCTCCCCGATGAGTCATGCAGGTGCGTCCAACAAGAGCGGAAATCCCTTCGGAAACGGAACTTTCTTCCAGACCACGGGAACTTTCAGTGCCGTGGTTCGCGGTGAGAATCTCAGCGGCACCATGCTCTTCAGCACAGGGGTTAATTCGAATAGCACCAATTCATTCAGTGGTGGCACCACTACTATTTCCTACCTCGGCAGTGATGGTGTCCGTGCCGGTATCTATCACGGAAATGCCAAAGGTATGTGGGATCCCTCCACCGGTTATATCAGCGGACAACTATGGGGCTCTCTAGCTCTTTCAGGAACCAATTCCGCAACTATATGGCCTCAAATTTACAACACGAATTTCCCTGTGCCTATAAATACTATCTCCAACAGTTTGGTAACGAATCAAGTTTACGACCCTATACTCCAACAAACGAATTACTATGTCACAAACATTGTCACTACCAATACAATCTATGTCATGCCAAGTGGCAGTAATAACTTCAATGACGCGGCAGCCATGAGTGGGAATTTCGCTGGAAATACTGCAAACAGCTATCCCAACCAGACATTCACGGCTCAGGGTACCTTGGTGCAGCAACAGTTAGCTCCCCAGCCTCCTGATGTACGTGTTGGCACAGTCCCAGTACAAATGACTAACGATCTACTGATCCCCATCACAGTGCAAGGAATACGAGTTTCGGATAGCTATTCCTCGTTTAACACAATTAGCAACTCAATTCCTTATTCATGGACTACTTACTCGGTCACTAACTTTGTCATGGGTATGGGGGGACAGCAAGCGCAGTGATTTTTATTGGTAGCTAGTCCAGCCCTTGCGGTCATTTCATGATTCTTTCGACCAGACCCGCCTGCAGAGCCTTCACGCTCACCGAAACGGTGGTGGTTGTCGGAATCCTCGCCATCCTGATCTCCCTGCTTTTCCCGGCAGCACAGCAGGTGATGCCCAGGGCACGCGAAGTGAAGTGCATGTCCCATCTTAGGACCTTGTATGTGGCCTTCTCGCCGTGCGCCACCGATGATACAGGATGGCCCCAAGTGCCGAAGGGTATCCAGATCGGATCACCCCAGGAACAGCAGTGGTGGCTGGATTACTCGACCAGTCATCTGGGCCTTTCGCCCAAGGTTTGGCGTTGCCCCTCGATCGAGCGCTCCGCACGTGCTTCCTCGAATGCCGCGCCACCGGTGATCCATTACCTGCCCACCCTCTTCGACGCGCGTCCGGGAACCCCGAACAAATCGCTGGCCATGCCTTGGTTCATAGAATTGGGAAATGCCCATGGTGCCGGGAATCTGATGATCCGGGCCGACGGAGCGGTTCTTCCCTCAACACCTCTCCTTTGAGCGGCATTCATTGGAAATGATGCGCAGCTTTAACATCGTAGGTGTTGCCCAAAGAGTAATGCTTCGGAGTTGTTTGTATGCGCTTTTGTTCATCTGCCTCGATGGGCGGGTTTTTGCCGAAAAGACGGAGAAATTCGCATCGCCTACCGTTTTGATCAAACCGGTCGAGGTCCAAGTCACCAGGGGGGAGGGAGTGGATATTCCCGTCAAGGTTGTCCCTGCCTACGGAGAGCAAGTGAAGGTGGAGATTTCCATGCCGCCGGCATATGGATCCTTGGAGCCAGTGGGAAGGATCGGCGCCTCGACCGTCGTCTATCGTTATGAGCACAAGCGGGAGTTCAAGCAGGAGGAGGATTCGTTTCGGTTCCGCGTCAAGTCTTCCGGCCATGCATGGAACAGTTACCAAGGAAGAATCAGGATCAACGAACCCCGCGGTATCCTTGGAATCCGCCCCAAATCGCTCGAATTCGGAAAGGTTCCCGTCGGCGGAGCGGTGAAAAAAAAGTTAACCCTGACCAATCAGTTCGGATCCAAGGTATCTGGGATCCTGATGGTTCCTTCGCCCTGGTCGATCAAGGGGGAGGGGGATTTTTCCCTTAAGGAGGGTGAGTCGAGGTCTTTTGAAGTCAGGTTTGCTCCCACTGAGGTGAGGGAAGAGATCGGGGAGGGCAAGGTGGCACCGCAGAACACGAATTTCCCGGTGATCGAACTGAGTGGGGAGGGGATCGCGCCCTTTCTCATTGATGCGACAAACGCAGTGATCAGTCAGGACCACCCGACGGCAACTTTTCAACTCACCAACACATCCACCAATCCTGTCGAATTTGGCTGGTCCGGGGAATCCCCGCTGGACCGTTCGCCTCCCGGTGTCATCCCTCCCAACGGATCGGCAACGGTGTCGGCATCAATCGGCCGTCTTGATCTTCCCGAGGAGTCGCGGAAGAAACTGAGCCTCTGTCTTGTCAGCGGGTGCTATGCGAGACTGATCAATATCGTGGCGGTCGGCCCGCGCGGAGGGATCACCATCGAGACTTCCGGTAAGGCGGATTCAAAATCGGCCACCATCGGGCTCCCCATTCAGCTTGATGGCATCATTCGCAACAACTCCGCCATCGAACGACGTCTGGAGCTGAAGATGCTCGATGGTGATGATCGGGAAAGAGATGCTGGGCGCCTCGTGGAATCGGTGGTGATCCCTGCCTCCGGCAGCATTCCTTTCAACATCTCGTGGGCTCCCGCGACCCTCGG
Organism: Verrucomicrobiia bacterium; assembly: GCA_040380225.1. Lineage (GTDB taxonomy): Bacteria > Verrucomicrobiota > Verrucomicrobiia > Chthoniobacterales > UBA6821 > UBA6821. Next base: position 1,077 of record JBEIJN010000054.1, on the reverse strand, counting down.
TCTCTCTCTCCCCTCGCTCCATGTCAATGAAGCCGGAAAGGAACTTGCCGCAAAAACGTGGAAAATCACGGTTGCGACCGCCAAATCCGCCACGCCACCGGCAAGTACGCATGCATCATCTGATGGTACTTCCGTCAAGATGGCCGTGGGGGAGTCCCCTCGCGGGGCCATCAGGACTGCCACCGGTCGCGAGCAGGAGATGATAGTGATCTGGATGCCTCCACGCTTTGAAGAGGGATGGTTCGGAAGGTCGCTTGTTCTGCGCTGGCGATATTACGGTGCAGGAGAGTCCGGCTTTGTGATCGCTGAACGGGTGGTGAGAAACTCGTTGTCGGATCGCACCGGTGAGGCACCGGCCGAGTCATGGAAGAGGCTGAATGGGGTTCCGGTTTTGCATGACGGAATCTGGGAACTTACAATTCCAATACCCCTACCTGGAGCCCATGTCTATTGCGTCTACCCATCCAGCGATGGTGAGAAGATGATCGCTCCACTTACCGTCGGAGTCACCTGGTGGACATTCGGATGGCCCTATATCAGGATTATGTTGATTGCCATCTTCCTTGTCTCGCTAGTGAAAGTCATCAGGAGAAGGGGATTAAGGATGAGACTTGAGACCTGAGACCTGAGACCTGAAAACTGAAGGATGAACCAGGCCTCTGGGAAGAGGCGCGGATGACTGGGAGCGCAGCGAATAGCCCTATAAAAGGGCGGCACCGCTTGCCGGGAGGCAAGTGCCCGTAAACCAAGCCGCTGGGAAGCGGCGCAAAAGGTGCGTCGGAACGCAGCTTAGTCATTTGAGGCCGAAGGGCCGAAAAGTCCTGAGTCCAGCGGGACGAGGAATGCTTGATCCGGTAGGATCGGCAGACAAAAGACTGAATTGCAGCCCACAGGGGCGGCACTGCTTGCCGGGAGGCAAGTGCCCGTCAACCAAGCCGCTGGGAAGCGGCGCGGAAGACTACCGAAGGTAGCCCCACAGGGGCGGCACTGCTTGCCGGGAGGCAAGTGCCCGTCAACCAAGCCGCTGGGAAGCGGCGCGGAAGACTACCGAAGGTAGCCCCACAGGGGCGGCACTGC
>JBEIJN010000053.1:0-17220 GCA_040380225.1 Verrucomicrobiia bacterium | reverse complement strand
GTAGAGCGTGGAGGGATGGCTACCGTCTGGAAGTTCCGAGCCGGTGTAGGTGCTCATGCCGTAGTGGATGAACATGCCGTATTTCAAAGCTTCCCATTTCTGGAGTTGTTCGAGGCTCAGGCGCTGGGCGCCGCGTTCGTTGGTGTATTCACAGGTCATGGAGCGGAGCCTAATCAAAAGACTTCAACGCGCCATGTCGGCAAGTGCCCATGATGTGTCGAATCGTGCCATTTGTTTTTTCAACTCGCGGGCCTCGCGCGGCGGAAAGCGGCGGGTCCCATCCCGGTCACGGCGTTGAATGCGTGTGTGAAGTGGTAGCGGTCGGCAAAGCCGGTAGCCTCCGCAATCTCATCCACCGATTGGTTTCCGAAGCGCAGCAGGCGACAGGCCTCACGGATGCGGATACCCCTGAGGTAGGCCACCGGGGTTTCGCCGGTTTCGGCGGTAAACCATCGCAGAAAAGAGCGACGGGACATCCCGGCGTGGGCCGCCATTTCCTCCAATGATGGGGGTTTATTGCTCAAGCTTTCCATCCATGCATGGATCCGCTTGAGCTTTTTTGAGCGTTCCGTACGAAGCCCATCCTCCTTCTTTGCCAATTCCTGCATCAGTGCCGCGACACAGGCATAGCGCAGGCGATGAGGTGAAGCCTTCCCTTCCGCAAGTTCATACAACGATTGCCAGAGAGCCACCTCATGGCCCATGAGTTCACCGGACCATGGCAATGGCGGATCACCTGCAATCGGAAACGAAAAGTGAATCCAGAAATGACGCACGGATCCCCGGCACCGGCAATCGAAGAGGCTGTCTTCGGGCAGGATCACCAGACGCGTGGGACCGAGAGGCAACCATTGGCCGTCGACGCGCACCGCCGCTCCCTCATCGGGATTGAAATAGGCCCTCCAGAACGGACTACGAACGCGTTCGTGGCTCCAGTGCCGCCCCAACACCATGGCTCCGCATTCATGAATCCTAAGGGCTGGAACCTCGACATCGCCCAGCAAAACTCCGGAACCTGTATGGGGATCAAAATACTTCCCGCCCGTCCTTGATTCTTTCGGCATTCCCCGAACCATGATGTCACGATAGGGAGATCTTTCGGCAGCCGTCAACCAAGCGGCACCGCGGCATGCATCACTCTTGAGGGAAGCCCTTCATCGCTTTCATTCCTTGTCATCTTTCACCGGCTGCAACTTGTTGAAGGGTTATTCTTCCCGCCTAGCCCTCTCCAGAATGCCCGTGGTCGAGCGGCCCGGCACCAACTGGAGTAGGCTGATCCTGGCCCCGACTTCTTCGAGTGCCGCCCGTTCTCCGGCATCAAGCGTCTCGAGGGTGTAGTCCCCTCCCTTGGCATAGATGGCGGGCCGTAGGGAGCGGATCACCTCGGTCACACGCTTTCCGGTGAAAATCGTCACATGGTCGACGCAGCGGAGCGCCGCCAGCACCTCGGCACGATCGAGCTCGCCGTTGAGGGGGCGTTCGGGGCCCTTGAGTTCGCGGACCGAGGCATCGCTGTTGACGGCCACGATCAGGGCATCACCGCACTCGCGCGCCTGCTGGAGATAGCGGACATGTCCTGTGTGAAGCAGATCGAAACAGCCGTTGGTGAGCACCAGTTTCTTTCCCGAAGCGGCATACTCCGCGCCAAGGGCCGCCAATTCATCCGCAGCTACAAGTCGGTTCATCCCCTTATGGGAAACCGCCCGAAGCCGCGAGGGAAGCAGATTCTCCTGTTTTGACACTCTCCGTCGCCCCGATAGCTTGTCACCATGCCCCCGTCAGCCGCCAACCACGACCTCCTCTCACGTCTCAAGGAGGGATGCAAAGCCTGCTTCCCTCAGTATGCGGCGCGCGCCCACGCCCCCTTCGGCGATGATGAGGAGCACGAGGAGTGGCGCCTCATGGCCGCGCTGGCGGCCGGGTGCCTTCTCTTCGGGATCCTCGGGCTTCTCACCGAAGGAATCTTCCACAACCAGATGGCCGCCACGGTCCTCTATCTCCTCGCCTATTTCTGCGGAGGCTGGGATGCGGCGGGGGACGCCTGGGAACGCATCAGAAAAGGACAACTCGACGTCCACTTCCTGATGCTTGCGGTCGCGGTGGGCGCCGGGATCATCGGTGCATGGCGCGAGGGAGCCCTCCTGCTCTTTCTCTTCTCGGCCTCGGGAGCCATGGAGCACTTCGCGATGGGACGGACCAAGAAGGCGATCGACGCCCTCTTCCGCGGCGCCCCCAAGACCGCACGCGTCCTCCGGGAGGGCCGGGAGGTGCAGATTCCGGTCGAGCAACTCTCCCCCGGGATGATCGTGCTGGTGACCACGGGCGAGCAGATCCCCACCGACATGGAGGTGGTCAAGGGAGAGAGCGCCTGCGACGAGTCGAACATGACCGGCGAGGCCATCCCCGTCACGAAGCGACCCGGCGACACCGCCCTCTCCGGCACGATCAACCTCTGGGGCGTGCTGGAAGGACGCGTGCTGCGACCGGCCAGCGAGAGTTCCCTGCAGAAGATCATCCGCCTGATCCAGAATGCCCAGAATCTGAAGGCCCCCTCCCAGCGCTTCACCGACAAATTCGGCACCGGCTACACCTGGACGATCCTCTCCCTCTGCACCGTCATGTTCTTTGTCTGGTGGCTGGCACTCGGACTGCCCCCGTTCGAGACACTCGACGGGAGCGCCAGCGCCTTCTACCGGACCATGACCCTGCTGGTCGTCGCATCCCCCTGCGCACTGGTCCTCTCGGTCCCCTCGGCGATCCTCTCAGCCATTGCCAGCGGCGCGAGGCGGGGAATCCTCTATCGCGGGGGCGCCGCCATCGAGACCCTCGCCAATGTCTCTGTCGTGGCTCTGGATAAAACCGGCACCCTGACATCGGGAAACCTGACCCTCGCTGAGATCGACGTCTTCGAGGGATCGGAGGAACAGTTCCGGAAAGTTGCCCATTCCCTCGCCCGCCTCTCCGAGCATCCTCTTTCCCGCGCCATCCGAAGGATCGCCGCGACCTGGGGCACTTCCGCCATGGAAGCCGCCAACTTCGAGACCATCCTGGGCAAGGGAGTCCGGGCCAACGTCGACGGGGAGATCTATGTCATGGGAAGCCGGAAGCTCGTTCTGGGACTCGACCGCTTTGCGGGCCGGGAGCTGCCACCCGCAGGAAAAACAGCGGGAGCCGTTGTCTGGGTTGCAGGCGACACTCTCCTAGGAAGAATGGTCTTCACCGACGAGGTGAGGCCGGAATCCGCAGTCACCCTCAGGGCGCTCCACCGGCAGGGAGTCCGCACCGTCATGCTGACAGGCGATCACCGCGATGCCGCCGAGTTGATCGGTACAAAGGTCGGCATCGGGGAGATCCTCTCCGAACTCTCGCCAGACAAGAAAGTCGAGGCCGTCGAGAATCTGAAGGAGGGTGGCAAAGTGCGCGTCGCCATGATCGGGGATGGCGTGAATGATGCCCCCTGCATCGCGGCCGCCGATGTCGGCGTCGCCATGGGTGCGCGCGGCTCCGATGCCGCGCTCGAGCAAGCCGAAGTGGTGCTGATGAATGACAGGATCGAGAACTTTCTGCTTGCCCGCCTGTTGAGCGTTCAGGCCAAGGGGATCATCACCCAGAACATCGTCGTCGCCCTCGGCACCGTCCTCGTGATGGTCTGCGCCGCCTTCATCTACCCGGTCCCACTCACACTCGGGGTCGCCGCCCATGAGGGCAGCACGCTACTGGTCGTCCTGAACAGCCTTCGGCTGCTGGCAATCAAACTCCCGGAAGCATCAAAGGATGCTTAGAGGCTCTAGCATTTTAGGCTGTAGGCTTTTAGGCCCTCTGCATCCCAACGAAGATCGCCACAGCAACTCCCTTGACCCTCCCTATTTTCTGAGTTGGCTTGCCCAGCCGTTGCTACTCATTTGAATTGCTTGCCCGGCCATTGCTTCGCATCCGTTACGGCGGGCTTTACCAAGCCACTCGCCCCTACCAGGGCTGCTTCGCAGTCCTATCAGCTCCCGCCAGTCGCTGGTTTGTTACGGCTGAGTTCCTGATTAATTCGTCAGGAAGATCAGTTCACCGGCGCGAAAGCGCCATTCGGCAACTGGCGGAAGAGCTGCCTGCCCCTAGGATAGGAAGGAACATAGCTGCCATCCATCTGCTGGACATAGCTGATCTTCGCAGGGGTGAAGCTGCCGTCGGAGGTGCGGGTGTAAAGAGTCTGGGTGGTCTGCTGTTGGTGGGCCTGTGCGGATCCGCCGCCGCTTGATTTCGGAATGAAGGCGTTGATGGCCTGGGATCCGACACTGCCAGCCCCGGCCGCGATGGCTCCCGCAGCCACGGGATTCACGCCTCGCATCAGGGCTCCGGTGCCCGCGCCGATTCCGGCAGCGGTGAGGCCCTGAACCACCGCAGCCCCCATCGGGGTCATCACGGAGCGAGGTTGTCCATTGGGGCCCATCTCAGTGGTGCAGGCTGCAAGAAGGGCCGTGGCGGAAGCAAGAGCGAGGAGGGAGTTGGTCTTCATGCGACCTAAATATCAAACATCTCATCCGAAATGCAACCGGGGAACTTGCAATCCCCTTTATCCCAAAAACTGAATTAGAGGCAGGATGTACAAAGAATTTTATCAGGAACTCAGGAAATCAGGAAAGGAGGGGTCTTGGCAGGTATTTGCCCAAGAGTTGGATCTCATGGTTAGGTGGCTGGGTACTCTTGATTGCTGCCCTCGCTCCCGCGAGCGGCTCCTACGGGCCCCAGCCTCGGATCGGGGGATTATTTTCGGTGCTAACAGTCATCCCTGTCTCTTTCCTTTCCTGAGTTCCTGAGTTCCTGATTATTTTCCTCTGATTCTCGTTACCATCTTGGTGAACGCTCCAGACCTGTTGTCATGGTTCCATTGCAAAATCTGGGTTTATCCTTGTGAATTACTCCAAGGGATACAGGGCGGGTCCGGTTTCTTTGGCCCATGGAAGTTTGGAGTCGGGCCAGCGCTTGGCCTCCAGATCGCTCCAGTAGATATGGGAGGCGCCAAGGCCACGGGCCTTTTCCTTCCATCCCGCCTCGCCCTTCATCACGGAATCAAGGGTGGCGAGGCGCTCTTTGTAATCGAGTCCGTGACTCCAGAGATGCCCTTCGTAGCCGCAGACGACCGGGTGACCTGAGAGCAGGACGGGATGATTGTATTCCGGAGCGCATGCAATCACCACATCGGGGGGAAGCCCCCGGAGGATCCAGTTGGCCTGATCCAGGTCGCTCCTCTTGATCAGCTCATATCCGTGCCGTCCATCGAGCCCCACCGCCAGCGTCACGGCCCCGGATCCGAACATCAGGAGCAGCGCCGCAGTCCGGAGAGCCGGATGCCACCGCTTCAAGAGAAAACTCCAGAGGTAGGGCGCAGCGACAAGCCACGACCAGAGCATCAGCTTCATGTTGTCCCATGGCCACGGAGCGAAGCGTACAACCATGCAGAGAATAAAGACAAACGCCGCCGGCCAGACAAAGGCGCGGGCCTCGGCGATTTCGGCGGCGCCGCGACCGCCCTCTCCGCGCACAAGCAGAACGCACAACAGGAAGATGAGCGGCAGGGCGATTCCGAAATTCCGAAACCAGAACCAGACCGAGCCATCGGTCATCCAGCCCGGCGCCCATCCGAGTGAATGAACCGCAGAGGGACCGCCTCCGCCGCTTGTCACCAGCCATCCCAGGAAAGCCATCGAGGGCCACGCGAGAAGAGCCAATCGCAGCATCCGTTTCCTTGATGCGGACGAGAGAACGAACAAACCTGACATGGCAACTCCAAGAAATAGCGCTGCATGGATGCTGAAGAGCGGCATGATGCCGAGCAGGAGTGCCTGCACGGGAAGAGGAAGCACCTTTCGGGATCCGGCGCCGAAGGTTTCGTCACGCCATGCGGCTAACAGCAGGAGCCCGGCGGGAAGCGCGAAGAGGAATCCCCGCTGGGTGACATAAAGAGTCAGAAAGAGATTTTTCCATTCGATCTGTGCATCAGGGTCACCCCCCCATCCCGTTTTCAGCACCAGGAATCCGGCAACGCCGCCGTTGAAAAGAAAGGCGGCCAGGGCGACAGCGCCTCCCCAGCGCCAGAGGGCATGGCCGGCAAGCGCGGCACCCAGGACTCCGCACCAGATAAGCCCCTGAGTAACAGGCACGCCTCCCGTCAGCAGGAGTGCGTTGAAGAGATCGCTCCCGGGCGGATAGCGAAGCGGATCCCCCGCCAGAATCGGACTCACGGGCCACCAATGGGTGGTCGCGGCAAACCAACGGATGAAGGAAATGTGCAGCGAGAGATCACCAAGGTTGTTCGGCGAGAGAACTTTCCAGGAGTCGCCGTCCGCATAGATCAGCCAGAAAAACACACGGGCCGAGGCGAGCGTGAAGAGGGCGATCATCAACCAATCCCAGAAAGAGGAGGGACGGCGACCGGGCGACGCCGGAGTGATTGCGAACACGGCAAGGGCGGTCATGAGACCCACAACCAGCGCCACGACTCCCCCGGCCCCGTGTAATCCTCCCCATGTCCACGCAATCACCACTGCGGCCAGAACAGCCGAGGCGACCCCCGATAGAATCGCGGCAACTCCCCTCATGGTTTTGGTGACTTTGATGGCTGTGCCGCCTTCATAGGAGGGGGAGCTGATTTCTTGAGGGTCTCCGGATCAACCCGTTCGGGTTTTCCATGACCCGCCACGGAGAACCAGGACGCAAACAGGGACTCCCGGAACCAGACCGTGCATTCCTCCATCGAATCCCGGAGCTGAAACCTCTGCCGCAGATAGGGCTGCTTCAGACGCCCCTCGATCAACTGCTGATCGGCGGTCTGCGCCACGATAAAGTCCCCATCCAGCACGGCGGGAACAGCCTCCTTGCCATAATAACCGATACGGGTGAACTCCCCAAAGATCCACGGAAGCGGGTAGTAGCTCTCCAGAATGATCTGCCCGCCCATCGCGTGGTTGCGCGGATCGCGGGCAGCCATTCCCAACACGGGATCCGTCACGACAACGATTCCGGGCTGCGTCTGCACATAGACATACGGTTCCTTGTGATCGGTGAAGTGGCGGAAGTTCAACCGCACCGTGATGATGAGCGAGACTGCCAGCAGGAGCAGGCAGGCGACGGCTGATGGAATGCGCAACCGCGGGCACTTCAACCCCTCGTCGACGGCGCAACCGAAGAGCAGCAGGAACGGCCAAAGAATCGAGAGGATGCACCAGGGGGTCTTGTAAGGGATGACCGAGTAGGCTGCCAGCACCCCGAGGGCCATGATTGAGAGGTAGCGCAGGAGCGCAGGAGAGGGCCACGCCAACCTCACCGCATAGATCAGACCGAGAAGGGCGGGCCACTCGTAGCGGCCCATCAGCGAGAGCCAGTACCAGTTGAGGAACCCGAGCGAACCGAACTGGAAATCCGTCTTCTCATGCCCGCCGGCCCCAGTGCCGGTCTGGAACCACTTGAGGTAGGCCTCGAAGAAATCAGGAAGGCCCTGCCAGTTCAGGAAGTTGCCCGAGTAGAAAAAGAGAAGTGCCAGCAGCGACAACGCGCAGCACCAGGCAAGATCCCGTCCGCCCCAGCCACGCCCGGCAAGCGGTCGCGCGGGGGATGAGGGAACGAAGCGCTGCCAGATAATGAGACAGCCGGCCGCCAGCACCATGCAGACGAGATGAATCACCCCGGTCTCCTTGAGCAGAAGCAGCAGCGTCACTCCGGCAAACGTCGCGATCAGATCCCGCTTCCCACCCTCGCTCCAGAGCCCCAGCACCCCCCATGTCGTGAGCATGAGGGCGAAAACGAACCACGGCTCGTGGATGGCATACCTTCCGTAGAAGACCGCCGCGGGGGAAAGCGCCAAAGCCAGCGCCCCGAAACGCGCGGCCCGCGCCCCGACAAACCTCCCGAAGCGCAGGGTCATCCAGACCGCGGCGATGCTGGAGAGAACGGCCGGCAGTCGCAGGGCCCAGAGATTCCGCCCGAAGAGGGTGAGAAAGACGAAGAGACCGTAGAAATAAAGCGGCCCGTGATAGTTCTCCGGATCATAACGGTAGAAACCGGCCTCCCTCATCTGATCGACGAACCACCCGTTGATCCCCTCGTCGAAATGGGCCGGCTTGATGTCGAGATCGCACAGGCGAAGGAGGGCGGCAAGCAGCAGGATCGATCCCTCGATCAGGATCGCCGCACCAAGGGGAGCAATCAGATTCTTGACGCTGGGCATGCTTCGGCGAGTCTGCATCCAGACCAAGTAATCGTGACCGAACGAATGAATCAAGACCGCCCAAGCCTCTCCGTCGTGATTCCCGCCCGCAACGAAGAGGCGCGTCTCCCTAAGACCCTGGGGCTGATCCGGGAATGGATCGCGCGATCAGGCCGCAACACCGAGGTGATCCCCGTTGTCCAGGGCTACGACAGGACGACGGAAATCGTGGAGGCAGCCGCTGGGAACGACCCGAACCTACTTCCCATCATCCAGCATGCGGGCCACGGGAAGGGGATGGCCGTGCGCCTGGGAATCACCGCCGCGCGGGCCGACATCATCCTCTTCACAGACGCCGACCTGAGCGTTCCGGTCGAGTGCCTCGAGGAGCTTGTCTCCATGATGGAGCGACAAACCGAACTGGACGGGATCCTCGGCAGCCGACGCCTTCCCGGAAGCAACATCGTGATCAAGCAACCCCCGATGAGACGCCTCTCCGGGTGGGCCTTCAACAGGGCCCTGAAACTGGGCGGCCTCACCGGCTACGCCGACACACAGTGCGGGTGCAAACTCTTCCGTCACGACGCGGCCAAGGCGATCTTCGCCCGATCCGAACTGGATGGATTCGCCTTCGACGTCGAGATCCTCAAACTCGCGGAAGTGCTCGGCTACCGGATGAAGGAAGTCCCGGTGACATGGGCGGATGCCGGCGGATCACGCGTCTGGCTTCCTCGCGACGGATTCCGTGCCTTGCGTGACGCCTGGTCGCTCAGGAAGCGGTTTTCCGGGGAAGTACCCCCGGAAAACCCACGCTAATTCCTATAAGGGCCTGTTAAGATTAAAATGGCGGGATGGCGCGAGGAGGAGATGAGGTGCAGGACAAGGCGCGAAAGAGGGAGTGTAGTCACAGCACTACACGACCGAAAGAGCAACGCTGACCCTGCGCATCAGCAACCCTCGCCTTTAGGGTGCCGTTCTTTTGCCGCCATGCTTCGTTGCCCAAGAGAGGCAAGACCGCAAGGGTATTGCCTCTCTTATGCGCCTCGCCTGACAACAAAACTCCTGGCACCGCCACCTGCCTTTTAGTCTTAACAGGCCCTAAGGAAGCCCTGAAAGAGGGTTTCGGAATTTCTTCCTGAAAGTCTTCAGTCTTCAGCCTTCAGCCTGCTGAATTTCCTAGCGTCCGAGATACCTGTCGCGTCCCTTGACGAGGGCCTCGATCTTGCGGTCGGCGACGGAGCGCTTGAGCATCCAGAATCCGCAGTCGGGATGCACCCATTTGATCCGTCCGGGACCCGCCTTTTTGACGGCTCGCTCGATCCGGGCCGCCACCTCGTCGGGCGTCTCGACATGGTTCACCTTGATGTCGATCACTCCGATTCCCAGCTTGATGCGCGGATCAATCTCCGCGAGGACCTCGAGATCCGACTCGGGACGGTGTGCCAGTTCCAGCACGAGGTGATCGGCGTGCAGGCCGTTGAGGAATTTCAGGAGGGCGCTCCATTCCCCCTTCTGGATGGTCTGCCCACCGTAGTTGCCGAAGCAGAAGTGGACGGACTTCTCCACGCGCACGGCGTCGAGGATGCGGTTGATGGCGGCCTGCGCGACGGGGGCTCCCTCGGGGCTTCCGGGAATGTTGGCCTCGTCGACCTGGATGCACGCCGCGGGAAGGTCCCCCACCTGGGCGGCCAGAACATCGGCGATGGCCATCGTCAGTTCCTCGAAATTCCCGTAGTGGGTGTCCAGAAGCGTGCGGGCCAGCATGTAGGGGCTGGTGAGCGTGAACTTGAAGGAACCTCCGGCGACGGAGGCGGAACGGGCGCAGTCCTCCTGCAGGTCGAGCACCCCCTCAGAAATGGGTCCGCGGACGACTCCGGCCGGCTTGCGGCGGAAGCTCATCTCCTGCTTGGCACGGAAGGCCTTCGCATCCGTGAGTCCCACGGCCGTGGAGATGCCACCCATGCGCGAGATGAAATACTCGATCATCCCGTTGGTGTCGGGATGATTCACGTCGAAGCGGTAGAGTTCCCCGTCGGTGGGCAGATCGATCCCCGCGCGGCGCTGCGTGCTGATGACCACTTCGGTGGCATCAAGGACGGCCTGCTCGCTGGGGAGCGCGGCAAGCCAGTCGATCGGGGAGTAGGAGCCGACGGTGGTGGTGAGGATCTCGGGGGAGGTGGGGATGGTGTTGTTCATGGATTGGGTTGATTTGATTGAGCGGGAGGTTTCAGGGTGAGTCTATGTGAGCAGGGATCCGGCAGCCGAATCAATCAGCCAGCGGCGGAATGTTTTCTGGAAGGTGTTGGCAAGTGTATCTCCGGGAGTCACCAGCACGCCCCATCCACCCTTGGCCGGAGTGACCGGGACTTCGTGTGGAATCTGGTTCTCGCACATTTCGCGATCCTCGTTGAGCACCGCCGTGGCGAATTCCATCTGCGATTCGGGAGAGGGGCCGCGAAAGCCGGGCGAGATGGCCAGCGCCCAAAAGACATTGCATTCCCCGGGACCGACCGGGCTGGGAATGTGCACCAGCACGCGCTCATCACCATCCTCGAAGCTCTGCCGGATCGTCGTAAAATTGGGGAGATGGCAACGCTGGCGCCTGCGATGGGCCTGCTGGAGTTTGCCCGGTTGGTCATGGGGGCCCTCCAGTGCGGGAAAGGGAGCGTCCATGAGAAAACCATCCCGGTATTCCTCGATGTGCATTGGAGGGACAACCGGCTTGGCCGCCACCCCGAGGGTCGTCTTGTGGGCAAACGCGAAGTGGGTCATGTCGAGGTAGTTTTCGATCTCGCGACGGAAACCGGCCGCAAAGCGCATCGGCGGGGCCACGACGAAGGTCCAATTAGGATCCTCGAACTCGGGCACCTCGGGCAGGGGCACCGACTCATGCTCGTCGAGGCGCACCCAGATCATCCCGTAGCGTTCCTTCACGGCGAAGTTCCGGAGGTGCGAGAGTTCGAGTTTGTTCGCGGGGGGATTGACGAGCGAGGGGATGTCCTGGCATTCCCCGGAGCTGTTGAAGCGCCAGCCGTGGTAACCGCACTGCAGAACCCCGTTGCAAATCGAGCTTTTGCTCAGGTCAAACCCCTTGTGGGGGCAGGCGTTCGGCGCGGCCAGCAGGGAACCGTCCGGGAAACGGGCCACCACCAGACGCTCCCCCAGCAGCGTCACCCCCGAGACCTTGCCCGGCGGCAGATCCGAGGCATTGATGACGGGTTGCCAGGTCGATCGGAGCAACTTGAAGGGGAGATCCTCCGTGAGGACCGACGGACTGGTCGGCAATTCGGGCGTTGCGGATGATTTCATTGGCTCTGAGGTAGCGCTTTTGCTGCCTCCGATGCTGATCCCGCTTTGTCTCCACACCAGAAAAGAGGATTTGCAGATCGGGCATATTTGTGGATCTTCGGTCATGCGAACCGCCCGTGCGTCAAAGGGTTCAGGCGTCACCGGCCCGTTAAAGCCGCAATTTTCGGGACCCGGACTGGCACTCATCGAAAGCCATCACGGCGAGGGGTTTTTCATGGAGTGGAGGCGTGACGATTTCTATAAGCTGGTTCTGGTGCTGGAAGGCGAGGGCTCCTTTCAGATAAGGGATTTTCAGACAAGGGATGTCGGGGCGGAAATCACTTCAATCGCCGCCCCGATGCTTCTCTCCGTCCCACGAGGGACCGAGCACCGCTTTGTCGACGCCACAGGCAGCCCCATGACGCTCTATCTGCTCTGTCTCAGGCCCTCGGTTTTTCCAGGAACGGGACTTTTGGATCAATCCCTGGGTCATATCCGTTTTCTGGATGAAAGCATGCTGGTTGAGAGATCGCTCGCCATGCTTCGGCAGATCCTGTTTGAAAAACGCAATCCCGGCCCCTGCTCCGAGGAACTCTCGCTGGCCCTTGCCATGCAACTCCTGGTCGCCCTCGCGCGCTCCAGCGGAGACTCAACGACGGAGACCGGCGCGGAGGCGCGTGTCCTGGCATACGGCCGCGAACTCGAACACTCCTTCTGGGTCGGAGAGAGCATGGACCGTGTCGCCGCGAGGCTGGGGATCAGTAGGAGGAACTTCTCATCGCGGTTCCACCGGCTCTTCGGCACCACCTGGCTTGACCGGATCCATGAGCTTCGACTCGCCCACGCCTCGCACCTTCTCATCGAGACATCCCTGCCCGTCAAGTCGATCGCCTTCGAGTGCGGCTACAACGACCTCTCTCATTTTCACCGCCGCTTCCTCGCCGCCATGGGAACCACCCCGGGAACATGGCGTGAGTCGCGGCGCAGCGGCTCCCTAGCATGAAGAACTGATCAGGAAGTCCTCGGCGGCCGCGATTCCGGAGAGCCAGGCGCCCTCCACCCGACCGCCGTTGAGCCCGTCACCAATGAGGTAGAGCGGGCTTGCCGTGTCAGCCCTGAGGAATCCGCCGGGTGCATTGGGCCCCTCCGAATGGGCGTAACGCCAGCGATGAACAGCAAACTCCAGAGGCGATCCCATCCATGAGCCGCCGATCATCGCCGCCTCATCCAGCAACTCCCTGCCCGCCATGGTGAGTTTCTCCTTGGATGCATCAAGCCACCTGCTACTGAAACCCGCCGATCCGTGAAGGACGGCCATCCCCGCGGAGGAGCACTCCGCAGTTCGCCGGGAGGAATCCCAGGCCATCCATGAGAGCCTGGATTCAAGATCCCTCACCTTGAGACCGCGCCAAGGAGGAAGCTCGGTCCCCTCGGGATAGCGGGCAATGACAGCAACGCAAGGTTCACAGCGGATCCGTTCGACGAAGGAGCGCTGCTCGGCGGAAAGATATTCCCCCGCCAGCTTGATCGCCTGAGGGGGCGGCGCAGAGAGGAACAGGGCACGGGCCGCCACGGGTGCCGCCGGATGCGCCGGGGTCGCCGTGAGCATCCAGAGTCCTTTATCGTGCACAACCGAATCGACCTGATATTCGCGGATCACCTCGATTCCCTCGGCAAGATGCTTGCCAAGGCGACTCATCCCCTCGCGGCAGGCATAGCGGGTTTCGTTCCATTGGGGGTCGGGGGCGTGAAGCGATCCCTCCTTCCATGTCCAGAATCCCTCAGACCACGGAAAGCAGATTCCCTCCTCCTGCCACCTCTCGACCTGTCGCTGAAAACGGATGTCACGGGCGGTGAAGAACTGGGCGCCATGGTCCACCGGCACCTGCACCCCGGGAGCGATTTCCAGGCGCCGCGTGGCGGCACGCCCGCCGACGCCCCTGCTTTTTTCAAGCACGACAACTTGGAGACCCGCCTCGCGGAGTCGCCCGGCAGCTGCAAGCCCGCTGATACCGGCACCGATCACCGCCACATCGTGGATGCGTGCGTTCATAGGGTTCCGGCGGCAGTCAGCACCTCCGCGGCCGTCTTGAAGTGCATTTTCGCCACCTTCGGCAGCATGGTCGGGCCGTATTGGGCGATGATCTCCGCGGCGGCAGCCTTCACCTTGGGCGAGACCCCCTTGGCCAGTCCGACGCCAAGCTCTTCACCATGTTTGTCGAGCCAGTTGATGAATCCCTCGCGGGCAAGGATGGAGGCGGCCGCCACCGCATAGTCGCTCTCCGCCTTGGTGCGCTGGTCGAGACGGATCTTGCGGCCGTTCTCCAGAAGGGCCTTCTGCAGGACGCGGGCATCGGCGAACTTGTCGGAGAGGGCGCGCGGGCAAGCCGGAACACGGGCGCAGAGATTCTCGATGATGCGCGCATGGCCCCAGGCCAGAAGACGGTTGAGATTTCCGATGGAACGGTAGAGCTGGTTGTATTTTTCCGGCCTGATGACGATGAGTTCGGAAGGAGCACCCGACTTGCGGATGACTTCCGCCAGATCGCGGATTTTCCTGTCCGTTCCGATTCCCTTGCTGTCACGGATGCCGGCGTCGCGCAGATGCCTGGCGAGATCGCCATCCACATAAACCCCGGCAATCACGAGCGGCCCGAAGAGATCCCCCTTGCCGCTCTCATCCACGCCGAAATGAGGCTCGAACTGCTCCGGTTCATGAACCTCCTCGTAGCCGAGACGGGCCTCGCCGAGGATCTCCGGTTCCATGACGAAGGTGATGAAATCCTCCAGTCCCTTCCCCTGGATCAGAACCTTGGGCCCCTTCTCATAGACGGCGACGTTGAGCTTCTCCTTCGTCGCGGCGTAGAGCGTGTAAGGCTTCTCCGAGAAGGTGAACCCCCTCTCCCGGAGCACCTCCCTGAGCCTGTCGGCCTGCTCCATCGTCAGGGGATAGGTCTGGGAGTGGATCGGGGGAGGCACGGGATCGCTTGCGGTTTCCATCAAGGTGCCCTACGAGCGTTCCGTGGACAAGAAGAGAGCCGTCGCATCAAAAACAACGAAAACCGCGCAAACAGCCATCCGGACGGAGCGACTCGCGAAGTCTGCCCGCCGGGCACTGCTCTCGTGGCACGCACGGGCCGGACGCCATGATCTTCCATGGCGCCGCAAGAACACCCCTTACGCCGTGCTGGTCTCGGAATTCATGCTCCAGCAGACGACGGTGGCCACCGTGATCCCGCGCTTCGCCGACTGGATGAAGCGATTTCCTAGCCTATCGGCCCTGGCTGCCGCCTCCGAGCAGGAGGTTCTCTCGGCGTGGGAGGGCCTGGGCTATTACTCGCGCGCCCGACGACTCCACTCGGCTGCGAAAAGCATCATGGAGCGGCACCGGGGAAGCGTTCCCGAATCGGAGGGACCGCTTCTGGCACTGCCCGGGATCGGCACCTACACGGCGGCGGCCATCCTGGCCTTCGCTCATGACCGATCCGCTGTGGTACTCGACACCAATATCATTCGGGTGCTGGCGCGCTGGGGGAATGTCGCCATTCCGATCGATACCGCGCCCGGCAAGAAGGCCATCGCGAATCTCGCGGGATCCTTTTTCCCGGAAACAGGATGCCGGGAGATCGCCTCGGCCCTCATGGATCTGGGGGCGATGGTCTGCACGTCGGGAAAACCGAACTGCACCTCCTGCCCGGTGAAAAGCACCTGTGCGGCGACTGCCCCGGAAACGCTCCCCAAAAAATCACCCCGCCGGGTGACCACCAAGCTCACCGAGCACCGTGCATGGTTTCAACGTGGCCAGAAGCTCCATCTCCGGCAATCGGAGGGGCCTCGCTGGCGCGGACTCTGGGTTCTTCCGGAACTGGGCACCGCAAAGCCCGCCGGTCGCTGGATCACGGAACTTACCTACCCGATCACCCGATATCGCATCGTGATGAAGGTGTTTCCAGTGAAGGGAGCCTTGCCTGGCAAACTCCGCGGCTTCAGCAGGGAGGAGCTTCCGGGACTTCCGATCCCCTCACCTCACCGGAAAGCCATCGAGAAAGCATTCCGAGCGATTGCGGAGGGATGATTTCCTGTCCATACTGAACCCTCTCATCCCATGGCGACCCAGCTTCCCGACATCACCAGCTTACCGGATCAACACGGCCACTTCGGTCCGTACGGGGGGCGCTTTGTCCCCGAAACCCTGATGACCGCCCTCCTCGAGCTTGAGCGCGAATACGAGTCGGCACGCAAAGATCCCGCCTTCCGGAACGAACTCTCCTCCCTGCTCCAGGAATTCGTCGGCCGGCCCACCCCTCTCTATTTTGCGGAACGCCTCACCAAGGAACTTGGCGGCGCAAAAATCTACCTCAAGCGCGAGGACCTGCTCCACACCGGCGCTCACAAGATCAACAATGCCCTCGGCCAGATCCTGCTCGCCCGACGCATGGGAAAGAAGCGGATCATTGCCGAAACAGGAGCCGGTCAGCACGGCGTCGCCACGGCCACTGCAGCGGCCCGCTTCGGCTTCCAATGCCGGATCTACATGGGCGCGGTCGACATGGAGCGCCAGGCGCTCAACGTTGCCCGCATGCGCTTCCTGGGGGCCGAGGTTATCGGCGTCACCGCCGGACAGGCCACGCTCAAGGAGGCGATCAACGAGGCGATGCGCGACTGGGTCACCAATGTGCGCGACACCCACTACATCCTCGGGTCCGCCCTGGGCGCCCATCCCTACCCCATGATCGTCCGCGACTTCCACCGCATCATCGGTGACGAGTCCCGCAAGCAGATCCTTCAGCGTGAGGAACGGTTGCCCGATCTTCTGGTAGCCTGTGTCGGGGGTGGCAGCAATGCCATCGGTCTCTTCTATGCCTTCCTGAACGACGAGGGAGTCCGCATGACCGGAGTCGAGGCAGGAGGAGGAGGCATCATCCGCGGCAAACACGCCGCCCGCTTCCAGGGAGGCAAGCTCGGAGTCCTTCAGGGAACCAAGACCTGGCTCCTCGCCGATGCCGACGGCCAGATCGAACTCACCCACTCGGTCTCGGCGGGTCTCGACTATGCGGCAATCGGGCCCGAACACAGCTTCCTCAAGGATGCCGGCCGAGTGCATTACTCCTACGCCACCGATGAGGAGGCCCTGGCAGCCTTCCATAAGCTGTCCTCCATCGAGGGGATCATTCCCGCACTGGAGACAGCCCACGCCATCGCCGAGGTTATCAAGGTAGCCCCCACCATGAAGCCCGATGAAATCATCGTGGTGAACCTCTCGGGACGCGGCGACAAAGATGTCTCCCAGGTCGCTGAACTCGAAAAGAACGGGGGCTAGGGCTTTTCGGATTTATTCCGATGCACCGAGACTTTTGGTCGCAAAAGGGTAGAGTTTTTTAGGATGTGCGGCTGGGCGCGAGAGCGAAGCCGCAGTACTGCTACGCTGAGAGAGCAGCAACAAGGCACCCAAGCGCAGCTGTATGAGACATACTGCAAGCGTAGGGCAACAACGCCCGCAGCAAATTAAAGTGGCGAGGGGATTTTTAGTCCCGGGCAAGGCCCGAGGACTGAAGCGCTATATGAACCCAAAAATTGCATTAGAAGGTAGTTTGCAACACAAGCGTCCGGTTATAAGTCCCACAGCATCAACTGGTTATTTTTGTGAGGAATATAAGCTTTGAAGTCGGTTTCTGTAAGTAGTTCATGGATAGGCACCTTCTCAAACGAATGAATACTCAAAAGCTGGAAGGTTCTGT
>JBEIJN010000052.1:0-17651 GCA_040380225.1 Verrucomicrobiia bacterium | reverse complement strand
TATAGTTCGTCACCCGAGATGTCCACCCGTGATTACACGCTTTCAATTCACGACCAACATCCGATCTGTAGTTTCGTCCGACATAATACTGAATTTCCGCCCACTGGGGCGGCACTGCTTGCCGGGAGGCAAGTGCCGTCAAACCTTAGAGTCCAACAGTTCAACAGTCCGTGCGGGAACGAATGGATGCTGAACCAAGCCGCTGAAACGAGCACTTGGGAAGGATTACTTTGTCGTCAGGAGACTTGAGAGCCAGGCAAGGCGTTGCTGGAGGCAGGAGCCGAGGTCGTATTTCGCAAGGACCGTCTCACGGGCCTTCTTGCGAATCTGGGTGAAATCCGCGGGACGATCCAGCACGTTGCTGAGTGTCTGCGCCAACTGGTCGGGCCGGAAGAAATCGACAAGCAGGCCATTGATGCCGTTGGTGATGACTTCCTGAACGGGTGCAGTGTCCGAGGCGACTACGAGGCCTTCGCACGACATCGCTTCGAGCATCGACCACGAGAGGACGAAGGGTCGCGTCAGGTAGACATGGGCGGTCGTGCATTTCAGCAACTTCACGTACTCACCGTAGGGGAGGGAACCGACAAAGTGAACCCGCTCCTCGTCTAGCGGGAATTTCTCAAGCATCATCTTCTTGTAGGTCGTTCCTTGAGGGGCTGCTTTCCCGTATGCCACTCGGTCGTCGCCGGCGATCACGATATGGGTGTTCGGTCGTTTCTGGAGCAGGAGATGTGCGGCCTCGATGAACTGGGGGAATCCCCTGTAGGGTTCCATGCCGCGCGTGGCATAAGTGACGATCTCCTGATGCCCCGAGAGATCGATCTTGTTGTCGGGATTCTCGGGTGTGGGTTTGGGAAGTACCAGTTTTGCCTCCGGATCCGGCTTGAAGAAATTGGTATCGATCCCCTCGTGGGAGATCATCAGGCGACTTCGGAGATGCGGAGGATACTGCTCGTATTGGAAGCGTGTGGGGCAGAGGCCGGCATCAGCAGAGGCGAGATCTGAGAGCAAGGTAGCGTTCTTGATGCGGATCCGAGCCTCGTCATCTGCGTTCACCGGGTCGGATGGATCAAAATCGCAATCCGTCCCGTGGGAATGGTAATACCATTCGAAGTTCAGGGCCATCGGTGTCCTTGGGAAGAGATCCTTCAGGAAGAGAGTCGGGCCCCATCCCGCGTGACCGAAGATCAGGTCGGGAATGAATCCCTTCTGCTTCTCGGCAAGCATCGCTTCATAGGCTCCCTGCCCGTGCAGAATGGCATCCTCGAACGGCCTGATGTAGTGATGGGTCTGCGGTGCCGGTTCCCGCTTGCGCTGATAGACGATCTTGCGGATGCCGGGCATTTCCCCAGCCACCGCCGTGGTGAGGAAGCATACCTCATGGGCCGGATTCGATCCGAGCACTGCGGCAATTGAACGCAGCTGGGAGGGAAAATTCGGATGAACAAGCAGGATGCGCATGGCGTGGAAAATGAACTTGGAAATTACACGAAAAAACCCGCGTATGTCGAACTTTCGCTCTCGTGGAATTGCGTTTCTGTGATAGAAATGAGTGAATGGAAAACCCTCCTGCGCCGCGCACGGTCAAACTCGGAGATATCCTTCCCAGTCTGGCAAATTTCGACTCGGTTCTCGGTTCCCTCAAGAGCTACCGGCTCTGGCCTGCCGTCATTCGTGAGGCTCTGCTTGACCGGGCCATTTCAGGCATCACCTGCACGGATGAGGAGATGGCCGCTGCATGGTCCGTGTGGTGCCGTCGCAATGAGGTCGATCCGGAGAAGCCTGTCTTTGAGGGGCTCTCCGTTGCCGAGATGCAGAAGGCGGCAACCAGGGAAAAACGCGTCGAGAAATTCCGCGAACAGGCCTTCGCCAAGCTGCTCCCCGAGTATTTCCGCTCGCGTAAAGGGGAACTCGACCGGGTGACGCTCGAGGTGGTCCAGTTTCACCATCACGCCATCGCCGAGGAGGCGCTCTTCCGATGCAGGGAGGGCGAGCAGAGCCTGGAGGCTGCCGCCCATGAACTGGCACACCGCGACGGCGGTGAGCCCCCGGTTAAAAAGGTCGGGCCGATCGGACTCGGGCGACTGAGCGCCGGGTTGGCAGCTCTGGTCACCGGAAAGCGTACCGGCGCATTGCTCGGTCCCAAGAAACTGGGGCAATTTCATGTCGTCGTCAGGGTGATCGAGATCAACGAAGCTTCCCTTGATGGCCGAACCCGTCAGCGCCTACTGGAGGAGCTTCTCAACCAGTGGGTCGAGCAGCAGATCTCGGCGATGACGGGACGAGCACCTCGACCTGCAAATACTCAATTGCAGGATACACAGGGATGAAGGGGATCTGAAAAGCTGAAACCTGAAACTTGAGACCTGAAACATGAGAATGACAAACCTGAACCAAGCCGATGGGAAGCGGCGCGGAAGACTGCGATGGAATCGCAGCCCGAAAGGCGGCACCGCTTGCCGGGAGGCAAGTGCCGTCAAAAATGAAAAAAAAATTCTAAGGGGAGTAAACGTTTAAACTGAGTGATCCGGCGCTGGGATTCTCTCAATTGATCTTTTACATTCACCCCTTCAATCTCTGACTCAGGTTTCAAGTTTCCTCATTCATAATTTGTATGCGTCGCGTTCTCTTCGTCATTCCTCATTACTTCGCCCGTGGAAACGGATTTTACGGATCGACGGGATCTGATCCGGCATCTCGTGTAGCCGCACTGGAGCGGGTTATCGGAGGGCTCCATCAGAGCCTCGGATCCCGACAAGCCTTTCTGCTCTGGCTTCAGCAGCATGTTCCCGGAAAGGGGAACGGCCATGTCATCAACTCAAACGGTGATATTGCTTCTCACACGGATGTGGTCGTATGCACGACAGGGGAGACACATTTGATCAAAGAACTGGGTATTCCCGCCGGGCTCTATCATCATCAGCCGACGAATGCTGAACCGATGATGCTAGGGTTCGCCTGTCATCAGGTTTTGCGCTCACAATTGGGGCGCTACGATTGGTACTGTTATCTTGAGGATGACATTCTTATCAACGACCCCTTCTTCTTTCCGAAAATGGAATGGTTTATCTCCCAGCATGGGGAGGATGCGGTTCTGGCTCCCCATCGTTTCGAGCGTTCGGTGATGGAACCGGCACAGAAGATGTATGTGGACGGATCCGTCAGGCCTGATTTCACGAAAGCGTGGCAAGATGTGGATGACCGCCGCCATCTCGAGTCGGAGACTATGGGGCTGAAACTGAAATTCGAGCGCTGGCCGAACCCGAACTGGGGAGGATTCTGTCTGAATACCAAGCAGATGGAGACGTGGGTTTCACGACACTATTTCGGCGACTGTGACTGCAGTTTTGCCGGTACCATCGAGAGTGCATGTAATCTCGGGGTGATCAAGACCTTCCGCCAATACAAGCCCTCTCCCGCCAACGCGGGATTTTTTGAGGCGGAGCATCTGCATCCAAGATACCTCGGGGAACAATTGAAGTTCAATTAAAACAAAATCTTACTTAATATACGCAGGACATGAATTCAAAATCACCTGTTTTTACCCAAGATTGGTTTTCAAGGAACATCCCCGTTTGGGATCACTTGTTAAGGCAGCTCCATGACCCATCAAAACCCTTCAGGGTTCTGGAAGTGGGGGTTTTCGAGGGACGCTCCACTTGCTGGCTCCTCGAAAACCATTGCAGGAAAGAGACCGATGAACTGACCGTTATCGACACTTTCCAGGGCGGTGTTGAAAACAAGGGACTCGATCTTTCCTCGCTCAGGAAGATTTTCGAACATAACATATCATGCATTGATACCCGGTGTTCGGTTAATATACGACAAGGACTCTCCATCGATGAACTCTCGAGAATGATTGCTTCATCCGGTGATCACCAGGGCTTTGATTTTATTTTCGTTGATGGGAGTCACCAGGCTCCAGATGTGCTATCTGACTGCGTTCTCTGCTGGCATCTGTTAAGGCGGGGAGGAGTCATGGTCTGCGACGACTATTTATGGTCCTGGGAGCCCAATGGACACGAGGATCCCATCAATTCACCCAAGTTGGCTATAGACGCATTCACTAACATTTTCAGGCGTAAAATGAGAATAATTTCCAACTTGCCGCTTTACCAGATTCACATTCAAAAGCTTTGAGTACGCGTATTGATTAGAAAAAGTGAATTGAAGTGATCAATTGGGGAAGAGGCCTTATACCATATCCACTCTTATTCCGGTGGAATCAGCTGGTTCTTTCGGCGATACGCGTTGTTGTCATTCCTCGGGTTGTTTTTTGATTGACTACACTTGTCCGACGGCAAGCAGTGGCGCAATGTTGGGGTACCTAAGGTGGTCTACCGCGCTCCTTCCCAGGAGTTTGGTTGTTGGCTACGCCTCCCAGTGGACGGGGTGCCACTTCTTCGAGGTTGCGGCATTTGCCGTAGGCTAGCTCGCCAGTCCTCAATGGCTTGTATGCCCTCGCTTTTCTGACGCGCTAGTTCTCGGTACGGCTCGCCCTTTGGGTCCCGCCTTTGCGGAATCTTTCCAGGCCTTTCCCAAGACCCTGTATGGCCTCACTCTGAAGGGCTGTGCGTCGCACAGGCTTCATCGTGCCTCCCGGCACTCGATGTTGCCTAGCCCAACACCGGATCACCTTCGCCAATTCCACCAGACTAATAACGGAAATGGTATTAGCCATTGCGGAAATCTACTTTTCTAAATCACATGCCAACCCGGGTGTTCTGACGTGAAGGTTGGGCCACCTGCCCTTCCCGAGGCGTTGAAGATCGTCCCAAAACCCTTACCTGACCGACTTCAGGCTGTCGAACGGTCTTGAGAATTCATCCGTCAGGATCGAGAGGAGCGTGCGGTCGCGTATCTGGATATTGACGGTCACGGCCATGCCTGCCTTGAGGGGGAGTTTTTCCCCGTTGTGGCTCAGGAACTGGCGATTGAGGGTGATCTTGGCCGGGAAGCGCGGGTACTTGAACTCCTCATTTGGGGGCAGGGAATCGGCGGCCAGATAGGAGAGGGTGCCCTTCACCTCCCCGAATTCGCGGAACGGAAAGGTGTCGATGCGCACCACGGCAGGGAGCCCCTCACTGATGAAGCCTATGTCCTTGTTGGTGAGGAATACCTCTGCCACAAGATCCTCTCCGGGAATGATATCACAGAGTTTGTCCTTTGCTGAAATGACCGTTCCTGGCGATTTCTTTTTCAGATCAAACACGACGCCATCCAATGGTGACTTGATGTCATGATAACCGAGTTTCTGGTATGCGGCTGCGCGGTTACTGTCTATTTCGGCAATCCTGCGCGTTATTTCGTGTTCCTGTTGATCAAGTTCGGAACTGACCTTTGCGAAATCACTCTGAAGTTGGTCAAGGTTTCTCTGTGCATTCACCCAGTCGGCTCTTCTGTCGAGGATCTCCACTTGGGAGACCACCCCGCCTGAGACTTGATTGAAGTGATCGTAAGCCTCTTTCTTGATCATGACCACGCTGCGGGCTCTTGGTATCTGCTGTTCCAAAGAGTTCTTCTGAGCCTTTTTCTGTTCTAAAGCCGAGAGATCCTGGAGAATTGCGGCTTTTTGTTTCTCCAGGCCCTGCATCTCCGCCTGGGCCACATCTTGGTTGACCCTGATCAAAACCTGACCTGCCTTGACTGTGTCGCCGTTTTGTACCAGCACCTCGGAAATGACCCCCTGCACGGGAGCCTGCACCTCGTGGGCATCACCTGCGGGAACGAGTTTTCCCCGGGCCGGCACTACCTGGCCGATGGTTGCCACCGATATCCAGATGCCGAAAGCCGTGGCTAGGAGAACCAGGATATACAGGAAGATACGCGACCAGAAAATGGTCGACGGCATCGGAGCATCGGGATCGGGCTCGAAGGCGCGTCGCAGAAGGCCTCGTCTAGGTCTGATTGGGTGATTCACAAGAATGAAGGGGAAGGGGGAAGGAAGAATTATGAAGGATGAAAACTGAGTTGGAGAATACGGAAAGATGAAATTAGAAATCAGAAATTCGGATTCAGGGTGAAGATAAACAATTTCAGCTTTGAGTGGGACTGGCTGTGCGGAAATCGGCTTGGTTCAGTTATCCTCATACTCAAGTTTGACGGCACTTGCCTCCCGGCAAGCGGTGCCGCCCTTCGGGCTGCGATTTTATGGCAGTCTTCCGCGCCGCTTCCCAGCGGCTTGGTTCAGTGTTCAGTCTTCCTCTCATACTCAGGCTTCAGGTTTCAGCTTTCAGCTTTCCTTTTTTTACCCCGCCGCTTCCTGCTGGAGGGAGAGGGCGTAGTAGAGCCCCTTTTTCTCCATGAGTTCGGCATGGGTGCCGCTTTCCTTGAGGATCCCGTTCTCCATGTAATAGATCCAGTCCGCCATCCTTACAGTCGACAGCCTGTGAGTTGCGAAGAAGATCGTTTTTCCAGCAAAGCGCCGACGCAGATTCGTGATCACTCTTTGTTCCGTGGGTGCATCAAGGGCACTCGTGGCCTCGTCCAGCAGAAGGAGATTAGGGTGTTGCATGACCAGTCGTGCCAATGCGATTCGTTGACGCTGACCACCTGAGAGATTTCTGCCCTGCTCACCCACCGGAGAGGCGTAACCATTCGGCAACCTCATGATGAATTCGTGCGCATCGGCAAGTTTGGCGGCCTCTATGACCTCGGAAGGAGCTGCTTCGGGATCGCTGAGGGCGATGTTGTCCATGATGGAGCCTTCCAGCAGAAGGGTCTCCTGAAAGACCATTCCGATCTGCCGACGAAGCGAGTTGAGTTCGACCTTGGAAAGGTCGAAGCCGTCGATCTCCACACTCCCCTTCACCGGTTCGTAAAGTCGCCCGATCAGTTTGAGAAGCGTGCTTTTACCCGATCCGCTGAGTCCCACCATGGCCACGAGGCTTCCGGCAGGGACCTCCAGGGAGACATGTTCCAGCTGAAGTTTTCCCGGAGCATAGCTGAAGTCCACATCCCGGCAGGTCACATTGCCGCTGATTTCCATGATGGGGATCTGATCGTCCGAACCCTGATCCTCACGGGCACGATTGGCCACGTCGCCCAGACGATTCATGGAGAGGGCTGCCTCCTGGAAGTTCTGCCAGGAGTGGGCCAGACGAAGCAGCGGGCTCGTGACATATCCGGCCAGGATGCGGAATGCGATCAATTGCCCCAGCGATAGTTTCTGGTCAATCACCATGTAGATGCCGATCCAGAGAACGGCGACATCATTGAAGCGACTGATGAGGGTGCCCAAGGTATCGGCGCTCGTGGAGGTCAGCGTATTGCGGAATGATGATGCGATGGTGTCGCCGTAGAGCCTGAACCACTTCCAACGACTGCGCGTCTCGACATTCTGTCCCTTGATGGTCTGGATTCCGGTAAGGGACTCGACCAAGTGAGATTCCGTGGCAGCATTTTTTTCCGACCGTTCCTTGAGTTGCCTTCGGATGATCGGAGAGATGAAGAGCGTGAGACCAGCCAGGAGGGGAACTCCTATCAGCGCAACGGCGGAGAGCTTGACGCTGTAGAAGAGCATGATCGCCACATAGACCACCGAGAAGCCGGCATCCAGCAGCGCTGTCAGGGCGGTTCCGGTGAGGAATCCCCTGATCTTTTCTAGTTCACGCAGGCGGGAGGCTATCTCCCCGACGGGCCTCTGGTGGAAGTAGGAGAGGGGAAGGCGATACAGATGCTCCAGCACCTTCATGCCCAGAGCCAGATCGATGCGGTTGGTCGCATCGGTGAAGAGGAAGGTGCGGATTGCCGTCAACGCCGCTCCGAAAACCGTGCAGATGATCAGCAGCGCCCCGAGAACGTCAAGGGTGCTGAGACTTTCCTGCACGATGACCTTGTCGATGATCACCTGGATGATCATCGGATTTGCGAGGGCGAAGACCTGAATGAAGAGAGAGGCGATGACCACCTCGACGAACGTCCGTGTATGTTTCCTGATATACGGCAGGAAGGATCTAAAGCCGAAGGGCTCGCCCTTGGGGGCCCTTGAACGACGGGCTAGGAGGATCGGGAACGGTTGATTCTCCAAGGATGGAAAATCCTTCCACGGGACCCATCTCTGCTGTTCTGATTGATCCTTGGCCAGAGGGTTCGCAATCAGCGCCGCATGATGAGTCAGCGCCTGAATGACCACGGGGGAGTCGTCAAGGATCATCAGGAATGGAGCGTCCTGATCGCTGAGTGACGTGATGGGAAGCTCCAGTGGCTGAGTGGCAATGCCGATCATGTCGGCCACCGAACCGATACGGGGAAAGGAGAGTGCAGCGCGGCCTTCCCTTCCTTCAAGCTGAAACTTCAGCGCTGAACGGATCACCTCTTCCCGAAAGGGGAGTCCCAGTTGTCCTGCAAGCATTTTGAGGCAGGCAAGAACGGCTTGTTCCTTGCTTGAGGCTTTATGGAAGGGTGGGTGAGGGGAACCAAAAATTGCGGGAATCGATAGTTCCGGCTCCGGAGTCGATGGAGTAGTGGTGGGGCGGGATTCTGAATTGCTGTTTGCTGATTGTTCGAGTGTGGCCAGGGTCAAGGAAGAGGGGGAAGATAGGGTCTCTAGCAATGCTGTCAGAAGATCGCTGGGTACCCCGATGACACGTCCGTTGGAGGAGGGGAGATGGGTGATGGGAGCTGGGAGCTCGGAGCTGGAAGTTGGGAGATTGGAGCTGGGAGTTGTGGAATCGAGAGCCGTGGCCACCATCGCCTGGGGCAGGAGTTCGATCGCGATTTGCTTGGCTGCCGCCGGTGGAAGTCCCTTTTGTTTGAGGAGGTCGCGGATGAGCGGGAAGAGTTCGGAGAGGGAAGTCCGCGAGCGCAGGGAGGAAGCCCAATCCGGATGATCCCTGAGGAGCTTTTCAAAAATGTCGGCCGGGATCCTGAGTGCCTTGAGCGGCGCCGAGGCGCGTACCCATTCACAGGGGAAAGCGCAGGCAAGGGAGAACCATCCGACCAGTGATCCCTGCTTCAGGAGTTCCAGTGAAACAGGCTCCTCGGCGGCTCCGAGAAGACGGGCGCTTCCCTCCCGGATCAGGAAAATCGAGTCCGGGAGACGCCCTTGCGGAATCAGCTCCTTGCCCGTCTCAAACGTGCACTCCTCCACTTTTCCTTTGAGGACCTTGACCAGATCCTTCTCGGGAAAATCGTTGAAAAGCGATGCTCCCGTCAGAAGTTCTGAAAGTGGTGCTGGTTCCGGCATGAAGTGCTATCAACGCATAATTCCCCCATCTTGTCATCCCTCGGAGTGCGACAATCGTGACACATTCCGGTCAATTGGAGGTCATGCTTTTGGGAGCTATTCGTTGATTCCAGAGGATTGATGGAAAGATGCATGTTTCACGCAACGGACGCAAAGGACGCTGAGAAAGGATCAAAGAGTAGCGCCGGATGAGATTCCAAATAGCAAAAAAACATATGTCATCAGAAAGCAGGAAAACAGGGAAAAGATAACCATGAAGATCATGAAGGTGGGTGTGTATTTTGCCTTCTCGCCGCTTCAAGTGGTATTGAAAGGTGCGCTTTTCACGCAAAGGACGCCGAGGACGCCAAGGTAAGACGTAATGGAAATGCCGAAACTATTTGGGAGGCCGAGTTGTTTTGCCGCCGCAAGGAGCTTTTGGTATCTGATGTGTGCCGGAGGATCTTCTGGCGGTCGGCTGTTTCAGATAAGCGGCATCATACGATATGAGATCGATGGTCGTGGATCCGACCATCGGGAGAACACCTGCCGAAGGCAGCCCGCAGCGAGGCAAAGCCGAGGTAATCTAGAGCGTAAACCGTGTTCTCCAGCGTAGAGGACACGAGCCTTGCGCATGAGTCCCTTGGCAAGATCTTCCCAGAGTCGGTAGTCCCGTTGCTCGTTGGCATCGACCAAGGTGGACTTGGCAACTCTCTCTCGAAACCCGAGATGATACAGAGCTTCGCTTCGGGCGTTGAGACAGGTGGCGATATCGCGCAGTCCTTCCCTCCAGGTCAACTGCACAAAAGCCATGCAGATCAACTGCTGTCGGCAACCAAAATGCCGAACCTTGCTCTCCGCGTCGCAGCGTTGGACCAGCCTGTCGAGCGTCTGCCGATGAACGAGTTCGAAGACTTGGGAGAGGATGTAGCCAGAGTTCATGGTCGCAGATCGTCCCCAAGACCCTCCCGAAGTTCAAATCCCTCACATCCATTTTGGATCGCAAATCACTCATCGTGAACAATCAACAAAAACCAATCGCCCTCTCAACCGGACACTAGTGAATCTCTTGGGAATTCCAAGATTCAGAATGAATCAAGTTTTTTTGAACGGAATCCCCGGGGGTCTGTCTTATTTTTATCAGAATTGTTATACATATGGCATAACGGTTGACATCAGAAGTTCATTAAATATCGTTGTACAAGGAAACCTCCCCTCTCTCACTTTTATCCCCCGTGAAACAAGACTCCCTTCAGGTCATTCTTACCTCACTTCGCGACTGGGCCTGCAGGCCCGATGCGGCAACCGACCTGAGGGAAATCTTCGGTGCGGACAGACACCTCTCTTCAGCCCTGCTTCATCAGATCCGTCGTGGGGATTTTTCCTGGCTACCCCGGGTTGAGGTCCTCCCATCGACTGTCATGGAACAGGCCTACGGAGCCTATTCCCGTGAGACGGGAACCATCTACCTTTCGTCAGACTGCCCAACGGATCTGAAGGAATCCGTACTCCTTGAGGAGATAGGCCATCACATCGACGCCCTATTCAATGCCACCGAGACCCCCGGTGACGAGGGCGCCCTCTTCTCTGCCGCCGTCCAGGGAATCTCCCTCTCCAATGAGGAGATGACCGCCATCCTCAACGAGGATGACTCTTCTGTTCTTTGCCTTCATGGGCGGGAGATCGCCGTCGAGTGCGCTTCAAAAGCCAGGCCAAAAGCCAGGCCAAAAGCGAAAGCCAAAGCCAGAGCCACAAAGACAGGCCGTGGACGTCAGCCCGCAGGATCTCGTGGAGTCGCCCCCATGGCAGTTGGGCCCGTCGCATCCTCTCCGATTCTACCCCAGCCCGTATCCCGACCTGCCCCCCCCTCGGACAATGGCACCCTGATAAGCGGCACGGCAGGAGATCATACACGAGGCCCTGTTGATGGAGACAAAGTCACCCTGAAGGGAGGTTCAGGCAATGCCACTTTGATCGGAGGTTCTGGAAAACAGACTTTAGTCGGTGGCACTAGTAATAACTCATTAATGGGAGGCGCGGGTGATCAGCTTCTGGTTGGTGGAAGTAATCCCGCAGCCTCAAATACCTTGGTTGGAGGGACGACCGGGCTGAACACTCTCAAGGCAGGCAATGGCTACAACACACTGATTTCCGGCTCCAAGGAGGGAGGGAAGAATTTCTTGATCGCAGATGGCGTTGCCAGCTACCTCGTTGCAGGGTTAGGCGATGACACGCTCCGCACCGTTAATAGTAGCGGGGCTACTACCATGGTTGGCGGAACAGGAAAGGTCATCATGACTGGAGGAAATAACTCCAACTCTCTGGTCTCGGGTTCGACTTTCCTTGGATCCAATACTCTCATCGGAGGATCTGGAGACAACACCTTGGTGGCTAGTGGAGACGGCAATGACCTCCTCAAGGGTGGCGATGATTTTAGTAAGAATGTCTTTCTCTTCAACCAGAATAACATCACAGCTCAAGCTATCCTACTTTCCCAGAAATCCGCATCGACCAACATCCTTGGTCTGAATTCATCCTCACCGATCAGTATTCAGGACTCGGATCTGTCAAGAATTCGCAACTCTAACCCGAATTCCACTCTCGATGGCATCACCAATTTCGGCCCTGGAAGCGCCAGTATCACATTGGGAGGGGGTGCCTCGGCCCTGTCAATCGAATCAATCATTGGAGGTAACGGAGGGGATACCATTACACAGGCATCAGGCTATAATAACCCGCTCAATTTCAAAGGCGGGACTGGAAACGATCTCCTTATTGCACAGAATGCCAATCAATTTGTTTCCAATAGGAACATTGATGGAGGGGCCGGGATCGATACCCTTCAGATTCAAGAGTCGGCAACTCTCAACGACGCCAACTTCTTTAACCATAGAGGCCCTGACTTTCTTTTTGATGCCTTGGCTCTAAACGGAGGTTCCAATCTTGCGAGTTTGGGCGGTTGGGCTGCTACTGATGGAGTTAAGTCTGTCTATGGTGGAAATGGCGGCAATACTCTGATTCAGGACTCTTCATTCTTTAGCGACGGACTCACCCTGATCGGCGGTGATGGCAAGGATCTCTTTGGATTAACAAGTGACTCCTACTTAACGAACACCTCGGTCGCCGGAGGCGCTAGCACAGACACTCTGCAGATAGGTACGACTAATTCTAACTCATCCGTTTTCCTCTCCGACAGCCTCTTTGCGAATACAAATGGAGTTGAAGTCCTCACGCTCTCCGGTTCAGGAACCTCTAGGATCACCCTCGGCTCAGCGGCCCAGGCCTCTGCAATCAGAACGATCTATGGAAGCGCCGGTGGGAACAGCATCACCCTGGACGCCTCCGGCGTCTCCTCGCTGAACGTCAACCCTTACACCATTGTCGGTGGAGCTTCAGACGACCTCTTCCTGATTGCGAACAGCGCAGCTAAGGATTCCATTGTTGGCGGCCAGGGTAGCGATACCCTGCAGCTTGGCTACTCCGGAAACTTCAATAGCGATCGCAGCAACGTCCTTGGAAATGTCTCCGGGATTGATGTCATCTCCCTGGGTGGTACCGGAAACAATACCCTCGACGCCTCCACTTTCAGTCAGAAACTCACCTTGGACGCCTCTGGCGTCTCCTCTCTAAGCGCCAACTCTCTTGTCGGATCCTCATTGGGAGACTCTTTTATCTTCTCTCGCCCCGATGTCCTAAATGCCAGCACAGTTAGGGGTGGCGTCGGCAGTGACACCATTCAGATTTCCACTTCAGCCAACATTGCCGACTCGAGCTTCGCGAATGTTTCAGGCGTCGAGGCACTCTCTCTGACCAGTGCATCCTCGGTCACACTGGGTGCCAATGCCGCAGCTTCTCTCTCTGGTCTTGGCACAATCATCGGCGGCTCCGGCAACGATACGTTCACTCACAACGAGTCGGCCAATAAAGCCTTCACCCTGATCGGAGGTGCTGGCTCCAATCTTTTCTCCATCGCTAACAAGTCCCTCTTCACTGCCGACTCCATCGTGGGCGGATCTGGTACTGACACACTCTCCATAGCATCTGTTTCGACTCTGTCAGACGAGGATTTCTCACGACTTGCAAATGTCGAGGTGCTTCAACTCACCAGTTCCAGTGTCTCCGGATCCTCCGCTACTCTGGGATCCACTGCCAAAGCGGCCGGTCTCTCCTCCGTGATCGGCGGCACAGGCAACGACACCATCGATGCCTCCTCACTCGGCAGAACAGCTTATATGGATGGCGGGACTGGCAACGACTCCCTCATCGGCAGCACAGCCTCCACGACCTTCGTGGGAGGTGCCGGCAACGACACCTTGGTTGTCAAAGGGAACTCGGCAAACCTTCAGGCAGGCGCTGGCAGCGACTTGATCTCGATAGGGACATATTCACAGCTCTCATCAGCCATCGCTCTGGATGGCGGCGATGGTCAGGACACGCTCTCGATTGAAACCGCAATCACCATTAATGATGCCTTTGGTCCAGTGAGCGGTGTCGAGGTTCTATCACTGAATGGGGCCTCTTCCGTGACTTTGGGCTCCTCCGCACTGGACAGTGGAATTAACACAGTGCTTGCAAGCACTGGTGCTGATCGCGTGGATGCATCCGACTACGCGACCTCCTTGACGCTTGCCGGAAACGAAGGATCCGACACCCTCATCGGAGGCAGACTTGACGATTCCATCAGTGGAGGAGAAGGAAACGACGTTATCCTGGGCGGCGCTGGTAAGAATACCCTCGATGGCGGGGCTGATAACGACTCCATCACCGGAGGATCGGACGCCGATTCCATCATCGGCGGAGACGGCACCGACACTCTCATCGGCCAAGGAGGAGACGACACCTACGTGGTCGACAGCCTCGACGACATCATCATCGACTCGGCGGGTACCGACGTTGTCCGCAGCTCCGTTTCCTTCGATCTCGCCGACACCAAGGTCGGCGGCGGCTCAGACATCGAGAACCTCGTCTACACCAACTCGCTCGTCGGTGGAGTGCTCACTGGTAACACGCTTGCCAACACGATCAGCGGCAATGCCGGGGCAGACAGCATCGACGGCGGCACAGGCGCCGACAGCCTGATCGGTGGAGCGGGCAATGACACCTACTTCGCCGATAACGTCGGTGACACCGCCTTTGAAAACGCCGGGGAAGGGACCGACAGCGTCTTCAGCACGGCTTCCCACACACTTGGTGCGAACGTTGAAATCCTGACCTACACCGGATCGACCAGCGCCACGCTGATGGGCAACGCACAGGCGAATACGATCATCGGCAATGCACAGGGCAACCGCCTTGATGGCGCTGGAGGCATCGACAGCCTCGTGGGCGGAACGGGCAACGACACCTATGTCGTGGACAATCTGGCCGATGTCATCGTGGAAAACGCCGGAGTCGACATCGACCTGGTGGAAAGCTCCATCAGTTACACGCTCGGAAGCAACCTCGAGCAACTTTCCATTACCGGCACTGCGATCAGCGCCACCGGCAACGCGCTTGCCAACACGATCAGCGGCAACGCATCCAACAACTCGATCGACGGTGGTGCCGGCATCGACAGCCTGATCGGCGGAGCGGGCAACGACACCTACTTCGTCGACAACGCTGGCGACACCGTCTTTGAAAACGCCCTCGAAGGCACCGACATCGTCTTCACCACGATCTCCCACGCGCTCAACGACAATGTCGAGAACCTCACCTACACGGGCTCGGGCAGTGCTTCCCTCACCGGCAACGATTCCGCCAACATCATCGACGGCAGTGCGGCCGGAACCAACACACTCTCGGGCGGAGGGGGCAACGACACACTGGTGGTCAACGCAAGCCGCCTCGGCACGGTGGTGGAAAACTCTTCCGAAGGCACCGACACGATCCGTCTGGTGGGAACCAATGCCACGCTTAACAACGAGGCATTCAACAACATCGAAGTCTACGACCTGAGCCAACTCACCGGCCAGGCGGCGGTCACCCTCGGCGGCAACTCCAGCGCCCTGCAAAGCCTGATTGGAACGGGTGGAGCGGACATGATTCGCAGCACGGTTCCCGCCGGTACGGCCACCCTGGATGCAGGTGCCGGGGCCGACCAGTTCATTTTCGACAACAAAGGCCAGATGACCTCCGCAAGCCTGATTGGCGGCACAGGGGCCGACACACTGGCTTTTGGTTCGGCCGCTGGAGCCAACACACTTGACGATTCCAATTTTGCACGGGTTACCGGAGTGGAGTTTCTCTCGCTCAACGGCACGGGTAACTACGCCTCCCTAGGCACCTCCGCCCAGGACGCAGGCATCCGCACAGCCGTCACCGGCACGGGCAACGACACGCTCGACGCCTCCGCCTTCACGACCGGCATCACCCTTGACGCAAGCCGCAACACGGGGGCCGCAGGCTCCGGCAGCACGGTCACCGGCGGAAGTGCCGACGACACGATCCTCTTCTCCAACCACAACGTCCTCAACATCAGCAAAGTGGTGGGTGGAGGCGGCAGTGACACCATTGCCTTCAACGAGAACGGCCTTTCCATCACCGACGACAAGTTCGGAAGTAGCTCCAACCTCGATCAGGTCGAGGCCCTGCGCACCAAGGACGGCACCAACTACATCCAGTTGGGCACCCGTGCCGCCTTATCCGGCATGGCCACTATCATCGGCGGTAGTGGCAAGGATACCGTTGAGGCCACAGGCTTCAACGGAAGCTCCCTCACCATCGACTCAGGCGCGGGCGATGATCTCATCAGCGGAAGCGACACCGCCTCCAACCGCATCCTCTCGGGCGCGGGTGATGACAGCATCACCGGTGGAGCCAATGGTTCAAACACCATCCTCTCCGGCGACGGTGATGACAGCATCATCCTCCAGGACGCAGCCGCAGTTGGCCGCAGCACTGTCATCGGTGGCGATGGCACCGATACCCTTTCCCTATCCTCGGCCACGACCCTTGCCGACTCTCAACTCGGAGGCCTCTCCGGCGTGGAAATCCTGCGCGCCCCGGTTTCGGGAGCCAGCAAGTTCGTCCTCGGAGCCACCGCGCAACTGGTGTCCGGCATCCGCACGGTCATCGCTGGCAATGACAACGACACCCTCGATGCCTCTGGCTACAACAGTGGCATGACCCTCAACGGCGGCGCCGGAAACGACAGCCTGGTGGTATCCACGGGCGACAACCTGCGCCAAAGCAATGTTGTCGGCGGAAGCGGCAACGACACCCTTTCCTTCGGCATCGACGCCCTTTCGGTCACCGATGACGACTTCGCCGGAGTCACCACCGTCGAGGCCCTCAGGACCGCCAACGGCAACAACCGTATTCTTCTGGGAGCCAAGGCACAGACTGCCGGCATCACTACCCTCATCGGTGGAACCGGTAGGGACACCTTCGACGCCTCCGGCTTCACCACCCGAGGAGTCGTTTTCCTCACCCCTGATGCCACCGACAGCCTCGTCGGAGGTGGCGGCATCGACACCATCAGCACAGGCTCTAGCTTCAACATGAGCCTCTCCTCGGGCATCGAGGTACTCAATCTCACAAGCTCATCAGCATCCACCCTCACCGGCAACGATTCCGACAACTCCATCTTCGGCGGCGCGGGAAGCAACGACACACTCATCGGCAAGGGTGGCAATGATTACCTCGATGGCCGCACAGGGGCTGATTCCATGGTCGGCGGCTCAGGCAACGACACCTATGTCGTTGATGACACAGGCGACAGCGTCACTGAAAACTCCGGCGAGGGCACCGACAACGTCATCGCCAAGGTCGAAAATTACACCCTGGCAGCCAATGTCGAAAACCTCACCCTCGACACAGGTATCATTGCAGGAACAGGCAACTCCAGTGACAACACAATCACAGGCAACGCGTCCGACAACTCGATCGACGGTGGCTCAGGCATCGACACCCTTATCGGCCTGGGAGGCGACGACACCTACGTGGTCGACACCACGGGCGACACGATCATCGACTCAGCGGGTGCCGACGTTGTCCGCAGCTCCGTTTCCTTCGATCTCTCCGACACCAAGGTCGCCGGCGGCTCAGACATCGAAAACCTCGTCTACACCGGATCAGGCGCAGCCACTCTCACCGGTAACGCTTCCAACAACTCCATCACAGGTGGTGCTCTCAATGACACCCTCGAGGGCAAGGGCGGCACCGACACCCTCATCGGCCTCGACGGGGACGACACCTACGTGGTTGATACCACGGGCGACACAGTCATCGACTCGGCGGGTACCGCCGACGTTGTCCGCAGCTCCGTTTCCTTCGATCTCTCCGACACCAAGGTCGCCGGCGGCTCGGGCATCGAAAACCTGGTCTACACCGGATCCAGCGCAGCCACCCTCACCGGTAACTCCGTAAACAATTCCATCAGCGGCAACAACCAGAACAATACGCTCGAGGGCAAGGGCGGAGTGGACACACTCTCCGGCGGATCGCTGGACGACACCTACGTGGTCGACACCACGGGCGACACCATCTTTGACTCGGCGGG
>JBEIJN010000051.1:0-17661 GCA_040380225.1 Verrucomicrobiia bacterium | reverse complement strand
GGGTCACGCTATCGTGTGATCTTCCGCGCACCTCCCAGGCGCTTGGTTCTCGGCGTACTCACCTCGGGACTGCTCGGCTTGCACCTCGCATGATTAAGCCGCCTTCCACGGCGCCTTTTGCACACCCTCCCAGGTGTTTGGTTCCTATCTCCTTGCCGCTCCCTTTCCCACGGTCTGGGTTCCCACACACGACCGGCATGATGACCTCGACAGAGGGAAACTTGATTCCAAGCGCACTTCGGATCGCGGCCTCGCTTTGATCAAAAGCTTCTTTTCCAAAAATGGACCAAGGGAAGCGCTGATTAAATCGCATAGAGGCCGTTGCGGGAAGCCGTAACGGATGCGAAGCAACGGCCGGGCAAGCCATTGGCCGCGGGCAAGGCGGCTTGGCGCGAGCATCCCCGCAGTGGGCTGTAACCGCGAAGCCAACACGGCCCCCGGCCGGTTATCTCCGCAACCCGGAGGGCTGAAGCCAATTGTCGATTTTTGCGGCGTTGCTCGCTCGGGCGAGACCGCTGCGGGTATTGACTCGCTCGCTCCCGCGAGGCTCGCCCTGACGGGTTTGCCTGCGGCAAATCTACCCAAGCCGCACCCGCAGCTACGTGTTGCCCAGCACTCGCGCCTTCAACCAAGCCTCTGGGCAGAGGCGCGGAGAAGCATGCCGAAGGCATGATACCCCATCCCGATGGCGGACGGCACCGCTTCTCGGGAGAGAAGTGCCGTTCAAAAATCAGCAAATGGTTTTCAGCGACCTTCATGGGATTTAATCAGCGGTTCCCAAGAGTGCCGCGATCATAGCACACGATGGGATGCAATCAGTTCTGCAAAATCAGCGATGCCACACTCGACAAAGCCAAGCCCGCCTCTCTCCTTTCGGATCCAACCGTGACGGTCTGCGGTCACAACCCACCGCTCTGCCTCGGGATGCAATGTTGCAAAAGCCTTCATCCCCCCCAGGTCATGGTTGGCATGGCTCCACTTGCATTCAATGGCCACCGGAGGACGCCCCCGGGGAGTCCACACGAAATCGACCTCATGCTTTTGCTTATCCCTCCAATAGTGCAGGGGTTCGTCATCCAGATGGAAGAGAAGCTCATCCAGGACCATATGTTCCCACAGCCCCCCAAAATCATCGGGCCTCAGACTACTGATTCCCCGTGCATGGCAGACCAAACCCGTGTCGAAGCCGTAAACCTTCGGCATCGCGACAAGCTCGCGGGTTGGGTTAGTTGCATAGGGACGAAGAACATGAACGACTCCCGTGGCCGAAAAAATATCAAGGTAGTTGGCCAGCGTCTGACGACTGGCCTCACATGAGGCCGTGAAACTGCTAAGCTCGCACAAGCCGCCACTCTGCAACCAAAGCAACTCCAGGAACCTCAGGAAGGAGTAGCGCTTCCCCACGCTGAACAGCTCCAGAATATCCCTCGCCCAGTAGGCCTCGATCCATTCCCGGTAGTCCTTTTCAGGAAGCACCTCCGCCATCAGGTATTCGGGCAGGCCTCCTCGGAGCAGACGATGCTCCAGATTAATCCCGAACTCACCGAGCTCGCTGGCAAGGACGGGCCTGAGATGGACCGTCCTCTTCCTGCCCGCCAAAGTGTCCCTAAACCTTGCGCTGGCACCCAGCGTTGAGGAACCAGTGGCCAACACACGAGTATCGGGAAAATGATCGCTGGCAAGCTTCAGCAACCCCGAAGGGTCGCTGAGCCTGTGAATTTCATCCAGGACAAGACGTCCACCCCGATATTTATTCAAGAACGCTTCCGACTCCTCTGCATCCCTTCTTACACTCGGCACATCGCAGTCAAAAACAGTAACGCCCGGAAGGGCTGAAGAGAGGGTTGTCTTACCTAAACGACGGGGCCCACATAGCCAGATGACCGTTCGCTCCCTCCAAGCTTTTTCAAGACGTTCTACCCAAATCTTTCTAGAAAACATAAAAGAGTTTTGCATTTGGTATTACCAAACGCTATTTGATTTATCCAGTCCATTCTTATTCAGTGCTAATCCATGCATTTTAGACATAACATAGCTGTTTTACACGATAAGGACTCCAGCTCCCCGCTCTCAGGTTTGCTTGCCTGGCCGTTGCCGCGCATGCGTTACGGCAGGTTGAACGGCACTTTGAACTCGCTTGCTTCCGTAAGGCTCGCCTCTTTGAGGCATTGATGCC
The DNA here is from genome assembly GCA_040380225.1 of Verrucomicrobiia bacterium. Classification (GTDB taxonomy): domain Bacteria; phylum Verrucomicrobiota; class Verrucomicrobiia; order Chthoniobacterales; family UBA6821; genus UBA6821. Next base: position 15,485 of record JBEIJN010000051.1, on the reverse strand, counting down.
GCTTCCCTCCCGGGAAGCCGCGGCACCCTTCGGGCAGCGACAGAGACGCAGTCTTCCGCACACCCTCCCGGGTGTTTGGTTAGTCCCTATCGGGACTGTCCCGGCAGTAGCGGAACAGGCTACGCCGTGACTCCCGTCACTCGGCGGTCGGCAAGCGGTGCCGCCCCTGACGGGGCTGTTCGCTGCGCTTTGCAGACCCGGCCGTTGCTTCGCATCCGTTACGGCAGTCTACCGCGCCGCTTCCCAGCGTGTTACCTATGTCCTGACCTCCGCCGCGTCTTGGTTCATCATTCATCATTCATCATTCATCATTCATCATTCATCATTCATCATTCATCATTCATCATTCATCATTCATCATTCATCATTCATCATTCATCATTCATCATTTTCTCCTTTTCTCTTCCCCCTCACCCACTCCCCGTAGGTCGTCACTTGGCGCTCGGTGGCCGCCTTCCGGATACAGTTCATCGCATGTCGGCGGATCGCCTCGTGTTCCCAATCCGGAGGGTGAAGGCCGATCCGCAGAAGCGGTGAATTGCCGATGGCATGGAAGAGAGCCTCGTTCCAGACAAGGCTGACGCCGCGCCTCCACGCCGAGCGCACGCTGTAGACCATGCTTCGGGCCTGATACCGATGACCTCCTGCGCAGTCGATCACCTCACCGATCCTTGTCGTGTACCCGAAACCCTCGCCTCGAACCGCCTCTTCGGCCTCCGCGCCGAGTAACCAAGCCGGAGCGATGAAGCCGGTGAAGGGGACCCCGCAGTTGCCGAGGGATTCCTTTCCCTTGCGGAGCAAGCCGGTGGCCTCCTCACGGGTAAGGTCGAAGAATTCCCCCTCCCCGGCCGTGTAGGAGCGGGTGATCAGGCGGGTTGCCATCCCCTCCCCCTCCTTGGAAGGACGCAGGTGATAATAGCCGTGCAGGACCGCCTCGTGGCCCCGGGCCACCGCCCCACCGAGCATCTCCAAGAACTTTGGATCGGCATCGATCCGCCCCTTGTGATGGTGGTCGGGAATGACAAGGAGGGAAGTCACGGGCACCCCCACCCTCTCCAGATCTTCCAGCATCCGTTCCACGGTTACCCGAGTGACGGTGGAGAGATCATGGATCGAGACGACCAGCGAGGGCGGCAGCACCCCGGAGGGATTCCCCCCTCCGATCGGGAATCCTTCGACAGAGAGACTTGGTGGTGCAGTTTGCATTGGCCGCAAGGTGTGTTATCTGGTGTAGTCTGTAGATTCCACCAATGCCAGACGAGATACCCGATTCCAATAACTCCGCCCCCAAGCAACCGAATCCTTCGCGACCTCCCGGTGGCCAGGAACCTCAGTTCAATTGGCGGGGTCTTCTTCTTTTCGCCATCGCCTTTGCCCTGATCGGCGGAGCCTTTCTCTTCAGGGGCAACACCATCGCGGCCACCGACGAGATCACGCTCTCCAAGTTCGAGTCCCTTCTGAAGGACGGGAAGATCATCTCCACCGCGGAGAAGCCGCTTGATCTGGTCATCGAGGAAGGGCGCAACACCCAGTATCTCTCGGGATACTACCGCAAGAAGGCCGCCGCCCCCGCCACCGAAGAGATCCCGACCCCGTTCAAGACCTCCGTCTACATGCCCTTCAACGGCACCACGCTTGAGAAGCAGCTTGCCGCCGCCGGCATCACGCCGAACGTCCGCCCGGAGTCGAACATCCTCGCCTCCACGATCCTGAACATCCTCCCGATCATTCTCTTCCTGGTGGTCCTCTACTTCTTCTTCCGCTCCCAGATCAAGATGGCCGGACGCGGTGCCATGAACTTCGGCAAGAGCAAGGCCAAGATGCTCGCCCGAGAGAAGAACAAGATCACCTTCAAGGATGTCGCCGGCGTCGAGGAGGCCAAGGAGGAGGTGACCGAGCTCGTCGAGTTCCTCAAGGACCCGAGGAAATTCCAGAAACTCGGCGGCCGCATCCCCAAGGGCATCCTCATGGTCGGATCACCCGGAACGGGAAAGACCCTGCTGGCACGCGCCATCGCCGGTGAGGCGGACGTCCCCTTCTTCAACATCAGCGGCTCCGACTTCGTCGAGATGTTCGTCGGCGTCGGTGCCTCACGCGTCCGCGACATGTTCGAGCAGGGCCGCAAGAACGCCCCCTGCCTCATCTTTATCGACGAGATCGACGCCGTCGGCCGTCACCGCGGTCACGGGGTGGGAGGCGGACATGATGAGCGCGAGCAGACGCTCAACCAACTGCTTGTCGAGATGGACGGCTTCGATGCCCAGGACGGCGTCATCATCATCGCCGCGACCAACCGCCCCGATGTCCTCGACCCCGCCCTGCTCCGACCCGGCCGCTTCGACCGCCAGGTCACCGTCTCCCTGCCGGACGTGAAGGGCCGCGAGGAGATTCTCCGGGTCCATGCCAAGAAAGTGAAACTCTCCGAATCGGTTGACTTGAGCCTCATCGCCCGCGGCACCCCCGGATACTCCGGCGCCGAACTTGCCAACGTCCTCAACGAAGCCGCCCTGATGGCCGCGCGCAAGGGACAGAAGGCGATCGAGCACGCCGACCTCGAGGAGGCCCGCGACAAGGTACGCTGGGGCAAGGAGCGCCGCAGCATGGCCATGAGCGAACGGGAGAAGATCTCGACCGCCTGGCACGAGGCCGGTCACGCCCTGCTCAACGTGGTCATCGACCACACCCACCCCCTCCACAAGGTGACCATCATCCCGCGCGGCCAGTACCTCGGCGCCACCATGTACCTGCCCGAGGGGGACAAGTACTCCACCCAGCGCAAGGAAGCCCTTGCCAGCCTCGTCATGACCATGGGAGGCCGCATCGCCGAGGAGATGTTCACCGGCGACGTCTCCAACGGAGCCTCGGGTGACATCGCCCAAGCCACCAAGCTCGCGCGCCGCATGGTCTGCGAGTGGGGCATGAGCAGCCTCGGGATGATTCGCTTCAGCGAGGAGAACGAATATGTCTTCCTCGGTCGCGATGCGGCCCGTGCCCGTGAATACAGCGAATCGACCGCCCAGCAGATCGACTCCGAGGTGAAGAGGCTGATCGATGACGCTTACCGTCAGGCGACCGAGATCCTGGAGGCCAAGAAGGACAAGGTGGAGCTCATCGCCAAGGCACTCCTGGAGTTCGAAACCCTCGAGGGGTCGCAGATCGAGGATCTGATCAATCTCGGATACATGCGTAACCCTCCCGTGATTGCCCAAAAGCCACCGCCGCTTCCCCCTCCGCCGAGCGACGCCCCATCCGCCGAAGTCAGCAAGCCAAGCGAGCCCGACTTCCCGGCCGGAGGCCTCGCCGCTCCCGTTCCGGCATAATCTTGGACGAATCAGCGGTTTCCTAGGGCCTGTTAAGACTAAAAGGCAGGTGGCGGTGCCAGGATTTTTGTTGTCAGGCGAGGCGCATAAGAGAGGCAATACCCTTGCGGTCTTGCCTCTCTTGGGCAACAAAGCATGACGGCAAAAGAACGGCACCCTAGAGGCGAGGGCTGCTGAGGCGCAGGGCCAGCGTTGCTCTTTCGGTCGTGTAGTGCTGTGACTACACTCCCTCTTTCGCGCCTTGTCCTGCACCTCATCTCCTCCTCGCGCCATCCCGCCATTTTAATCTTAACAGGCCCTAAAAGACGGCGGGTTCTCCCTCGCGCAGGATCCTGATCTTCTCGTCCAGCCCGAGTGAGCGGGCATGGCCGAGCAGGCGGTCGGGCGGTTCCTCCAACGGCTCGAAGCCGAGCCTGAAGGTGCCGTAATGCATCGGGATCATGAGACCCGCTCCGAGATCCTGGAAGGCACGGAGTGCTTCCTCCGGATTCATGTGGACATCGCGCCCCGTCGGAGCGTCGTAGGCGCCGATCGGGAGCAGGGCGATGTCAATGGCGCCGCGACGGCCGATTTCCGCGAAACCCTCAAACCAGGCGCTGTCGCCGCAATGATAGATCGTGCGCCCCTCATACTCGATGAGGAAGCCGCCGAATCCCCGGTGCCTGTCATGGAGCACCCGTGCGCCCCAGTGCTGTGCGGGAGTCAGGGTGATCTTGAGCGAACCGAGTTCCATGCTCTCCCATCGTTGGAGTTCATGCACCCGGTTGAATCCAAGACCATGAACCAGATTGCCGACGTTCTCGGGAACGACGATCGGTTGGTCCGAGGCCACGGCCTTGAGCGATCTCTTGTCGAGATGGTCGAAGTGGGCGTGGCTCACCAGCACGAGATCAATGGCCGGGAGTTCGTGGATCGCCAGTCCCGGTTCCTTCAGGCGCTTGATCACCTTCAGCCACTTGGCCCAGTTGGGGTCGATCAGAACCGAGTGCTCCGGCGTCTGGATCAGGAAGGAGGCATGGCCGATCCATGTGATGCCGACCTGCCCCGCCTTGAGATCGGGCAGGCCGGGGCGGGAGGTGACCTCCTCGCGCGGGGAGAACATCGAGGGAATAATCACCTCGGTCAGGAAATTACGGCGATGCCACCCCTCCCCCATCTTCATGGAGACATGGTGCTCGGGGCGCGGCTTTCTGGAGACCTTGGCCGCCTCGGTGACCTTGGCGGCCTGCTTCTTGATTCCCTCGGTTCCTTTCTTGAGAAATTTTTTGACCATGTTTGTTGCCGGTCTGCTAAGGAGATGGTGAATGATTCAGGCCGAAAAGCAACGGTTGCGTGCCCACCTGAGATCCCTGCCCCCTTCTTCACCGGAGGGAGCCGCGGAACTGCACACTGTGATTATGGAGCAGGCGGAATGGCAGGCCGCCTCTTCGGTCCTGCTCTACGCGCCGCTTCACGGCGAACCCGACCCGACCGGAATCCTTGCCCATGACGGGCGCAAGTCCTTCCTCTTCCCGAGGATTTCCGGGGATTTCCTGGAGCTCTTCCGCTGGTCGCCGGGAAGCGACTGGATCGTCGGACCATTCGGGGTGCGCGAACCCGATCCCGGAACATGGGAACGGGTAGAACCCGGGGATGTCGATTTGGCGCTGATTCCGGGACTGGCCTTCGACGCCTCCGGCCACAGACTCGGACGGGGACGGGGCTACTACGACCGCCTGCTTGGAGATCCTGGATTTCGTGCCATCAAGGCGGGATTGTGCCCGGAAGATCGGTTGCTGACCGAGATCCCCATCGAGCCCCATGACGTCCTCATGGACCTGATCATCACCGGGCAAAGGGTCATCAGGCCGTCGAGCAGGTTGGACAACCCCGCCCAAAGCGGGTAGTTCCTAGGTCAGCATGTCACTCGGCGACTCCCCTACCCCCTTCCAGCGCAAGATCTGCTGGGCCGGCCTCACGTCACTCGCTGCCCTGGCCGTCGTTTCGGCCATCTTGGTTGCGGGATGGAGCGTCGTCTCACTCTGCGCCTACCTGAAGCCTGTCCTGACGCCGATCGCTATTGCGGCCGTTCTCGCCTATCTGCTCACTCCGGTGGTCGGCCTGCTCTGCCGATGGAAGCTCCCAAGAACCTGGGCGGTCGTCGTCGTTTTTGTACTCTTCTCGGCTGGGCTTGCCCTGATCGGCATTACCGTGGGGCCGGCGCTGGCACATCAGGGAAGCATCTTTGCCTCCAAGATCCCCTCCTACAGCGAGAAGATCACCGCCCTCGCCAAGGGTTCCGCCGGGGAAATCCAGCGTCTCTCCGACCTGAAGGCTCAGACCACCGTCTCCCGATCCCTGCTGGAGGACCTCTCCCCGGAAAACCTGAAACTTCATGCCATCGGGTATGCCAACGACACCCTCGATTGGGCACAGAAAGAACTCCCCTCCATCGCCACCGCGGCGGGAACCTTCCTGCAGAAAAGCATCGGTGGGGTCTTCGGCGTGCTCGGATTCCTGCTCAGCCTGATCCTAGTTCCCGTCTTTCTCTTTTTCTTCCTTCTCGAGTCCCCCTCGATCGGGAGCCACTGGAGCCGCTATCTCCCACTGCGCGCCTCCCCACTCAAGGAGGAGATCGTCTCCCTCCTCAACGAGATCAACACCTACCTCATCCATTTCTTCCGCGGCCAATTGCTGGTCAGCCTGATTGACGGTGCCGTCGTCGGCATCAGTCTCTTTGTCTTCCTGCGCCTCGACTTCTCCTTCCTCATCGGACTGATGGTGGGGATCCTCTGCCTCATCCCTTACCTCGGTATGGCGCTCTGCCTGATTCCCGCGATGCTGATCGCCGTTGCGCAATACGGGGATGTGATGCATCCCGTCTGGGTCCTCGTTATCTTCACCCTCGCCCACAACCTCGACGGGATCTTCATCTCGCCGAAGGTGATCGGCGAGTCAGTCGGCCTGCACCCGATGACCGTCATCATTTCCGTCTTTGCCTGGACCATCATCCTGGGCGGCCTGCTCGGAGCCCTTCTGGCGGTTCCCCTCACCGCGACCATCAAGGTTGTCCTGCGCCGCTACTTCTGGGATCGCCCCGTCCCTCAGCCAGTCCAGCAGACCCTCAAGATTGAGGAATCCATCGAGAAGAAGACCGTCGCGGTGGAACTGCCGCTCTGATTGCAGGGCAATCAAAGACTGAAGCGGTTTAGACTGAAGGCTTTTAGGAAACCGACAAATACTGGAACTAGAAGTCGAAGAGAAAACCGGTATGAAACGGCTCTCTCCCAACAGCCCGACTGGGAAAGGCGAAATGATGAATGAAAAATGGGATCAGGGGACCAACCGTTCTTCAACTTCAACTTCAACTCCCAAAAGCCTTCAGCCCAAGGCTGAAAGCTTCTCCCAAAGCTCTTTCTGTTCGGGAGTGACCGACTCGGGAATGGCGATCTCCACGACGGCGTAGAAGTCACCGCGCCCTCCCCCCTTACCCGGCAACCCGCGACCGGGAATACGGAACTGCCGCCCATTGCGGGTTCCGGCAGGGATCTTCAACTTGGCTCGGCCATCGGGCGTCGGGATCGTGAGTTCCCCGCCAAGGACGGCCTGCCACGCCGGAACATCGGCTTCATGGTAGATATCGGTCCCCTCGAACCGGTAATCGGGGTGCTGCTGAAGCTTCACGCGCAGGTAGAGATCACCGGCCTCGCCCCGGGCGCCACCCGATCCTCCCTGACCGGCGAGACGGATCCGCTGCCCCTCCCTGACCCCCTTGGGAATCTTCACGGTGTAGGTCTGGACTTCCGGCGAGTTTCCCTTGCGGAAGGAAATCTGACGGGTCGCCCCGTTGAGCACCTCGTCGAGGGTCACCAGGATGTCGGCCTCCACGTCACGACCACGCTGGGGGGTCTCCTCGAAGTCGACGCCGCCCCCGTAGCCTCGGCCACGACGAGTTCCGAAAAACTGCTCGAAGAAATCGCTGTATCCCGTTCCACCAAAGTGGAACTCCGAGGCATCGCCCCCTCCCCCGCCAAAGCCTCCGAATCCGCCGAATCCACCTCCTCCTCCGGCGCCTCCACCACCTCCGGGAGCACCTTGGAAGCCGTTGCCGGCATGCTGCCAATTAGAGCCATACTCGTCGTATTTCTTCCGTTTCTCGGGATCGCTCAGGACCTCGTAGGCCTCGTTGATCTCCTTGAACTTCTCCTCGGCGGCCTTCTTGTCCTTGGCCAGATCGGGATGGTGCTTCCGGGCAAGCTTGCGGAAGGAGCTCTTGATGTCATCGGCGGAGGCTGACTTGGGGACTCCGAGCGTCTCGTAATAATCGCGGAACTGGGCGGCCATAGGTGTCTCTCTGTTTTAATGCTGAGCGCCCCATCTGACAACACCCTCTTGGGTGTCGCTAACCGAACCCCTTACCCGATGCTGGAGAAAGCGCACGGCAAGGATTTATCCAAAAGATGCATTAGCTGAAGAAGTTAAAAAGGTTAGAACGTTGAAAAGTTACAATGTGAACTGAGGGTATTATTGATGACGGCACCCTGCTCAACAAGAGTGCGACTTTCGTGACGAGGGTTTCAGGGCGAATGCTTCAGTACCTTTTCACCTTTTAACATTTCAACTTTTTAACTCGATCTCCTGTCACCATCGGGGTGAACACTCCCAACCAGTTGTCTCGTAACCATTGCAAATTTCGGCTTAGAATCCCCTCCCATGTCCAAGGGATACATCCATACCTTCACCCCGGAGGAACAGCAGCGACTGATCCATCAGGCCGAGCATCTCATCCCGTGGATTCACAACCGGATCGATTACTCCGCATGCGCTCACGTTCTGGAAGTCGGTTGCGGTGTCGGCGCCCAGCTCCGGATTCTGGCAAGGCGCTTCCCCCGGACCCGGTTCACGGGCGTCGATCACTCCCCCGAGCAGATCGACCAGGCACGGATCCTGCTGGCCGACGAACTGGCTTCGGGTCAGGTCACGCTGCTCGAGGGATCGGCCTATGATTTGCCGTTTGAGGCCGACAGCTTCGACGGAGCCTTCCTCTGCTGGGTGATGGAGCATCTTGCCGATCCTGCCCATGCCATGCGGGAACTTGCGCGCGTGCTGAAGCCGGGAGGCATTCTCCACGACACCGAGGTCTTCAACACCGGTGTTCATGCCGATCCCCCGAGAGCAGCTCTCATCGAATACTGGAATCACTTCAATGATCTCCAGCGCGACTTCGGCGGACACCCCGACATCGGGATCCGCCTCGCCAATATGGCCCTCGATGCCGGCCTTACGGAAGTCACACAGACCGAGATCTCGCCCCATGCCGACAAGCGGCTGACCCCGGAGGAACGAATCGCCATGGTCCGCTATTTTCAGGCCATCTTCGCCAGCGGAATCCCTGAACTTCTGGCCCGGGGAAGGATGACCAAGGAACTGGCCGATCAGATGAACCGCGACTTCGACGGCATCGCCTCTGATCCCGAATCGGTCATGGTCTACACCGCCTATCAACTCAAGGCGGTGAAGGGACGGGAGTGAAGCCCGGATTATGCATAGGGAGCGGATTCCGGGAGCGGGAGTAGGGGTTAAAAAGGTTAGAAAGTTGAATCGTTAAAAAGAGGATCAAAACAGCCCTAAACTGAAAATCGAAATTACAAAATCTGAGAACTCTTTGTAGCGGCACGGGCGGAAGAGTCGGATCCAGATTTCTAATTCATTCCCTTGTAACCCTTTTATCGTTTCAACTTTTTTAACATAAAAGGCCCCATCATCCGTGTGAATCATCCGCACCTATTAATGCCGTTATTGCATAATTCAGGTAAATCCATCCCGCGGCATCACATTCCCGGGAACCTCATTGCAATGACGGGGGCCAACTCACCGGGTTCGGAAATCATGATATCCGCGGTTTCACGATTGGTTCCCCAGTCGATCCTTGAGGGCGCATTCGGGGAAGCGACATTCACGCTCAGTGTATCGGCCCCGAGCCTCTCCAGACGGTCATCCAAGCTCACCCCGAGATCTCCGTGACCAATATGAGCGGATCCCACGAGTGCAACGACCGTCTTCCCCCCGGATCCTGCCACCAGATGTTCCGCCATGACTTTGTTGCGGTAAGGGATTCTCGGGTCGGCAAGATGCACCTGCCTCATCGGCACATCAACAAGATGGACGCCGGCCCTGTATTTCCTGGCAAGCGCAGCGACATCAAGAAGGCTCTTGATACTCTCGGTACCGAGGAGCTTGCGTGAACAATCCTCCCTCTGCCGGTCATTCAGAAGGGCGGATGCGGGATAGCGTGCAAGCATCGCCTTGGCAAACTTCACCTTGTCTCCGCCACGCTGGGGAGAGGCGCAATACAGGTCGAAGTCATTCTGAAGATCGCTGGGAAATTCAAAGGCAATATTCCTCTGACCTTTTGATTTCATGAGCACTTCCAGAGCCTCCATGGTTTTGAGGCGGCTCTCCCGGTGATTGTGATTGAAGCCAAGGATTAACACGGCCGAATGTCCACCTCCAGTCGAGGGCGACTTCGCGGAGACGACGCCTGCCGCGGCATGATTCAAGAGAAGCGTGATTCGCCGTGAAGGGGGTGGCCTCAACGCTGGAATCATCGAGCCCGATGAAGCGACGCTCGAGGAGTCGTCGGGATATCGATCAGGTTCCGTGGAGGATGGGAAGGCCGACCGAAGAGCCGTCGCGACAGGTGAATGCCATGAGTCCGAAACAGCACGCTCCGGCAAACTCTCACGAATCGGAAACCCAAGTGACGTGCCCGAAGAGTGCAGGATGTGATTGAAGATCAAAAAGAGAAGCGTGATCAGGACCGCGAAGAACAGATCCAGATACGGAAGATTTTTCCATGCGCCGTGTATTCGCCTCATTCCTTTCATCTTGTTCCCCCGAAGGAGAACCTTCCTCACCCCGTGCCCGAACGAAAGAACTCACCCCTAATCAATCATCTTATCCCGATTTGATCCTTGAGGAGACATCCTCATTCTAGGACTCCACTGCCACAGGCTCTTTCATAGAGAAGCCAATGCAGGATTTGCCACAGAATGCACAAGAGGCACAGGGCCGAGAGGCTTTGCCATGGTTCCGATTCAGGCTCTTTGAAACAGCGGCGACTGCGGCGAGATTCACCATGAAGTGGTCATGGCATCAGGAGCGCTTGCGTGGGTTTGGGATACGAGAGCCATCCTCCATCCCCATATCCTCGAGGATCTTGCTGGCAAAGAGCTTGAGGCTGATGCCGAGATTCAGGATCGTTTTCTCCAAATCGTTGTCATGCTTCTTGCTGATAGCAGAGATCTTTCCCATCACCACCGCAGGATGCATCTCATAGAGATTGAGGAGATACTCCTCGGGATGCACCACCTTCACTCCCCAGGGAGCGAGGGCTGATTCCGGGAAATCCTTGAGGTTGAAGGTCACGATCACCGGAACATGACCCTTCACGGCAGCGGCCAGCACATGGCGGTCTTTCCTGTGATTCTTGAGCTTGGTGATGAGAGGCTCGTAACCCGTGATCGAGGCCTCCGGGAAAGACATACGGATTTTCTCCTGGAACGAATCAGCAAGCTTCCTCGGCCACTTCAGCTTTCGCAGATGTGTCCGATTCACCTCGGAGAGGATCTTCTCCGACCACCTCGGGGTGTAGAGACGGGGATGCTCCGCCAGTCGCAGGAACAGGTCGCACACGCCGAAATTGGCGAGCACGCAGGCGTCCAGAACGACCGGGAAGTCCGCCGTCACATCAGTCCCCCGTGTAGTCCGTGTCGTAGAACCCCGCCTTATGCACTTCGTCAAAGAGGTTGCTTAGCGTCTCCCTACGCTTCGCATCGCGCTTCTTGGCATACTCCCGGAGATCCTTGAAGAAGATCCGGCGATGCGTCCCCACGCGATGGAAGGGGATCTCCTTTGCCTCCAGCAGCTTCACGAGGAACTGACGGGACATTCCGAGATAGTTCGCAGCGGCCTGCGTGGTGAAGGTCTCATCCTCCGGCATCAGGGTGATCGCCTTCCCCTGCATCATCCCATCGAGAACCTGCACGAGGAAGTCATTGAGCACCTGCGGGAGCAGGATTTCAGTGCCATCCTTGCTCTTGAGCTTCGGATGGCGATCCCTGCGGATCATATCGCGGAGCATCGGGAGACGACCCCGCTCCACCTTGCTCATCAGAGAGGCATCCAGTCTGTTCTCAGTCATCGTATTCATGATGCAGAAAGCCTCGCCCAATCGGCTTTCAAGTCAATCGAATAATCGCTACAAACGCTACAGCCACCATATCCACAACCATTCATCAGAGGAGGACTCAGGCTCTTTGATAGAGAAGCCAATGCAGGATTTGCCACAGAATGCACAAGAGGCACAGGGATGACCGGGCAGAGACTGCGGTCGTAATCAGGAAGGAAGGGATCAGGCTCGTCAAATAGTAGCCGTAGGCTGAGACAGGGAAGGATTCACAGGGATCAAGGGGATTAAAGGGTAGGTCTGAATGATCCGGCTTGGAGGGAAAAGGTTGTTGTCCTACACTTCGTTATCCCCATGACTCTGTATCATGGGATTTTGCCCATACTTAAGCACCTCTCTTGCTGCGCCTTCTTGCCACCAACAGCACAAGAGCTCCCAGGGCAAGGAATGCGTAGGTGGAGGGTTCGGGAATCGCAGTCAGAACGCCCGTCGTCATGTCCAAGCCCACGTAGGAATTATCTCCATCCCACATTTGCCAGAGATTGTTTCCTGCATAGTAGGTGAGTGACCCTGTGTAACTCCCTGAAAGCGTGACTGCCTGGAAATTGTTATTGCTAGCACCAATGGTTCCGGTGCCGCTGCTGAAGAGCTCGAAGAGACCGATGTTGTTGGTCGAATCGTAGATACCGCTCATCGCGATGTTCAGCGTTCCCCCGAAGACAAAGCCCTTGTCGGCGTAGATGGAATCGTATTGCGCGGCATTTGTTCCAGTGACCTCAAAATTCAGGATCGATCCGTTGCCAAGACTCAGGGAAGCGACATCGAGGTGACCCGGTGAGTTGCCAGGTGCTAGGATACCTCCGCTTAAAATGGTGACATCCCCGAGGGATCCACTGCCTCCGAGGGTGGCACCGCTGTTCACTGTGACCGCGCTTGATGTGTTCGTTCCGTTGATCAGAAGGGTTCCGACACTCACATAAGTTGGCCCCTCGAAGGTGTTGGCGGCACTGAGGATAGTAGTACCCGTGCCGGCTTGGGTGAAGCTACCCATGCCGTTGATCACATTGGAGAGGTTCACAGCGTCACTCCGCTTCACGATCAGGGAAGCATTGTTCACCACATCACTGCTTCCTAACGTTCCACTCGTCCCGCCGTTGCCGACCTGAAGGGCTCCCCCGCTGATTGTGGTGGTGCCAGAGTAGGTGTTGGCTCCGGTGAGGGTGGTCGTTCCGGTTCCCGCTTGGGTGAAGCCACCCGTGCCGCTGATCCCATTGGCAAGGTTCACAGCGTCGCTCCGCTTTACGATCAGGGAGGCATTGTTTACCACATTGGCGCTTCCGAGTGTTCCGCTCGTCCCGCCATTGCCGACCTGAAGCGCCCCCTCACTGATCGTGGTGGTGCCGGTGTAACTGTTGGCTCCGGTCAGCGTTACCGTGCCCGCTCCAGCTTGGGTGAAGCCACCCGTGCCGCTGATCCCATTGGTCAAGTTCACGGTATCACTCCGGTTCATGATGAGGGAGGCATTGTTCACCACATTGCCGCTTCCGAGTGTTCCACTCGTCCCGCCGTTGCCGACCTGAAGGGCTCCCCCACTGATCATTGTGGTGCCGGAATAACTGTTGTCTCCCGTCAGCGTCACCGTACCCGTTCCGGTCTTGGCAAAAGCACCATTCCCAGCCAACGAGGCGCTCACATTCCCCGACTGCATTGCGTAGGAACTGCCTGTCAGGGTTCCATCGGCGATGGCCCCGCTTGTGAGAGTGACAGCACCCACCGTCTCAGAAAATCCGCCCAGATCCAAGGTGCCTCCGTTGACGGTGACTGCTCCAGCATCAGCAAGACGGTTCGCAGAACCCAATGCCAATGTTCCCGTGCTGATCAACGTGCCACCCGTGTAGCTATTGCTACCTGTCAGGACGGTCGTGCCCGCGCCGAGTTGCTTCACCGCACCATTGCCGGAAATGGCAAAGCTAATCGTTGTCGCATCACTCTGGTTGAAGTTGATCGCCCCCGTGCCGCCTCCAAAGACGATGGTCGGGGCGTTGATCGTGCCCGCGGTGTCATTAGTGCCGAAGCGGCCGATGTTCAAGGTGCCGGAGGAACCGGCGTTCGCGGCGATGCTGATAGCCGAGGCCGCCAGGGTGCCGCCATCCGATACGGTCAGAGTGCCGCCTCTCACCGTCAGCGTGCTACTGTTGGTCCAAAGCGAGCCCGCACCGGTGACCAGCGCGCTGTTGTTTGGGGTAGAGCCGATGTAGCCTGAAGAAAACGCCACCGTGCCGCCGTTGGAAATGACCAGGCTGTTGCCGCTGCCAGAACCGCCGACATAAAGCTCACCGCGGTTGGTCCAGAGCGAGCCCGCACCGGTGACCAGCACGCTGTTGTTGGAGGAGGAGCCATTCGCTCCAATGAAAACCTGAGTTGCTATTCCTCCGTCAGACACCGTCCCGCCGTTGGAAATGACCAGGCTGTTGCCGCTGCCAGAACTGCCGACGTAGAGATTGTAGTAGTTGATCCAGAGCGAGTTCGACCCGGTCACCGTCGCCTTGTTGTTGCTCGCCGTTGAATTCCGGCCGATGGCGGCACCCAAAGTCCTCACCGTCCCTCCATTGCTCACCACCAGTTGGCCGCCGCTGCCAGAGTTGCCGACATTGAAGTCGCTGGAGAAGTTGTTGGTCAGCACCGATCCCGCCCCGGTTACCGTCACCGTCCCGGCATCGGCCAGCGTGTTGGCCCCCGAGAGGCCCAGCGTGCCGCCATTGACCGTCGTTCCCCCGGTGTAGGTATTGGTCCCCGAGAGGATCAGCGTGCCAGCGCCCGCCTTGGTCAGACTGCCCGATCCACTAATCGCAATCATCTGGGTCAGGCTGCCCGAGCGGTTGAAGATCAGGCTGGCGTTGTTCACCATCGAAGGGTCGAGGGACCAGTTCAGCGATCCGGTCGTGCCGCCGTTGCCGATTTGCAACGTGCCCTCGTTGATCGTCATGGTCCGAGCATAGTTCTCTGCCGTGAGGATCAAGGTGCCGGCGCCGGATTTGGTCAGGCGGCCTGGGCCACCCTCGATTTCGCCGGAGTTGGTGAGGATGATGTTCGCGCCCACATCCATGGTGCCATTGCCAAGGAGCGACCAGTTGTTATTCACCTGCACGCTAGCCAAGGCCGCCACTGTCGCGCCATTGCTAGCGAAGGTGACCCTGTATGAGCCGAATGAGTATGAGCCGAATGCCGACCCGTTGCTGATCGCCACGGTCCCCTCATTGATCGTCGTGCCGCCGGTGTAGGTATTGGCTGCGCTGAGAACCATGGTTCCAGCACCCGCTTTAGTCAGCCTGCCTGCGCCCGAGATCACGCCGGAATTGGTCAAAACATTCGCGCCCACATCCATGGTGCCATTGCCAGTGAGCGCGTAGTTGTTGGTCACCTGCACGCTAGCCAAGGCCGCCACGGTCGTGCCATTGCTACCGAAGGTGACGGTGTTGCTGCCGAATGACGACCCGTTGCTGATCGCCACGGTCCCGGCGTTGATCGTTGTCCCGCCCGTGTAGGTGTTGGCCGCGCCGAGAACCATAGTCCCTGCACCCGCTTTGGTCAGGCTGCCCGCACCCGAGATCACGCCGGAATTGGTCAAAACATTCGCACCCACATCCATGGTGCCATTGCCGGTCAACGCGTAGTTGTTGGTCACCTGCACGCTAGCCAAGGCCGCCACCGTCGTGCCATTGCTGGCAAAGGTCACCGTGTTGCTGCCGAATGACGACCCGTTGCTGATCGCCACGGTCCCCGCATTGATTGTCGTGCCGCCGGTGTAGGTGTTCGCTGCGCCGAGAACCATGGTGCCCGCGCCCGCTTTGGTGAGCCTGCCGCCGCCGCTGAGGATACCCGAGTAAGTCGTGTTGCTGTTGTTACCTCCCACGTTGAGCGCCACCGCTCCGCCCGAGGCATTGGTCAACGCGAGGTTGGTCGAACCCTGCAAACCGCCCAAGTTCGCGCCGGTCAAG
>JBEIJN010000050.1:0-18439 GCA_040380225.1 Verrucomicrobiia bacterium | reverse complement strand
GCTCAGTGCATTTCTCGAACCCTTGGACCTTCGGCCACCCGTGCGCGTTGCAAGCACTCACGGATTCCGCAGGGGACATTGGATCAAACCTTTCGATCTGCCCAGCGCCGGTTACTTCAATGACTTCATACCGTCACGAAATGAATGGAGCCATTGGACTCCATTTTCCCTTCTCTCACCCCTCGGCATTTCGTGACTTTCGCGTTTTTCGTGGTTCTACCTCCCTTGCTTCGACTTCACCATCTTGGTGAACACACCAGACCTGTTGTCAGGGTTCCAATGCAAAATCTGGGTTCATGCTTTTCGCCTCTGCGTCTCCGCGCCTCTGCGCGAGATACCATGAAATTCAGTCGTCTATCCGGTATAAAGGGGAATCCAGAGTTGTCTTTGACAAAGATGGATTCCCAAAGGTTTGCAGCAAGCTGCACAATGCGGTTTATTCACCCTCTGCCATGAGCCCTTTTTCCGATCAACTCGCCGCCCTGATGGCCGGCTGCGCCCAGGTCCTCAGCGAGAAGGAGCTGAAGGCCAAGCTGGCCTTGGGTCGTCCCCTCAAGGTGAAGCTCGGCGTCGACCCGACCTCACCAGACATCCATCTTGGACACACGGTTGGCCTCACCAAGCTTCGTCAGTTTCAGGAGCTGGGCCATGAGGCCATCCTGATCATCGGTGACTTCACCGCAATGATCGGCGATCCGAGCGGTCGATCCGCCACGCGCCCGCATCTTTCCCATGAACAGGTCATGGAGCATGCCAAGACCTATCAAGAGCAGGCCTTCAGGATCCTGGATCCCGAAAAGACCGTGATCCGTTACAATGGAGAATGGTTCGGGAAGATGAACTTTCAGGATGTCATGAGGCTCAATAGCCGCGTCACCCTCCAGCAGATGCTGCAGCGCGAGGATTTCCGCGAGCGAATCGACAAGGGGCTTCCCGTCCGGGCCCACGAGATCCAGTACCCGATCATGCAGGGATGGGATTCCGTGGTGATAGAGGCCGATGTGGAACTCGGCGGCACCGACCAGCTCTTCAACATCCTCGTCGGGCGTGATCTCCAGCACGAGGAGGGCCAGCACCAGCAGGTCGCCATGATGCTTCCCATCCTGACCGGTCTCGACGGCACCCAGAAGATGAGCAAGAGCCTCGGCAACGCCGTCGGGGTCTCCGAGCCACCGGGCGAGATGTTCGGCAAGCTCATGAGTATCTCGGATGAGCAGATGGGAGAGTATTACAGGCTCCTCCTGCACGAGGAGATCCCCGCCGGCGCTCATCCGATGGAGGCCAAGAAGGGGCTCGCGGAGCGCCTCACCGCCCGCTACCACTCCGCCGAAGAGGCACGGCGCGCCCGCGAGGAGTTCGAGCTTCGCTTCTCCAAGAAGGATCTCGAGTCCGCCGACCTGCCCTCCTATGCCCCTGCAGCCGATCTTCCCCGCGATATCATCACCCTTGGTGTCGATGCCTTCGAGCGGGTGCTCGGCGTGAAGAAATCACGGGGCGATCTCCGTCGTCTCGTCGAGGGGGGTAGCGTCTCCTGGAGGGGTGAAAAAATCACCGACCCCAAGGCTCTCATCCCGGCCTCCGAGTCAGGCGTCCTCAAGCTCGATAGAAAGAACGCCGTCCGGATAGGTTGATCGGGGACAAAAAGGATGAAGGATGAGGGATGAATGATGAAAAAGGCATGAAACAGGGATTTCGGGCCGAAGTATTCCGGACTCCCTTCGTTGTAACCTTTTCTACATTTTAACTCTTTTAACCCTGAAGGATCGCCCTTCCATGCAACGATTTCTTCATCTGAAGAGTTGGGGCTTGCCCGTTGATTCACGAAACTGACAGAGATAGGAAATCGCCATGACCAAGAATCTCTTTGGAAAGATCACTCCGGCCTCGCTCTCCAAGGCGAAGCAGGCCGCCGCCGCTGCCGTCACCGATCATGAGCGGCATCTGCTGGATGTCTGCTGCAAGAGCCATGCCGAGGCCCTGGAGTTCCTGCAAACCAGAGATCAGGGATTGACGGAGACCGAGGTCGAGGAACTCCGCTCGGAATGGGGGCACAACGATCTCGGGCAGAAGAAGAAACTCGGCTTCCTTGCCGAGATCCTGCACCGCTGCAAGAACCCGCTGGTCATCCAGTTGCTGGTGATCGCCGCCATCTCGCTGGCGACGGGCAACGCCGCTTCGGCCACCATTGTCGGGCTCATGGTGATCATCTCCGTGGGGCTCTCCTACTATCAGGAGAACAAGTCGGGCAAGGCGGTCGAGAAGCTCAATGCCATGGTCCAGACCAACTGCCATGTCATCCGCGAGGGCCAGGAGATCGAGATTCCGATGTCGGAGATCGTGCCCGGCGACATCGTCTCCCTTCAGGCCGGTTCGATCATTCCAGCGGACCTGCGCCTGCTTTCGGCGAAGGATTTCTTCGTCAGTCAGTCCTCCCTCACCGGCGAGTCGATGCCCGTTGAGAAGCATGCCGATGCCCCTGAGGTTCCCTCCAAGGCGGTGATCGAGATGCCTAACGCTGTGTTCCAGGGCAGCAACGTGGTCAGCGGTTCCGCCCGGGCCCTCGTGGTCAACACGGGGATGAGGACGCACTTCGGATCGATCTCCGAGAAGCTTGGAAGCGCCCCCGTGCTCACCAGTTTCGACCGTGGGATCTCGGGCTTCACCTGGATGATGATGCGCTTCATGTTCGTCATGGTGAGCGTGGTCTTCCTGATTGTCGGGATCACGAAGCACGACTGGACGGGAGCCCTCCTCTTCGGTCTCGCAGTCTCGCTCGGCATGACCCCCGAGATGCTTCCGATGATGGTGGCCGTGAATCTGGCCAAGGGAGCGCTCGCCATGTCGCGGAAGAAGGTGATCGTGAAAAAACTCAACGCGATCCAGAACTTCGGCGCGATCGATATCCTCTGCACCGACAAGACGGGCACACTCACCCAGGACCGCGTCATCCTGGAGAAGTATGTCGATGTGACCGGGCGGCAGAGCGAGGACGTCCTTCGCTACGCCTACATGAACAGCTACTACCAGACGGGCCTGCGCAACCTGCTCGACCGCTCCGTGCTGACCCACACCGATCTTGATGTCGACCGCGGCTGCCGGAAGGTTGACGAGATCCCCTTCGACTTCCAGCGCAAGCGGATGAGCGTGGTGGTCGACTACGAGGGGGATCACGTCCTCATCAGCAAGGGGGCCGTGGAGGACATCTACAAGGCCTGCACCCACTACCAGGTCGATGACGAGGTCTACATGATGATCGACCTCATCAAGAACGACCTTCTCGAGGAATTCGAGGCGCTCAGCCGGGACGGTTACCGCGTGCTCGGCATCGCCTACAGGGAGTTCGGCCGCGACAAGACCACCTTCTCCATCGCTGATGAAAGCGACATGATCCTGCTCGGCTACATCGCCTTCCTCGATCCCCCGAAGGAAACCGCCGCCAAGGCGATCGCCTCGCTCGCGCACTACGGGGTGGCCACGAAGATCCTGACCGGGGACAACTCCCTGGTCACCCGCAAGATTTGCAAGGATGTCCATCTGGACGCGGGAGAAATCATCACCGGGGACCAGATCGTCGATCTCGACGAGGAGCAGCTCGGCGAACTGGCGGAGAAGACCAGCGTCTTTGCCCGGCTCTCTCCCGCCCAGAAGGAACGGATCATCGTCGCCCTGCAGAAGCGCGGTCACGTGATCGGCTACATGGGGGACGGGATCAACGATGCCCTCTCGATGCGAGTGGCCGACGTCGGCATCTCGGTCGACACGGCCGTCGACGTCGCCAAGGAATCGGCCGACATCATCCTCCTTGAGAACAGCCTCATGGTCCTGGAGGACGGGATCCTTGAGGGGCGCAAGGTCTTCGCCAATATCATCAAGTACATCCGGATGAGCGCGAGTTCCAACTTCGGCAACATGTTCAGCATGACCGGAAGCAGTTACTTCCTTCCCTTCCTGCCGATGGCCCCCGTCCAGGTCCTGGTGAACAACCTCCTCTACGACTTTTCCCAAACGGGGATCCCTTCCGACCATGTCGATGAGGAGTACCTGCAGAAGCCGCGCTCATGGAATCTCCAGAACATCCGCCGGTTCATGATGTTCGTGGGGCCGACCAGCTCGATCTTCGACTATACCACCTTCGCCCTGATGCTCTGGTTTTTCGGATGCTGGGATCTGGGGCTTTCCGCCCCTTCCGAGCTTCTCCACCGCTTCGCCGGCGGTTCGGGGGTGGCTCCGGACGATACCTATGCGGCAGCCCTCTTCCATTCAGGCTGGTTCATCGAATCGATCATCACCCAGACCCTCATCGTCCATGTGATCCGGACCCGGAAGATCCCCTTCATCCAGAGTTGTGCGAGTCCCTGGCTGATCGTGACCACCCTCGCGATCATCCTCATAGGGTCGGCTCTTCCCTATATCCCGCCTGTCGCGGCCTACCTGGGCTTCGTTCCGCTCCCTCCCGTCTACTGGGCCTTCATCGGGGCGACCATCCTCTGCTACATGACCCTCACTCATTCGGTGAACGCATGGTTTGCCAGAAAGTTCGGGATCGATTAATCCGGTAGGCTGCCCACGCCGATGAAAGCACTTCTCAACGCACTCCAGGAAGGCCGACTGGTCGAACTTCCCGACAACATCAAGATCGACGCCCTCGAGTTCCTCGGCGCGTTGCTGGAGGCCGTGCCCGAGGTTCCGAGCGAGGAGGGGATCACCGAGAAGGCCCTCGCCCGCGAGAAGCTTCACAACACCGGCATCGGGAAGGGATGGGCCTGCCCCCATGCCACGACCGATCACGAGGGGGAGCTGCTCTGCTCCGTGGGATGGAGCCCCCAGGGCGTCGACTACGGATCCCCGGACGGAGTCCCGGTTCACCTGATCGTGATGTATTTCGTCCCGGACTCGCAGCGCAATGCCTACCTCAAGGAGATCTCCCAGCTTGCCAAGGCGATCCACCAGAACGCCGACCTCCAGAAGCTCCAGGAACTCGAGGAACTCTCCGAGGTGCGCCACGCTCTTCTCGACGCCATCACCCATGCCATCGAATCGGTGACCCCCGAGGGGCGGGCCCGCATGATCCAGCTCGAGGTGCGCCACGCCGCCGTGGAGGCCGGGGTTCCCGCCGCCCCCCTCTCGCTCGATGCCATTGCCCGCTCCATCCTGCCGGTCTCCATCCTCGTTCAGCCCGGATGCCGTCCCGTCGTCCTCGCCCAGGACCGCGAAATGGTCGAGGCGCTCGAGGCCTTCGTTTCGCTGGCCGAGGATCTTGAGAAAGCAGGCCACTCCGCCAAGGGAGAGATCAACGTCGTCCTCCGTTCCACCGAGCACTATGCCCCGGATCGGATACTCCACGACTGTGTGGTGTTTCGCGGAGCCACCAAGCCCGCCTAAAAAGGCAGGGGCTTTTGAGTGCTAGCGGCGTTGCCCTGCGCTCGCCGTAGGGGAGCTACGGCTGACGCTTGGGCGCCTAGCTATCTTCTCAAAATCCCCATGCCTTTTGGAAAAAGATAGACTTGGGACTTTGGCGCAGCGCTAGGCGCGCGAGCGAAGCCGTAGTAGTCCTACGGCGAGCGAGCAACAACGCGCTATCCGCCGATATTCCAAAGCCTTTGTATTTGTAGGCGACGCGGGCAGTAATCCCGCAGAACAGATGCCACGGGATGGTGTCGGCTTTTTGGGCGACTTCGGTGGCGGTGATTTCCTCTCTACCCTGCTTGCCGACGAGGACAGCCTCGTCGCCGACTTTGATCCCTTTGACCGCGGAGACATCGACCATGATCTGGTCCATGGTGACGCGCCCGAGGACGGGGCATCTCTTGCCACGGATCAGAACGGAGGCCCCTTTTCCGGAGAGTTGCCTGGGATAGCCATCGGCGTAACCGGCTGGCAGAACAGCCACGGTCAGGTTGCGTGGAGCGGTGTAGGTGCCGCCATAGCTGATGCGATGTCCCTTGGGGAGATCGTGAATGAAGGTCACGGAGGCCTTCCAGGCGAGGGCGGGCCTGAGCAGTTTCTGGAAACGCGGGATGGGTGAGATGCCGTAGAGGGCAAGCCCCGCCCTGACAAGGTCCCCGGATCGATCCGGGTAGATCATTGTCGCGGCGGAATTCAGGACATGAACCTTTGCCTTGGGTGCATGCACACGGAGGAGAGGGAGGAGTCGTTCAAATTCCTTCAATTGCTTCAGCGTCGCGGCCCGGTCGCTGTCTGCCGAGGCGAGGTGGGTCGAGATGCTCTGGATCGTCAGGGAGAGCCTGGAGATCGCCTGCAGCGTCTCCTCCGCTTCACCGATCAAGGCGCCGAGCCTTCCCATGCCCGTATCGACCTTGAAATGGATGGGGGCCAACCGGGGTGCCTTCTTGGCAAAGAGCCGTGCCTCCCTCAGCGAGGAGATGGTCGGGATGAATCCATGCCGGGCAATCTCTCCATATTCGGCTGGGAGAGCGGCGCTGAGCAGCAGGATCGGGGTTTTTCTCTCGGTCTTGCGAAGGAGCAGGGCCTCTCCCAGCGAGGCCACCGCGAAGATCTCCACGCCGTGACAGATGGCGGCGGCGACCTCGTTGAGTCCGTGTCCGTAGCCATTGGCTTTGACGACGGCCATGATGCCGGCATTCCCCGCGATCTTTTCGACGGCTTTGAGATTATGCCTTAGCGCGGCACGGTCGATCTCTACCCAGGTGCGCATTGGAAGGGACATTCCGGGATTATGCCACAGGGTTAGAGAGTAACCGAATCAGAATTTTTACAGGGATGAAGGGGATAAAAGGGATGCTGGACCCAGGTGATCCCATCCCCTTTGAACTCGCGCTTTCCCGATTGGCTCGACCCTCGCAGGGCTGGGGAGGCTTTTGGTTGGCACTTCAACTCGGCGACCAATGCGCCTCGTTTATCCCCTTTATCCCTGTGAGTTCTCTCAGTTATTCTCCCTGAATGAAAATCATCGTCACAGGGGGAGCGGGCTTTATCGGCTCCCATGTGGTCCATGCCCTTCTGAATGCCGGACATGAGGTAACTGTGGTCGATGATTTCAATGATTTCTACGATCCCGCCATCAAGAGGGCCAATGTTGCGTCTTTCTCCTCGTTCTCCACTCCCGTGGAGGTGGCGGAGATCGATCTGCGCCAGTGGGAGCCGGTGAAGGATCTCTTCGCGAGGGTGAAGCCCGATGCGGTGATCCATCTGGCGGCCCGTGCCGGTGTCCGCCCCTCGATCCTCGATCCGAAGCTCTACATCGACACCAACATCACGGGAACCTTCCATGTGCTGGAGGCGGCACGTCTTTCCGGGTGCTCGAAAGTCCTCTTCGCCTCCAGTTCCTCGGTGTACGGACTTTCCAGGACGGTTCCCTTCCGCGAGGACCTGCCGCTGCTTCAGACTCTCTCCCCCTATGCGGCGACCAAGTTGGCCGGAGAGCAACTCTGCGGAAACTATGTGAATCTCCACGGGATGAGGATCGTGGCGCTCCGTTTCTTCACGGTTTACGGCCCGGGGCAGCGTCCCGACTTGGCGATCCACAGCTTCACCGATGCCATCGAGAACGGCCGTTCCATCCGCCAGTTCGGCGACGGGACCACCCGCCGCGACTACACCTATATCGACGACATCGTGCAGGGAGTGATGGGTGCGCTTTCCTTCGTCGAGGGGGAGGGGCCGCTCTTTGAGATCTTTAACCTCGGAGAGAACGAGACGACGACCCTTGCCCAGCTCATCGCCGCGATCGAGAAGGCTCTCGGAAAGAAGGCCGTGATCGAACGCCTCCCCGAGCAGAAGGGTGACATGCCCCTGACCGCGGCCGACATCACGAAGGCGCGCACCCTCCTCGGCTACGCGCCCGGCACGCCGATCCGCGAGGGGATTCCGAAGTTTGTCGCCTGGTATCGTGAACTCCACGCCGGGAGGGGTCTCTGATGAAGGCTCTCTCCCCGGTTCCATTGCTCGGGGAGTTGATCCGGATCCCGAGTGTCAATCCGGAGGGGGATCCCGGTGTTCCCGAACCGGGCGAAGCCGCGCTTGCCCTCTATCTGGAGAAGTTGCTCGCCGGGCTTGGTGCGGAGGTTTCTCTTCGGGAGGTTCTTCCCGGCCGTCCTAATGTGGTGGCGCGGTTTCCAAGCGACCGTCCCGGAAAACCCCGACTCCTTCTGGCGCCCCACACCGACACGGTCAGCGTTGTCGGGATGAGCATCGAACCCTTCGGCGGGGAGGTGCGCGACGGGAAGGTCTGGGGGCGCGGTGCCAGCGATACCAAGGGCCCCATGGCCTCGATGATCTGCTCCCTTTCCCGCATGGGGAAGGAACTTGCCGGCCTGAGCCACGAGATCTGGTTTGCAGGGCTGATGGGGGAGGAGTCAGGCCAGTTTGGAGCCAAGGCGCTGGCCTCCTCGGAACACTTTGATTTCGTCATTGCCGGGGAACCGACCGATCTCAAGACCGTCCATGCCCACAAGGGATCACTCTGGGTCACCCTCACATCCCACGGCAAGGCCGTCCATGCATCCGCGCCCGAGCGGGGGGAGAATGCGATCTACAAGATGACCATGGCCATCGAGGCGATCTGTCGTCAGGTCATCCCGGAAATCTCCAGGAACGAGCATCCCCTCCTGGGTCGCACGACGCTGAGCGTGGGAACCATCAGGGGGGGCTCCAAGACGAACATCGTTCCCGATCACTGCGAAGCGACCATCGATATCCGGGTGATTCCCGGTGATAATCCCGAGCAGATCATCTCCCTGATCCGGAAGGCGGCTCCCGGCCTCGAGGTTGATCATCAAGGCTCCACTCCGCTCTACACCGATCCGGACCACCCGCTGATCGGTAAACTCTCCGCGCTGGGTGCCGCACAGACCGGTGCCCCATGGTTCTGCGATGCGGCGGTGTTCGCCGCCAAGGGGATGCCATCGATTGCCTTGGGGCCCGGGTCCATTGCTCAGGCGCATACGGCCGATGAATTCATCACCGTCTGCGATCTGGAAGCGGGGGCTGATTTCTTTGAGACATTCCTCCGCTCGCTTGCGTAATCCCAACTGCGTCATCTAGCCTTCACTCCTTATGAGCAAAGGCCAAGAAAGCGCGATTTCCCCGAAGCGTGGGGAGGATTTTCCCGAGTGGTACCAGCAGGTGGTCCGGAGTGCCGAGATGGCTGAGAACTCCGAGGTCCGCGGCTGCATGGTGATCAGGCCCTGGGGCTATGCCCTCTGGGAGCGGATGCAGGGGGCGCTGGACGGCATGTTCAAGGCGACCGGCCACAGGAATGCCTACTTCCCGCTCTTCATCCCGCTGGGCCATCTCCAGAAAGAGGCCGAGCATGTGGAGGGATTCGCCAAGGAGTGCGCCGTGGTCACCCACCATCGGCTGGAACTCAAGGATGGGAAACTCGTTCCCGCCGGTGAACTGACCGAGCCGCTGGTAGTCCGTCCCACCTCCGAGACGATCATCGGATCGACTTACGCGAAGTGGGTGAAATCCTACCGGGACCTTCCGATCCTTCTCAACCAGTGGGCGAATGTCGTCCGTTGGGAGCTTCGTCCCCGTCTCTTCCTCCGCACCGCCGAGTTTCTCTGGCAGGAGGGACACACCGCCCATGAGACTGAGAAGGAGGCCGTCGAGGAGACCGAGAAGATGCTGGGTGTTTACGAGACCTTTGCCCGCGAGTGGCTTGCCATTCCCGTGATTCGCGGCGAGAAGTCGGAGAGTGAGCGCTTTCCCGGCGCCGTGCGCACTTACTGCATCGAGGCGATGGTTCAGGACCGCAAGGCGATCCAGGCAGGTACCTCCCACTTCCTCGGCCAGAACTTTGCAAAGGCTTCCGACATCAAGTTCCTTTCACGCAACAACACCGAGGAGCATGCATGGACCACCAGCTGGGGCGTCAGCACGCGACTCATCGGAACTTTGCTCATGGCTCATGGCGACGACGACGGAGCGGTCCTGCCGCCGCGCATCGCCGCCTCGCAGGTGGTGATCATCCCGATCACGCCGAAGCCCGAGACCCGGGATGCCGTGCTTGCCAAGGCGGAGGAGGTTGCGGCCTCACTCCGGGCCTCCACCTATGCGGGGGAACCGGTGCGCGTGGAGATCGACTCCCGCGATATCGGGGGTGGCAACAAGACCTGGGAGTGGATCAAGAAGGGAGCGCCGCTCCGCATCGAGATCGGTCCGCGTGATCTTGAGTCAAGAAGCGCCGCCGTGGCGCGCCGCGACAAGGGGCCCAAGGAGAAGGAATTCCTCCCTGCCGATTCGCTCGCGGCGAAGGTTCCCGAACTACTGGCCGAGATCCAGCAGTCGCTGCTCGACCGGGCCCTTGCCTTCCGCAAGGAGCACACCCGCAAGATCGACTCCAAGGAGGAGTTCTACGCCTTCTTCACCCCGCAGAATCCCAACAAGCCCGAGATCCACGGAGGCTTCGCCTACACCCACTGGAACGGCAGTCCCGAGGTCGAGGCCAGGATCAAGGAAGACCTGAAGGTGACCATCCGCTGCATCCCCGAGGCGGATGGGGTGGAGTTTACCGACGAACCCGGTATCTGTCCTTTCTCGGGCGAGCCGAGTTCGCGCCGCGTAATTTTCGGCAAATCGTATTAGGCTCGCGATCTTGGCGGATAGCTTCGTTGGTCTGCGGTCGGCGTAGGACTACTACGCCTTCCCTTGACCGCCTTGCTCTCCATCCAAGCTTGCTAGCCTTGGCAGACAAGGGAATGGTTCACCGATCTCGTCATCGTTCAGGGGCCGGATCACTTGGAGTAACAGGGGTCGCTTCTTCGCAATACGTAGCCCATCCCAAAACAAGAGAGATCAACGGGTACTTCATTCTCTTCCTCTGCGCCTCTGCGTCTTTGCGCGAGAAATGCACCCTCTATTCGATAAACAACACACCGGCGCGTCTGCGGGCGTGGCGGTTTCCGGGGAGGTTGATTTTGGCGGGGCCTTCGGGATCGAGCAGGGAGGCTGTGCGCTCGACCTCGGCGAAGCCGGGTTCATCGATGCCCCTGTTCTTGAGCCAGGCATGGAGGACGCGCCTGCGGAGAGCGGGGTGAAGTTCACGGAGGAGTTTCACCCGGAGTTTTTCTTGAAGGGCGATGGGCTGTGTGAGCGAGGAGAGAAGATCCTCCTCGTCGGCCAGGAGTGAGGCATTGCGCACGATCGATCCCTTGAAGGATGGGCCGAGCAGTTCTTCGATCAGGGGCAGGACCTTGAGGCGGAGTTTGTTCCTGGAGGCATCGGCCACTGCATTGGTGGCATCCTCCCGGAAGCGGATCTTCCGTTCTTTGAGATAGCAGAGCAAGTCCCCCTTCGGGATCTGAAGCAGGGGACGGAGGAGTTCCATTTCGATTCCCCCGACGGTTCGCTTGGAGCGTGGTTTCATCCCGGAGAGGCCGGCGATGCCTGAGCCGCGCAGGAAGTTGAAGAGGCAGGTCTCGACCTGATCGTCGGCATGGTGGGCAAGAACGACCATGCGGGCACGGTGTTTCCAGGCAACCGCGGCGAGGAATGAGTAACGGGCCTCGCGGGCCGCTGTTTCCAGCGAGCACTTCCGGGAAGCGGCCAACTTGCGCACATCGCCCTCTCCGATTTCGCAGGGGAGATCGAGCTTTGCGGCGAGTTTCTCCACGAAGGTGGCGTCTCCCTCCGATGCTTTGCCCCGCAGGCGATGGTTGAAGTGGGCGACGATGAGATTCTTGAAACCCGCCTCCAAAAGCAGATGGAGTAGGGCAACCGAATCCGCTCCACCCGAAACCGCAACGATCAGTTTTTTTCTAGGAGAGATTCCATTTAGCCCGCATAGAATGTTCGCAATCAGTGGATCCGTTTCCGAGCCACTCTCTTTCCTTCTTGATTTCCTGATTTCCTGATTCAAAAACTTCAGTCTTCAGTCCACCCACCTCAGCCTATCTGAGCAGCGCCGAAGTAGGGCTGGAGCGGTTCGGGAAGGATCAGTGGGCCGCCGGGTTTGGTATGGGTCTCAAGCAGCGCCACGTAGAGTCGGGCCAACGCGGTGCCGGAGCCGTTCAGGGTATGGCAGAACTGGTTCTTTCCATTCGCATCCTTGTAGCGGAGGTTCATGCGGCGCGCCTGGTAGTCGCCGAAGTGCGAGCAACTGGAGACCTCGAGGTAGGAGCCCTGTCCCGGTGCCCAGACCTCCAGATCGTAGGTCCTGCATGAGGAGAATCCGATGTCCCCGGTGCAGAGTTCCAACACACGGTAGGGGAGTTGGAGAAGCTGGAGAACCTTCTCGGCGTCGGCGGTCAGTGATTCCAACTCCTCAGCCGCCTGATCGGGGGTGCAGATCTTGACCAACTCCACCTTGTCGAACTGGTGCATCCGGATCATCCCCCGTGTTTCGCGCCCCGCAGATCCCGCCTCGCGGCGGAAACAGGGGGTGCAGGCGGTGTATTTGAGGGGGAGTTCCGATTCGGCGAGGATCTCCTCCCGGCGGATATTGGTCACGGAAACCTCGGCGGTCGGAGTCAGGAAGGATGCGCCACCGTCGAAGCCATACATGTCATCCTCGAACTTTGGAAGCTGGCCGGTTCCTTCCATGCACTCCCGACGTACCAGGACGGGAGGAGCGATCTCGGTGTAGCCGTGGGATCGGGTCTGGAGGTCGAGCAGGAAATTGATGAGGGAGCGTTCGAGTCGGGCACCGGCACCCGTGAAGAGGACATAGCCGCTGCCACTGATCTTGGCGGCGCGCTCGAGGTCGAAGAGTCCGAGCCGCTCGCCGATCGCCACATGATCCTCGGGATTGGATGGACCGGGTTCGCCCCAGTGACGGATGGCCACGTTGTCGGCCGCCTCCCGTCCCTCGGGGAGTCCGGGCGCCGGTAGGTTGGGGATTTGCAGGAGAAGATTCCGCTGTTCCGCGTCGAGTTCGGCGGCGGTGCGGCCAAGTTCCTCCATCTCGTCGGAGAATCCCTTCACCTGAGCCTCGAGCCCGGAAGAATCGGCCCCGGATTTTTTCAGACCGCCTATCTCCTTGCTGAGACGGTTCTTTTCGGCACGAAGGTGCTGGACGCGGGTCTCACTCTCGCGGCGTCGGGCATCGCAGGCAAGGACCTGGTCGATCAGATCCGAATAATTGCCGGCACGGGTGGCAAGGCGGGCCTTCACGGCCGACGCATCTTCCCTTAGAAGTCGAATATCGAGCATGGGGAAAGGCTAGACTTGAAACCTGAAACCTGAAACCTGAAAAAACTGAAACAAGCGCCTGGGAAGGCGCGCGTAAGACTGCGACGAATTCGCAGCCCGGAGGGAGGCACAGCTTGCCGGGAGGCAAGTGCCGTCAAACTGCCAAAAGAATCTTCTGAGTTCGGGGTTAAACGCCTTGCTGGAGCACGATCTGGCGCCATTCATGGCGACGATGGTAGCTGAGAGCCTTGTGGGGCGAAGTTGATGAGAGGATTTCGGGAGTTCCCTTGGGGCCCGAATCGTAGCGGCTGAACGAGATATCGAGTTTCTGACCGGCTCGGAACGGTTTGCCATTCGGCAGGATGGCCGCGGGAACGCGGGCCATAACCTTCCATCCTCCCTTGCCCTTCTTCACCCAGCCGTCGAATTCCGAGACGGGGGCCTGTGACTCATCAAAGACATGAACACCCGATTTCATTTTCTTCACGATCTCCGGCGAGAGGCGCAGGTGAAGTTTGTGTCCCTTGGGGTTCACATGAAGTTCCAGGTAGAACGGGGTTCTGTTCCTTGCCACGAAGATCTCAAAGACATCCCCGAGCATCCAGAGCTTCTGGCTGTGACCTGTGCTGCGGGCTGTGACGAAATCGTCGCTCAGGTCGGCGAGTACCCACAGGGCATCCGGTTCCCACGCGAAGCGGACGACAGCAGGGCGGAAAGCCTTGTCGGGTTTTCCCAGCCATGCCTGCTGCATGGTCCAGGGACCACCGGTGATCGTAAGTGCGGCGGCCTGGAAATCACCGGCTTTCAGATGCTCTATCCGTGGTGCGGGTGCGGGAGAGGTGTGCTTTTTTGTCATGATCGTGACCTCTTCTGAACTCGGAATGCCCCGACGGAAAGATTATTCAGCAAGAGGGGTCGAGCGGACGTTTGCTTGGGAGCCTGCGACAACGGACTCGATGAAGGCCATTCCGCGAATGCCTTCAACCCTCTCCGATTACTCCGGAGTAGTCGAGAGACAGGATCGGGGGTGGTTTTGTCGGGAGTGTTTCATGCTCCGCGCCAGGCTTCGATCGAACGGGCCAGCGTCTCGGGCGGGTGCCCGCCGATTTTATAGCCTTGGAATCCGACTGGGCCGGAGTAGCCGACATCAGTGAGTGCATGGACAAATTCCGCCAACGGAAAATCCCCTTCCCCAACCGACTCGATGGTTTTTGGCAGGCAGCCCGCGAACTTCGCATCGGCCGGCGCAGATCGGCTGCCGCAGAGGTTGGCGAGACGCATCCACGGCGCGGCCAGCTTGACCTTGGCGGTGAGTTCGCTGCCATCCACCGCATACCAATGGTAGCCGCAAAAGGTCACACGCAGGGCCGGGTCGTTGATTTTCTCCGCCACACGCACGCAATCCTCGATACGCTCGAGGAGAAACCAGATGTGATGATAGAGCGAAATCGTGACTCCGCGACTCCGCGCGAGACCCAGGAGCGGACGCAGCGTGGTGATCAACTCCGCATCGTGCGAGGCATCCGAAGCTTGCGCACCAGCCATCCTGATGGAGAGTTCCAACACCGAACCGGATGGCAGATGGGCGATGACCTCTTCCACCGAGTGCCCTCCTTCCAGCGCTTCCTTGCCTAGCTCAAGGTCGGTGTAATAGCCGATCACCGGAAGCCCGCCATGGCGCGAGGACTCTTCCCAACTGAGAAATGTTTTCCAGCCCTCCTCCGTCTTGCGGTTCATCAAATGATAGGTGGCGCCGTAGCCGAGATTTTTGAGCAGGGCGGCCTGAGCGGCCGTATCGCCCGCCAGCGGGGAATCATCGAAATAGTTGTCGAATGCGTAGATCGGGGAATGCGTTTTCATGGCTTCACCTCCTCGCTGCGGCCGCTGGCAGCCGACGCATACAAGGCATCGATCACGCCGTGAATCTTCACTTGGGATGCGGGTGGAGATGCAACCGAGTGGTCATTGACAATCGCATTCACGAAATCCTGCACCGGGTGAAACAAGATAGGGCCCCAGCCTTCAACCGGCGCGGAAAGAATCTCACTCTGAAGAGTATTCTTCTCGTCGTAACGATAGAAGGTGACCGCATCCGGTATCCCCCCGGGGACGAAAGGAAGGTCAAATCCTCCTCCAGTTCCGCGAACTTCAACGCGGTTAATGGCCGGCCCGTGCTCGTTCCGCCGCTCCCAAGCTACTCTTAATCCCGATGCAAGAATAATTTCCGCCGAAAAACCGCTTTCGAGATTTCCTCTGAAAGAATTGTCAACCTGGGCAAAAACGGCTGTTGGATCAAATTGTGCGCCCAGCAGAAAGAGCATCCAATCAAGATCGTATACTCCCCAGTCCATCACACGGCCACCACCGGCGGCGTCGCGGTTGGTCTTCCAGCTATCGGAAGCCTCCGGCTTCGATGGCGGTTGGGTTTGCAGGAACCTTACTCGTGTTAGGCATTCCAGTTTCCCGGATGCGACCAACTCCCGCGCCTTGATAACGGGGGGCGCATTGTGAAAACGACTGGAACAACTCGCCACCTTCAGATCCGGGCAGGACGCATGCGCAGCGGCGATTTCGCGGGCCTCGGCTTGGTTCAGCATGAAGGGCTTTTCGCACAGCAAATGTTTCCCTGCTGCCATCGCCGCAAGCACCATCTCACGATGCAGAAACGGTGGCGTCGCGATGTATACCGCCTGCACCGCCGGACTCGCCAGTAGTTCCCGGTAATCAGCGAAAACCTCCGCGCCTCCCAATGCCTCCGCTTCCGCACGGGCGGCATCTTTGTTCACATCCGCCACTGCGACGATACGTGATTGAGTGGATCCGGTGAATGCGGGGCGCATGATGCGGGTGATCTCGCCGGTGCCGATAATGCCGATTCCTATGGATTCGGCTGATTGTTGGTTGTCTGTAGTCATGGTGGAAGAGGACTGATGGACTGTGGATTTGCTCATGAGTCGTAAGGGTGATCTCATTTCCCTGAATTCGGCAATGGACGGACCGGTCAACTTTTTGCATGATTTGATCACGCATGAAAGCACCCTTTGCATTTCATCATTACGACCATCTTCCGCGATGCCGGGTCTGGATCGACACGGTCTTCAAAGACTTCTTTGGGCTCAATTACGCCCACTCCGGCCAGATTCGTTGGGCGGTGGATGGCGGCGAAACCTTGGTCCTCACCGCCCCGGTGGCATGGTGGACTTGGCCCGGATCGAGGTTTGAATATGGCAAGACGGAATCACCTGGCTGGGACCACTACTATGTGACATTCCGGGGTCCTTGGGTGGATCAACTTCGCCGTTCGGGCTGGATGCCTTCATCGTCGGCAAAAGCTTACTGTCTCATCGAAAACGCGGAACCTTTTCGTGCCAAAATGGAGCGGCTTCAAACTGCGCTCGACCATCATGATCAAGAGCGTGCATGGCTTCTTTTGCAGGAATTGTTCCTTGAGATTCGGCAACAAAAACCGCCGGCTTCTCACGAAGGCCCCTATGAAAAAAAACTGCAGAGCTTGATCTCCCGCATCCGGCGGCAACCTGCGCACCATTGGATCGAGGCCGAGGCCGCCCGTTCCTGCGGCATCTCGCAGGTTCACTTCCGTCGGCTGTTTCGCACGGCGACCGGGCTTCCCTTCCGCCAGTTTTGTCTCAAGGCGCGCATCGACTCCGCAGCCCGCATGCTGCGCAAGATAAAGCTACCCTTGAAGGAAATCGCCGAACGCTGTGGCATTCCCGATATTTACTACTTCAACCGCCTGTTCCGCGCTCGCCACGGCATGCCTCCGGGCGCCTATGCCCGCGACGCGCGCCTGCTGGGTATGGGCGAGCAGTGAACTGAAAGACGAAATGACGGCGGGGCAGGTTCGGCGCCTCTATCCTTTTGCGACCCCGCAAATGCTCCCCCTAGTGTCAGCTCAACCCTGAACCGGCGTCCAGCGGGCATTGGCTTGCGAGCTTGCGACAACCGCCTCGATGAAGGCCATTCCGCGAATGCCGTCTTCGATGCCGGGGTAGTCGAGCGAGACAGGATCGGGTGTGGTTCCGTCAATGATGCTGGCGAGGTGGTTGGCAAAGTTGCGGTAGATATTGGCGAAGGCTTCCAAGTAGCCCTCCGGATGCGCGGGCGGGGTTCTGGTGGCTGCTGCTGCGGCTTTTCCGAGATAGCCCATGCCGGTGCGGAGGATTTCCACAGGCCTGTCGGGCCACTTGAGCAGGAGGGTGTTTGGCTCGCGCTGATGCCACTCGAGGCCACCGGTCTCGCCGTAGATGCGGATATTCAGGTTGTTTTCCTCACCCACGGAAATCTGTGAGGCGTGCAGGATTCCCTTGGCGCCGCCCTCGAAGCGGAGGAGCACATTGGCGTCGTCGTCGAGGAGGCGTCCCTCGACAAAGGCCGTGATATCGGCCGCGAGTTCTTTGATGCGCAGACCGGTGATGTATTCGGCGAGATTTTCGGCATGGGTGCCGATGTCGCCGATGCATCCGGCGGCACCGGAGCGCTTGGGATCGGTGCGCCAGGCGGCTTGTTTTTGGCCGGATTCCTCGATGCGCGTGGCAAGCCAGCCTTGCGGATACTCCACGACGACCTTGCGGAGTTTGCCGAGGCGACCGGAGCGGACGATTTCGCGGGCTTCCTTGACGAGCGGGTAACCTGTGTAGTTGTGCGTCAGCCCGTAGAGCAGGCCCGTGCGGGAAATGATGTCCCTCAACTCAAGCGCCTCCGCGAGATTGAATGTGGCGGGCTTGTCGGAAAGAACCGCAAATCCATGCTCCAGAGCCGATTTGGCGGCGGGGAAATGGACATGGTTCGGCGTGACGATGGAGACGAAATCCATCCGCTCGCCGACCGGCAGCGCGGCTTCGGATTTCATCATCTCCTCAAACGAACCATAGCAGCGTGAGGGCGGAAGATAGAGGTCGGCACCGGAATCCCGTGAACGCTGCGGGTCGCTGCTGAAGGCTCCGCAGACAAGTTCGATGCGGCCGTCCATGGCGGCGGCGATGCGGTGAATGGCTCCGATAAAGGCACCACGGCCTCCTCCGACCATTCCCATGCGGATTTTGCGTTGGGATGCTGGCGTGTTCATTAGGATTTCTTTTCGAAGGCTGCGTCGAAGGCGACTGCGCTGGGCGCGAAATCGAGTTTTTTCACAAACGCGGCCGCCTCGGTGGCGCCGTGAATGCGGTCCATGCGGATGTCCTCCCATTCCACGGAGAGAGGACCGCTGTATCGGATGTCGTTTAGGGCAACGATGACATCCTCGAAGCGGATGTCGCCGCGACCGGGCGAACGGAAGTCCCACGCGCGGCGCGCATCGCCAAAGTTT
>JBEIJN010000049.1:0-19285 GCA_040380225.1 Verrucomicrobiia bacterium | reverse complement strand
CGCCCCCAACCCCCGCACCGCTCGCCGCGGCAGGCGTTCGGGGGGAACTTCAAACCGGCACCCAAAAAAACTCAACTCCCCAAAAGAAAAAACTTGAATGACTACATGCCTGTGTTTCGTGGTTCCTTCGGTATTCAATCCCGGACCGCCTGCCAAGTTCCCTCCATTCCTGATTTCCTGATAAAATTCTTTGCAAAATACCTTCTAATGCAATTTTTGGGTTCAATGACTCCACTCAAATAGGTGTGGCGCTGTTTTTTTGGGCGCTTCCTTAAGAAACTCTGGACAGATCGGGTCGGGTCTGTAGCTTTACCGCCCCGTTTTCTATCCCATGACCAAGATTCCAGAACCTTACCGCCAAATCTCCCCAAGCCCGTGGCACGACGTCCACCCCGGAGAAGAGGCCTCCCGGGGTATTGTCCAGTCGATCGTCGAGATCCCGATGGGAAGCTCCAACAAATACGAACTCGACAAGGAGACGGGTCTCCTGAAGCTCGACCGCGTCCTCTACTCCGCCGTCTACTACCCAGCAAACTACGGCTTCATCCCGCAGACGCTGGCCGACGATGGCGATCCTCTCGATGTCCTGGTGCTGGGATCCGAGCCGGTCTATCCCCTGACCCTTGTGAAGACCCGCATCATCGGTCTCATGGTCATGAAGGATCAGGACGAACTCGACCACAAGCTCATCGGCGTTCCCGTCGGCGATCCCGAATACAGGAACTGCAACGACGTCCACGAACTCCCCGCGCACCGTCTTGCCGTGCTCAAGCGTTTCTTCGAGGACTACAAGACCCTCGAGGAGAAGTCCGTCATCGTGGACGACATCCTGCCGGCCAAGGAGGCCCTCCCTGTGATTGAGGAATCCATCGCCACCTACCGAACCTGGCGCGCTGGCGGTGAAGTGATCCTGAATCAACAGAAGAGCTGATCAATACGGGTAACCGGGGAATTCCGCCCCTTGGATGGGAAATCCGGTTCGTGATTGGGAGGGCCCCTCATGGGGTGGGGGGTGTACCTGGGGGCTGTGAGCCTTTTCAAGCGGAGGCTGGACACATGCTCCACGAATCATTAAAAACAACTTTTCCCCATGGAAGCCCCCTTCATGGATGATTCCGACGGGCAAGCGCCCGCGTCATTCATGAGGTGACTTCCAAAAGATCACAACGAATGGAACATCTCATTTACATCCTTCCTGTCTTGGGCCTCGTGGCCCTGGTTTATCGGACCTTCCTGTCAAGCTGGGTCAGCAAGCAGGATTCCGGCGACTCCAAGATGAGCGGCATCGCCGGTCACATCGCCGAGGGCGCCATGGCCTTCCTCAAGGCCGAATACAGGATTCTCGCCATCTACGTGGTGCTTGCCGGAGCCGGCCTCGGCATCCTTTCGCAGGTGCCCAAGGTTGCGGCCCATTCCAGCATCCTGATCGTCGCCGGATTTGTCGTCGGTTGCTTCTTCTCGGCCCTCGCCGGGTATCTGGGAATGAAGATCGCCACCAAGGCGAACGTCCGCACCACCCAGGCGGCCAAGACCTCCCTCTCCAAGGCCCTGAAGGTTTCCTTCAGCGGCGGCGCCGTGATGGGACTGGGAGTCGCCGGACTGGCGGTTCTCGGAATCAGCGCCCTCTTCATCCTCTTCTTCCACCAGTTCATGGGTGGTAACTTCGCCACCGGAGGCGGCTACGAGGAAATGACCCGCGTGCTTGAAGTGCTCGCCGGTTTCTCCCTCGGCGCCGAGTCGATCGCTCTCTTCGCCCGTGTGGGCGGCGGCATCTACACCAAGGCCGCCGACGTGGGCGCCGACCTCGTCGGCAAGGTCGAGGCAGGGATCCCGGAGGATGACCCGCGCAATCCCGCCACCATCGCCGACAACGTCGGTGACAACGTCGGTGACGTTGCCGGCATGGGGGCCGACCTTTTCGGCTCCTACGTGGCCACCGTGCTGGCCTCCATGGTTCTCGGCAACTACATCATCCGCGACAATGGCGGCGCCATCGCCGACGCCTTCGGCGGCATCGGCCCCATCCTTCTTCCGATGGCCATTGCCGGCGTCGGCATCCTGGCTTCCATCGTCGGCACCTGGTTTGTCGGCATTTCCGACAAGTCTCCCGCCAACACGAACACCGTCCAGGGCGCGCTCAACAGGGGTAACAACCTCTCCATGCTCCTTGCGCTGGCCGCCTCGTTCTTCCTCATCAAGCTCATGCTGCCCGCCACCATCAAGATGAGCGTCTTCAACGCGGGTTCCTTCAGCAACATGACCACCTCCTCGCTGAACGTCTTCTGGGCGGTCTGCATCGGCATGGCGGTCGGTTACCTGATCTCCTACATCACCGAGCACTTCACCGGTCTCGACGGCAAGCCCGTCGCCGGAATCGTCCAGAAGTCCGCCACCGGCAGTGCCACCAACATCATCGCCGGCCTCGGTACCGGCATGTTCTCCACGGCCTATCCGATCCTCATCTTCGCGGGAGCCATCTGGGGTGCCTACGCCCTGGCCGGTTTCTACGGAGTCGGCATCGCCGCCTCCGCCATGATGGCGACCACCGCCATGCAGTTGGCCATCGACGCTTTCGGGCCGATCGCTGACAACGCCGGCGGCATCGCCGAAATGAGCGAACTCCCCAAGGAAGTCCGTGAAAAGACCGACATCCTCGACTGCGTGGGCAACACCACAGCCGCCGTCGGCAAGGGCTTCGCCATCGCCTCGGCCGCGCTCACCGCGCTCGCCCTCTTCGCCGCCTACGTCACCCTCACGGGGATTAACGGCATCAACATCTTCGACGCCAAGGTTCTCGCCGCCCTCTTTATCGGCGGCATGATCCCCGTTGTCTTCTCCGCCCTTGCGATGAACAGCGTCGGCAAGGCTGCCATGGACATGGTGAACGAAGTGCGCCGCCAGTTCCGCGAGATCCCCGGGATCCTCGAGGGCACCGGCAAGCCCGAGTACGGCAAGTGCGTGGAGATCTCCACCAAGGCCGCCCTGCGCGAGATGCTCGCACCCGGCATCATCACCATCGTCACCCCCGTCGTCATCGGTCTGATCATGGGCCCCGAGGCGCTCGGAGCCTACATGGCCGGCGTCACCGTCAGCGGTGTGCTCTGGGCCATCTTCCAGAACAACGCCGGCGGCGCTTGGGACAATGCCAAGAAGTCCTTCGAGCAGGGCGTCGAGATCGAGGTCAACGGTAAGAAGGAGATCTTCTACAAGAAATCCGAGCCCCATAAGGCGGCTGTGGTCGGCGACACTGTCGGTGACCCCTTCAAGGACACCTCCGGTCCATCGATGAACATCCTCATCAAGCTTTCCTCGCTGGTCGGCCTGACCATCGCCCCGCTCATCGCCGTGAACGGTCACGGGGCCACGGCGTTCATCAGCTGGATCCAGAGCTTCTTCGCTTAAGATCTTACCAAAACTTCAAAGCCGCCGATCCTGAAAGGGACGGCGGTTTTTTTGTTGGTGGCCAAAGGTGACTATTTCCCGCAGAGGCGCTGTGGCGCAGAGAGGGGAGAAAATACTTTTAGGCTATTAGCTGAGGGCAACTGAGTCGTGGCCACAAGATGCACAAGAGGCACAGAAATATGTGAATACTGTCGGAGGAGGGCTACCTAATAGGCTACAGCCTAAACCCCTGACAGCCTTGCTGAGTACGGCGTGACAATGAAGCCGGTGCATGGATTTTGGGTGAAGAGCTAGGCGGCCGAGCGTCAGCCGTAGCAAAAATCTACGGCAAGCGAAGGCCAACGACGCTATACCCCAAAATCAATCACCGGTCGCATTCGCCGAAGACCATGTCGATGGATCCCAAGATCGTGACGACATCGCCGACCATGTGGCCGGGGAGGAGCTTCGGGACGATGCTCAGATTGACGAAGGACGGGGCACGGATCTTGAGGCGGTAAGGAACGCCGCCTCCCTTGCTGTTGATGTAGAAACCGAGCTCGCCCTTGGGGTTCTCGGCTCCGAAATAGACCTCACCGGCTGGGGCATCGACACCCTCGGTGGTGATGATGAAGTGGTGGATGAGCTGCTCCATCTGCTGAAGAACCTCCTCCTTCTCGGGGAGGCGGCTCTTGCCGTCGACGACGTTCACCGGACCATCGGGGATGGTGTCGATGGCTTGCCGCAGGATCCTGAGGCTCTGACGCATCTCCTCGATGCGGACGAGGTAGCGGTCGTAGCAGTCGCCGACAGTCCCGACCGGGATGTCGAAATCATACTTCTCGTAGTCGAGGTAGGGGTGGGCCTTGCGGACATCGTAGTCGACGCCGGAGCCGCGAAGCATCGGTCCGGTCAGACCGTAGGCGATGGCATCTTCCTTGGAGATGATGCCGACGTTCTTGGTGCGGTCGATGAAGATCGGGTTGCGGGTGAGCAGGTTGGTGATCTCGTCGAGGGCGATCGGGAAGGAGTCCAGGAAGGCACGGAGCATCGCTGGGAACTTCTCCGGCAGGTCGCGGACCTGTCCGCCGACGCGGGTGTAGCTCGTGGTGAAGCGGGCACCGGTGAGGAGTTCGCAGAGGTTGTAGATCTTTTCGCGCTCGGTGAAGGTGTAGAGGAAGACCGAGATGGCCCCGATGTCCATGGAGCTGGCGCCCAGACCGAGGAGGTGGGCGGAGATGCGGGCCATCTCGCAGCAGATGACGCGGATCGCCTTGCCTCGGGGAGGAAGCTCCCAGCCCATGAGTTTCTCAACAGCCAAGGCGTAGGCGACGTTGTTGGCGAGGGGGGCGAGGTAGTCGAGACGGTCGGTGTAGGGTACAAACTGGTTGTACTGCATGTTCTCGGCGATCTTCTCGTCGCCGCGATGCAGGTAACCGACCACCGGCTTGGCCTTCATGATCAGCTCCCCGTCGAGGTCGAGGACGATCTGAAACACCCCGTGCGTCGAGGGGTGGGAGGGGCCGAAATTCAGCGACATGGTCTCCCCGAGCAGTTCGCTCGCTGGGAGATGGGCTCCATGCTCCTTGATGGCCTGTTGGGTACGGCCCGCCGCGTCGGGGGCCTCGAAAATGGTGCTCGTGCTCACGGGCGGTGATTGAACCATGAACGGGCTTTCTCGTCCAACGCCTTCTTGCCGGATTTTGGGCCCCTTCGCTAATTGGAGTGGTGAAATGTTTCGTTAAAGATACGGACAGAGTTTCACGCAACGGACGCAAAGGCCGCAAAGGGGAGTTGCTCGGCGCTGAGTTTTTTCCAGGATCGCTTTTCAGGATCTTGTATAAAACCACTGTTGTTTCACTTTTCCGTTCCAGCGGGGCGATTCCTTAGATCCTGTCTTGGCGACCTTGCGCCCGTTGCGTGAAATATGCAGTTTTCATTCAATCCATTGGAAACAGCGGGGAGCCCAAATGCCTCCTCAGCGACTTTTCATGAAGGAGGCGATGTCGTCCCAGATGCGGCGGAAATCCCTCCCGACCGGCAGGATGTGCCCGACGCGCGGGATGACCTGAAGATTGGATCCGTCGGGTGCCCCGGAGGAGGCGATCGCTTTGAGATCCTTGATCCCGGATAGGCCTTCGTTCTCCCCGGAAATCACAAGAAGCGGAGCCGCAAGAGTCCCCTTGGCGGGGAAGCTGATATTCTTGAGTTGGGCGTTGTCGTTGATGATCCCCGGTTCCCGGGGAAGGAGAGGGGTGATGCTTTCGGCCAACCCCGACAGGAAGGCTTTCTGCTGGGGATCGCCAAGCGCCTCGAAGGCCAGTGCCGAGCAGCGGCTCGGTCTCAGCGACGAGCCGATCTCCATCATCCTTGCAAAGAGTGCCGAGGGATCGGTCCTGAGTTGCAGTCGCAGAAGCCAGCACCCGAGGTCTCCGGTAAGGTCGTGGAAGAGCTTGTAGCCGATCGATGCGATGGCGGGGTAAGTCAGACTTGCCGCCGTCGGCGAAATCAGGACGAGCGAACCGACCCGTCCCGGGTGGCGGGAGGCCAGTTGCAGGGCGCATGGGGATCCTTCCGAGATGCCGAGAACCGCGCACTTCCTGATGCCGATCGTCCCCAGAAGTGAGTCGATGGCATCCGCCTGCTCCCCGATGGTGACGCCCGTCTCCAGCGGCGTGCGGAGGTATCCCGGGCGAGAGACCGCAATCACGCGGAATCCCCGCTTCATGAGTTCTTCCCCGTAAACCAGCCCCTGATCGTATCCGCCCGGGGAGCCGTGGATGATGAGGGCGACAGGTCCGTCGCCCCGCTCGGCGAACTCCATCACTCCCTCGGGTATCACCGAGAGAGAACTCCCGGCCTCCAGACTGGCGAGACGGTCGGATCTCCATGCCGAGAAGAATCCCGCCGCGATGAAAAACGGTGCCCCCGCCAGCAAGACCAGGGCGAGGGCCATCCGGCCCGATCGTGTTCTCGTGCGGCGACGGGGCCTCATGGGACTATCGTGATTCGAGTGGGTGGGCGAGTAGGGGCACCTGGATTTGAACCAGGGACCAACCAGTTATGAGCCGGCTGCTCTAACCGCTGAGCTATACCCCCGTGTAAGAGATCGCAATCCTAGCCCCGAAGCCGGTGAAGGTCATCCCCAAAGTTCACACACTAGTCCTTGTCAGGGACGAGCCAATAATCCCTCCGTCGCCTCGGGCGTCCCCGCGCAGCGGAAAGAAATGGTGCGCAGTTCCCCGGCGCGAAGGAAGGTTATCCTGACCTCCTCCCCGCCGCTCAGGTAGAATGAGGCGCCGAGGACATCCTCCGGTTCCTTGATCGGTTTTCCGGCCAGGGAGAGGATCATGTCCCCGCGGCGCAGACCAGCGGACTCGGCGGGGCTTCCCTGTTCGACCGCGACCACCCTCGTACGGGAATTTCCCTCCGGCACGGCAGCCTCCTCCACGACCGTTCCGACGTGTCCGGGATTTATCCTTCCGAAGCGGAGGAAGTCGCGGTGGAGCTTCTCGATCGCCCCGGCGGGAAGGATCCGGCAGGAGGTGTTCCCTCCACCCATGACCATGCCGATCAGGTTCCCGGAAAGATCCAGGACGGGCGATCCGGCCTCGCCCTGGGCAAGGGGGATGCCCGCGGTCAGATGGGGTACGCAGAAGAAGCGCTGTCCCTCGTGGGTCTGCGTCCCCGTGATCATTCCCAGCGACACGGCGGCATTCTCCTCGCGGGTCATTCCGATCGCGACGACCGGAGTGAGGATGGAAGCGTTGGTGAGAGGCCGGGGCGCCAGGAAGAATCCATCCGATCCGGGTGGGCCTTTCTCCCCGAGCGGTTCCCCTCCGATCTTGAGGAAGGCAACGCCGCTACGCGGATCGATGGCCGCCACGGTGGCTGGATAATCACGTCCCGATCGGCGGATGGTGATTTCTCCTCCGGGAAGGACCAGATCGGAGAGGGTGCAGACGGTTCCGGTGGGATCGAGGTGGAAGCCCGTTCCGTTGACCTCCCCGCGTTTGTCGCGACAGCGCACCATGACGACGGCGCCAGGTTTTTCCTTTGATATCGCCCTGATCGAGGCGGCTACCTTGGAGGAGAGTAAGTTGTCGGGGGAGGGGGCCGCCGGCAACGATGCCGCCGGGAATGCCGTCAGCAATCCGCAGAGTAAAATCGAATTAGAAACTGAGCGGCGATTCATGGTTCGCCGGGCGGGCATTGAGCATGTAGGCCGGTGGGAAGAGGGAGGCGGAGCGTTGGGGTTGCGGATCCACCCGCAGCGACACGGGTTGCATCTTCGGAATCGTGACGGGAGTCTGCTGGTAGGAGGCGGCGTAGGCCCGGGGTGACTGGGATTGGCCGGGATGGCTGATGATCGCGATGCTTGCGATCAGGGCGACCGCCGCGGCTCCTGCAAAAGCCATGGTAGGAACGTGGAACTCCGAAAGGATCGAGGTAAGTCGTTCCAGCAGGAGGGTCCTGAGAGAGGGTTTCAGCAACTCGGCCCGCTGACGGCGGTGGAAATCACGGAGAAAATCATCAAAATATCCCTCGGGAGGTCGCTCGTATCGCTTCAGTCGGATGACTCGGTGCATCGGTTCGTGGCTCATGTCGCGTCTCCTTGGGTGGGGTGTGAACTCCGTGAAATGATCTTAGTTTCTCTTAAACTCATGGAGTGAGTTTTGCAACTGTCGGTGGGCGTAAAAGAGGCGGGACCGCACCGTGCCTTCCGAGATTTTGAGGATCTTGGCGATTTCGGCATGGGGCATTCCTTGGATATCGAACATGGTGACGACAATTCTATGGTCATGAGACAGCTTCATCATGGCCGCGTTCAATTTTTTTTGAAGTTCGTGGATGGTGACCTGCTTGGTCGGATCAACGTTTCCGTTGCTGGTTGCGGCGATGAAGTCGGGATCGTTCTCGATGTTGCAGTCGGGATCGTTGAGGCTCGGGTGCTGCCGACGGTTCCTTTTCTTGAGGAAATTGATCGTCATGTTGACGGCGATCGAGTGCATCCAGGTGTAGAAGCTCGATTTTCCACGGAAACTGCAGATCGAGCGGTAGGCCTTGGAGAAGACATCCTGAAGCAGATCGTTGGTGTCCTCGTGGTTGGAGGTCATGTGGTAGATCAGACCGTAGAGCCGGGGACTGTATCGCACCACCAGTTGATCGAATGCTGACGGATCCCCTCCTTGGGTTCGTGTGACCAGTTCCAGGTCGTTATTGGGGATGATTTCCGTCTCCGTGCTCATGCGAAGGCTGAATGCATAACAGGAGTGGCGCCTTCGCGGAATTCCTTTCGTGGGAAAAGTTGGGCTGAAGGACGAAGGGTTAGACCTGAACCAAGCCCGAGGGATCGGGCGCGGTAGACTGTTAGAGCTGCAAACAGCCCTGAAAGGGCGGCACTGCTTGCCGGGAGGCAAGTGCCGTCAAACCTGAGACCTGAGACCTGAGACCTGAGACCTGAGACCTGAGTGATCCCATTTTTCATTTTTCATTCATCATTTTGCATTTCCACATCGGCTTCCCCTCCTTCTAGGTTGTTTTTTTGCGCGCCCCATTTTATAAGCAACACCCATGAGCGGTCCGGCCTCTTCAAAAAAAACCTCTTCCTGCTGTCTTCCGCTTTTTTCCTCCCCGATCGGGAGGAAGTGGATCGTCGCCCTCACCGGCATCATCCTCATCCTCTTTGTCATCGCCCATCTGCTCGGGAATCTCTCCATCTTCCTCGGCCCCGAGGCCATCAATGCCTACGCCGAAAAGCTTCAGGACCTCGGCGCGCTCCTTTGGGTGGCCCGGATCGGCCTTCTGCTCGCAGTCTTTCTCCACATCTGGTTCACGATCTCCCTCTGGCGTGAGAATCTGGCCGCCAGGCCGCAGAAGTACGCGGTGAAGAACGACCTTCAGACCACGGTCTACGCCCG
The DNA here is from genome assembly GCA_040380225.1 of Verrucomicrobiia bacterium. Taxonomy (GTDB): domain Bacteria; phylum Verrucomicrobiota; class Verrucomicrobiia; order Chthoniobacterales; family UBA6821; genus UBA6821. Next base: position 9,983 of record JBEIJN010000049.1, on the reverse strand, counting down.
TCTGATGCGCCTCTCCGGCCTGGTCGTCCTTGCCTTTGTCCTCTTCCATCTGGCCGAGTTCACCTGGCAGGCCTTCACCCCCGAGTACAAGACCTGGGTCGATGCGCAGGGGCGCCACGACGTTTACCGCATGGTCATCGCCGGGTTCTCCAGCCCCTTCGTGACCGGCTTCTACGTCCTTGCGATCGGCCTCCTGGCCATGCACCTGAGCCACGGCATCGCCAGCCTCTTCCAGACGCTCGGGATCACCACCGCCAAGATGCGCCCGCTCTTCGAGAAAGGGGGCCGCGCCATCGCCTGGATCATTTTCGCCGGATACGTCTCCATCCCCCTTGCCGTCTTCTTCGGCATCCTCCGCTATCCCGCCGCCGCCTGTTCCCTCTGCCGCTAAACCTCACGACCTTTCACGACCATGATTCTTGATGCCAAAATCCCCGACGGTCCGATTGAGAAGAAGTGGACCTCTTTCAAGAACAACGCCAAGCTCATCAGCCCCGCCAACAAGCGCAAGTTCAAGGTCATCGTCGTCGGAACCGGACTCGCCGGTTCCTCCGCCTCCGCTACCCTTGCCGAGCTCGGCTACCAGGTGGAGACCTTCTGCTTCCACGACAGCCCTCGCCGCGCCCACTCCATCGCCGCACAGGGAGGCATCAATGCCGCCAAGAACTACCAGAACGACGGCGACAGCGTCTGGCGCCTCTTCTACGACACCATCAAGGGGGGTGACTTCCGCGCCCGCGAGGCGAATGTCTACCGTCTTGCCGAAGTCAGCGGCACCATCATCGACCAGTGCGTCTCCCAGGGCGTCCCCTTCGCCCGCGAATACGGCGGGGAACTCACGAACCGCTCCTTCGGCGGTGCCCAGGTCTCCCGCACCTTCTACGCCAAGGGACAGACCGGCCAGCAGCTCCTTCTTGGCGCCTACTCCGCCCTGAGCGCCCAGATCGCGCTCGGACGCGTGAAGATGCACGAGAACTCCGAGATGCTCGACATCGTCCTTGTCGACGGCCATGCCAAGGGGATCGTCACCCGTGACCTCGTCACCGGCGAGATCACGACCCACGCGGCCGACACCGTCCTGCTCTGCACCGGCGGCTACAGCAACGTCTACTACCTCTCGACGAATGCCCGCGGATCCAATGTGACCGCCACCTGGCGCGCCTACAAGCGGGGCGCCGCCTTCGCCAATCCCTGCTACACCCAGATCCACCCGACCTGCATCCCGGTGGCCGGCGACTACCAGTCGAAGCTGACCCTCATGTCCGAGTCGCTCCGCAACGACGGACGCGTCTGGGTGCCCAAGAAGAAGGGAGACACCCGCGCCCCGCAGGAGATCCCCGATGAGGAGCGCGACTACTTCCTCGAGCGGAAGTACCCCAGCTACGGCAACCTCGCTCCCCGCGACATCGCCTCCCGCAGCGCCAAGGAAGTCTGCGACGAGGGCCGCGGCGTCGGTCCCGGCGGACTCGGCGTCTACCTCGACTTCGCCGATTCCATCAAGCGCCTCGGCGAGAAGACCATCCGCGAGCGCTACGGCAACCTCTTCGAGATGTACGCGAACATCACGGGGGAGAGCGCCTACGAGCGCCCCATGCGCATCTATCCCGCGCTCCACTACACCATGGGCGGCCTCTGGGTGGACTACAACCTCATGAGCACCATCCCGGGACTCCACGTCCTCGGCGAGGCGAACTTTTCCGACCACGGGGCGAACAGGCTGGGGGCCTCGGCGCTTATGCAGGGACTGGCCGACGGCTACTTCGTCATCCCCAACACCCTCGGGGAATACCTCTCCACCCAGTTCGGCAAGAAAGTCTCCACCGACATGCCCGAGTTCAGGAAGACCGAGCAGGAAGTCCGCGACCGCGTCGAGAAGCTCCTCTCCGTGAAGGGAAAGGTGCCCGTCGACGAGTTCCACCGCCAGCTCGGCCTCATCATGTGGGATCAGTGCGGCATGGCCCGCAGCGAGGAGAGCCTGAAGAAGGCCATCGCCGACATCCGCGCCCTGCGCGAGCGCTTCTGGAAGGAAGTCGCCGTCCCCGGCACCGGAGTCGAGCTGAACCAGTCGCTCGAGCGCGCCGGGCGCGTCGCCGACTTCCTTGAGTTTGGCGAACTCCTCTGCCTCGATGCCCTCACCCGCGAGGAATCGTGCGGCGGCCACTTCCGCGTCGAGCATCAGACCTCCGACGGCGAGGCCCTCCGCCACGACGACAAGTTCGCCGAAGTCTTCGCCTGGATGTTCCAGGGGGAGGGGAATGATCCCGAGCTCCTCCGCGAGCCCCTGAACTACGAGGCCGTCCACCTCGCCACCCGCAGCTACAAGTAACCTCCACCAGAGACGCCTTAATTATCATGAGCACCATGAATTTCCATCTCAGACTCTGGAAGCAGAAGTCCAAGGAGAGCGCGGGAGAGTTTGTCGAGATCGACGCCAGGGAGATTCCCTCCGAGTGCTCCTTCCTCGAGATGCTCGACATCGTGAACAACCGCCTCACCGCCGAGGGAAAAGAACCCGTCGCCTTCGAGAGCGATTGCCGCGAGGGCATCTGCGGAACCTGCAGCATGGTCATCAACGGCGTCCCCCAGGGGCCCGGTCGCGGAGCCGCCTGCCAAGTCTACATGCGCAAGTTCGAGAACGGCCAGACCATCACCGTCGAGCCCTTCCGCGTCGGCGCCTTCCCGATCGTCAAGGATCTCGTGGTGAACCGCAGCGCCTACGATAGGATCATCCGCTCCGGCGGCTTCATCAGCGAGCACACCGGCGGTGCGCCCGACGCCACCACCACCCTGATTCCCAAGCCCGTGGCCGACGCCGCCATGGATGCCGCCGCCTGCATCGGTTGCGGAGCATGCGCCGCAGCCTGCCCCAACAGCTCCCCCATGCTCTTCGTCGGCGCCAAGGTCACCCACCTCGGCCTTCTCCCCCAGGGTCAGGCCGAGCGCAAGAAGCGCGCCCGCAACATGGTCCGCACCATGCAGGAAGAGGGCTTCGGCAACTGCTCCAACTACTACGCCTGCGAGGCCGTCTGCCCCGCTAATGTGCCGGCGAGCGTGATTGCGAGACTTAACCGGGATTATATTGCGGGAGAGGTGAGCGAGGCGGTGGGAGCAATCGATTGATCCGCCTCACGGGAGGCTCGCGATCTTGGCGGTTAGCGTCGTTGGTCGGCGCTCGCAGTATAATTTATACAGCTTCGCTTGACCGCCTAGCTCTCCATCCAAGCTTACGAGCCTTGGGAGACAAGTATTAGTGCCTAGCCCCGCCTCCAAAATAGCATCGCCCTTGGGATGGTCTTTTTTATGAGATTGCAGGCCTTGCGGCGCATCGACACTTGCTGCGCCTGAAAAACCGAAATCGTGATGGTTGTTGGAAAAGTCGGGGGGTAGGACGCTCTGTGTCTAGTCGGGGTGTTAGGGTGGAAGATTATGAGTTCTGAAAGTAGACTTATTGATTGTATGACGCTCTCTGATAGTTGTCGTTAAATGCAGTAGTTTTTTATGGATCATTCATCTTCCACATCAATGCCCCATGCTCATTCCCGGATTGGGAAGGGAGGTTGCATTGTTTGGGAGGATCTTTACACAGCTTGCCCTAATGCTCATTGCAATGGACTGGCGCCCAGGTGTTCGAATTGCGGACATCTTGATCGCGTCTCTAACGCAACTCGGTCTTTTGCTTCCGAAATGTTTGCATGCGGGTCGATCGACTCCAAATCTGCCGCTGAGTGGGGTGCCCTCACTGGTATTTGGCATGATCTGGGTAAATTTGCTCCCGAGTGGCAGAGTTATCTTCGGGGGAAGGTCGATCCTCATTCCGACGATGTATTGGGGAAGGTGGATCACTCATCAGCAGGGGCACAGTTCGCTGTGGAGAAGCATTTGCTGGGACATCTGCTCAGCTATCCGATAGCCGGACACCACTCCGGACTACTGGATGCCACTTCCAATGGTGCCTGCCAGGCCGATCGTCTACGCAAAGAAGTTCCAGCATTTCGTGAAGCCGTTCCGTCGGAACTTCAGGACATGAAGATTCCGGAACTTCCTTCTTTTTTGAAGAGCGGGGATCCCTTCTCGGTCGGGTTTTTTGTCAGAATGCTTTTCTCCTGTCTGGTCGATGCTGATTTTCTGACCACCGAGTCCTTCATGGATGAGAAGCTTGCTTCCACTCGCAATGAGGTCCCGGATGGTATTCTCGAAAGGATCAGGGGGTTGATCGATGCACGGATCGATGGATTCGGAATGCCAGATGCATCTGATAGGGTAAACCTACAACGACGCGCAGTAGTCGATGACTGCCGCACTGCGGCATCACAACAACCGGGGCTCTTCACGCTCACGGTTCCCACGGGAGGTGGTAAGACCCTCTCCTCGATGAGTTTTGCCCTACGTCATGCGATTGCCAATGGACAGAAACGGATCATCTATGTTGCGCCGTTCAATTCGATCATTGAGCAGAATGCAGGAGTGCTTCGCGGGATCCTGAAACCCTTGGAGTCCCGGTTTTTTACACCATTGGTCGAGCATCACTCATCACTCTCCCCTGAGAACGAAACAGCACAGTCCCGTCTTGCTTCAGAGAATTGGGATGCCCCGATCGTAGTGACGACGGCGGTTCAGTTCTATGAGTCTTTGTTCGCGTCAAAGACCTCCCGTAGTAGGAAACTCCACAATATCGCCAATGCCGTCGTGATCCTCGACGAGGCACAGAGTCTTCCTGTCGATCTTATCAGTCCATGCCTTAGGGTTCTTCAGGAACTTGCTGATCATTACAATGCCAGTATTGTTCTCTGCACAGCGACACAACCTGCAGTTCATCATCATCCGGATGAGTTCCCGATCGGTCTGAAGGGTGCTCGGGAAATCATTGCCGATCCGGCAAGCCTCTTCGATGCGTTGAAGCGTGTTGAGATCACCTCCTTGGGAGATCTTGCCGACACGGCTTTGGTTGATCTCTTGCGGTCGCAGGAGCAGGTGCTCTGTATCGTGAACCGACGCCGTCATGCTCAGGAACTCTATCGGTTACTGGGTGCGGATCAGGGGAATTATCACCTTTCCGCCTTAATGTGTCCCGAACACAGGCATAGGATCCTGTGCGAGATTCGTCGCCGTCTTGAACAAGGTTTACCCGTCCGTGTCATTTCCACCCAACTCATCGAGGCGGGCGTGGATGTTGACTTCCCCGTGGTTTACCGGGCACTTGCTGGACTCGATTCGATTGCTCAGGCGGCCGGACGGTGTAACCGACACGGAGTACTTACAGGAACGGGCCACACCTATGTCTTTCGACCGGAGGATCAATCCGGCGAGGTCTATTTCCGTGAGACTGCCCAGGTTGCCGATCAGTTGATCGGCCTTCACGACGACTTGATTGGTCGAGAGTCTATCCGAAATTACTTCGACCTCTACTACTACCAGCAAAAGAGTCGCTGGGACTCCGAGGGAATCCTGAAAGGCTTTCGTATTGATCGAGGAAATCGTGATTTCCCGTTTCACTTCTCCTACGCCACCGTAGCCGGAAAATTCCGGCTCATTGATGACTGGCAGGTGCCCGTTATAATTCCGTATGATGAGGTTGCACGAAAGGCTATTGCAGAGCTACGCTCCGAAAATATACCCCTCCATCGTGCACTCCTGCGTCGTGTCCAGCGCTACACTGTCCAGATCAGCCCGCGACTTCGGGATGACAACATCCGCTCCTTTGAGTCACTCCGCGATGGGCAGTTTCATGCCCTGATCTCAGCCGAACTGAACTACTCCGACCACTTCGGACTTACCTTTGATGAAGAACACGCCCCCTCCAACCCACTCATTATCTGACCATCCATGAACTACGGAATCACCCTCAAAGTCACGGGCGACTACGCCCTCTTCTCCCGCCCCGAAATGAAAGTCGAGCGCGTCTCCTACGATGTGATCACTCCGTCCGCTGCAAGGGGCATCTTGGAAGCCATCTACTGGAAGCCCCAGATCCGGTGGATCATCGACGAGATCCGTGTTCTCAATCCCATTCGCTTCACCAACATCAGACGTAACGAAGTCTCCTCCAAGATAACCATGGGTGGCGCGGCCGGAGTGAATGCCGCGATGCAGAACCCCTCTGCCCGTCCCTCGATGGACATCATGGAGAACCGCCAGCAGCGTGCGTCCCTCCTGCTCAAGGATGTCGCCTATCTGATCAAGTCCCATGTCAAGGTGCTGAACCCCCGCATTGAAAAGGACGGGCCTCCTGTTCCGGAACCCGAAGCCGTTGGGAAGCATCTCGACATGTTCAAGCGCCGCGCACGGAAGGGGCAGGCATTCCAGCAGCCGTACTTCGGCTGCCGCGAGTTCCCCGTGCGTTTTGAACTCATCGAGAACGAGGCGGATCTCCCCAAGCCCGATGACTCCCTTTTGGGGGAGAAGGACCTCGGTTTCATGCTCCACGACATCGATTTCGCCCAGGATCCCTCCACGAAGGCAGTGAAATCGGCCACGCCTCATTTCTTTCGCGCATCCATGACCGACGGAGTCATCAAGGTTCCCGTCCTGCCCTTCCCCCTGCACGCATGATCCTCCAATCCCTCAACGAGCTCTACTCGCGCCTCGCGGCTGATCCTTCCTACGAGATAGCTCCGCCCGGCTTCTCTCCCCAAAAGATCAGTTTCAGGATCGTGATCGAACCCGGCGGAGTGCTCTTCGACATCGAGGATGCCCGCACCCCCAATGACAGGGGTAAACTCCATAGCACTGCCATGCTAGTTCCTGGTGGTGCAAAGCCCTCGGGTTCAGGTATCAACCCTTGCCTCCTTTGGGACAACCAGACCTACCTGCTCGGCCGACAGCCGTCCGATAAGGAAGCAGGGTTCGGACTGAAGCGCTTTGAGGCGTTCAGGGATCGTCATCTTGCCATTGAGAAGGAGATCAATGCTCCGGAGTTCACTGCGGTCTGTCACTTTCTCGGAAAATGGAAGCCGGAACAGGTTGCCGCGTTTCCCATCCTAGACGCAGTCGGACCGGGGTTCGGGATCTTCCAGATCCGTGGGCAGAAAAAACCGGTGCACGAACTCCCGTCTGTTCAAGATTGGTGGATCCGCAGCAACTCGGAGGCAGAATCTGGAACTGCCGCTCAATGCCTACTCACTGGTGAGATCGCGCCGATCGCAGTGCTTCATCCCAAGATCAAGGGTGTGAATGGGTCTCAGTCATCGGGGGCCTCGATCGTCTCGTTCAATGCCACCGCATACGAGTCCTACGGGAAAGAGGGGCAGCAGGGGATGAATGCTCCTGTTAGTGAGACAGCGGCATTCCGTTACGGGACTGCGCTCAACTCACTGCTCACAGGGCCGAATGCAAAGAAGCATCGAATCAACATCGGCGGCACCACGACCGTCTTCTGGACAGAGGAGCCTTCTGTCATTGAAGACTGCCTGGCGGATCTTTTCTCGAGTGGTTCGGAGTTTCCCGCCGAAGTTCAGGACGAGTCCAGACGATCCCAGATCCAGCGGTTGTTGGAGGCCATCCGCTCCGGAACCAAGTTTCAGGAACTCGGAGACCCAACCACTCCTTTCCATATCCTCGGCTTGGCGCCGAATGCGGCCCGTCTCTCCATCCGATTCTATCACCGATCTACCATTGCTGACCTGATTGCCAAGCTGCACTCCCACCAAGAGTGCATGAAAATGGTTCGCCAATTCACCGAGGCAAGCGGAACCCGACTCCCCGATCCTGAGTTTCCAGCCGTCTGGCAGATCCTACGGGAGACAGCCCGCACATCAGAGGACATCTCCCCCCTGCTGGGTGGTGCGTTGACTCGCGCCATCGTCGAGTGCATCCCGTACCCCGAGGGCCTCTTTTCCGCGATCATCCGACGCATCCACGCAGACCGCACTGTCAACTATCTGCGGGCTGCAACACTGAAGGCCGTTCTCGTTCGAAATCACCACCAAAACATACCCACCATGCTAGACCCCGATAATACCCACCCCGCCTACCTACTTGGGCGGCTCTTTGCAGCCCTTGAGAAGACCCAGGACGACGCCCTTGGCAATCTGAACACCGGCATCCGCGACCGCTTTTACAGCGCCGCATCCGCCACACCGGTCAGCGTCTTCCCTAGGTTGATCCGCACCTACCAGCACCATCTCTCCAAGCTGAACGGCGGGGCCATGGTGAACCGCGACAAACTCGTCCAGGAGATCCTCTCTTCCATCAGCGGGGAGGGATTCCCCAGCCAGCTCTCGCTCAAGAAGCAGGGCATCTTTGCGATCGGCTACTACCACCAGCGAAAAGACTTCTTCACAAAGAGAGAACCCGTCGAGACCCAACCCTAATCCTAAAACCTAAAAACCCAACCCCACACCCAACCAAAAACACACAATGAACAACCGCTACGACTTCCTCTACCTCTTCGACTGCCAGGACGCTAACCCCAACGGCGATCCCGATGCAGGCAACCTCCCCCGCACCGATGTGGAGACCGGACAGGGACTGGTCACCGACGTCTGCCTCAAGCGCAAAATCCGCAACTTCGTCGCCCTGACCAAGCAGGGTGATGACAAGCACCGGATCTACTTTTCAGACGGGGCCGTGCTGAACAACCTCCACAAAGAGGCCCAAGAGGCGGTCGGCATCCCGGCAGCCGAGGCAAAGGCTCCCAAGGGCGGCAAGAAAGACAAGGCCACCCAGTGGCTTTGCGATCACTACTATGACATCCGCACCTTCGGGGCCGTCATGGCCACCGATATCAACTGCGGCCAGGTGAGGGGACCCGTCCAGATCTCCTTCGCGCGATCCATCGACCCCATCGTCTCCAGCGAGCATGCCATCACCCGCTCATCGGTCACCAACGAGCGTGATGCAGATAAGGAGCGCACCATGGGCCGCAAGTTCACCATTCCCTACGGCCTCTACAAGGCTCAGGGATTTGTGAACCCCTTTCTTGCCGCCCAGACAGGCTTCGGCGACGCGGATCTGGAGCTGCTCTTCCAGTCCCTCGAACATGCCTTCCAGTTCGACCAGTCCGCAGCCAGACCGGCAGGAAGCATGAACCCGCGCGCGCTCCTGGTATTCAAGCACGACTCGGCTCTGGGATCCGCACCAAGCCACACCCTCTTCGACCTGGTCACGGTGACTAAGAAGGAGGGGGTTGAGGCTCCCCGTTCCTTCTCCGACTACGAGATGACGATCGACGAGAAGAAGCTTCCTACGGGAGTGACACTCATCAAGCGGAGCGTCTGAACCCATGGGGGACGGGCCCTCAAAACTTCCGCTTTAAGCCGACGATTACTCGCCGGCAATTGATCTTTGAAATTCTGAATGTGCCACTGCCTTCAACTGGAGGGCATGGACTGTCACGCCCCCCGTGGGCGCGTGGATTGAAACGGCTGCACCGCCGAGACAGGTATACTTATTTAGGTCGCGCCCCCAGTGGGCTCGTGGATTGAAACCACGTTCCGGTTAGGTTGAGCAGCGGGGTCGTGTGTCGCCCCCCCGCGCGGGGGCGCGGATTGAAACGGCGTCGCCTGTTGTGAGGCGTATGCGACAAGGGTCGCCCCCCGCGCGGGGGCGCGGATTGAAACCAAGTTCCCGACAGATCCAGAAGCGGGGTCGTGGTCGCCCCCCGCGCGGGGGCGCGGATTGAAACCCAAAAAGGAGAACAGCAAAAGTGAGCTTGCCGCGTCGCCCCCCGCGCGGGGGCGCGGATTGAAACCGTGCCCTCCTGTTTGAACTCCCATAAAAAAAAGGTCGCCCCCCGCGCGGGGGCGCGGATTGAAACAACCCCATCACGGGCAAGCTGGATCTGGTGGGAGTCGCCCCCCGCGCGGGGGAGCGGAATGAAACCTACGAGCCTCGAGGTATGGGCTGAACTCACCCGGTCGCCCCCCGCGCGGGGGCGCGGATTGAAACACAAGGAGGTCGGAAGAGGGTCGGGTAGGGAAAGAGGGAACGCGAGGGGGTAGATCTCGGTGGTCGCCGTATCCTTAAAAAGGGGGGGGGGGGGGGGG
>JBEIJN010000048.1:0-19936 GCA_040380225.1 Verrucomicrobiia bacterium | reverse complement strand
TCCCCAAACACCGGCCCTGCCTGGCAAATGCGGCTCCAGTAACTTCCAGGTTCGATCAGTTATGTCGTGACGGTGAAGGGCGCTCTCTTTGTTCATCTGCTCCCTCTATCAACAATCCTATCTCGTGACGACACTATTTAACACAAGAAAAGAATTTGGATCGATGAAACGCCTCTGCTGACTTTAGTATTACAACCGACGCCTTTGACATTGATGATCCATGAAATGATCAGTTGCTCGAATGTTGTTGTCTTAGCGTAAACGTTCTATAAACAAAACACCTCTCCCGGAAATTCAATCCTTGAAATGAACAACTGCATAACGGTTGCAATGAAAAGGAAAGCCATGCAGTCAACACCTTCCTCCATTCCTTCGGAACGGAGGAAGTCCGTTGCTTGTCATGCCTATGAAGAATATGGAGGGCTGCGTGCCGGGGGGTGCGCAGTCCGACAGAAATGCCGGGAGGGAAAGCGGTTCGTCCGCTCTTCCCTCCCGGCAGATTCTTCCTTAATCCCCCCCTACTGCAGGGATCTGTTGAGGTGAGGCACCGAGACTGAAACCTCGCGCCATCCATTTGAAACCAGCTTCCTCTTTCTTTCATGTTTGAAATTCTCAAAAACATCCTCGCCTGCCTGGGGCTCTGGTTCCTGACTTCCGTCGTCTTCGGCTGTCTTTTTGTGGGTCTCTCGTTCCAACACCGCAGGAATCTTAGGAAGCCCAAAGAAGACTCCACTCGGTTCCCCAAGTAGCCGTTCCTCGAGTCGGCTTCACTTGTATTCGGTAAAAAACTCTGTGCCGTTGAATGGTGCGGAGTGGATAAAAACCGCCAAATGCCCTCTCTTGACTCTTAAGAGGGCAAAAATCGCCAAGAGACCCTTTCACGCCAAGGGCTCTGATTGGGATGGGGGTAAGGCGGGCAAACGCAGCCGTAGTGAAACCTACGGCAAGTGAAGACCAACGCAGCTACACGCCATAATCAGGGCCTTTGGAAAGTTGGCACGGAGGTTGCTTTCATGTCTTAACCGCCCCTCACCGGGCGCCACAACCCACACCAACCCTATGAAGAAAAAAACCACCTCCGTGCTCCGGTTGCTCGCGGCGGTCGCCTCACTGGCGATCCTCGGCGCCGTCACTTCCACCCTCCATGCAGAGGATGCCGCGCCGGCACCCACACCGATCGCTTTCGCGGACGCACCGTTGAAGGCCCAGACCGCCTACCTGCAGGCGGCCCTGACCAACGGTGACCCGACCGCGACGAACATCGCCCCGGTCGCCATCGCCGGCCACACGGCCTGGATGATGGTCTCGGCGGCCCTGGTGCTCTTGATGACCCTGCCCGGTCTGGCCCTCTTCTACGGAGGTCTGGTCCGCTCCAAGAACGTCCTCTCGATGCTCGCCATGTGCCTGGGCATCACCGGTCTGGTCGCCATCATCTGGTGGGCGGTCGGCTACAGCCTGGTCTTCGGAACGAACTTCGCCAGCCCCTTCATCGGCGGCACCGAGTTCTTCTTCCTCAAGGGGATCGATTCGGCCCCCAACACCAGCTACGCCTACTGGATCCCGCAGAATGTCTTCTGCATCTTCCAGCTGACCTTCGCGATCATCACCCCGGCACTCATCTTCGGTGCCACGGCCGAGCGCCTCAAATTCACCGCCCTGATGGCCTTCGTCGGCCTCTGGATGTTCCTCGTCTACTTCCCGCTCGCGCACATGGTCTGGGGCGCCACCGGTCTCATGAACGGTGTCTGGAACGCCGATGCAAAGATCCCCGCGATCGACTTCGCCGGCGGCACCGTGGTTCACATGTCCTCGGGCTGGAGCGCCCTCATCCTCTGCCTCCTGCTCGGCAAGCGCGTCGGGCACGGCAAGGAGCCCATGCCTCCCCACAGCCTCGTGCTCACCATGATCGGCACCGGCCTTCTCTGGGTCGGCTGGTACGGCTTCAACGCCGGCAGCGCGCTGGCCGCCGACAGCATCGCCGCCAACGCCTTCCTCACCACCACGATCGCGACCGCCATCGCCGCCTTCGTCTGGCCCCTGCTCGAGTTCATCCTCAAGGGCAAGCCCAGCGTGCTCGGCATGTGCTCGGGTGCCGTGGCCGGCCTCGTGGTCATCACCCCGGCCTGCGGATTCGTGGATTCCACGGGTGCCGCGATCATCGGCGTGGTCGCCGGTGTCGTCCCCTACTTCGCCGTCACCGTCCTGAAGGGGATCTTCAAGTACGACGACGCGCTCGACACCTTCGGCATCCACGGTGTCGGCGGAACGGTCGGAGCCCTCATCACGGGTGTCCTGGTCAACCCCGCCGTGAACGGCAACCTCGTCAGCGACGCCTACGCCGCCAAGAACGGACTGAAGGCCGCCATCGAGTCCCACTCGCTCCTCGTGGCACAGGCCAAGGCCGCCGGAATCACCATCGCCCTCGCGGTGATCGGAACCATCATCATCACCTTCATCGTCAAGCTGGTCATCGGCCTCCGTCCTTCGGTCGAGGCGGAACACCAGGGTCTCGACATCACCGATCACGGTGAGGAGGGCTACAACCACTAATCCCAAGAAGGTCCAACCCACACCCACCAACACCCATGAAAAAAATCGAAGCAATCATCAAGCCCTTCAAGCTGGAGGAGGTCAAGGACGCCCTCAGCGAGCTGGGCATCGAGGGCATGACGGTGACCGAGGTCAAGGGATTCGGCCGCCAGAAGGGCCACACCGAGATCTACCGCGGCAGCGAGTACACCGTCGACTTCCTGCCCAAGATCAAGCTCGAGATCGTCGTGGCCGACGGCGCCGTCGAGGGCGCGGTCGGTGCGATCGTCAAGACAGCCAAAACCGGCAAGATCGGCGACGGCAAGGTCTTCGTCCTCCCCGTGGAGAACGCGATCCGCATCCGCACCGACGAGACCGGCGATAAGGCGGTCTAGGCTGTCTAGGCGTTCTAGCACGCACAAGCTGACGGCAGCCGCAGGACGATTTGGTTCGTCACCGAACGGGCTTTTCACAAAGCCCTCCGCGAAAAGGCGGGGACTCAGGTCCCCGCCTTTTTCCGTTTCGGAGTCCTGGACTTTTCCGGACGGGGGCCTCCCAGCAGCTCCTTCACCAGCGGGTTGGGAAACTGGCGCGCCGGCGTGATCGCGTAGAAGCTCTCCCGGATCCGCCTGATGCGGTGGAGCTCCACGAGCGTTCCCGCGCGGAGCTCGTCACGGACCACGACCCTGGGCACCAGCGTCACCGCCTCGGCCTCGCGCGCCAGCAGTCGCATCATCGCCATGTCGGTCACCTCCGCGACGATCTGCGGGCGAACACCGTGCTGTTCGAGCAGCAGGTCGAAGGGTCCCCGGATGCTGCTCTCGAGAGTCGGCAGGACCATCGGCATCCCCTCCAGCGACTCCGGGAAACGGAAGCGCGCGTTCTTCCGGTGGGCGACCAGACTCACCTCCTGCTCGTCGAGGAGGTGGCTCCGGAGATCGGTTTCGGCATCGCGGGGAACCGGCAGGTTGGAGAGGACGATGTCGACCGCATGGGCCTCGAGCATCCCGAGCAGATCGCGCAGGGCACCGGTCCGCAGGACGAGCTCGACGTCGGGCCGAGCCAGGAACGGACGGAGCAGTTCGAGCTGGAAGTTGCGGGAGAGGGTGGCCACCGCGCCGACGCGGAGGATCTGGCGCTGCTTCGGGACGCGGTGCTTGAGGGCGTCGAGCAGCTCCTCCCCGCTGCGGAAGATCGTCTCGGCATAGTCCAGGGCAAGCCTGCCCGCCTCCGTGAGTTCGAGCCGCTTCTTCCGCCGCTCGAAGAGTTCCTGGCCGAGGCTCTCCTCGAGCTGTCCCAGCTGGATGCTCAGCGCGGAGGGGGAGATGTTCAGGTGCTCGGCCGCGCGGGTCAGGTTGCCCGTCTGCGCGATCGCGCGGAAGTAGCGGAGGTGGTGGTAGTTGAGGAAGGACACGGGATGTTTAAGTTAATCAAACGATCTATTAAAAATCATCTATTGGATCAACAAGAATGAAAGTCGGTAGGATGCGCCCATGAATCAACTCCTTGCATCGCTCCAATCCGCAGACTTCCTGCCGCTTCTCGCGCCGCTAACCCTGCTGGCCGCGCTGCTCCTTCCCCGGGGAATCGCCAACGCACGGCCCGCGGCGACCGGCAAGGCCGCCCAGTTCCTGGGCCTGCTCTCCCTCCTGCTCGCTCTCCTCTCGGCCGGTGCGCTGGCGCTCGGGGGCCATCCGCTGAAATTCACGGCGTGCTCGTGGGGGCCGCTCGCGCTCTCCTCCTACTTCGACGCGGTCTCCGCGGTGATGCTGGTGCTGGCCGCCTTCCTTGCGGTCGCCGTGATCCGCTTCTCCGCCAACTACCTCGGCGGCAACCCCGACCAGGGTCGCTTCTTCAAGTGGCTCTCGGTGACCGCCGGATGCGTGCTGCTGCTCGTGGTCTCCGGAAACCTCGCCCTCTTCGTAGTCGCCTGGATGGGAGTCAGCATGGCCCTGCACAAGCTCCTCACCTTCTATCCCGACAGGCCAGCCGCCCTGATGGCGGCCCGGAAGAAGTTCCTCTTCAGCAGGCTCGGTGACATCGCCCTCCTTGCCGCGCTCTGGTTCGCCTGGCGCGCCTTCGGGACCCTTGACTACGCCGCGCTCTTTGCCGGCGCTTCCCAAGAGGAGGCGCCGCTCCAGACGATCGCCCTCCTCCTGGTGGTGGCGGCGGTCCTGAAGTCCGCGCAGTTCCCCTTCCACGGATGGCTTCCCGACACGATGGAGACCCCCACGCCGGTCTCCGCCCTCATGCACGCGGGCATCATCAACGCGGGCGGCTTCCTCATCATCCGGTTCAGCCCGCTCATGGCCCAGGCCCCCAAGGCGCTGGAACTCCTAGCGGCGGTCGGCGGTTTCACCGCCCTCTTCGCCTCACTCGTCATGATCACCCAGACGAGCGTGAAGAGGACGCTCGCCTTCTCCACGGTCGCACAGATGGGATTCATGATGCTGCAGTGCGGCCTCGGGGCCTTCGCTCTGGCCCTGCTTCACATCGCGGCCCACTCGCTCTACAAGGCCCACGCCTTCCTCTCCTCGGGAAGCGTGATTGCCGCGTCGCGGTCGGCCGGTTCCCCGCCCGCGCGGAGCTACCGGGGCCTTCTCGGGGCGCTCGCGGCCTTCGCGGCGGCTGGCGGTCTGGTCGCCCTTCTCTCCTGCCTCTCCGGAAGCGCCCCGTGGGAGGACTCGGGCCGCTTCGGTCTTGGTCTAATCCTGGCAGTGGCCCTCGCCCAGCTCCTCTGGCACTGGTGGTCGACCTCGTCCGGTGCCATCGGATTCCTCTCCGGTATCGCGGTCGCCGCCGGCGTCGGCCTCCTCTCGGTCGCCCTCCACGAGGGGACGCGGCATCTGCTCGGCGACTCTGTCGCCCCGGCCCCGGCCTTCACGATGGCCTGGCCGATCGCCCTGCTCACGGCCCTCTCCTTCATGCTGCTGGCTCTCCGGGCCTTCCTTCCCCCGACATGGGCATCGACGGCGGCGGGCCGAACCCTCTTCGTCCACGCCTACAACGGATTCTACGTCAACACCGCGGCCAACCGCCTGATCGCCTCGATCTGGCCGCCCCGCGCCCGGAAATCCTGACCCTCTCACTCACTCGACCTCTCCAAAAGACCCTCAACCCACTTTCACGCCCACTCTAATCCTCGCCACCACCATGCACTCCAGCGCCTCCACGATCCCCTCCCACACGTTCAGGACCCAGGCCGATGAAGCCTTGGGCCGCATCGCGCCGCTCTGGCCGCTCTCGCGGTTCGTCGCCGTGAATCCCTTTGTCGGGCTCTCCGACATGCCCTTCACCAAAGCCGCAGGGGTGCTCGCCCGGAATGCCGGCACGCCCCTGGCACTCCCTCCCTCCTTCTACCGGGAACTCCACGGGGCCGGGAAGATCACCGCGGAGGATCTGCGGAGGGCGATCGGCGAAGCGGATGCAAGGCTCACCCCGGAGGAACTCGTGTCAGGACTTGAGGCAGCTCTCGAGGCCGACGCGTGGGCGCTGCCGCTTCCTTCGGCCGATCTCCCGAGCGCACGGATCGACGCGGAGGGAGGAGCCCGGTGGGGCGCCTTCGTGACCGAGGAGATTTCCAAATGGTGCACGGCCTACTTCGACGGCGGTCAGGCGCTCTGGGGATTCCCCTGGAAGGGCGTGCCGCTCTTCGCTGCCTGGCGGCAGGCCGCCTCGCTCGACAGGAACCCGGAGACGGCGGGCCTGAGGGGCTGGAGGGAATTCGTCCGGGGCCTCGGGGACGATCCTGCCCACGAGATCGACAGGGCGGCCACCGCCCTGGGTCTCGAAGAGTCCGCGGCAACGGAGGTCTTCCACTCCCTGCTGCTCGGCATCGGCGGCTGGGCCGGTCACCTGAAGTTCCTCGCCCATGAAAAAGGACTGTACGGCGAACAGGACGACACCCTGCGGCATCTGCTCGCCATCAGGCTGGTCTACGAGTGTGCGCTCCAGAACGCCTTCCCAGCGGTGGCCTTCACCGCCCAGACCGGCCACGCGGAGGCCTCGGCGAGCACCCCCGCTCCCCAGTTGCTCTGGCAGCGGGCCCATGAGATCGCCACCCGGCGGAAGCTCTTCGGCCAGCTCGCTTCCCTGGGAGGCGGCAAAGCGGGAGAGGCTCCCGACTTCCAGGCGGTCTTCTGCATCGATGTCCGGTCGGAGGTCTTCCGGAGGGCGCTTGAACAGGTGGCCCCGTCCGGAAAGACCATCGGGTTCGCCGGCTTCTTCGGATTCCCGATCGAGGCGGTGCCTGCGGGCGAGACAAGCGGCACCCCGCAGTGCCCCGTCCTCCTGACACCCGCCGTGAAGATTCCCTCGCACGGCTCCCGGGCGGAACTCGGAGCGATCGCACGGCACAAGCGGTTTGCCGGGGCCTGGAAGTCCTTCAAGAACTCCGCCGTCTCGAGCTTCGTCTTTGTCGAGACACTCGGGCTCGGTTTCCTAGGCCGGATGATCCGGGACCTGACGGGTCACTCGCATCCCGAGCAGGGCTGCGGCTGCGATGTCGATGTCTCGGTCCTCCCGCCCGAGACCCGGGTGACGCTGGCCGCCGGTGCGCTCCGGCACATGGGCCTGGCCAAGGGCGGCCTTTCCAAGCTGGTCCTCCTCTGCGGCCACGGGAGCATGACGGAGAACAATCCCTACGGCTCGAGTCTCGACTGCGGCGCCTGCGGCGGCCACACCGGCGAGGCCAATGCAAGGACCGCCGCCGAGATCCTCAACGATCCCGTGGTCCGGAAAGGGCTCCTTGAGCAGGGAATCGTGATTCCGGAAGAGACGCTCTTCCTGGCCGGCCTTCACAACACGACCACCGACGAGGTGACACTCTTCGGCCTTGACTCGGTGCCCGCCTCGCACCGGGAGCCGGTCAACTCGCTCGCGGCGGATCTCCAGCTGGCCGGAGGGATCGCCCGCAGGGAGAGGGCGCCGCTCCTCGGTCTCGATCCATTCGCGGTGGCTCTCGACGGCGAGGTGGCCGCGCGGAGCCGGGACTGGGCGCAGGTCCGGCCCGAGTGGGGACTTGCCGGCAACCATGCCTTCATCGCCGCACCCAGGGAGCGGACGCGGGGTCTCGATCTCGGCGGCAGGGTCTTCCTGCATGACTACCGGCACGATCTCGACGATGGCGAGGCGACCCTGGAACTGCTTCTCATCGCCCCGGTGGTCGTGGCGAGTTGGATCAACCTCCAGTACTTCGGCTCCACCGTCGACAACAGGCTCTTCGGCTCCGGCGACAAGGTGATCCACAACGTGGCCGGCCTGCTCGGGGTCCACGAGGGGAACGGCGGCGACCTCAAGACGGGCCTTCCCTTCCAGTCGGTGCACGACGGCCGGGAGTGGAGGCACGAACCGCTCCGGCTCGCCGTCATCGTGGAAGCGCCCGCGGAGTCGATCGACAAGGTGCTCGCCAAGCACAAGGACGTCGCCAACCTCGTGGCCAACGGCTGGATCCACCTCTTCGTCATGGCCAAGGATGGCCGGGTGACCGGTTGCTCCGACGGCCGGGGCGGATGGAGGCCCGTGACCGTGTGAGCAAAGCAACCGTACAAGTCAAATCACTCCTTGATCCGCAACTTCGCGAGGCACTGGAAAACCTCGCAAAGTCGGAGGGGATGACCCCATCCCAATACTTGGAGCGCCTCATCAGAAAGGATTTGGAGACCAAGGAAACGGAGGGCCCGCCGCAAGGATCATGAACCCAAAAAATGGATTAGAGCATCTTCTGTTTATTCAGTCGCTGAATCATGGACTGCAATGATCAATATGGAACTCAGGAAGGGAGGAAAGGGACGTCAGATGAAGGCAGGCAAGTTGATCCAAAACCGCTCTGCAAGCGGTCTTGCATGGGCAAATTCGCTGCCCAACTCAGTTTGGCAAAGTCGGCTTCTCTTCACGATTCCGCATTGGTGAGTTTATTTGCAGAGGCTTTTTACTGAGTTCTTGAGTTCCATATTCCTTCTCTCTGATTTTCCCGCTGTCTTCTGTTGGCATTCTTCCATTGCGAAATCGGGGATGAAGGGGTTGCAGTGACAGGGCAGAAGTTGCTGCTCTCCCAAAAGCCTTCAGTCTTCAGCCTTCAGCCTTCAGCCTTCAGCCTAAAAACCATGAAAGTCTGGCTTGCGGAAAGGAGTTTCGGGTAAAACCCCCGCTACTTCATCCCATGAGCATCCGATCACGACTCCTCCCCCTCCTGCTGCTTCTCCTCCCGCTGGCACTCCCGGCGACACGCCTCACGGCCGCTCCTGCCGCACCCGCGCCGACCCCCACGCTCGAGCAGCGAGTCGCCTATTCCGAGGCCGAGCGGAGCAACTCCGACCCCGCGCCGACCGGCATCGCCCCCTCGGCCTCACCCTCGCACACAGCCTGGATGATGGTCTCCGCGGCCCTGGTGCTCTTCATGACACTGCCTGGTCTCGTCCTCTTCTACGGCGGCCTCGTCCGTCAGAAGAACGTCCTCTCAATGGCCGCCCTCTGCCTCGGCATCACGGCGCTGGTCGGGGTCATCTGGTGGGCCTTCGGATACAGCCTCGTCTTCGGCAAGAGCTTCGCCTCCAGCGATGCGGGCCCGCTGGCCAATGCGCTGAGCCCCTACCTCGGGGGAACGGAGTTCCTGTTCCTCAAGGACGTCGGCAGCGCACCCAACACCGACTACGCTTTCTGGATCCCGCAGAATGTCTTCTGCATCTTCGAGCTCACCTTCGCGATCATCACGCCGGTGCTGATCTTCGGCGCCTCCGCCGAGAGGATGAAGTTCACCTCGGTCATCCTCTTCGCTTTCCTTTGGTTCCTGATCGTCTACATCCCGCTCACCCACATGGTCTGGGGCGCCACCGGTCTGCTCAACGGCGTCTGGAACCCGAAGGCCGCGATCCCGGCCATCGACTTCGCCGGCGGCATGGTAGTGGAGATGGCCTGCGGCTGGTCCGCCCTCGTCCTCTGCCTGATCCTCGGCAGGCGCAACGGCTTCGGCCGCGAGCCGATGATGCCTCATAGCATGGTGCTGGCCTCCGTCGGCACGGGGATCCTCTGGGTCGGCTGGTACGGCTTCAACGCCGGCAGCGCCCTCGCCGCCGACGGCATCGCCGCCAACGCCTTCCTGACCACGACCCTCGCCGGCGCGACAGCCAGCCTGGTCTGGCCCCTCGTCGAGTTCCTGCAGCGCGGCAAGCCCAGCGTGCTCGGCTTCTGCTCGGGGGCCGTTGCGGGTCTCGTCGGCATCACGCCCGCCTGCGGGTTCGTCGATGCGGGCGGGGCGGTCATCGTCGGGGCCGTCGCCGGCCTGGTCTCCTTCATCGCCTGCACGACCATCAAGCGGGCCTTCCGCTACGACGACACGCTCGACGTCTTCGGCGTCCACGGCGTCTCCGGCACGGTCGGCCTGATTCTCACGGGCATCCTCGCCACCGCCGCCGCCAATCCGAATCTCCTTGGAGCCCCTGCCGCGGCCAACGGCCTGAAGGCAGCCCTCGAGGGACACGGTCTCTGGCTGGTCCAACTCAAGGCGATCGGCGTCACGCTCCTGCTTGTTCTTCCCGCCAGCCTCCTCATCGCCCTGGTGGTCCGCCTGCTGGTCGGGCTACGACCCGGCGGTGAAATCGAATCACAAGGGCTGGACATCCACGACCATGGCGAGGAAGGATACACCCTGAACGGGTAATCCCGAGCTTTTCACCCAACCCATCCCCAACGCACCCGAATCAAGCACCAAGCGACATGAAAAAAATCGAAGCCATCATCAAGCCCTTCAAGATCGAGGAAGTGAAGGACGCCCTCAGCGAACTCGGCATCGAGGGCATGACGGTGACCGAGGTCAAGGGCTTCGGCCGCCAGAAGGGCCACACCGAGATCTACCGCGGCAGCGAGTACACGGTCGACTTCCTCCCCAAGATCAAGCTCGAGGTCATCCTGGCCGACAGCGCGGTCGACGGCGCCATCAAGGCGATCGTCGCCGCCGCCAAGACCGGCAAGATCGGCGACGGCAAGGTCTTCGTCCTCCCGGTGGAGAACGCGGTCCGCATCCGGACCGAGGAGACCGGGGAACAGGCGGTCTGATCCGGACGCATGACATCCATGAAAAGCGGAGGCCGCGGTCTCCGCTTTTTTGTGCCAGCAAACGAGGAATTGTTAGATTTTATCAAAGCATACGTTAGATTCCATCTAATGGATCAAA
Organism: Verrucomicrobiia bacterium; assembly: GCA_040380225.1. Lineage (GTDB taxonomy): Bacteria > Verrucomicrobiota > Verrucomicrobiia > Chthoniobacterales > UBA6821 > UBA6821. The sequence continues at coordinate 9,237 of JBEIJN010000048.1, read as the reverse complement.
GACCCTTTCCGCTGTAGGTTCCGTTCTTCAGATTTTCACATGTCCCACGCACGCCACCACGCCGACGAAGGCTCCTGGAATCGCCTCAGGAAAGCCCTCGATCTCGATCCTCAGGACGTGGGGATGATCCTGATCTTCGCGCTTGCCGTCGGCCTCCTCTCGATCGCGGGGCCGGCGGCCATCGAGACGCTGGTGAACACCGTCGCCTTCGGCGTCCTGTTCTGGCCGGTGGTCGCCCTGGCGCTGGTGATGCTGGCCCTGCTTCTGATCGCGGCGACGATGAAGTGCCTGCAGATCCTGTTGGCGGAGTATCTCCAGCGCCGCCTCTTCGTCCGCTATGCGGAGAAGTTCGCGGCGAATTTCTCGCGGGCCGAGCCCTCCTCCTACGAGGGGCGCAACGCCAGCGACCTGGCCGACAGATTCTTCGAGATCAGCTCGGTGCAGAAGTCCCTGGCGGGGCTTCTGGTCGAAGGGATCGGCGTGATCATGATCACGCTGGTGGGGCTCATGCTGCTCTCCTGCTACCACCCCTTCCTTCTCTCCTACGCCGTCATCCTCGTCGTTTCGGTGGTCGTGGTCACCCTCACCCTCGGAACCGGCGCCGTCTCCACCCGCATCGAGGAGAGCTATGCCAAGTTCGACCTCGCCGGATGGATCGGCGAGATCGCCCGCTCGCCCTCCCTCTTCCGCACCGGATCAATGCAGGGCCTGGCCCTCGACCGGGCACGCTCCCTGAGCGCTGACTATATCAAGGCGCGCAAGAGTCACTTCAGGATCTTCTGGCGGCAGAACCTCTTCGTGATTTATCTGGAGGCCGTGGGGAGCACCTTCCTGCTGGGCCTGGGCGGCTGGCTCGTCATCAACCGTCAGCTCACCCTCGGCCAGTTGGTCGCTTCCGAACTGATCGTCACCCTGGTGCTCTCGGCCCTGGCCAAGAGCGGAAAACATCTGCAGTCCTTCTACGACCTGGAGGCCTCGCTGGACAAACTCGGCGTCATCGAAAGCTTCACCCTGGAACCGGAGGGGGGCGAGGTGCTCCTTCCTGCTGGAAAGCCCCTGGCCGTGCAGGCGTTCTGCCCCGCACCCGGCGGGGAGATTTCCCTGGATGCTCCCGCAGGCTCGCGGATCGCCCTGCTTGGCCCTCCCGGATGCGGGAAGACGCGGTTCCTGGAGACCCTCTCGCTCCTCCGCTCCCCCGAAGGGGCGCGTGTTTTCTTCGATGGCATCGGATGCACCACGCTGAACCGCTCCGCGGCACGCGGGCTCATCGCTCACGCGGGGCGCGGGGAGGTGTTTTCCGGAACGATCCTCGAGAACCTCCGTGCCGGGAACGACAAGATCGGGGTCGAGGAGATCCGGCAGGCCCTTCAGGATGCGGGTCTGGAGGAACGCATCTCGTCCCTCCCCCAGGGACTCTCCACTCCTCTCTCCTCCACGGGATGGCCTCTCTCCGCCTCCGAGTTGGTGCTCCTGGGTATCGCCAGGGCCATCCTTGCCAAGCCCCGCCTGCTGTTGCTCGACGGAACGCTTGATCTCCTTGACCCGGAGCTTCACCCGGCGCTGATCACCAGAATCTCCGCCCCGGATGCGCCCTGGACCCTGATCGTCGAAACCACCCGGCGCGATGTCGCCGAGCGCATCGGCACCATCGTCACCATCCCATGAGCAGCAGCGAATCACACGACGAACCCCGCCCGGCTCACGTCACCTGGGAGGATCTGACCCGCGCGACGGAAACCCCGTCGGTCGTCCGGCGCTTCTCCCGGATCGTGCTCTGGTGCATGGCCGCCTCCCCGTTCGTGCTGGCTTTTGTGCCGTGGCAGCAGACCGTGCAGGGGCGCGGCACCGTGATCGCGTATTCGCCCGTCGAGCGCTCCCAGGTGCTGACCGCCCGGATCCCGGGACAGGTACGCAAGTGGCATGTCGTCGAGGGTTCCCATGTGAAGAAAGGGGAACCCGTGGTCGATCTGGAGGACAACGACCCCGATCTGGGCACGCGTCTCACGGCGCAGCTGGAGTTCCTGCGCGGACGCCTTGCGGCCGCCAAGGAGGAGGTTGTGGAACTCCGCGCGGCGGCCACGGCCACGGAAGCGGCCCGCGAATCGGCGGTCAACGCCGCCAAGGCGAACCTGGAATCCACCAGGAAGGCCGTCGAGGTGGCGGATCACGTCCTCTCCAACGCCAAGTTCTCCCGCGACTTCGAGCAGACCCGCTTCGACATGATCGACAAGCTCCACTCAGGAGGCACGCTTGGCGCAATCGAGAGCAAGCTCTCTAGGGAAGAGGCTCGGCTGCGGATCGACCGTGCAGGTATCGACCGTGAGCGGTCCGCCGCTGAACTGGAACGCGCAAGGGCCGCCTACCTCACCCAGCAGGCCCAGGTCCTCCAGACGGATGCCGCCGGGATTTCCTCGATCGCCGTCGCAAGGAGCAACCTTCGCAAGGGTGAACAGAGCCTCTTCTCCACGGAACGCGAACTCCAGGACATCGAGAACCGGATCGAACGGTTCAAGGCGCGTCACGTGGTGGCGCCGTGCGACGGCGTCGTCTTCCGCGTCCATGCCAACGTCGGCGGGGGCGGCCAGTACCTCAAGGAAGGGGACGAACTCTGCACCATCATTCCTGACACCAACGACCGCGTCGTCGAGCTGACCCTGACCGGACGCGATGCCCCGCTTGTGCTGGCCTACGCCCACCGCAAGGGAACCCTTCCCCAGGCGCGACTCCAGTTCGAGGGGTGGCCGGCCATCCTCTTCTCTGGATTCCCGGACGTCTCGATCGGCACCTTCGGGGGTAAGATCCGCCAGATCGATTATGCCAGCGACGCCTCCGGAAACTTCCGTGTCCTCATCGAGCCGGAACAGCATGTCCGCGGCGACGAGTGGCCCGACAAGAAGTTCCTCCGCCAGGGCAACCAGGTGATCGGGTGGGTCTTCCTCAACCGTGTGCCGCTCGGCTTCGAGATCTGGCGCCGCCTGAACGGCTTCCCGCCCGTCCTCCCTCCCACCTCGAAGGAGAAGGACCAGAAATCGGGAACGCCGGGTGTCAAGGAGGAGGCCCCGAAGGCTCCCAAGGTCAAGGTCGGCTGATGATTCGGCTTTCACGCGACGGCGCGTGATTTTAAGGTGAAGGCATGAAAACCATCCTGGTCACCGGCGGAGCCGGCTACATCGGCAGCGTCTGCGTCGAGCAACTCCTGAATGCCGGCTACACCGTGGCCGTCTTTGACAACCTCACCGAGGGGCACCGGCTCGCCATCGACCCGAGGGCGACCTTCTTCCAGGGGGATCTCGCCGACATCGAGGCGATCAAGCTGGCCCTGCATGAGTCGAAGGCCGAGGCCGTCATGCACTTCGCCGCCAATGCGCTCGTCGGCGAGTCGATGACCAATCCGGGCAAGTACTTCCGCAACAACGTGGCGAACGGCGTGAACCTGCTTGAGGCCATGGTGGCCGAGGGGGTGAAGCGCTTCGTCTTCTCCTCGACCTGCGCCACCTTCGGCATCCCCGAGTCGATGCCCATCGACGAGACGCTGCCCCAGAAGCCGATCAATCCCTACGGCGAGTCGAAGCTCATGTTCGAGAAGGTCCTTCGCTGGTACGGCGAGATTCACGGCATCACCTTCGTCGCGCTCCGTTACTTCAATGCGGCCGGCGCCACTGAGCAGTTCGGTGAGGATCACCGCATCGAGACCCACCTCATCCCGAATATCCTCAAGGTCGCCCTCGGCCAGAAGGAGTCGGTCGAGATCTACGGGGCCGACTACCCGACTCCCGACGGCAGCTGCATCCGCGACTACATCCACATCGTCGACCTGGCACAGGCTCACCTGCTCGCGCTCACGGCCAAGGAGAGCGCCTTCTACAACCTCGGCACCGGGGGAGGCACCTCGGTGAAGGAAGTCATCGACTGCTGCCGCGCCGTCACCGGCAGGGAGATCAAGGCCGTCGAGAAGCCGCGCCGCGCGGGCGATCCTCCACGCCTCATCGCCGGATCGGACAAGGTCCGCCGCGAACTCGGCTGGCAGCCGAAGTACCAGGACATCCGCACCATCATCGAAAGCGCCTGGGCCTGGCACGTGAAGCACCCCAACGGCTACGGTGATTAGGAGGAAGTGAAAAAGCTGAAAGCTAAAGGATAAAAGAGGAATCCCAATGCAGGCTACGCGAGGCTGAAGGAACATTACCTACTCGCGGGTTTTCGTTGCCTAATTTTTCATTCTTCATTCTGCCTTTTTCCTTTTCTTGCAATGAATCTGATCGAGACGCATGCCCATCTCGACTATCCCGATTTCGCACCTGATCTCGAGGGGGTGATATCCCGGGCCGCCGAGGCTGGCGTCACCCGCATCATCTCGATCGGCACGGGTCTGGAGAGCAGTCGTCGGGCCGTGGCGCTGGCAGAGCGATTTCCGAATGTCCATGCCGTCGTCGGCATCCATCCCACCAATGTCACCGAGGAGGGCCTCGATTTCCTTCCCGCGCTGGGCGAACTGGCGCGCCATCCCAAGGTTGTCGCCATCGGGGAGACCGGCATCGATTATCATCATGTGCCGGAGGAGTTGCAGTCGCCGAAGGTTGCCGACGTTGACTCGGCACTGCTCGCCCAAAGTCACGGTGATCAGGAACGCCTGATTGCAGAGGGCGCCTGGAAGTCCGCCCAGGCGGACGCCTTCCGGATGCAGCTCGATCTCGCCTTGGAGCTCGGGCTCAATGTCGTGATCCATCAGCGATCGGCGTGGGAGGACACGCTCGAGGTGCTTCGGCCCTACTCCGGCAAGCTGCGCGGTGTCTTCCACTGCTTCGGGGGAACGCCGGAGGAGGCTGCCGAGGTGGCGGCACTCGGCCATCTGGTCTCCTTCACCGGCATCATCACCTTCAAGAACGCCGAACAGGTGCGCCTCACCGCGGCGGCGGTCCCGGCGGACGGCTACATGGTCGAGACCGACTGTCCTTATCTCGCCCCCGTGCCTTATCGCGGCAAGCGCGCGGAACCGGCCCACACCAGGCTGGTCGCGGAGAAGATCGCCGAGGTCCGGGGCATCACGCTCGAAGAAGTCGCCGAGGCGACCACACGCACCGCCGAGGGATTTTTCCGGTTCAGTCGTTGACTCCATGAAGCCGGCCTCCCTCCTCTCTGTTTTTGTGGAGTCGCCGGAGAATCCCTCACCCGGATGGCTCAAGGGATCGTGGCTTGTGCTGATCCTCTTTGTGGCCTCCCTGCTCTGCTCTCTCGTCATGGGTGGTGCGGCGGGTGTGACTCGTGGGGGATGGGAAGCTGTTTGGAATTATCGGGGCGTTTTTCTGGAGGGATGGCTCCTCACGATCCTGATCTCCCTCCTCTCGCTGGTCCTGAGCGCCGCGATCGGCGTGGCGGTCGCCCTGTCACGGCGTTCCCGCATTCTGCCCATGCGTTCCATGGCCCTTCTCTACGTGGAAGTGATCCGGGGAACACCGCTCCTGGCCCAGATCCTCTTCCTCTTCTATGTCGTGGCCAACGGCATTGGCCTTCAGGACCGGCTTGTGGCGGGCATCCTGATCCTCTCGATCTTCAGCGGCGCCTATCTCTCCGAGATGATCCGCGCTGGGATCGACTCGGTTCCCGCCTCCCAACTGGAATCCGCCCGTGCCCTCGGCCTGACCTCCCTCCAGACCTACCGCTTTGTCATTGCTCCGCAGGCGCTGCGTCAGATCCTTCCGCCGCTGGCCGGACAGTTCGCCTCGCTGATCAAGGACTCATCGCTCCTCTCGATCATCGGCATCGGGGAGTTCACACTCGCCGCCCAGCAGGTCAACTCGGCCACCTACCGGACGCTCGAGAGCTATCTCCCGCTGGCCATCGGCTACCTGGTGCTCACACTCCCCATATCACTGCTCGCCAAGATGCTCGAGCGGCGCCTTCGCTTTGAATCCTGAATCATGAGACTCGAGGTTCGCGGCATCACCAAATCCTTCTCACCCGGGAGAGACCTCGCCGTGCGACGCACGGTGCTCGACGGTCTCTCGCTCGATGTGGAGTTCCCCCATGTCCTCGCACTGCTGGGGCCGAGCGGCGGCGGGAAGTCGACACTCCTGCGCGTGATCGCCGGACTGGAGCGTCCCGATTCCGGAACCGTGCTGATCAACGGCGAGAAGGTGCCTGATCGAGAGCCCGCGCTCCGGGATTACCGCCGGACACTCGGCGTGGTCTTTCAGGCGTTCAACCTCTTTCCCCACATGACGGTTCTGCGGAACGTCATGCTCCCCCTTGTCGAGGTTCACGGGATCGATCGATCCACCGCGCAGGATCGCTCGATGGAAGTGATGGAGCGGCTCGGCATCGCCGATCAGGCGGCGAAGCTCCCCGCCCAACTCTCGGGTGGCCAGCGCCAGCGCGTGGCCATCGCGCGCGCCCTCGCCGCGAAGCCACGCTTCCTGCTGTTCGATGAGCCGACCTCGGCCCTCGATCCCGAGATGACGGCTGAGGTCCTCTCCCTCATCGCCGACCTTCGGGAGTCGAACACGCCGATGCTCCTGGTCACCCACGAGATGGGTTTCGCGCGCAAGATCGCCGACCGCGTGGCCTTCCTCTCAGCAGGACGTGTGCTGGAAGAGGGTTCGGCGGCGGAGTTCTTTGCGAGCCCCCGCACGGCCGAGGCACAACGCTTTCTGGCAAAGGTCCTGGCGCACTGATGCGGAAGCGACTCCAAGGAGCAGTCTTCCTTCCTAAAATTGCATCATAGCATCTTTGCTTTCATGTGATGCACTGCACCTTTTGCATTATCTCATAGAAAGCGGGAAAAATTCACGCAAAGGTCGCCACGTACGCCAAGGGGTTTTCAGAAGAGCGTTGTCTTCAGGGATGGGAAGAACGAGGTGTGTGCCAGTCTTTTGGGCAAGTTCAGAAGCGCGTTTCAAGAAAACATGCGGCAGTGGTTAGCATTGGGTCCGGTAGAACAGTTTCCCTTTCGTTCTCCTTTGCGTCCGTTGCGACCTTTGCGTGAAATGCTCCTCTCCTTGTGCGACAAAACATCTTATCCGAGACTCTCACCCGCTCTCGACTTCAAAGAAAAGGCCCCGCCGTTGCCGGCGGGGCCCTCCTTGTCAGTAACCAACTCGAAGTTTAGAAAGAGTATCCGATGCTACCGCCGGCGTAAGCCTTGCTGATCGGGGTGGACGTCAGCGAGACGGAGTTCATCAGGTCGGGCTGATAGGTGTAGGCTATGTATCCGGTCAGAGAGATGCTGCTGGTGATCTTCCAGGTGATGGGAGCCACAAGCTGCCAGTTGTTGAATCCGAATACCTTCTTGCCCTGGTTATCAATGTTGTAACCGAAGGAGAGGTTGTACTGGGTCACGGGATTGAAGCTCACGATGTCCTTGTAGAGGGGCACCGAGGCGGCAAGCGCCGGGCTGAGGAAGCTCGAACCGGCGTTGATGCTGGCGTAGTTGTTCGGGGCGGCCTGGCCGAGTTCGTAGAAGTAGGTGATCGAGGGAGTCCAGGAAACGGCTCCGGTCTTCACCGTGTAGTTCGCCGTCACGTTGACCTCGTGCTGGATACCCGTTCCACCCGGGGTGTAGGCGATGCCGGTCTTCGGGAATCCGTAGTTGAAGTAGTTGTACATGGTGTACCCGCAGCCGAGGCCGAAGTTTCCGAAGGTGTGCATGTAGTTGATCGGAATATCGATTTCGGTGTAGGGGTTTCCGTTGTAGGGAGCCGAGTTGCCGGATTGACCGACAGCAACACAGAACCAGAGAGGCATCGTGAGCGTGTCGTTGGCAGTGATGTGCCAGCACGGGGCGAACGTAAAGTCGAACATGCCCGTGTTGGGGATCCAGTCGATACCGCGGAAGTTGTACATGCTGTCGTAGGCCGCAGTGAAGGTAGCGGTGAGGGCAGGCGTCGGTGTCTCGATGACGGGCTGTTTGAAGTTTTTGCTCGTCGAGTTGGTCGAACCAGCCTGAAGGGCTGGGGAAGCCGTCAGCGCACAGAGGGCGAAGGCGGCGATGGTCTTGGTCATTTTCATGGTTGGTTTAGGTTGGTTTGGGATTTCAAGGGGTCGGTTGAGACCCGTGCATAAGTGTATGAGCACACGCCGTGCCAACTTCTCCGAACCACACTTTACAGAGTAATAACCTCTTCGCAGTGGACGGAAAAGGACGCAATGCACCTCGTTGATCAAAAAAAACCACCCCTCGGCTCTTTTCTGCTCAACCTCTTGGATTCCAGCATCGTGCAACCGATAGGTAACGGATCGGTTACACGATTAGAATGTCGACCCATTACAGTGTGAACTCAGGGGTTTTTAACCCGGGTTTTGCAATAGAGCGGCATCAATAGGTGTGGATGGTTCACCCGGGTGGTGGGGCTTCAGGGAGTTAGAAACGTTAAAGCGTTAAAAGGGTTAGAACGGACTAAATTGGAAACCTTGATTCAACACTTCGGCCCTTTCTGCTGCCACGAGTTCGCTGAATTCGCCATCCAGATTCTCAGATCAGGGCTGTTTTGATCCACTTTCTAGAGCGTTTTAAATAAAGCTATAGCCACAAGAGGCGAAGTAATTGATTGCGTCCTGTGGAGTGATCCTCTCCAAGGCGGAGGCGATGGCAGCAATGAGATCCTCATGAGTTCTTGCCTCGGCACTGCGAAGTAGGGACTTCACCTTGCTCCACATCTTTTCAATGGGGTTGAGATCAGGGGAGTATGCAGGGAGGAAGTGAGCACTAGCACCTGCCGCTTCAATCAAGGCGATGGTCTCCTCGTTCTTATGGGGTGCCAGGTTGTCCATGATAACCATGTCTCCCTCTTTAAGAGTGGGACAGAGTACCTCCCTCACATAGGCACGGAAGACCTCCGTGTCGGTTGCCCCTTCAATGGCCATACAAGCAGTGCTGCCGTCGAGGCGGATGGAAGAGATCATCGTCGTGGTTCTCCAGTGGCCACAGGGAGCACTCATACGCAACCGCTCTCCGCGGGGAGAACGGCCCCTCAGTCGTGTCATATTGGTCTTGGCCGCTGACTCGTCGATAAAGATCAGCTTCGATGGATCCAGTTCTCCTTGCCTTCTCATCCACGCCTTGCGGGCTTTGATGATATCCTCCCGATCCTGCTCGCTGGCTCGGAGAGTCTTTTTTTATATGTCAGTCCCATGGAGTGGAGGACGTAGTGGATGGCAGGAAGAGAGCACTCCAGCCCAAGGGCCTCCCTGAGTTCCTTGAGTGTCATATCCGGCTTGGTTCCAAGTAGCTTGCTCATCTGC
>JBEIJN010000047.1:0-20399 GCA_040380225.1 Verrucomicrobiia bacterium | reverse complement strand
TAGGAGTAACGCTGACAATCTTCTCCGGACCCAATCCTTTGTCTTTTCCTCCGCGCCTCTGCGTCTCTGCGCGAGTCCTTTTGTTTATCGACGGTCAAGATGATCGCCCAAGCAACGACAGATTAACCAGATGAGGCTCTAAAAAAACTGAGTCGAGGGCGGTATCGGGAGCTAGCAGTTAGGAGCTAGAAGCTGGAAGCTGGACTGAAGAGGCAATCCCGAATCTGCAGATCATCGGCGGCCGAATCCAAAGAAGCGGCCGATGCTCTTTTTTGAAGAGGAACCCTGGGGATTCTTGCCGGCTTCACCGCTCATGGAGACTTCCCGCGGCTTGCCTTCGGAACGGCCTCCTCGCCGGGAGCGTCCTCCGCCCTGACCGGATTGTCCGCGGGGGGCGCGGACTTCGCCGGGACGACGCGGCGGGCGACGGTCACCTCCCTTGTCCCGCGGAGGTGCGGGAGCGGTGTCGTCGAATCCCTCGGCCTTCACGCGGGGAATTCCGCGGCGGGTGAAGCGCTCCAGGGCGCGCACCGCATCCTCATCCTCCTTGGAGACGAAGCTGATCGCCTCGCCGACGGCCTTGGCGCGGCCAGTCCGTCCGATCCGGTGGACATAGTCCTCGTGGTGCGGAGGGAAGTCGTAGTTCACGACATGGGAGATGCCGTCCACATCGATGCCGCGGGCGGCGATATCGGTGGCGACGAGCACGCGGATCTTCCCCTCGCGGAACTCGTTCAACGCGCGGAGGCGCTGATTCTGGGAACGGTTGGAATGGATGGTTCCCGTCTTGATGCCCGACTGCTCCAGCCTGCGAGCGATCCTGTCGGCGCCATGCTTGGTCCGGGTGAAGACCAGCACCATGGCCAGCCTCGGGTCCTGAAGAAGATGCAGGAGCAGAGCGGGTTTGAGATGCTGGCCGATCTCGTAGACGGACTGGGTGACCGTGTCGGCGGGGTTGGATCGGCGCCCGATCTCGACGGTCTCGGGTTCGTGGAGGAATTCGCCGGTGAGCTTCTCGATCTCACGGGAGAGGGTTGCGGAGAAGAAGAGTGTCTGGCGCTTCCGGGGAAGGAGCTTCACGATCTGACGGATCGCCGGAACGAATCCCATGTCGAGCATCCGGTCGGCCTCGTCGAGCACAAGGAACTCGATGTGGGCGAAGGCCTTCTCACGGCCACGGATGATGTCGAGCAGGCGCCCCGGCGTGGCGATCACGATATCGGCGCCCTGCTCGAGTGCCTTGATCTGGGGACGCTCGCTCACACCGCCGAAGATCGTGGCCACGGTGAGGGGGAGATGCTTCGCGTAGGCGCGGACATTCTCCTCGATCTGGACGACGAGTTCGCGGGTCGGTGCGATGACAAGCGCACGAATCCCCTTGGAGGGGGAAGCGGCAAGCAGGGAGAGGATCGGCAGGGTGAAGGCGGCCGTCTTGCCGGTGCCTGTCTGGGCGATACCGATGAGATCCCGTTGGTTGAGAATGACCGGAATGGCCGCGGTCTGAATCGGGGTCGGTTCGGTGTAGCCGGTCTCCTTGACGGCTTTGAGAATGGCGGCATCAAGGCCGAGGGAACTGAATGACATGGCTGGAGGAAAGGGATAAACGTGAAAGGCTAAAAGCTAAAACCTTCCGCAACTTCGGATTCTCCTGCAGGTGGTGCTCCCTCACCCCTGCCGCGGAAGCGGTTTACTAGCAGCGCTTCCCCTATTGCTTCCCTAACGCTTTTCGAGTCGGGAGCTTTCCGTGGAATTTCCATCAGGATTGGAGGCATCCCGGATCTGCTTGTATTCGAGAATCCCGAAAATCACCACGGCGACTGCAATGGCAATCAGCAGGAATTTCATATTCCTGCGATCTTTGGGATGCGCGGGCGGCTTGATTCCGAGAATCCTGGGGCGCAGCACCGAGGTTTCCAGCTCCTCACGGAATCCAGGGTCAATCATCCCCACCTTACGGATAGCAGATTCCTGTTCTCCCGAGGCTTCGGGAGAATCATCACCACCTGGGATCTGATCGGATGGACGAACCATGGTTGTTTATCACCTACGCCCTAATTTCCAAAGTTTCTAGGTTTTTTGCAGTATTTTCCAAAGAAAAATGCCCGGGCATCATCACCCGACAACCTGCCGCGCCATGGAGCGGATGCTTACCTTCCGCCGCTAAGGAACCGCTGATCAAATCGCATAGAGGCCGTTGCGGTAAGCCGTAGCGGATGCGAAGCAACGACCGGGCAAGCCATGGGCCGCGGGCAAGGCGGCATCGCGGGCGCATCCCCGCAGCGGGCTGCCGTAACGGATGCGAAGCAACGGCCGGGCAAGCAAACCGCGAAGCCAACGAAGCTGGCCCCCGTGCCACGCCACGAAGCCAAAGGCTTTGTGGCCTTTGGCTTGGATCTCCGCAACCCGATGGGCTGAAGGCATTTGTCGATTTTTGCCGCGTTGCTCGCTCGGGCGAGACCGCTGCGGGTATCGCCCAGCACTCGCGCCTTCAAAAATCAGCAACTGTCCTTCAGCGGCCATCATGGGATTTAATCAGCGTTTCCCTAAGTTCGCGAAGCTTCTCCTTGGGCACGAGTTTACAGGCGGTCAGCACGATATCGCCGACCTTGAGTTCCTTGAAATCCCCCTTGATGCCGACACGCTGGTCCACGGACAGATAGGGCTCCCTGCCGAGGATGCTTCCACTACGATCACGCTTCAGGATGGAGGCTTGGGAGTTGTCGTCGGACATCTCGATTTCGGAATTGAACGGGATGGAGCCGTCCAGGAAGTCGCACTTCACCGCCGGTTGGGAGGCGGCGGCATCCTGCAAGGTCACCACGATAACCTTGTTCTCACTGCTGCTCTTTTTCAGCGCCGCGATGCGACCGATGACCGTAATGCGCTGGCCCGAATATTTTCCAGTCGCGGCGGTCGCGTTCGTCGCGAAATCACCTGCGATGACGTTCAGCGGCACCACGCCGTTGTCGGGAAGGGGTTGGAGGTAGGCCGCGGCATCCATCTGCGCGAGTTTGGTGGGCGCGAAGGTGTCTTGGGCAACAAGAGGCGCGACCATCGCGGCAACAGCGATCAGCAGGGAGATCCGGGGTGAGTGGAACATGGCTCCATGTTGTACCAGACCGCGGAGGGAAGACAATCCGCGATCCCGCGGATCACTCCTGCTTCACAATCGGTGGCTTTTGGTTTTTTATCAGCCGATGTCCCTCCTTTCCCAACTCATCAGGCACCAATGGACCATGGCTGCCTTGGGCGGGGCGATCGGATCGGTCGGGCGCGTCATGATCAGCAGCCTGGTTGCGAGGTGGACGGGGGAGCAGTTCCCCTTCGGCACGATTGTCGTGAATGTCACCGGCGCCCTCCTGATGGGGATCCTTGCCGGCTACGGGCAGAGTGAGCCGGGCAAACTGATCTTCAACGAACCGGCGCGCACTTTCCTGATGATCGGAGTACTGGGGGGCTACACCACCTTCTCCTCATTCAGCCTTCAGACATTTCTGCTGATGGAACAGGGCAACCTGCTTGGCGCCATCCTGAATGTTCTGCTTTCGGTACTCCTTTGCGTGGCGGGAATCTGGGCGGGGTTCATGCTTATCCGAACCCTCCAGTAACGGAGGTCGTGGGCTGGGGAACCGCTGATTTTTTGTCGCCTCGTGCAGGACAATCGTTCACCCTTCCGAGCGTGCCTCCACTCCAGCCCCAACGATCTCACCGACCGACCGTTGCCGGAGTCACCTTGACGGAACTTCTGGTCACCATGACCGTGATCGCCGCCTTGGCATCGTTGACGGTTCCTGCCTGGAGGGCGCTTCACCGGGCCGGATCCTCGAAGGCCGCGACTTCCCTGGTGATGGATTCCCTGGAGAGGGCGCGAGGCGAGGCGATCAGCGGGAAGAAGGAAGTCTGGCTACTTTTCCGTCACACAACCGGCGGCGACCGGGATGCGCTCCGGATCGTCTCTCGCGAAGAGGAGGGATACGCACCCATGGGCCCCTGGGTGCGGCTACCGGCCGGAGTCACCTTCCATGACGAACCGGGCACCCTCATGGAAGAGCGTCCTCCGGGGGATCTCCTCATGGTCGCCTGCAGGGATGCCGACCGAGACGCAAAGGAGGTTTTCGGTTCCGTCATGTTCCGCCGTTCCGGAGGAATCGGTATCCCGGCACAGGGAGGGAACCGCCTCTGCATCGGTGTCGCCCCCCGATCCAAGGCGGCCGTCACGACCATCAATCTCGCCCGCGCTTCGGGACGGGCCGACGCAGCCACCGTCCCATGATCAACCGGAAGAGAACATCGCCCGCATTCACCCTGACGGAGATCCTGGTCGCGCTCGCGATTTTTGCCCTGGCGGCGACAAGCCTCTTGGGGCTCTTCTCCTACAGCCATAGGACGGATCGCGAAGGGGTGGACGAGGCGCGAGCGGCGGTCATGGCGGGTAGCATCATGGACTCCCTTTCGCTTACCCCGTCGAACGGCATGCTCGCCATCGCCACCGGCATCACCAACGGCATCCCACGGCTGGAACTCCTCGATCCAAAAAACGCCACCAACCGCTCGGTGGCCTACACCGCGTCGTGCGAGCCGTTGTGCCCGCTTCCGGAGGAACGAGTCTCCGCACCGGTCACAAACCCCGAAGCCTCCGCGGTGGCGACCCTCCGCCTCTCCCGCAAACCACAACTCCCGTGCATGACAGTCGCGGAGGTTGAGATTTCCTCACCCGCATCGGCTCCTGCCGAGGGGCGGACCGTCCGCCGCTTCATCCGGTTGATCGCCGTACCGCCGCATGGATAAATCACGCGACCAGCGGGCAAGGGCTCGACATAGCTCGGCCTTCACGCTCCTCGAGGTTCTTCTCTCCTCCGTCATCCTTGCCGGAATGGTCGTCCTGCTTCTCGTGATGACGGATGGCGCCTCCAGAATCTGGGGTGATTGGGAAAAACGGCGGGGACCGCTGCGTGAAGCGACGGCGTCACTCCACATGATGACGGAAGATCTCCGCTGTGCGGTGATCACCGAGGATCCCTCCTCCCTGATGATCCGTGACGAGGCCGCGCCACCGGGCCGCGGTGACTCCCTTTTCTTCCTTGTTTCCCATGCCCGCGAATGCCGGCAGCCCGCAGTCATCGGAGACCTCTGCGCGGCCGGTTACTTCATCGCGCCCGGAGACAAGGGACAGCCGGACCTTTTCCGATTCCATGCCTCGGGAGAGGAGGTGATGAGGGCTCTGCGCTCAAACTCCCTTCCTCAACTCTACGCCACGGCCGCTCCCGGCCGCAGCAACACCGAACTCCTCGCGCGGAATGTCGCAGACCTCCGCATCCTGAGACTTCCCGAGGGGGATCAACAGACGAACCACAGCACTCTCCTCCTCACGATCACCACACTGAACGGGACGGAGGCCAGAAGACTCTCCTCCCAAAGTCCCGACCGGGAACAACTCGAGTCCCTGCTCCGCGCCAAGGGCACCAGGCTCTCGGCCACGGTGGCGCTGCCACCGCTGAGGGAAACCGCCACCAACCGATGAAGCTGCATCCAACGGAAGGATCACTGATGCAGATTGACCGTCATTCACAGGACGGTTCCGCCATCATAGCCGTCCTGGGAGCCGTCGCCATCCTTAGTCTCCTTCTGATCTCCATGCTGCATGGTAGCCGACTCGAGAGAGGGACTTCGGCAAATGCCGCCGCCGAAACGCAGGCGAGGATTGCCGCTGACTCAGGGGCTGCGGCGGCCATGGCGCGGCTAATGATCTGCACCTCGAACAGGCCCGCTTTTCTTGTCGGCCTACACGAGGAGGATGCCGGCGAGGGAATCTCTCAAGCGGTGCCGGCCGTGGTCATCGGTGCCTCGAACCTCGTGACCACGACGCAACTCGTCCCGCTCTTCTCCTGCGATTCCACCCCACTCGTCTCCTACCCGAAACTCCCGGCGGATTACCTTCCCGAACAACTCTCCAAACGCCTCTCCACCAACCCCAACGAGGCGGTGAATTTGAATGATCCAAGGTTCGCCAGTGAGAGCCATCAGGGCAAAAATCCCGCAGACCCGTCTGCTCAGGGTGCACCCGAGGGGGGGCTCGTCGCGGGGAACGGAAATTACCCCGCCCTCTGGCAGTATCTGAAGGATTCCACCGGGAAGGCTGTGGCACGCTACGCCTTTGTAATCACAGATGAATCATCCCGACTCAATCCGGCACTCCATGCAGGCCATGAGCGCAACGACCCTGATTGCTGGCACAAGGACTCGGGAGATCTCCCCATGACCAATGTTTCGGGAACCCTGCTCACTGCGGAGGAAGCCCGCAGACTCCGACAAGAGGAGCCGGTGCCGACCGAGGGAAGTTTCGAGAGGGCCTTTGACACCCCCGAGGCCTTTGCCAAAAAACGCTGCCTGCTCACGCGCGATCCCTGCCTACTTCCCGACCTGATCCCGGCGGGCTACCCGGAAGGGGGGCTTCCTAAATACAACCTCAACGATCTGGCGACCAATCCCATCTGGGGGACGACTCCCTACGCGCGGGCCACCAACATCGCCGCCGTCATTGACAGAAACCTCCCGAATTTCAAATTCCGCGATCCCTCGCTCCCCGCCAGACAGGCGGATCTCTATCTCGTGCGGCTAGCCTGCAGCATCATTGACTATATCTCGTCCGAAGCCGGACCGACCGGCCCATCACCCAACGAACCGCTGGGCCGCGACCTCGTGCCCTACGTTACCCAGATCGCGGAGTGCTGCACCAGGAAGTCGCTCGGCGCCAACGCCGTCACGGTCGAGACTCGCTTCTTCGCCGAGGTCTGGAATCCCACCACTTCCGTGATCCCGGCTGGCGGCGTGGCGGAACTCCTCATCATCAACCGCGCACGACTCAAGTTCGGCGATGGGATCATGACCCCGTTTGCCGACTACCGGAAACAGTCGGTTGCCCTCCCCTCCATCCGACCCAATGAATTCCTTGTCATCGCCTTCGACCCCGAGGAGCAGACATGGACATCCCCCACCGTGGCGACCAATCCCCCGCTCTGGGATGCGGGCCCCCAGGGGAATGCAGACGGCACGACCCATCAGGCATTCTCGTTCTTCTGGAACGGCAGGCTCGTCGACCTCTCCCGCCGCGCCGGCATCTCCCCGGGCGATGCCTCGGGCGGCCTTGTCCATTACAAGCAGACCCTTGATGACGCGACCCCCCGCTGGCAGTCCATGACCATCCCCACGAGGACCTCGGCAGACAGCGGCGAGGAGGGGGCTGCGGAATCGGACCAGGCGATCGATCCCGGACACTACAATTTCGTCGGGGATCCACGCGCAACCTTCCTCACCGCGTACAAATGGCCCGTCGTCACCGATTACAGGCTCAAGAGCCTCTGGAACGGCATCAACCCGGCCGGCAGCAGGCAGGGAGGATATGTGCTCGACCCGATGAATGTATGGAGCCGCCGGGACCGCGTTCCTGTGAATCCGGTCAAAGGCATCACCCCCTCCTCCGCATTCCAGACACCTGACCAGATCCCATCCCCCTACGATGCCAACCCCGCCGCCTCCGAAGCCCCCTTCGTCATGCGCAAGGGACCGATGGTCTCGTTGGCAGAGCTAGGCAACATCTTCGACCCGGCCCAGGTTGCCGACAACGGCGAGGCCCCCGCCGCTGGTTCCCCGAAAAAGACCCCCTATTGCTGCGGCGGAGGGCGCACCCTTCGCATCGGTCAGCCGGAATTCCATCTCCCCGCCCCGAAGTTTGACTGGGATACCCCGGAAAAGAGGGCCGTGGAGTTGATCGATCTCTTTACCGTTTGCGACCGGGGACGCCGCCCGGGGAGTAATGGCTCGGCAACGAATGCCGCCGATGCCGGCATTCCGGGAAGGATCAATGTCAACACCGCCCCCCATGCCGTGCTGACCGCCCTGTTCACGGGGGTCGCGGTGACCTCCGACCGCCGCTTCACCAACAGCGTGATCAGCGCCAAGGCAGCCGATGAACTCGCCACCCTGCTGGAGGATCACCGGCCTTATTCTCGTCTCTCCGACCTCCGCCTCCTCACCACCAACCTCGTCAATGCCGAGACCTACATCCCGCGTCTTTCGGTGAATGTTCCCGGAAGCACACCGCCCGTGGCCGACGTGTTTGATCGGGCGCGTGAGGAGGCCTTCGGTAGAATCATCGGACACTGCACCGTGCAATCGAGGACCTTTCGGATCACCGTTCTCGGCGAATCCCTCGACCGCTCCGGCAAACCTTCCTCCAGATCGCTGCTCCAGGGGCTGGTCAGCCTCCGGCCTGATCCTTCGGGGGCACTGATCCCCAGCCTCCGTGATGTTTCCCGCCACTGAGGCGGAGATTTTTACAACCCATCCGTTTTTTCCGATGCTACCAGCCACCCTGCTCATCATCGCGCAAGCGATACTCTCGCCTCTTGGTGCGGAACCCTCTCCTGAGCAATACCGACCTTCGGCGCTCTCCCACCATCGTGGACACGCCGGCCCGTCACCGACTCCCAGGGTGAAAATCACCATCGTGAACGCCACCTGCGTTCCTGCGATTTCCCTCTCCACTTCCGGCACGAATCACCCGGTTGCCTACCCCCGATTCCCCCAGGGCGAATGGACGGCCAATGAACCGATTCAGACCACCGAGATCCATTACCTGGCCCGCACCCTGGAAGGAGCCCCTCTTGCGGAGAAGAGCATCCACTTCGGACCGATCTCTTCCCAAGTGTTGCTGCTAACGGGAGATCTCAGCCGCTCCGGCCCAGCGGACAAACTTCCTCAAGTGGCGGACAACCCGGTTCAGATTTCCATCAAGTGGCCGCCGAATTTCCAATTCCATCTCTATCCGGTGGAATTCGTCTGCAAGGATCCCTGTCACTATCGGGTGGTCAATGCAATGCCCTCGAAGACCCTTGTGCTCAAGACACTTCCTGAAAAGAACAGGCCGTCTAGGCAACTGGGACTCCTTGCCCCGGGCAACAGCCTCCTCCTGACAGGGCAACCACCCTGCGTCGAATGGATCGCCGAGATAGATGGAAAAGCCCATCCCCTCTCCATCATGCAGGAGGGCGCCGCCGCAAACTGCCTCATCCCCTTCTTCCTTCGCGACGGCAAACCGACCTTCGTCAGGGTCTTTGAAACACCTTAAAGGAATGGTTCACTTATCAACCCCCATCACTCGTCCTACTGCAGTGTCTTTGGGAGCATCCCGTTGAACTCAAGGGGCGACTTGAAGTTTTTGGTTTCAGTGGGGCGGACACCGATGATCGGGGCAGGTTGCGCCCCTTTATCGGGCATCGGAATCGGCGGCTCTTCGAGCAGTTTTTGGGAACGCATCTTCTCCAACTTTTGGTTCATGCTGGCCATCTGAGCCTGAAGCGATATCTCAAAATCATCGTTCGCCTCGGGAACAGGTGTGTCTAGAGTGCGACTCCCTGCCCTTTCCTCCTTCACTTTTTTGCTGAAAGCCTGATTGCCCTGATAGAAGTCGACCATCGGTGTGACACTCTTTTTGCCAAGTGATCCGTTGAAGGAGTATTTCTTGTTATTCAGATACAGTGCCGCCGCGACCAGAGTCAGGATCACCAGTGCAATGATACCCATGAGAAGCCCCATCTGATCGGCCCGGCGGGCATGGTCGATCCTCTTTCTGGGAGCTATTACCTGACGCTCCACGGACTGCTCCCCCTGATGCCAGAACTCAACTTTACTCTTTTGCAGAGGAGTCAGGGAGCGCTTGGCCGTTCCAACGCTGGGCTTCTCCTGACTATCAGCCGACGCATCTACAGCCCGCGCGACCCTTGGAGAAAGCGGGAACTGTGTGATGTTGGGGATTTCCTCTGGGAGGCCCATGAATGGAACCTACTACCATCCCGACCACTTTCCACCAAAAAGATTGTGTCATTTTCGCCATCATCAAGACGATTCGCCACTTAGGGAAACAGCCGGGTTAAGCCATTGGGGAACGGCACCCTTCGACGCGGATACCATTCGTCATTCCAAATCCACTCCCTTACTGCCACTATCCCACCCCATGCCGATCCACCTTCCCCAGCGCCTCCGCTCGCTCGCAGACCGGTGTGCCATTCCCGGATTAATCCGTTACGTGGCTCTGTTCAACGCCCTGGTGTTCATCCTTCACTTGCTGGCACCGGGTTATCTCTCAATGCTGGAACTCGATCCCAGACTGGTCCTCAACGGCGAAATCTGGCGTCTCGTCACCTGGATCTTCATTCCCGAGACGCTGAGCCCTTTCTGGATCTTCTTTGCCCTGCTCTTTCTTCTTTATCTGGGTGACGGACTGGAGGCCGCGATGGGTGCATCAAAGCTCACCCTCTTCTACGTGTCCGGCGTCATCCTCTGCACACTGGTGAATTTTCTCTTCAGCATGAAGGGAAGCGGAGTCGTCCTCGGAAGGGCTAACACCTTCCTGAACCTTTCCCTGCTGCTGGCCTTTGCGACACTCTACCCCGACTTCAAGGTGCTCGTCTTCTTCGTCATCCCCGTGAAGATCGCCTGGCTGGCCCTCTTCAGTACGGTGATCATGCTGATGGCAACACTGGGTCAACCCCTTGTCGTTGCCGCCACGCTCGGTGCCTCCTTCCTGAATTACCTTCTCTTCTTCCACCGGCAGCTACTGGGCAACTTCGGACTCACTGCACCAAGGATACGAACCCCTAAAATGGTAACTTCCCGGCAAGCAGTCTCCTCCGGGGGGAGCGAACCCCTTCACCGCTGCGAGCAATGCGGGCGCACGGATGTCAGTAATCCCGAACTGGATTTCCGCGTGGCATCCGACGGCTCCGACTACTGCGCGGAGCATCTTCCGGGCAGATAGTGATCCCGTTCGTTGGTATCAACCGAGAAGGAAAACTGTTCTTCCCTCCCGTTCCTCCCTGCGAACCGCAACTCCAAGCACCTCGGCCACCATGCTTTCTTCCATGGCCGTTGCTCCCGGGTAGTTCCTCATCACGGAGGAGAGAGGATTGTGACATTCCCGGATCTCGAGAGTCTGTCCCTCGTGCAAGGTTGAGATCCTCCCCTCGGCATCACGGATTCGCACGAGGGCGCGCACTCTGCCGAGCCCATCCTCGGAGGCGATCATTCCGCAGTATCTGGTCGCGAGCTTCCGGAAATAGATCATCAGCAACTTCTGAGGGGCTGTTGCACCGAAGAGGCCGGCGGCTTCCCCGAGCAACTCGACCGCGAGATCCTGTCCCGACTCGGTGAAGAGCTGTTCACCGGATTCCGTCAGCCGGTAGAGCATCAAGGGGCGCCCCTTTACAGAAGGCTGCCTCCAGGTGGTCAGGTATCCGGATGAGGAGAGAGCGATGCAGTGCGCCTTCACCCCCATGTAGCTCATCCCAAGTTCCGAGGAGAGCGCCTTCACGCTCATCCCATCAAGAGAGCGACGGATCAACTCCAGCACCTCCAGACGAGGGCCGCGGCCGGCTCCCAGAACAAGCGAGGTTCTCATCAGAAAAGCTCACCCTGCTCCGCGGCGGAAGGCCTCGAGGCAGGAATTGTTGATTGATTATTGCTCATTGCTGGTTCGAGACACCCGTCCTCATCAGGCACGTTCGCTCCGCCGTTTCTTTCTTCGATCAGCAATGAAGAATCAGTGATTTGTAACCGCTCCGCCACATCCGGGCATTCTGTTGTCGCACTCTGGCTGGTGCTTCCTGACCCCTGAGCTCCGACCTCTGACTCCTGCCCTTCTCCCGACTTCTGCCCTTCTCCCGACTTTTCACTTTTCACTCCCTCCGCCGACTCAGGTTTCAGGTTTCCAACTTCAGGTTTCATCGCCGCAGCTTCCCTCTCCACCTCGGCCGTCAGCGAGCGGAACTCGCACCGCCTCATTGCCTCCACCAGCTCCGGATATCGCGGCGACACCTTCATTCCATGGATCGGGAGCGGCAGAGGTAGATCCAGATCCAAGGCCACCATGGCCCGGTTGCTCTCGATCTGAGCACGGGAGGCCTCCACCTTCTCACGCACCTTGGGATCAAGCCCCGACCCCACCAGGATGGCATCGAGCGATCCATACTGGTTGATCCACTTCGCTGCGGTCTTGCCACCCACTCCCGGGACTCCGGGAATATTGTCGGCCGAGTCTCCGGTGAGGGCCAGGACATCGGCAATGAGGGAGGGCTCGACCCCCCACTTCGCTGTCACCTCGGGAATCCCCAGTAGTTTGAATCCCCCGTTCCCCTCTCCCACGTCGGCCTTGGCCGTGGAGTAGATGGAGACTCCATCGCGGACCATCTGGAGGATATCCTTGTCATTGGTCGCCACCACACACTCGATGCCCTCTTTCCGGGCCTCCACGACATAGGAGGCGATCAGGTCGTCCGCCTCATGGTTCTCGAGAAAAACGCTGGCGACCCCCAGAAGCGGAACGATCTCTTGGATCGGTTCCTGCTGGACCTCCAGATCGTCAGGCATCTCGTCGCGGTGCTGCTTGTAATCGGGCTGAAGTTGCGTCCTCCGCTCGGGCAGACCGGCATCCCAGATCACCGCGGCATAATCTGGCCTGAGATCCTTCAGCATCCTCCGAAGGGCCTTCACGAATCCGTAGATTGCATTCGTCGGCTCACCCTTGGAATTCGTCAACCCCCGGATCGCGAAGAAGGAGCGGTAGAGATAGTAATGCCCGTCCACAAGAAGCAACCTTGGGGCTTTCGTGAGATTCGACAGAGGCTGTTCCATCGGCGGCAAGTCTGTGTTCAGAACACGTCGTTTGCGGGCAAGTTATGCCCGTCAGTGACTGTCGAGAGAATCACCACCCCCGTGATCTTTCCGAGGCGGAGAGACACTTGAGCGGGACCTACTCAATCCGGGCCGAGTCCAGTCATGGCTCAACAGCGAGCCGATCCCCATCATTCCGGCAAGAGCCACGATGAAGACGAGATAACCGGCCAGCATGTGAAACCAGGAGGGATGCTCCAGAGGGTTTTTCCCCAGCGCGAATTCGCTTCCGAAGGCAACCGTTCCGAACGTGAGCATCAGGATACGCACCAGATTGCCGAGCACGGCCAGCGGCGGCGTGCAGAGAAAGAGAAGCCACTTGCGCCACGCTCCCTGCAACGTGAAATGGGCAAAAAGAGCCCCCACCATCATGAGCGCGAAGAGCGAACGGATGCCGCTGCAGGGATTGGCCACATCGACGGCGAATTTCTGCCCGGTTGCAAGGTGCTGCGCTGCATCAGGAGCCGAGAGGATGCCCGTACCCACGAGCACCACGGGCACTCCGAGGAGATTCAGGATCACCACCCCCAGCTTCGACATCAGATAGCGCAGGGGAAGCGCCACCATGGAGTCGATGCCGGGAAAGGGGATCGCAAAAATCAGGAAGGCAATTGGAAAGGAAAGCGCCTTCAGGAACTCCCAACCGAGCAACCACCAGACAGTTCCGGCCAGGATGACGATCAGGCTGAAAAGTCCCGCAAAGGTGACGTCGGCCAAATGACCGCACCAGTAGATCAGCAACCCTGTGATCAGGAGCACCAATCCTCCCCAACCCGTCCTCGGAGTGATCGAAAGAAGCCGTTCCCGATCATGGTAGATCAGGAACAGGGCGGCCGGCACGACGATCATGCCGTGCCCCATATCCTCACTATCATTCCAGGTTCGCCAGATATACTGCGCCAGGGAATACGTGGTTGTCCCGATCCCGTAGCTGTATTGGACCGACAGAAGAAGACCAAGAAGTCCAACTATCGTCGCTGACAGAAGAATCACAGGCTCCCGCTCGGCGTGACGGGATGAGATTGTATGTATCGACCTCATTTTTTCATGATTTCGGGCGCAAGCTGAGCGATGAACCCGAGGAGCATCCTGCGGGTTTCCTTATCACCGAGCCCACCGGGCTTGAATCCCTCGAGCACCGGCGCGCTCACGGCAATGTAGGCCCAACGATGATTTTTGTGGTGAATCATGCGGTCCCAGCTCGTCAGCATAACCCTCCTCACGTGCGAGGCGGTTGTGGTTCCGTCTCCGACGAACCAGTAGCAGAAAAGGCTTGTGAGAGGTTTGCTCACGCCGGGGGACACCTCCACCGGCCTCGTGATGGTGTCGCACATCACGGTGATGGTGCGGCCGTCCGCGAGTGCAACAGGCAGGTATTCGCGTCCTACAATCGACCACCCCTGCGCCGGAAGGCAGAGCTCGGGACGATGAATGCTGCGTTTCTCGGCACCGGAGAGGACGATCTGTGCGTTGATGGTCTCTCCCGCATGGTTCGTGTAGGTCTTCTTGATGATCTGGGTATCCTTTGGAAGAATCGTGCGCTCTCCCTCGGAAAGAGATTGGTCGTTGCCGACGAAGGAACCGATCAGGGCCGGCAACCTCATCATCACACCCTCCTTGGTGACGGCATCGACCGATCCCGAAAAACGGAAGGCAACCACGGTGAAAAGGGCAAGAAGCACGACAACCGCAATCCTACCCAGCGGTTGGTACAACGAGTAAAAACTCATGGGTTGGAATAAACGCTCAAAAACCAAAGATCTCAATGAGAATGCATCCCCTGGGAGGGAGATTCATGGTTATTGATTGCCAATTGGTGAACCCGCACGCGGACATACTGAAAAGCTGAAAGTGAACATAACGGCTTAAATACTCTGCTGGACGCTCGGCTTAGCTCGCATTCCTTTTCCATTTTTCATTTTTCCATCGCGCCTCAACCCTTCCCACTCAAGACATCCTTGAGGAGATACCACAGGAAGAGCGTATTCCACTTGAGATAGCGCCTGATCAGCCTCCTTGGTTCCGTCGCCATCCGGAAAACCCAGGTCAGGCCCAGACGCTGCATCCATGCGGGAGCATCGGGTTTCATCCCCGCATTCACATCAAAGGCGAAGCCAACCGCCAGGAGCACGCCATGATCCAACCGGGGCTTGATCCAATGGATCCATGCATACTGCTTGGGTGTCCCCAAGCCCACCCAGATAAAATCGGGGCGTTTTTCGAGAATGTCGGCTTCAACCGTCTTCTGATCCTCCAATTCACCATCTCCGGAACAGCGACCATGGTACCCGCCCACGAAATTCAGCGAAGGGTTCATCGCCAGCATCTGCTCCCGGAATTTGCGACCGCACTCCTCCGAGCCTCCCACCAGGTAGTGGGTTTTATCCGCGGGGCATGAGGCAAGGAACCGCCGCGTGAAGGTCGGCCCGTACAAACGATCCTTGAGCCGCGCTCCCTTGGCGTTCATCACCCAGACCAACGGCATCCCGTCGGGAGCCGTCAGGTCGACGCACTCGACCAACTTGGCAAAGTGAGGGTCATGGCGCTTCATCGTCACGATCTGCGTGTTGGCAAAATCGACGACCATGGGCTTACCTTCGCCAGAATGATCCAGGAGAAAATCCGCCATTTTTCGGTAGGTCGTTACCTCGAGGGGAGTTCCTATCACATGGATCGTCTTGTGCTGCATGCCGGGTAAATCTCAGATTTTACAGCTATTGGATTGTCGGCCGGTTCACTTCACCGGATGCACTGTCCAGGCACCCCGTTTCACCGCTTCTTCCAGAGTGACATCGGATGATGGGAGGTTCGTGATCAGGTGTTTTTTTTCATCCCAGCATCGGATTCGGAAACCCTGATGGTGGGCCAGCGTCGGCAGGTGGATCTCAAAATAGCACCTGATGCCGAGGGGCTTTTTTGCAACAGCCAGGAAGGCATCCCTCGTCCAGCACGAGCCGCTGCCAAACATCCAGAAGACCGCAGGAGATCCGTCACGCCGAGTGATCGAGCTCCAAAGACGCGCGAATGCCGGATCCGATTCATGGGAGAGTGCAATCGGATGGTTGGTTCCGTCGGTCCTCACCAGGTAATGGGCCAACAGGTCGGCCCTCTCGGCACGCATCACCTCCACCTGCCTCTCATTCAAATCGGCAACGGCCGGAAGGTGATCGTATTCGCACAGATGCACGTAATCGGGAGCCTCGCGCTCGATGATCGGGGTAACGGCCTTCAGCAACCCCGCATAGGACTGCTTTTCCCGCTGATGATCACGCGTACGCATCTGCGGATCATCCACAAAAACCTTTCTGGCAGTCTCAAGACTCTCGAAATCCTCACGACTCCCCCCGAAGACAAACCATAGATCCTCCTCCGGGCAGACTCGACGCCATGCCTCCTTGAGCGCCCGGAATGCGTCCCCACCGCGATGCGTGACCACCAGATTGAGCACACGGTTTCCGGTCGGCTTTCCCTCACCGCTAACACGGGGAAAATCAGGATCAGGATGACAGGTGAACCCAAACCGCTGCTTCCAGAAAGAGAGACGCTTCTGCGGCGGAAACACCGGGATCAAGGGACGCCCCTTGTAGCCCAGCACACTTGCCGAACCGCCCCAACCCACAACCAAACCCCGCCCCAGCCTTTTCCCATTAGTGCAATCGCGGATCTCCGTCGAAAAAAGACATATCAGCTTCAGCCCGAGACGATGGATGAGATTCTTCATTGGCGGCAAACCATCTTTCCCAGCATACGACACAGATCGATGCGGGAGAAGCAACAACATGCTTCCGCCCTTGGTTGGGGGCAAGCAGTTAGCGGTTTAGACTGCGCTCGTCGCTCGACCCTCGTCTTTGGACTCGGCTCGCCTGCCGGTTCAGCATTGACGGCACTTCCCCCTGGAAGCCGTTCCGCCCCTTACGGGGCTGCGACTCTGTCGCAGTCTACCGCGCCGGTTCCCAGCAGCTTTGTTCACCCTTTTGCCTTTTCCTCATCTCCCATCCCCTTCTGGCCCTCGACCCTCGTCGTTCGACCATCGACTCAGTCCTCTCCATTCTTCATTTTCCCTTTCTCTCTCTCCACCCCCACCCGAGTCCCTTCACGGTCTTTGTCACTCTGCCCTTTGAGCCTTTTTCATACAGCGCATAGGTGATCGTCCTCTTCCAGTAGGCGCCGGCCGTGAATTTCCTGACCCTATGCCAGAGCACGACCGGCACGCGCAGCCATGGCGACGGGGCACCAGGCATCGACGCCCAGCGCCTGCCCTCCGCAAAGGCGGCCGGAGTCGCACTCGTATTCATCCCCGTGAAGGCATAGGAAGCCAATAGCCTCCTGCAGTTTTTTGCCCTCATTCCCATCTTCAAGAGCCGTGCCATCCACTCGGCATCACCGATGGATCTCCATTCCGTGTTGAAAGCACCTCCGCGCTCGATCATTGAGCTCCGGTAAAAGGAAGCGCAGCTGGCATTCGAGAGATGGGCAAGCCTCGTATGCAGCCACTCCGGAGTGACCATTCTCCGATATGAGAGCGGATTCTCCTGCTCGTCAAGCAAGAGGGCATCCCCGCAAAGAATATCGCTCTCCGGATGTCGGGAGAACCAATCCTCCACATAGGCAAGCGTCCCGGGGAGATATTGCTCATCGCTGTTGATCCAAGCCCAGAGATCTCCGCTTATCCTGGCGATTCCCTTATTGATCGCGTCGTACATGCCGGCATCCGGCTCGCTGTAAATAGCGAGCCGATAGCGTCTAGAGTCGAAGGTCGAGGGTCGAGGGCCAAAGAGCAGTTGCCCATCACGGTAAAACTCCGCTCCTATCTCCCGGGCAAACTCCTCGATCCCCGGCGTCCCACCGTCTTGGATGATATGCTCAATTGCTAAAGACGATTGAGCAGAAGCTGGGAGCTGGGATCTGGGAGTAGGGATTCCAAACACGGCACTCGACTTTCGACCTTCGACTTTCGACTCATTCAGTTGCGCCTCCGGCGCAATCTGATCCGCCACGCTCGCAACACACAGCCTCAGCCAATCCAACTGATTCAGACTCGGCGTGATGATCGAGAAAGTGACCTTCCCAGAGCGGGCATCTGTATCTGCTACCCCTTGCAAGAAACCTCCATTCTCCATCCTCGATCCTCCATTCTTCCCCGCATCCGCCAACACCTCCTCCATCCTCTCGCGGAACTTCTCCACCGTGTACTTCTCCTCATAGCGACTGCGCCCGGCTCTTCCCATGGTCTCCCTGAGTTTGGGATTCCTGATCAGCACCTCGAGCCTCTGCGCAACAGCCTCGGGATCCTGCGGCGGAACCAGATAACCGGTCTTTCCCTCCTCCACGATATCGGGCAGACCCCGCCAGTTGGTGGCCACGACCGGGAGAGAGGACATCATCGCTTCCACGGCCACCAAGCCGAAGGACTCGGCCGAATAAAAAGTCGGGAAGCAGAAGATGTCAGCATCCGCATAGGCATTCCACTTCGCCTCATGGAGCAAAGGGCCGACAAGTGCCACACGGCTTCCCAGATCATGATCACCGATAAATTTCCGCAGGCCCTGCTCCTCTTTTTCGGAGGATGCCCTTCCAACAACCTTGCAGACGAAATCCACACCCCTATCCCGCAGGATCCGGCACGCCTCAAGCAAGACCCGCACCCCCTTCTCCTCGCACACCATGCCAACGAAGAGAATTGTGGGAGCGGCTGAGTCGACCGTCGATCGTCGAGTGTCGAGTGCGTCTCCCCCATTCCCTGCCGCGTCTCCCTCATTCCCTGCCTGATCGGGAATCCCATTCGGAATTAGCCTAATCTCCCTTGCATTCAGGAAGACCCCGTCAGCTTTCCCATATTCCGAGATCGCGATGGCGTCGTCAGGCCGCATATAGGCCGCGCGGAAGGCCAACTTCAGCACCCCTGAAAGACGGGCATAGAGTCCGGCGATCCCGTTCGCATGGAAGTGGAAGACAGTCCTTGGGAACATCCACCGCGTGCAGATCAGCAGGACGCAATCCCTCAGGAAGGGAACCATGTTCGGACTCGCCGGAGGGTAGTAGAGCACCGGAGACTTCGTTCGCAACCGCGCCGCGATGATCCGGATGAGCACCGAGAAGAGATGAGTCACCTTCTTCCAGCGGAAGCCCCCTACCTCCGCAATCTCCTCCGAGAAAGCCATCCGTACATGATGTAGGCGGATCTGCCGATAGCTTCCCTCCAGCAGATACTGATTCATGATCGCCTGCCCGTGTGCGGGTGGAGGAGTCTGCATCACCGCAACGACTTCGGTAATGGAAGGATGCCCGGCTTCCGATATCCGATTCCTGATCTCCGGCGTCTTCGTCATCTCGATGAGATCACGGAGCGCCTCCCTCCCCTCCGTTGGCTTCAGAACTTCCAGCGCATGAATCAGATAACCCCTGAAGAGATCCCATCTGATCTTCTCGATTCCGGTTTGTCGCGCATAGCTCAGGAAGTCCTCCGAGCGGAAGAGCGCAGCCACCGTATCGATCACCTGCCGGCCGGGAACCCTCTTCACCAGAATCAACGGCTGAATCACAAAGTGGAACCAGTCCCAGCCCGGCACCCAGTTTGACTGACCACGCTCCCAATCGATCACACGCCAGGTGCCATCCGATTCGATCAGCACATTCCACGGCACCAGATCGCCATGCCCGAGCACCGGTTGCACAAGAGTCTTTCCAACTCCCTCGGCCATCCCCGACGCGGACTTATGCGCCGCCATCGCGCGCCATGCAGGGATCTCACCAATCGGAATGGCCGCTCCCTCCTGCACCCAGGAGGCCAAAATCTTCCCCACGCTCTCCTGATCTTGTTTCCGCTGGGGATGCACTCCCCTGTAGAAAGGCATGACTATCCCAAGGGCGCTCTCCGCAGAGTACACTCCCTGCACAGAAGGCAGACCCTGCCTAGAGGCGTGGGCCTTCAGAAACTCCTGCTCCTTGCAGACCTTCACGATCGCCTTCGGCTCGAATCCGGCCTTTGCCAGGAAGATTGGTCGGCCTCCCTCATCACAGATGAGATAGATAAAACGACGCCCCTCCGCATTCGGATTGCCGGCAAAAACCCCGATCCTATCCCGACGAAATTCCAGATACCCCGTGCGATCTCCGTCCCACTCAATGAGCCTTGGATCAAACTCCGGAGGGCGTTGCCTCCTCAGGGGCAATGGTATCCTTATCCTCAATGCCACGCCAAGAGCAGCCTTGATAAAACGTGCTTTCTTCGACTGGGCCGGATAGAGGCGCAGCGTCTCCCTCGCCGCCGCCGCATGGGCAGGAAGATAAATAAGCGGATGGCCGTTTTTATGAAGGGTTTTCAAATAGACTAATATAATATATCACTAGTGTCCGGTTGAGAAGGTGATTGGTTGTTGTTGATTCCTCAAGATGAGTGATTTGCGATCCAAAATGGATGTGACGCATTTGAACTTTGAGCGGCGGTTTTTGAGGATACTCGGCCATGAACTCTGGCCGCTACATCCTCTCCCAAGTCCTCGAACTCGTTCATCGCCAGACGCTCGACAGGCTGGTCCAACGCTACGACGCGGAGAGCAAGGTTCGGCATTTCGGTTGCCGACAGCAGTTGATCTGCATGGCTTTTGCGCAGTTGACCTGGAGGGAAGGACTGCGCGACATAGCCACCTGTCTCAACGCCCGAAGCGAAGCTC
>JBEIJN010000046.1:0-20680 GCA_040380225.1 Verrucomicrobiia bacterium | reverse complement strand
AGGCCGCTGAAGAGCATTTGCTGATTTTTGAAGGCGTGAGTGCAGGGCGATACCCGCAGCGGTCTCGCCCGAGCGAGCAACGCCACAAAAATCGACAAATGGCTTCAGCCCTGCGGGTTGCGGAGATAACCGCCCGGGGGGCTGTGTAGGCTTGGCGCTTACAGCCCACTGCGGGGATGCTCGCGCCAAGCCGCCTTGCCCGCGGCCCATTCTTTCCGCAACGGTCTCTATGCGATTTAATCAGCGCTTCCCTAAAGGCCTTTGGTCTTCACTATAAAAGCCTGCCGCCTTTGGCGTCACTACTCTCCCAGTTCGACGTTCCAGTAGGCCAGGTCGATGAAGTGGGTCCAGCTTGTGTCGATTCCTCCAGCGAAGGTGATGTTCACAAACGGCCGCCACTTCGGACGTTTCGGTTTCCTGAGAAGCTGCATTCTGGCCTCGTGAGGGAGACGGTTCCCCTTGCGGGTGTTGCAGGTGATGCAAGAGCAGACCACATTCTCCCATGTTGTTTGTCCTCCCCGGTCGCGAGGCAGGACGTGGTCGATGTTCAGGTCGGATCGCTCGAAGTGGTTGCCGCAGTACTGGCACGTGTTTTTATCGCGCTCGAACACATTGTGCCTCGTGAACTTCACTTCCTTTTTCGGCAGTCTGTCGAAGAGGCAGAGGACGATGATGCGCGGAACGCGGATCCTCAGCGAGATGGTCTGTAGCATCCGAGGTTCGGGATTGGAGAGTGAGAAATGTCTCCAACTGGAATAATCGTGGGTCAGGAAGTTGCTTGATCCGTCCGTGGCAACGACCTGGGCATGTCCCTGATAGAGCAAGGCGAGTGCCCGACGCGCCGAGCAGGTATTAATAGCCTGCCACAACCTGTTGAGCACAAGCACTGGTTGGTCAAGTAGGGTATCCATGATATGGTGGTACTCCGTCAGGAGTTCCTAGCAGTGCCTCTCTTGACCTGTCAATGGCCGATCCGTGACAATCTTGACAATGTTCATGCCAACCCTTCTCTCCGCACGAGTAGGCACGGTTCTTTGAGAAAAGGGGAGTTGGATTTTTTGTATTCAACAGAGTAGCTTCGACGTCCCCTGTCATGTTGAAAAAGCTGTTTTCCATTCTGTTTGTCACCGCGTGCGCATCGCTCTGCGCGGCGGATCCCTCGGAGCAGTTTCTCTCCGCATACCAAGCGTACCAGCAGGGTGAGAAAGCGGAGCGTGACGGCAACTCCGCCGAGGCTTTAAGAAAATACCGGTTTGCCGAAAGCATCCTAGTCGAGATCACGGCCAAGGATCCCGCCTGGCAGAAATCGGTCATCGAGTACCGGCTCAAGAAGACCCGCGAGGGAGTCGATCGGATGCAATCCGGAGGAGTCCCCGATGAGGCGCCCTCCATCGCCCCCTCCAGTCGTACCCCTACCTATCAAGAGTCAAGGACTCAGGATTCGAGGGCGCAGGGACCCAGTATCACGATTGTCCCGCCTGATGCGGCATCCCCCTCATCGGGCGCACAACAGAAAGCGCTCTCCGACTCCTCAGCCGAGGTGCGACGGTTGAAGAAACAGATTGATGGACTCAAGAGCGATCTGCAGGAGGCCCGGGAAGCGCTTACTTCGCAGAAAAACAGAAGCAAGGATCTCGACGCCGCCAAGTGGGAGGAGGAGCGCAAGAAGCTTGATAAGGATCTCTTGGATGCCAGGGATCAGGTGGCGAACTTGAGTGACCGTCTCAAGAAACGGGATTCCTGGGAAAAGGACATCAAGGACCTTCAGAGGAGGCTTGACGATGCGTTGGCTGACAAGACCGCCACGGAGGAACTCTACCAACAGCGCGAAAAGAAGATGGCCGCTGCCGCGTTGGATCTCACCAGGCAACTTGAGGAGGCCCGTCAGAAAGTCTCGGAGGGGTCGGCTTCACGGCAGAAGTTCGAGGGCCTCTCCAAGGAGGTCGAGAGCGGCCGGGAATCCATCAAGCAACTCCAGGCCAAGCTGGAGCAGGCGGAATCAACCGCCAAGGAATACATTGCAAAGAACAACCAGCTTCAGAGTCAGGTTTCCGAAGTCTCCTCCAAACTGGCGGATTCACAGAAACAGACCGAGGATATTGATTCGTTGCGCACGAAAATAAAATCCCTTCAGGAGGAGTCGGGCGTTCTCCGGCGTGATATCAAGCGTTCGGGCGACCAAGTTGCCTCGGTGGAGGAATCCTCGAAAAAAAGTGCGGCCGAGGCCCGGAAAACGGAAGACGCACTGCGTGCAGACCTGATGGCGGTCGAGGAGGATCGCAAGCGCATTTCCGAGCAGGCCGACAGGCTTGCCGAAGCCGCCCGCGATGCAGCAAAAGTCAAAGGACTTCAGAAAGATGCGGAAGAGTTGAAGAAATCCGTCGCCCAACTGCAGGAGCAGCTTGCCGTTGCACAGAAAAACGTGGCCGAGGCCCGCTCCCAGGCCGGTCTCTCCGAAAAATCCGCCAAGGAAGCAGCTGCCAAATCCGCTTCCCGCATCAAGATCATGGAGAGCGACCGCGCCGTGCTCGAGGAGGAGCGCCAAATGCTCGTGGACAAACTTGCGGAAGCAACCGGCAAGGTTGGCGAACTTGGAAAACGGAACGAGGTACTGGTGGCCAAGTCCAAGGAGATCGACCAGTTGAATGTCCGGCTTGCGGAGAATGCCAAGTCGCTTGAAACGGCCAAGTCCAAGCTGACCGAGAGCGAAGGTGCCGCCGCCACGGAAAAGGCCGAAGCTCAAAGAAAACTACTGGCGGCTCAGTCGCTCAAGGAAGCGCTGGAGCAGCAAAATATTTCCCTGCAGGAACAGTTGAAGGGATCCCTTTCCAGGATGGCCGGGCTTGTTGATCAGGGATCCGATCAGGGGCCTCTCAAGGAGCAGCTGAAGGCCCTGCAGCAGCAGATCGACCAGAATGCCAAAAACTATGCGGAATCGCAGCGGCGGTTGGAGGAAATGACAAAATCCAGGCCGGAACAGGAGAAGGTGCTTCGCGAAAAGGAGAAGGCATTGGCTGATGCCAAGTCCGAGGCGGAAAAACTCCGTGCCGATCTTGCCTCCGCCAACCAGAAGGTCACCACTCTTCAGCAACAATCATCCCAAGGAGAGGATCGCCTGAAGAAGTTGCAGGACCAGCTTGCGGATATTTCCAAGAGCGGATCCGCGGGTGAGAAGGCCGCCGATGATCTTCGCAAATCCGAGGAAAAGCTCCGTGCCGAACTGGCCGAGGCCAAGGAGAAGATCGCCTCGCTGCAGGGTAAGGGTGCCTCCATGAAGGAACTCGAGGGGAAACTTGCCGAGAAGGAATCCGAGCTCGCCCGTCTAAGGAAGAAGAAGGGAAAATCGGGTGCCGTTGCCGAAGGAAATGCCTCCGATGAAAACTCACTCCTTCGCGGGATCGTGATCAGGCAGGTCAAGGATGAGGCCAAAAGGGCCCAGGCACGCCGTCTCATGGAAGAGGAAATGAAGCGCCTGAATATTCAGTCCCAGTCACTGACCGAGCAGATCGGCGTGCTTTCGGCTCCCTCGGTGAATCTCACCCCTGAGGAAAGGTCCCTCTTCAAGGAAGGCCAGCTTGTGATTGCTGATGACGGGGCAGGAAAGATGCAGGCATCGGTTGCCGCTCCGATGTCCCAGCCGGACAAGCCCTCCGGAACCGATACCAAGGATGATGCTGTGAAAAATGAACAGGGTGCACCCACTGCCTCGGTAACGCCCCAGTCATCAGGCCAAGGTGACACCAATGCCTCCACCCAGGACATCGCGTGGCAGGGGAAATTCAAGCAATGCATCGCCAGGGCGAAGGAGGAGTTCGACAGGCAGGATTATCTACAGGCTGAGAGTTCCTTCAGGGAGTCCTTGGGATACTCTCCCGACGATTATTTCGCACTTTCCAATCTTGGTGTCGTGGAGTTTCAACTCGGCAAGCTCAAGGAAGCAGAGGAGATTCTCCAGAAGGCTTCCCAAAAATCATCGGACAGCTCCTTCGCCCTGACCACGCTGGGCATCGTCCATTATCGCCAGGAGCGTATGGGCGATGCCGAGAAGGTCTTGAGAAAAGCGATCGTCATCAACCCGCAGGACTTCACGGCGCACAACTATCTTGGAATTGTCCTTGCCGCATCCGGGAAGGGGGGTGCCGGTGAGAGCGAGATCATGAAGGCGCTCGAAATCAATCCGCAGTACGCCGATGCCCATTTCAACCTGGCCGTGATTTACGCGACTGGAAAACCCCCTGCGAAGATGATGGCCAAGAAACATTACACCAAGGCCATTGCATTGGGCGCTCCGCCCGATCCCTCGCTGGAGCATCTGATCCAATAAAGGGTTTGTACCAAGCAAAAAAAAGGCTCCTCGCTGTTTTCAGTGGGTGAAGACGAGATACAGAGGAATAATCAGGAAAACAGGAAATCAGGAAAAGAAAGGGAGGAATGCGGGTTATCAACCACCAAGGGCATAGCCGTTGCCCATCTATGGATCTTAAAAAAGAGAGGGGCCGAATGGATATCAGGTCATGGCCTTTCAGCCCTGTCCCGACTGGCTTCGTGACCTCTCCCATGGGAGCTCCTCAGTTCGTATATTGAACTTCCCCTCTCTTCCTGAGTTCTTGAGTTCCTGATGAAAAATCTTTGTCTATTTCTTTCCAAGGATGCAGAGCTCGTCAGTGATACCTGGTTGATCTACCTACTCAAAAAAGCGGAGAGCCAAAAAAACACCTCCTGGAAAGCTTCAAACCAGAACTCCGAGGTTCAGTCGAGAGATTTGACTCAGTCTACTTGAGCGCAAAAAAGGTCTACTCATCTTTCTCTTTACCCCCCCCCATGGCATCCATCCGCAACGGCCTCTATGCGACTAACTCAGCGATTCCTTAAAGGGAATCCCTGATGATTCGGTTGAGATCGGTCAGGTTGAGAAATCCGTGGATCTGTTCCGATCCTTGGCCGATTCCGAAGGCCAGCACATCCCCGGCTGTCCCCTCGGCGTTAGGGAGGCGGTAAGCGGAGGGTTGGGATAGGATCCCGGGGGAGGGAGGGGTGCCCTTCTTTTTCTGGATCATTTCTCCGGAACCTTCGATGGAGTATCCCGGGCCGGTTGACCAGCAGATCGAGGGGTACCCTTGGTTGTTCAGGGCGAGGATCGCAACGCCTTTGTCCCGGAGGAAGGGGTAGCCGTTTAGTTGCAGTCCGCCGATGTTCTCCCTTCCCGTCACGACGATCAGTGCGTCGTCTCCGGCGTAATGACGGGCGGTGGAGACCGCCTGATCAAAGGAGAGGATCCTTCCAAGCATCGTCTCCCCGTCATTTCCCGCAGCAGCAGCTGCGATCGAGGGATCATCCACCACGAGCAGATACCCGCGTCGGTTGGTC
The DNA here is from genome assembly GCA_040380225.1 of Verrucomicrobiia bacterium. GTDB lineage: Bacteria > Verrucomicrobiota > Verrucomicrobiia > Chthoniobacterales > UBA6821 > UBA6821. The sequence continues at coordinate 15,313 of JBEIJN010000046.1, read as the reverse complement.
TGGAGGTTTTTGATGGCAACCCTGACCAGATCAGACAGGGCGGGGGTTTCGGAATCCTGGCTGCCCCATGTCTCGTGAAGTGCGCCCGAGGAAAGCAGGCCGAGCCTCGGTGTCTTTTTCCAGAAAGGTTGGCTTTCGATTTCATTCAGCGTGCGCAGGGTCGCCATCCCGTCATGTCCGTTCTGCCGGGCCTGGGGCGATTCCTTGGCAGGGGCCTCCTTATCATCTTTCTTCTCCTGTGTTTCAAAATCTCCCGCACCACCCCCGACAACAAAGTCAAAGGGGGCATGGGAGGAAAACTGGCGCGCCACGTCGGGGGTGTTCGCGGCGTTAAGAGACTTAGCGTAGTAGGCGGCGGCGGTCGGGCCGGTCAGGGAGCCGCTGGTCACAAGGCCCGTCGAGCGTCCCGCTGCTGCGGCCTCCTCGAGCAGGGAGTTGAGTCTGGCCCCCTCCGCATCGATGCATAGCGCATTTTGGTTCACGCGCCTGCCGCCAGCGATCTGAGTCGAGGCAGAGGCGTGATCGGGTACCGAAAAATCGTTTGCGGCATTCCGGCAGAGGGCGGTGTTGGGAAATTCCTCGAGTTGCAGTCTTGCGTCACCACCGCCGGAGTAGAGTCTTGCGGCGCTGAGGGAGGAGGGGTTGATGTTGTCCGCCACGAAGAGGATGACCGCGAAAGGTTTCCTCGGGCTTGTCGAGAGGAAGAGCAGGAAGCCGAGTGTGAGGAAAATGATCAGGCAGACCAACGCGATCAGCCTGTTACGAAGTTTCATGGTCATGGCGGACAATCAATGAACTAAAGTGACGGCTCCATGAGAAGGCTAATTGAATGACGCCCATGGACAGGTCGGGGGATTGTCGTTGCCGAGGATCCCTGATGAGGGTAGAAACATTCCGCGTTTGCCCTGTGGTGTAACGGTAACACAGTGCCCTTTGGAGGCATTATTCATGGTTCGAATCCATGCGGGGCAGCCACTCTTCCGTGATTTGAAAAATCGGAAAAGTGCAGTCCGGGGAAGTTTTTGGCCCAAAAGTTGCTTGCACTGGAATGTCGCCGGCCTTCCTCTTGTGTGATGGCAGGAATGGAACTCATCGCGGGAGTTGCCCAGCAGCAGGTGCTCTCGCCCCAGATGCAGCAGAGTCTGCAGTTGCTCCAGGCACCCGTGGCCGAGCTTCGTCAGTTGGTGGCCTCCGAGTTGGCTTCCAATCCCGTGCTGGAGGAGGATCCTTCCGAGGTCGCGGTGGGTGATTCCATGGATCCGGAGCCCGATCCTTCGCCGCGTGAATCCGACCATGGTGTTTCGCTTCAGGACGAGTGGCGCGATTATCTCCCCCAGAGCTCCGCGGCGGGAAACTGGTCGTCGGTGGACGAGGAGAAGCGGAATTTTCTTTTTGAATCGCGTGCTTCACGACCCACGCTTCGCAGCCATGTCATCGATCAGGCCGCCGGTTTTCCCGATCAGGAACTTCCGTTGGTGGAGTTGATCGCGGGAAGCCTTGATGAGGATGGCTATCTCAGAACGTCGCCCGAGGAACTGGCAAGCTCTGCCGGTGTTTCCGAAACGTCGCTCGAACGCGTGCTGGAAAAGATCCGCGGATTCGAGCCTGCCGGTGTCGGCGCCCGCGATCTTGCCGATTGCCTGCTTCTCCAGTTGACCAGGCGCGGGGAGGGAAATGGTCTTGCCGCAAGGATTCTCCGTCATCACCTGCAGCAGTTGGCGAGGCACCGCTACGAGGAGATCGCGAGGGAGTTGCGCGTCCCCCTCTCCGATGTCTCCGCCGCGGCGAGGCTGATCGCAACCCTTGAGCCGAATCCCGGGCGTCCCTTTGCGGAGTCGGAGGAGCAGGGTGTCATCCCCGATCTGATCGTTGTCCCGAAGCCCGACGGGGAGGGTGGGGAGGACGGATTCCTAGTCCGCTTGAACGAGGAGGAACTTCCGCGCCTGAAGATCAACAAGGAATACAAGGAACTGCTCGCCGGGCGTGGCCAGAACGAGGAGCTGCTTCTCTACCTCAGGGAGAAGATCCGCGGCGCCCGGTTCTTCATGCGCAGCCTGGAGCAGCGTCAGCAGACCCTTCTGGCCATCGGCAACCAGATCGTCTCGCGTCAGGAGGACTTTTTCCGGCAGGGGGCGGGTTCGCTCAAGCCGCTGATCATGGCCCAGATCGCCGATGCGGTGGGTGTCCATGTGACGACCGTCAGCCGCGCCGTCTCGGGGAAGTACATGGAGACCCCGCAGGGACTCTTCGAGATGAAGTACTTTTTCACTCCCGGATTCCAGAATTCCGATGGCTCCGCCGTGAGCAATGAGACGGTGAAAGCCGCGATCCGGGGGATGGTTGACGGGGAGACCCGTCACTCGCCGCTCAGCGATCAGGAGATCGTGGAGGCGCTTGCGGAGCGTGGGCTCAAGGTCGCCAGGAGAACCATCGCAAAATACAGGGAGCAACTCGGGATTCTTCCGAGTCATTTGAGAAAAAACTGCTAGAATCTTACCACCACACCATCATGCCATCACTTCCCACCAAAGAGAGCGTCAGCGCGTTGCTGGCCAAGGTTTCCTATCCCGGATTTTCACGAGACATCATCTCCTTCGGGGTTGTCCGCGAGATCCGGATCGGCGAGGAGGTGACCGTCCAGTTGGTGATCGCGACCAATGACACGGGAGTCGCCTCGGAGCTTCGCGACCGTGTGGTGAAGGCCCTTGCCGCCGAGGCGGGGATGCCCCCCGTGAAAGTTCTGGTCGATGTCCAGGCCCCCGTCCAGTCCGGCGGCCAGGGTCCGATTCCGATTCCCGGAGTGCGCCATGTGATCGCCGTGGCCAGCGGCAAAGGGGGGGTCGGCAAGTCCACGGTCTCGGTCAATCTTGCCTCGGCGCTGGCCGCCGGGGGATTGCGAGTCGGTCTCTGCGACTGTGATCTCTACGGCCCCAGCATCGCCCTGATGTGCGGTGCGAAGGAGCGTCCCTATGCCGACGAGGAGGGCCGGATCGAGCCGGTGATTCGCCACGGCCTCCGCATGATGTCGATGGGGTTACTTCTCGAGGATGATTCCCCCGCGGTCCTGAGGGGGCCGATGGTGACACGGTATACCCAGCAGTTCCTCCGCAATGTCCTGTGGGGGGACCTGGACGTGCTGTTGCTTGATCTGCCTCCCGGCACCGGTGACATCCAGTTGACGATCGTCCAGACGGTTCCGCTGACCGGTGCGGTGATCGTGACCACGCCGCAGGAAGTGGCACTGATCGACGCACGCAAGGCGGTCTCGATGTTCGGGAAGACGAATGTGCCGATCCTGGGGATCATCGAGAACATGTCCGGCTTCATCGATCCCGAGGGCCGTCGGCATGAGATTTTCGGCAGCGGGGGCGGGGAGAGGGAGGCGTCGCGCCTTGGAGTACCCTTCCTCGGGGCCCTTCCTCTTGATCCGGCACTGAGGATTGCCGGCGACGCGGGTACGCCGTTGATCGTGTCATCCCCCGACAATCCCGTCTCCCGAACGGTCTCGGAGATGGCGGCAACTCTTGCCGAATCGATCAGGACTTCCTGAAAGAGAACACCGGCTCCAAAAATCCCGCCACGGCGTCGGGGAACTTACCCCTTCAACCTTTGGTTTCCGGCATCCTCGAGCATCCTTGAGGCGCGACGTGCGGAGCCCAGCAGGGCGGCCTCGTCGTTAAGAACGATGTTGAGGGGCATGGTTTCCATCAGGGGCCTCATTCTCCCCTTGTTGAGAAAGCTCTCGAGGAAGATGGGGCGGCGGAGGAAGGGGAGGATCTTGGGGGGAATCCCGCCGGCGATGAAGACGCCGCCCGTGGCCATGGTCTTGAGGGCCAGGTTGGCGGCCTCCGCGCCGAGAGTACGGACAAAGAGATCCATGGTGGCGCTGCAGAGGGGGCAGGTTCCCTCCGCGGCGTGGCGACTGATCACGCCCGCCGGATCGGAACTCAGCATTTCACGGGCCACGGAAGCCTGCTCAATGCCCCGCCCGGTATCCCTGAGGAATCGGTAAATGTTCGGAATCCCAGTTCCTGAGACGACGCGTTCAAAGCTGACACAGCCGAACTCGCGGTGAAGGAAGTCAAGAAGATGCTGTTGGAGGTCATCAGTGGGGGCGAAGTCGGCATGGCCTCCCTCGCAGGCCCAGGGCGTATGACGCTTCCCATCCCAGAACAGACCCGCCTCGCCTAGGCCGGTCCCGGGAGCAATGACGCACTGGTTTCCCGCCCGCGATCCCGATCCCGCCTGAAGCAGGGCAAGATCGGTGTGGCGCAGCTCCGAAAGACCGTAGGCGGTGGCCTCGAGATCATTCAGCACTGCGACCCTGGGGACTCCGAGCAAGCCGGGCAGGGCGTTGACTTCGATTTTCCAACCGAGATTGGTCGGAATGATGATGCCCCCCACGTTAGGCCCTGGAATCCCGAAACAGGCGGCCTCCAGGGGTGAATCCAAGGTGATGCCCCCGAGGAAGAGCCTCACCATCTCCTCCAGGGAGGAATGCTCCGCGCTACGGAACTTCGCCTCGTGGAGGCGGGTCAACACCGTGTCGTCGCGGAAAACGGCGACACGGAAATTGGTTCCGCCGAGATCCCCGGCGAGAATCAACGAATTCGACTCTGGCATGGAGCGTCGCTGGTGGTCTACAGGCGGATGACCTTCGCCGAGGAGATGTCGGCGTCGGAAGTCACCTTCGCGAGCACCTCTTCGCCGGGGGCGGAGTCGAGATTCAGGAGCGTGAGAGCCTGACCTCCGACCTCGTTGCGGCTGAGCGACATGCTTGCGATGTTGACCTTGCTGCCGCCGAGAATCGTGCCGAGGTGGCCGACGATGCCGGGGCGGTCGCGGTTCTCCAGCAGAAGGATGATTCCCGAGGGGACACCCTCGACGAAACGCCCGTTTACCGTGACGATGCGGGGCTTGGATCCGTACAGGGTGCCGCCGACCGAGGCGGTGACACCGTCCTGGGTGATGGAGACCTCGATGAGATCGGTGAACTCTCCCGCCTCGCTCTGGCGTGTCTCGACGACCTCCAGACCGTGGCTGCGGAGGATGGCCGGGGCATTGACCGGATTGACGTCGTTTCCATGGCTGTGACGCAGGAATCCTGTTACCAGGGAGCGGCTGACCGCCGTGAGGTCGAGATCGACGAGGCGGCCGCTGTAGCGGATGGAGATCTTCTCGGCGCGCTTCGGGGCGATCTGTGCAAGGAAGAGGCCGAGCTTACCACCCAGTTCGATCCAGGGACCGAGCGTGGAGATGGTCTTGGCGTCGATGTTGGGCATGTTAACCGAGTTGCGGATCTCACCCTGCAGGAGGGTGGCGCGCACGGCCTCGGCGATCTCGATGCCGACGAGTTCTTGGGCCTCGGCGGTGGAGGCGCCCAGGTGAGGGGTGAGGACGAGGTTCGGGACATCGCGGTGGGGCCACTCGGCGGGAAGGGGTTCGACTTCGAAAACGTCGAGCGCCGCGCCGCCGATCTGCCCGCTCTTGAGTCCCTCGGCGAGAACTTCCTCATCAATGAGGCCGCCGCGGGCGCAGTTGACGATGCGCACGCCCTTCTTGAGGAGGGGGAGTTGCTTGCGGCCGATCATGTGACGGGTCTCTTCGGTCAACGGCATGTGGACGGTGATGAAATCAGCCTGAGGGAGGATGTCATCGACCTTCTCGACGACCTCGACCTGGAGGGAGCGGGCCTTGCTGGCGGAGATGTAGGGGTCGTAGGCGAGGACCTTCATGCCGAAGGCGATCGCGCGGCGCGCCACCTCGGTGCCGATGCGTCCCATGCCAAGAATGGCGAGGGTCTTGCCGTGAAGCTCGACGCCCTCGAACTTTTTGCGGTCCCACTTGCCGGCCTTCATGCTGGCGTCCGCCTGCGGGATGAAGCGGGCCGTTGCGAGCATCAGGGAGAAGGCGTGCTCCGCGGTGGAGATCGTGTTGCCGCCGGGGGCGTTCATGACGATCACGCCGTGCTTGGTGGCGGCCTCCACGTCGACATTGTCGATGCCGACGCCGGCGCGACCGACAACCTTGAGGTTCTTGGCTGCTTCGAAGACGGCGGGCGTGACCTTGGTCTGGCTTCGGACGACCAGGCCATGGAACTCGGGAATGATCTTGATCAGCTCCTCCTCCTTGAGGCCGGTCTTGACAACCACCTCGACGACGCCTCCCTCCGCAAGGGCTTCGACTCCGCGTGTGGAGACGGGATCTGCGACAAAGACTTTTGGGATGGAGCTCATGATAAAGAGGGTGTGTGGTGGTGTTTGGTTGGTGCCGCAAGCCGCGGGGCGACCGTGCGGAAAATCGTGCGAAGCCCCAACCTTTACTAGGTGTTGTTCCCTTCAGCAAACGGGAAACAAAAAAATCGACGGCACCTCATGCCTTCGTTCATCTTCGGATGTCTGGGCATAACCCGATTCCCAACGTTCCGACCGCTCCCGATTTTCTCAGCATCTTTGAACCTCAACCCGTCGATTGACATGGATACGCATAAGACACCCGATGAAGGGGAAAATCAGGGGGGATCTCCCGTAGCCGCCCGGGATATGGGCGGGAATTTTCGTGAAGGGGAGGGGAGTATGCACTCGAGTGGCCGTCGCCGCAGGAGTCATCGTGGACGGAGTGGCTCCATCCTGGGCATGGCTGGCGGGCGGAACAAAGGCTCCCGCGGCAGACGAGGTGGGGGAAGACACGACGCCAGGAAACGGAATGAACGGATGATCATTGTTGTCTGTTTCGTCCTGAGCATTGCCGCGGCCGGTTTTGCCGGATTCGTTGCGGGACAGCGCTTTTACAAGGGGGTCGAGAAGTCCGCCTCGGACAAATCACCCTCGTTGACGGAAGGGGTTTTGCCGTCTTCCGCCTCTGAGTCGTTGCTTGACGAGGCATTCGGTTCTTTATCCGCGGAAAATTACAAGAAGGCGCTTGTGGATTTTCAAAAAGTCCAGGGGATCCAACCCACGCTCGCGGGCATCGACTATCTCATCGGAAACGCGGCGTTGCTGACCGGCGAGTATGCGCTTGCGGAACAGTCGCTGAGGCAGTCGTTGTCCAAAAAGGAATTGGAGGACGAATCGCAGCTCCTGCTTGCAATTGTTGAATTCCGCAAATCAGGGGTCCGGGGTTCACCGGCTCAGAAGATGGCTGATCCGGTATCGGTTGCCGAGTCCGCATTCCGCCACTATGCCTCCTTGCGCCCTTCCGATCCCGCCGTCTACGACCAGTGGGCCGATCTCCTGCGTTCCACCGGTTCCTACCGGAGTGCCGCGGACCTTTTGCACAAAGGGGTGCTGCGTTCCGATGCATCACTCAACGAGTCTTATCTCTCGGCAAAGGAAGCGCTGACACGCCTGCAGAACGATCCCTCCAAGGAAGTTCCTTCCATGGCCGGCATCACGTCGATGTCCGGTGAGCAGGCGCTCGTGGCCGCGTGCATTGCCCTTCAGCAGAAGCGGGTGAACGAGGCGGTTTTCTTTCTCGAGAGGGCCCGTGAATTCTATCCTCCGAACCTTTTCAGGAAATTGCTCAAGGATCCTCTTTTCGACGAGTACCGCTCCGACCCGAAAATCAAGGATGTGTTACAAAAAAGCGCATCTGCATAACGCGGCTAACTGTTCACTTCCATGATGGTTTTCAGAACTGGGGAATCTTGGACTTCCGGGATGCGACAGGTGAGCTTGTGAAAAATTTCACAAGCTCTCAAAAAGCGCTTGCCACCACGGTCTTTGTGGACTTTCATCTACCCCCTTCAATTTTCTAGGATTCCCAGACGACACCCATGGTTTTTGCCCCTTCCCTGATCGCCAGCGCGGCCCTCTCCGCCGAGACGCCCTCGTTCCTGAATGACTTCCTCCCTTGGCTCACCAACTCGATCCTGGTGAACCTCATCGTCGTCGGCATCATTGTCTGGATCGTCCGTTCCTGCACCCGCAGGATCGAGGTGATTCCCGGAAGCGGTCAGAATTTTCTGGAAGCCATCGTCGAGGGTTTTTACGGGGCGGTCGAGGGGATCCTCGGTGACAAGATGACCCGCAAATCCTTCGGGCTCCTGGGATCACTCTTCATCTTTATCCTCATCTCGAACTGGTTCGGCCTTCTTCCTGGCGTCGGATCGATCGGATGGTCCGAGGTGGTCCACGGTCAGAAGGAGTTCATTCCCCTCCTGCGACCGACCACGGCAGACCTCAACATGACCCTCGCCCTTGCGGCTGTCTCCATGACTCTCTGGTTCATCTGGACCATGCAGGAGACCGGCCCGATCGCTTTCCTCAAAGAGCTTTTCGGAGTGAAGGGCGGAATGAAGGGTCCGATCCTTTTCCTGCTGGTTCCCCTATTTTTCTTTGTCGGCCTTCTCGAGGTTCTCTCGATCGCCGTGCGTCCCGTCTCGCTCTCTCTGCGACTTTACGGAAACATTTTTGCTGGGGAAAACCTTCTCGGCACGATGATCAATATCGGCAATCTCTTCAACGCTCCTCAGTGGCTCACCGCTGTTCTCAGCTGCATTGTTCCCATCCCTTTCTACTTCATGGAGCTGCTGGTCGGTTTCCTTCAGGCGATGGTCTTCACGCTCCTTATCATCGTCTATCTCCAGCTTTCCACTTCACACGAGGAACACTGATTTCTTTCCAGACTTTTGGCCGTCGGGACCATGCGGGACGTGGACGGCGACCGAAAAACAACACCAACCCAAACACCCACATCACATGCTACCCACCATCATCGCTGAAGCCGTTGCGGCCGGAGTGACCGGAAGTTTCACCCTCGGCGTCGCCGGCGCAGGATCCGCCATCGGCATCGGTCTCATCGGAGCCCGCATGGTCGAGGCGATCGGCCGCAATCCCGGAACCCTTCCCAAGGTGCTCATGATCGGCATTCTGACCATCGCTCTGGCCGAGGCCATCGCGATCTTCGGTCTGATCTTCGCCTTCCAGGGCCGTTAAGAAACAATCCCTTGCCTAGGGGTGCCTTCCGATAAAGGGAGGGCGCCCCGAAGCATTTCACAAACACCGCAAAGAGAATCGCACTGCAGATGCTCACTCAAATTTTCGAACAATTCGGGGTCACCTGGCCGAAGTTCATCGCCCAGTTGGTTCTCTTCATCATTGTCTATTTCGTCCTGAATCGCTTTGCGTTCGGACCCTTGCTCAAGGTTCTCGAGGAGCGCCGCAAGCGCATCGAGGAGGGGCAACTCAATGCGGAAAAGATCAAGAAGCAGTTGGCCGAGGCAGAGCTCCGTTATCAGGAGGTCCTCCGCAAGGCCAATGATGACGCCCAGATCCTGCTTGAGGAATCCCGCAAGAACAACGAGGCCTTCTCCCAGCGCGAGATGGAGAAAGCCGTCAAGGAATCCGCCGCCATCGTCGAGCGCGCACGCCACGAGATCACTTCCGAGCGCAACCGCATGGTTGACGAGGTGAAGCGCGAGATGGTTTCCCTGGTCGTCAAGACCACCGCCAAGGTCGCCGGCAAGGTTCTCTCTCCCGAGGATCAGAAGCGCCTCAGCGAAGAGGCCGCCAAGGATCTCGCATCCTAGTTTTCAGCCAACGACTTCACCATGCAGATCCCCAAGGAAGCACGCCGCAAGGCACGCGAACTTTTTGATGCGGCGCTCGATGCCACCGGTCGCCCCGACTCATCGAAGGCCCTCTCCATCGCCGATCTGCTGGTGAAGTCGGCACCACGCCATTCACTCCAGATCCTCAAGGAATTCACGCGCCTGATCCGTCTCGAGTCGGCCAAGCACCACGCCATGATCGAGAGTGCCGCACCGGTTGATGAGTCGACACGCGCCACCATACAAAAGTCCCTTGAAAAAAGGGACGGCGGTACGGTCACCCTCGAAACCAAGGTCGACCCTTCGCTGATCGGAGGGTCGCGCATCCGTATCGGGAGCGAGGTCTGGGATGCCACCGTGGTCTCCCGACTCAACGCCCTTGCCTCCTGATTCTTTCGCACCCAACACATCACCCTCACCTACCTTTCCTCTTAACACCCACACACCATGAGCAACCTCCTGCAAGAACTTGAAGCGAAGATCGACGGACTCGCCAACTCGACCGTCACCAAATCGAATGTCGGAACCGTCCGCGAGATCGGCGACGGTGTCGCCCGTATCGAGGGTCTCGGAGGCGTCATGCTCAACGAGATGCTTGAGTTTCCCGGCGGCATCTACGGCATTGCGCTCAACCTCGAGGAGACCGAGGTTGGGGCAGTTGTGCTCGGCGACTACACCTCCATCTCCGAGGGTGACGAGGTGAAGGCCACCGGCCGTCTCCTCGAGGTTCCCGTCGGCAAGGAACTCCTTGGCCGCGTCGTCGATTCTCTCGGTCAGCCCATCGACGGCAAGGGACCGATCCAGTCCAAGAAGTTCTATCCCGTCGAGAAGATCGCTCCCGGCATCATCAAGCGCCAGAGCGTCAGCCAGCCACTCTCCACCGGCATCATGTCCGTCGACGCCATGATTCCCATCGGCCGCGGACAGCGCGAGCTCATCATCGGCGACCGCGCGACCGGCAAGACCACGATCGCCATCGACACAATAATCAACCAGGCCAAGATCAACCGAGTCGGCGAGGCTTCCGGTGATCCCAAGTTCCGTCCCGTCTATAGCATCTACGTTGCCGTCGGACAGAAGAACGCCAACATCGCCCGCGTTGTTGACATCCTTTCGGCCAACGACGCCCTGCGCGACACCATCATTGTTTCCGCGCCCGCATCCGACAGCGCCACCAACCAGTACCTCGCCCCCTTCGCAGGTGCGGCCATGGGCGAGTGGTTCATGGACAACGGCATGGATGCGCTGATCGTTTTCGACGATCTCTCCAAGCACGCCGTCGCCTACCGCCAGGTCTCCCTCCTCCTCAAGCGTCCTTCCGGTCGTGAGGCTTATCCGGGCGACGTCTTCTATCTCCACAGCCGCCTTCTCGAGCGTTCCGCACGTCTGAGCACCAAGGCAGGCAACGGATCGCTCACCGCCCTTCCGATCATCGAGACCCAGGCCGGCGACGTCTCTGCATACATCCCGACGAACGTCATCTCGATCACCGACGGACAGATCTACCTTGAAACCGATCTCTTCTACCAGGGCATCCGTCCCGCGATCTCGGTGGGTCTCTCGGTTTCCCGCGTCGGTTCCGCCGCCCAGATCAAGGCGACCAAGCAGGTGGCCGGAAAGCTCAAGGGCGATCTAGCCCAGTTCCGCGAACTCGCCGCCTTCGCCCAGTTCGGTAGCGATCTGGACGCCCGTACCAAGGCCCAGCTCGACCGCGGCCAGCGCATCGTCGAGCTCTTCAAGCAGCAGCAGTACAATCCCCAGGCCGTCGAGCTTCAGGTCGCCATCCTCTGGGCAATGCAGAAGGGCTACTTCGACGCGATCGCCGTCGATCGAGTGAAAGATTTCCAGAACCAGCTCGCCCAGTTCATGAACACCCGAAAGGAAGCCGTTCTCACCAGCATCCGCACGAAGGGTGCGATCGACGCCGAGATCGAGAAGGAACTCACGACCGCGGTCGACGAGTTCAAGGTCATCTTCCGCTAAGGAATCAAGCAACCCAGGAGAAGTACGGGAAACCGACTAGCCCCAGCCCATGGCCAATACCCGCGACATCCGCCGACGCATCAAGTCGGTCAAGAACACCGCCCAGATCACCAAGGCGATGCAGATGGTCGCCGCCTCCAAGATGCGCAAGGCGCAGCAGGCGGCGTTGGCGGGTCATCCCTACTCGGAGGTCCTGAACCGCGTCCTCGTGTCGCTCCGCGACCTGGTCAGCGAGTCGGCCCATCCGCTGCTCGAGGCCCGTCCGGTGAAGAAGACCCTCGTGCTGCTCGTCACCTCGGACAAGGGACTCTGCGGCGCGCTCAACACCAATGTTCTCCGCGAAGCGGCGACCCTAGATGTCGGCGCGACCGAGTTCGTCGCCTGCGGCAAGAAAGGAGCATCGTTCCTGGCCCGCACCGGCCGCAACATGATCGCGGACTTCTCCCTTCCCGACAGCCCCTCCTTCCTCCAGACCAAGGCGATCTCGAAGTTCTGCCTCGAGAAGTTCCTCTCGGGGGAAGCCGACCGTGTCTCGGTCCTCTATCCTAAGTTCGTCAACACGCTCACCCAGAAGCCCGTCCTTGTCCCGCTCCTGCCGATTTCCAAGGAAGCGGCGGCCGGCCATGACCACGACGACAAGGCCGCGGGCGCACAGTTCCTCTTCGAGCCCGACTCCGACGAGGTGCTCAATGCGGTCCTGCCCTACTACTTCCACTTCACCGTCTTCCAGATGATCCTCGATGCCCGGGCCTCCGAGCAGAGCGCACGCATGGTCGCCATGAAGAGCGCCACGGACAACGCGAAGGGACTCGTGAAGGATCTGACCCTCGAATACAACAAGGCCCGTCAGGCCAGCATCACCACCGAACTCCTCGAAATCACCACCGCCCAGATGGCATTGGCTTAACCCTTTTCCCCAACCAACCACCACACTCTCATGAGCAACACAGGCACCATCGTTCAAATCATCGGCCCGGTCATCGATGCCGAGTTCAACACCAAGGAGGGCAAGCTGCCCAAGATCTACGACGCCCTCGAGATCGACTACACCATCGACGGCAAGCCCGCCAAGGTGACCCTCGAAGTCCAGCAGCACCTCGGCGAGAACTGGGTCCGCGCGATCGCGATGTCCTCCACCGAGGGGCTCAAGCGCGGGATGGCCGTCCGTTCCCTCGGCAAGCCCATCTCCGTCCCCGTGGGGGAGGGGGTTCTCGGCCGCATCTTCAACGTGCTCGGCGAACCTTGCGACGAGCGCGGTCCCGTCAAGGCTGACAAGACCCTCCCGATCCATCGTCACGCACCCCCGCTTGTCGACCAGGACACCAAGGCCCAGGTACTCGAGACCGGCATCAAGGTCATCGACCTGATCTGCCCCTTCACCAAGGGTGGCAAGGTCGGCGCCTTCGGCGGCGCCGGCGTCGGCAAGACCGTCGTCATCATGGAGCTCATCAACAACATTGCCAAGGGGCACGGCGGTTACTCGCTCTTCGCCGGTGTCGGCGAGCGTACCCGCGAGGGCAACGATCTCTACGGTGAAATGATCGAGTCCGGCGTCATCGCTGTGCAGAAAGACGAGAAGGGCCATCCCGTCAAGGATGCCGACGGCAACTTCATCTTCCTCGAGGAGGGATCCAAGGTCGGTCTCGTCTACGGCCAGATGAACGAGCCTCCGGGCGCCCGTCTGCGTGTCGCCCTCACCGCGCTTGCGATGGCGGAGTACTTCCGCGACGAGAAGCACCAGGATGTGCTCCTCTTCGTCGACAACATCTTCCGTTTCTCCCAGGCGGGCTCCGAGGTTTCCGCGTTGCTCGGCCGTACCCCGAGCGCCGTCGGTTACCAGCCGACCCTCGCCGCTGAAATGGGCAATCTCCAGGAGCGCATCACCTCCACCAAGGACGGATCGATCACCTCCTTCCAGGCGGTCTACGTTCCCGCGGACGATCTCACCGATCCGGCTCCGGCGAACACCTTCGCCCACCTCGACTCCACGATCGTGCTCGAGCGCTCCATCGCGGAGCTCGGCATCTATCCGGCCGTCGATCCCCTTGCCTCCACCTCCAAGGCGCTTGCGCCCGAGATCGTCGGCGAGGAGCACTATGCGGTCGCCCGCGGTGTCCAGAAGGTGCTCCAGCGCTACAAGGACCTGCAGGACATCATCGCGATCCTGGGCATGGACGAGCTTTCCCCCGAGGACAAGCTCACCGTCTACCGCGCCCGCAAGATCCAGCGCTTCCTCAGCCAGCCCTTCCACGTCGCGGAAATCTTCACCGGATCGAAGGGACAGTATGTGCCCATCGCCGAGACCATTCGCGGTTTCAAGGAGATCCTCGAGGGCAAGATGGACGAAATTCCCGAGGGTGATTTCTACATGAAGGGCGGCATCGACCAGGTGGTCGCGGCTTCCAAGAACTCCTAAGATGGCAACCCTGCACCTCGAGATCGTCACCCCGGAGGCACGCACCTTCTCGGGCGAGGCCCAGATGGTGGTTGTTCCTGGGGTCGAGGGTGAGATCGGGATCCTTCCCGATCACATGCCCCTGATGACCCAGATCAATCCCGGGGAACTCCGCTACACGACCCCCGAAGGCGAGCATTTCCTCGCCGTCGGAAGCGGTTTCCTCGAGGTGCTGCCCGACCGCGTTTCCGTGATGACCGATATGGCGGTCGCGGAGGCTGAGATCGACGAGAAAGCCGCCGAGGAAGCCGTGGCGCGCGCCCGCAAGGAGATTGCCGAGAAGGCACTTGCCGGTGAGGAACTCGCCTTTGTCCAGGCCTCGTTGCTCAAGTCACTGGCTCAGCTTCACGTGAAGCGCCGCTCCAGGCACTGATCGGGACTCAGGGGCCAACGATGGAAGCCCCCGCCACCACCCGCCTTCTGCTTGCCTCCTGCCTTGAGCAGGGGAGACATCATATTGGCCAGATCCTTCTGGGGTCTGATTTCACGCTCCGTCATGCCGATGATGAGTGCCTGGATGATCTCGTGGTTCACACCGCCCCCTCGGATGCCCGGGTGATCGCCCGCTATGATCCCGAGGGAAACTTCCGTCCCCTCAAGACGGCTCCCAATCTCAAGCGGGGCTGGCTTCTCGAGGCGGGTTCGCTGGAGGGGATGGAACTGGCGCTTGAGTTCTTTTATCCGGCCGCACTTGGCATGTGGCTTTCCCAGCTGCGCGGGAAGCTCCATCCGACTGCTCTCCGGGAGACCCTGGACCGTCAGACCGGCATGTATCGCATCACCCAGCTCCTCAGGGATGATCAGGCCTCGGAACTTGTCGGTCGCTGCTGCACCTCGGAGGGTGGCTGCCTCAGAACGATCCTCTGGGATCTCTCGCCCGGTCATCCGATCACCTCGCTTCCAGCCTCCAAGCTCTCGCTCGGAGAACTCCCGTCAAACCGCATCCCGCTCCTCTGCAGGGAACTCTGCAATCTGGTGGTGGCCGCGGCGCGACCGATTGCCAAAGGCAATCTCCCGAAGAAGGAGTAGAATCCAAAATCTGGATTAGAGGCGGGAGGGACAAAGAATTAGAATTTTATCAGGAAATCAGGAACTCAGGAAAAGAGGGGACTTGGTAGGCGGGCCGGGATTGAATACCGAAGGAACCACGAAACACACTAAAAGAACGAAATGAATGGAGTCATTGGACTCCATTTTCCCTTCTCTCACCCCTCGGCATTTCGTGACTTTCGCGTTTTTCGTGGTTCTCCCTCCCTTGCTTCGTCTTCACCATCCTGGTGAACGCTCCAGATCGGTTGTCATGGTTCCTTTGCAAAATCTGGGTT
>JBEIJN010000045.1:0-21302 GCA_040380225.1 Verrucomicrobiia bacterium | reverse complement strand
CTGGATCGCAGTGGCCGTCTACCTCATGGTGGCCATCCTTCACAAGCAGCTCCAACTCCCCGGCAAACTCCACAGAACCTTCCAGCTTTTGAGCATTCATCCCTTTGAGAAGGTGCCTATCCATGAACTACTTACAGAAACAGACTTCAAATCTTATATGCCTCACAAAAATAACCAGTTGACGCTGTGGGACTTATAACCGGACGCTTGTGATGTCATTCTAAAATACATTAGGTCAGAAATTGCTTGAAACGGATCCTTTTCCACGCCAAAGCCAAATCGAAACATGAACCACCAAAGCGAATTCCAGATCAAAACACGCAAGCAGCTTCTTGATGAGCAGATCCTTCAAGAAAAGGGAAAGTTTCAGTTTGGTATCCTTTGGGCCAAAGAGACGGATGAATTGCTTTCGCGGAGCCTCGCCCGAATGCGATGCAGCGGGTGGATTCTCAGAGGAATCGAGACGCACGGCTTTATTATCCCGATACACCGCTATGTTTTCGAACAGTCACTCCTAAATGAATGATTCAGAAATAAGAACTGAGACCGTCAAATCAGAAAAGACCTAACGAGCCGATGGACCTAACTCCCATGCCTTCGGCACTTTTGGCACGTCGGCTGCGGAGCAGCCTTTGGTGCCAAAAGCAAGTGGGAGCAGGTCATCGGGGACGTTCGAAGACGAATAAAATGAAATGAAGAAAGTCGTACTGATACTCGTTGCTCTACTGGTCGGGATGCTGGTTTGGGGACTTATCCAATCTGGCAACGTGTCTGTGACTGTCAATTGGCATAAACCTGCTGGGCCAATGAAAGACGCGGTAGGGGTCTGGGAGTTTCTTATCGCCATCGTAGCTCTCTTCTCAGCAGCCATTCTCTTGGCGTTTGTTTTTGCTGGCGTCGGTTTCGTGGTTCCTGGGTGCCTCGTGCTGGTGGGCTTGATTCTCGCGGCTTTTGCATTTCCGTTCCTGTTGCCACTCCTGATTCCGCTATTCATCGTCTGGGGATTTGTGGCGAGTACGCGGCGTGGAAAAGCAAACACGACAGGAACTCCTTCGAACTAAGCGGTCCAGCGAACGGGACTTTGCCCCATCGCTGACCTCCGACGTTCGGTCAAAGGCTTGGAAGTTTGTATACCGCACGAGGCGCAGAGCTGTTATCCCCTGCAGTGAGGGCGACGGTATTTTCGATGCACCGCTAGGCCTGCAAGCGAACCAAGCCTCTGAGGTGAGGCGCGGAGAAGTTGCCGAAGGTAAACCCGTAGGGCGGCACCGCTTTGCGGGAGCAAAGTGCCGTTCAAGCTGTGTGAATCACACTGCGAGCGCAGCAGAACGACGCGGGGCGCGAAAAGACCTAGCCCCCTCCCTGAACAGGGAGGCAACTACAGAAGATGTTACGATCTCCGTAGACATTATCCACGCGCGACACCGAGGGCCAAAACTTGTGGTTCCTGAGCCAGGGGGCCGGATAGGCGGCCTGCTGTCGTGAATAGGGGCGGTTCCAGTCGTCAGAGGTGACGGTGGCGGCTGTATGGGGGGCGCGCTTGAGTGGGTTATCTGCCTTATCCAGTTCACCCTTTTCGATGGCGGTGAGTTCGCCATGGATCACGATCATGGCATCGCAGAAGCGCTCGAGTTCCTCCTTGGACTCGCTCTCGGTCGGTTCGACCATGAGGGTGCCGGGTACGGGCCAGCTCATGGTCGGGGCATGGAAGCCGAAATCCATGAGGCGCTTGGCGATATCCTCGACCTCGATGCCGGCGCGGGTCTTCCACTCGCGGAAATCAAGGATGCACTCGTGAGCGACGGTGCCGTTCTCACCCTTGTAGAGGACGGGGAAGAAGGGTTCGAGACGCTTGGCGATGTAGTTGCCGTTGAGGATCGCCAGGGCACTGGCCATGGCGAGACCGTCCGGTCCCATCATCCGGAGATACATCCAGCTGATGACCAGGATGCTGGCGCTTCCCCAGGGGGCGGCACTCACCTCGGTCACGGCTTGCGATCCGCCGGTCGGTATCACGGAGTGTCCGGGAAGGAAGGGGGCGAGATGCTCGGCGACACCGATCGGGCCGACGCCGGGACCGCCGCCGCCGTGGGGAATGCAGAACGTCTTGTGAAGATTGAGATGGCAGACATCGGCACCGATGTCGCCGGGACTGCAGAGACCCACCTGGGCATTCATGTTGGCCCCGTCCATGTAGACCTGTCCTCCGGCCTCGTGGATCATCGCGCAGATCTCCTTGATGCATGACTCGAAGACGCCGTGGGTCGAGGGATAGGTCACCATGAGCGCGGCGAGACGGTCGCGATGCGCGGCGATCTTATCCTTCAGGTCCGCGACATCGACGTTCCCCTCGTTATCGCAGGCGACACCGACGATTTCCATGCCGACCATCGCGGCGCTTGCGGGATTGGTGCCGTGGGCGGAGGTGGGGATCAGGCAGACGTTCCTGTGATGGTCGCCGCGCGACCTGTGGTAGGCGCGGATCACGAGAAGCCCCGCATACTCTCCCTGGGAGCCGGCATTGGGCTGGAGGGAGACGGCATGGAATCCGGTGACCTCGGAGAGCCACTGCTCGAGCTGGCGGAACATGACGGTATACCCCTTGGCCTGGGAGACCGGCACGAAGGGGTGAAGTCCCCCGATCTTCTCCCAGGTCACGGGGAGCATCTCGGAGGTCGAGTTGAGCTTCATCGTGCATGATCCGAGCGGGATCATGGAAGTGGTCAGCGAGAGATCCTTGGCCTCGAGGCGGCGCAGGTAACGCAGCATCTCGGTCTCGGTGTGGTAGGAGTTGAAGACCGGGTGGGTGAGGATCGGCGTCGAGCGGCGCAGGGCATCGGGCGTCTGCCAGGCGAGCGCATCGTTGACGGCATTCCCCGGCCCGGTGCCGAAGAGATCGGCCAGGTGGTCGACCGACGCGGTGGTCTCATCGAGGGAAACGGTCACGGCAGTCTCGCCGAGGTAGCGCAGATTGATGCCGGCATGCTCCGCGCGGGAACGGAGGGATGCCGACTCCGCCGGGGTCATCGTGACGCAGACGGTGTCGAAGAAGGGGCCCTTGGAAACCTGCCATCCCGCCTTGGCCAGCGAGGCCGCAAGCTTGAGCGCTTGAAGATGGACCTTCTCGGCGATCTCGCGCAGTCCCTTGGGGCCGTGATAGACGGCGTACATTGAGGCGATGACGGCGAGGAGGACCTGGGCGGTGCAGATGTTGCTTGTCGCCTTCTCGCGGCGGATGTGCTGCTCCCGGGTCTGGAGCGTGAGGCGGTAGGCAGGGTTGCCATCGGCGTCGCGGGAGATCCCGACCAGGCGTCCGGGGAGACGGCGCTTGAACTCGTCGCGCACGGCGAGGTAGGCCGCGTGAGGGCCACCGTATCCCATCGGGACTCCGAAGCGCTGGGTCGATCCGACAACGATGTCGGCACCGAACTCTCCGGGGGCCTTGAGCAGGACCAGGGCAAGAGGGTCGCTTGCGACCACGGCAAGACCGCCCGCGGCATGGATCGCGTCGATCAGGGGCTTCGGATCGGAAATCGTCCCGTCCGTGGCGGGGTACTGCACGATGCCGCCGCAGAGGCCGGCATTGGGAACGTCGTGGATCCCGCCGACGATCAGCTCAATGCCCATGGGCTCCGTGCGGGTCCGCAGCAGGGAGATGGTCTGGGGATGGCACCCCTCGGAGACAAAGAAGCGGGAGGCGCCCCCCTGCCCCTTGAGGTCGTGACACATGGCCATCGCCTCGGCTGCGGCCGTTGCTTCGTCGAGCATCGAGGCATTCGCGATCGCCATCCCGGTCAGGTCGCAGACCATGGTCTGGAAATTGACCAGGGCCTCCATGCGTCCTTGGGAGATCTCCGCCTGATAGGGGGTGTAGGCCGTGTACCAGCCGGGATTCTCGAGGATGTTCCTGCGGATCACGGCCGGGAGATGCGTTCCGTGATACCCCATGCCGATGTAGGTGGGGCGATTCTCGTTCTGCGAGGCGATCCCCTGCAGTTCGGCCAGGGCCTCCTCCTCGGAGAGGGCCGCGGGCAGATCAAGCGGGCGCTTGAGACGGATCCCGGAGGGGACGGTCTTTGCGATCAGATCCTCCAACGAGGAGCATCCCAGCGTGGAGAGCATCGCTCCGATGCCCTCGTTCTCGGAACCGAGATGACGGCGTGTGAAGCGCCCGAGACGGAAAACTTCGTCAAGATCATTGAGTCCCGAAACAGCGCTCATCAGGAGATCTGGGCGGTGTAGGCTTCGGGAGTGAGAAGCGCCTCCACTTCGGCGGGACTGGAGGCCTCCATCCTGTAGATCCATCCCTGACCGAAGGGATCGGTGTTAAGCAGGGCGGGATTGGCGGAAAGTTCCGCATTCACCTCGGTCACCGTTCCGCTGAGCGGGGAGTAGATGTCACTGGCGGCCTTGACCGACTCGACGACGGCGGCGGTGGCTCCGGCCTTCACCTCGGCGCCGACCTTGGGAGGCTCGGCATAGACGATGTCGGTGAGTTCGGTCTGGGCATGGTCGGTGATCCCCACGGTCACGGTGTCACCCTCGACCCGGATCCATTCGTGGGTCTTTGCGTAGCGGAGATCGGCGGGAACGTTCATGGTGATGGTAGGATTAGGTCGGTTGGGAAGGTTGGATTCAGGATTTCTTGTAAAAGGGAAGAGTCGTGATCGTAGCGGCGTATCGGCGGCCACGCACCTCAATTTCCACGGGCGTTCCGGGAACCGCATACGAAGGGGGCAGGTAGGCCATCGCGATCCCCTCGCCCAGGCTTGGGGAGAGGGCGCCGCTGCAGGTCTCACCGATCTGCGAATCACCCGCGAACACCGCATAATGGGAGCGCATCGGGGGGCCGGAGACGGTCAGTTTCAGAGGGGTCAGCTGTGAGGGAAGTCCCGCCGTGCGCTGCTGCTCAAGCGCCGGGCGACCGGAAAAATCTCTCTTCTCAGGGTCATCCAGGCCCGTGAACCTGTCGAGACCGGCTTCCAGGGGAGTCCGGTCGCGCGAGAGGTCGGAGCCGTTGAGCGGATACCCCATCTCGAGTCTGAGGGTGTCGCGGGAACCGAGCCCGCACGGCTTCACCCCGGCGGCCAGCAGGCTCTCCCAGAGGGCAATGCCATCAGCCACGGGGACAAAAAGCTCGAAGCCATCCTCACCTGTGTATCCCGTGCGGGCAACCAGCGGGGAAACAGCGGCGGCCGATGAGGTCAGGGGGGCGATCCCGTTGCGCTTGGGCACCTCGCAGGCAGGATAGAGTGACCTGAGGATCTTTTCGGAATCGGGCCCCTGAAGCGCGATGGCCGCATAATCATCCCCCTGATCCTTCAGCACCACCGAGCCGTCAGCGGGGAGACGGGAGCGCATCCACTCCAGGTCGAGATCGCGGCAGGCACCGTTGATAACCAGAAAATAGGACATCTCGCCGGTCCGATAGATAATCAGGTCGTCGATCACCCCCCCCTTCGCATCGAGCATCAGGGTGTATTGGCCGCGCGTGACAGCCAGCTTGCCGACGCGGTTGGTGAGCAGGCTCTCGAGCCATGCAAGGGCACCCGGCCACTCCACGGTCACCTCACCCATGTGGGAGATGTCGAACATTCCCGAGGCGGAGCGCACCGCCTTGTGCTCGTCCATGATGCCGGAATACTGGACCGGCATAAGCCAGCCGCCGAACTCGACCATGCGGGCACCGCAGGCCACATGGGCGGATTCCAGCGGAGTGTGTTTCAGGGATGCCGGATCGCTCATGACTTATTGGAAGAGTGGTTGGTGGGGACTGTGACCGCCCCGTTCGGACGGCGGGCATTGAAATCAAGGTAGGTGTAGGACTGGAACATCTTCTCGTACTCGTCCACCAGGCGCATCGCCTCGTTCGGCTTGAGACGGTCTCCCTTGAGGGCGGCATCGGCCTGGGACTTGATGCGTCGCGCGAGTTCCTTCGTGTCCCACTGGGTCAGGGTCAGGACCTGGTCGATGGTGTTTCCGGGAAGCACCTCCTCGATGTAGTAGCCGGCCTCCTCATCCTCATCGAGGAAGACATGCATCTCATTCACGCGGCCGAAGAGATTGTGAAGGTCCCCCATGATGTCCTGATAGGCACCCGAGAGGAAGATGCCGAGGTAGTAGGGCTCGCCCTGGCGAACACGATGGACGGGAAGGGTCTCCTTCACGTCCTGGAAGTCGATGAACTTCGCCATCTTGCCGTCGGAGTCGCAGGTGATGTCGACAAGGGTTCCGCTCCGCTCCGGCACCTCGTCAAGACGGTGAAGCGGCATGACCGGGAAGAGCTGGCCGAGCGCCCAGTGGTCGAGGAGCGACTGGAAGACTGAGAAATTGCAGAGCAACTGGTCGGCAAGGGCCACTTCCAGTTCGCGCACCTCCTCGGGAACCTGCGCCATTCCGCGGTGCATCTGGACCATGCGGGCGGCGATGTGCCAGTAGAGAGTGTCGATCTTGGCCTTGGCGCGTAGATCGAGCAGGCCGAGGTCGAACATCGACTGGGCCCGGTCGCGGATCTGCTGGGCGTCGTGGAGATTCTCCAGACGGCGCTTCTCGCTCAAGCCAGCCCTGATCTCGATCATGTCGGCCACGAGCTTCGGATCCTCGGGCGAGGAGGAGACATCATCGGACTGGGCTTCCTTCTCGATCGATCCGAAGGCCTCGATGATCAGCACCGAGTGCGGTGCCACGATGAAGCGGCCGCTTTCGCTCACGATCACGGGATGCTCGACCTGCTCCGAGTCGCAGATCTCCATGATGTTGTAGACGATGTCGCGGGTGTACTCGTGCAGGGTGTAGTTACGCGAGCTGTCGAAGCTCGTGCGTGATCCGTCGTAGTCGACGCCGAGACCGCCGCCCACGTCGAGGTAGCCGAGGGCGTGGCCCATCTTGCGGAGCTTCGCGTAGAAGCGCGCCGCCTCGCGCGTGGCCCGGCTGATCGTCTGGATGTCGGGAACCTGGGATCCGACATGGTAATGGAGCAGGACAAGGGCATCGGGAATCCCCTCGGCGTGGAGCGTGTCGCTCATGGAGACCAGGTCGGCGGTCGAGAGACCGAACTTGGCATTCTCACCACCGCTGGTCGCCCACTTGCCTGCTCCCTTGGAGAGGAGACGTACACGGGCGCCGATCATCGGCTGGACCCCCACCTGCTTGGCGACGGCCAGGATCTGGTGGAACTCCTCCAGCTTCTCGACGACGAGGATCACCTTCTTGCCGAGCTTCAACCCGAGCAGGGCGGCACGGATGAACTCGTCATCCTTGTAGCCGTTGCCCACCACGAGGCTCTCGGGATCGGAATGGACGGCGAGGGCGGCGATCATCTCCGGCTTGCTGCCGGCCTCGATGCCGAAGTGGTAGGGAAGCCCCGCGTCGACGATCTCCTCCACGACCTCACAGAGCTGGTTCACCTTGATCGGGAAGACGCCGCGATACTGGTTCCTGTAGCCGCACTCCGAGATTGCGCGGGCGAAGGATTCGTTGAGTCTGCGGACGCGGTCACGCAGCAGGTCGTGGCTGCGGATGAGCAGGGGGAAACGGAGCCCGCGTTCCTTGGCCTCATCGACCAGTTCCATCAGATCGATCTCCTCCCCCTCCTTCCGTCGGGGACGGATCACAGCGTGTCCCGCACCGTTGATGCACACATAGCCTTCCGACCATCCCTCCACATTGTAGAGCGCGGAGTTCTGCTGGGTGATGGATCCGGAATCAGGTTGGGACATTTTTTTTGAAAATAAGAGCAGAGGAATTAACAAACATCACCCCCGTTGGCGACATGTAGATGAGATTTTTTTACCCCACCCCGGAGAGGGGGATCCGAGACTTAAAAACTTCCGTGCGTGATTGCCTTGGCGAACCGGCTTTGAAACTCTTTTCAAATCATCCCCACACCGCTCGCCTGCCCATGAAACTCCTCCACATCGACCCCTTCGCCGGCATCAGCGGAGACATGACCGTATCGGCACTGCGCGACCTCGGGGTGCCCGAGGAGGTTTTCCAGGAAGCTCTTGCCGCCCTTCCGATCACTCTCCCTGAGTGCCGGTTTGTCCGGGGAGAGCGCGGCGGCATCTCTGGGTGGCGCTTCCGGGTGAAGGGACATGACGGGGAGGAGGGCCATGCAGCCGGCCATCACCACCACGATGATCCCCACGATCATGCACATGATCTTTCGCATGGAGACTCGCACGGGCACGACCATTCCCACGGGCATGGGCATTCCCATTCCCATCATCACACCCACTCCCATTCCCATCATCACGGGGATTCCCACACCCATGGCCGCACCCATGATGAAATCCGTACCCTTCTCGAGACAAGTCGCCTATCCGAGGAGGTCAAGCAGCGCGCTCTCTCCGTTTTTCAGAGAATCGCCATTGCCGAAGGGGGCATCCATGGAGTCCCTCCCGAAACCGTCGGCTTTCATGAAGTCGGAGCCGAGGATTCCATCGCCGACATCGTCGCAGCCTGCGCCGGATTCACCCACCTGAAGCTCGACAGGATCACCTGCGGGTCATTGATAGAGGGAACCGGACATATTCATTGCGCCCATGGGACATTCCCCCTCCCCGCCCCGGCCACGCTGGCCCTGCTCAAGGGTATCCCCTTCCGCCAGATCGAGGAGCCGTGGGAACACATCACCCCCACCGGCGCGGCCCTTGTGGCCGAGTTCGCTACTTCATTCGGAGCGATGCCGGAAGCCAGCGTTTCGGCCATCGGTTACGGGCTCGGGTCACGCCATACACCCAACCGACCCAACGCCCTTCGCCTGATTTTCGGCGAGTCGATCGACTCGGGCGCAACCGACTGCGACGAGGTCGTGGAACTCCGATGCAATCTCGATGACCTCACCCCGGAGCATGCCGCTCATGCCCTCGAAGCCATCCTTGCCGCAGGCGCACTCGATGCGACCCTGACCCCGACCGTCATGAAGAAGGGGCGCTCTGGATGGATTCTGGAAGTCCTCTGCCACGAGGAGAAGGCGGGCGAACTCTCCGAAAAGATTCTTCGCGAGACCACGGCCTTCGGCGTGCGCCGACACAGGATGGATCGACTCAAGCTCGAGCGACATCACCGCAGCGTATCCACACCCTACGGGGAGATCGCCGTGAAGGTCGGCACACTGCGAGGGGAAATCCTCCAGCAATCACCCGAGTTCTCCTCCTGCGCCGAGGCCGCCGCCCGGCACGGCGTTCCCGTCAGACTGGTCCACCAGGCCGCCCTACAGGAGATGGGAACAGATCATTCACAGAGATGAAGGGGATAAAAGGGGATGTGCCCCCGAAGGCCCCCTACCCCATCACTTATTACCCATTCCCCATTTCAGGTCTCAGGTCTCAGGTCTCAGGTCTCAGGTCTCAGGTCTCAGGTCTCAGGTCTCAGGTCTCAGGTCTCAGGTCTCAGGTCTCAGGTTTGACGGCACTTGCCGCCCGGCGGACGGTGCCACCCCGTTTGGGCTACGACTGCGTCGTAGTCTACCGCGCCCGACCCCTCGGGCTTGGTTCCCAGCTCCCAGCTCCCAGCTCCCAGCTCCCAGCTCCCAGCTCCCAGCTCCCAGCTACCAGCTACCAGCTACCAGCTCACTCCTCGTCCGAGGAAGCGGGGGCGCCGCGGCGGGCGACTGAACTGACGCCGCGCTTCTTGGCCGTGGCGATGAAATCGAGGAAGAACTGAGCCTCCGGTCCCCAGGACTGCTTCTTCGATTCCTCAACGGCCTGCGAGATATTGAATCCCGAACGGTAGACCAGCTTGAAGGCCCGCTTGATCTCCATGCGCGCCTCGGCACTGAAGCCGGCCCGCTTCAGGCCGATCGCATTGATGCCGGAGACGAGGCTTGTTCCATAGGCAGAGACAAAGGGGGGCACATCCTTGTTGAAGCGCTCCCCTCCCCGGACCATGCAGAGCTTCCCGACGCGGATGAACTGGTGGAAGACCGAACCTCCCCCGAGCACCGCGCCATCCTGCACCTCCACATATCCGGCAAGGAGGCAGTTGTTGGCGATGATCACATTGTTAGCGACCGAAGAGTTGTGACCCATGTGGGCTCCGACCATCAGGAAGTTTTTGTTTCCGACGCTCGTGACACTCCCCTCCTTGGTGCCGCGATGGATGGTGACGTATTCGCGGAAAACATTGTCATCGCCGATCACCACCTCGCTGGGGGTCTCCCCCTTGAAGGCGAAATCCTGCGGATCTCCGCCGATGATCGCCCCGTAACCGACCATGTTGCGCTTCCCCATCCGGACATGCCCGGTGATCACTGCGCGCGCCTGGATCCTGCACCCCTCACCGATCACAGCCCCCGCTTCAATGATGACACCGGCCCC
The DNA here is from genome assembly GCA_040380225.1 of Verrucomicrobiia bacterium. Classification (GTDB taxonomy): domain Bacteria; phylum Verrucomicrobiota; class Verrucomicrobiia; order Chthoniobacterales; family UBA6821; genus UBA6821. The sequence goes on along the minus strand of JBEIJN010000045.1, from coordinate 10,983 downwards.
CACCTCCACTCCTGAAGCAAGGGAGGCCGACGGATCGACAAGAGCTGTGGGATGGATGGAGGGCATTTCGGAAATTATGAAGGATGAAGGATGATTTATGAAGGATGAAAAGGTGCTCCCCATCACCCATCACCCATCACCTATTCCCTAAATCAACCCAGCCTCACGAAAACTGAAATAAGGGGCGTTCCCGCCTCGTTGCGCGCCGATAATGACGTGATCGACCAGTGGGATCTGCAAAAGCGTTCCGGCCTCGACCAAGCGACGCGTGAGACGACGGTCTGCCTCGCTCGGTTGGGGATCACCCGAGGGATGATTGTGGGCCACGGCGATGGCATAGGCACCCTTGGCGATTGCCGGACGGTAGATCTCCCTGGGATGGGCGATGCTCTCGTTGAGACTCCCCCGTGACACCTCCCTATGCTCCAGAAGTCCATGACGCGTGTCGAGAAGCAGGACACGGAGCGACTCGTGGGGAAGGATCTCCATCTCCCGGGCCAGCAGACCATGGATCACCCCTGCACGATCGATCCTGGGACGCTCCTCCTCGGGCAGAGCCATGCGACGTCCCATCTCAAATGCGGCCTTGAGCTCTGCAGCCTTGGCTGGCCCCATCCCGGGCAGCATGGAGAGTTCCTCAACCGAGCATCCGGCAAGGCGTCTCAGACTCCCCCACTCCACGAGAAGCGACTTGGCCAGGGAGAGGACATCGAGGCCGACCTTGCCGGTTCGCAGGAAGATGGCCAGAAGTTCGGCATCGGTGAGCACACCGGCACCATGGGAGGAGAGACGCTCACGGGGCCGCTCGGACTGCGGCAACTCCCCGATGCGGGATGAAATCATGTCGCAATCTAGTCCGACATTGCGGCTTCGCAAGGGCGAGAAAACAAAAGTCGGAAAATGGAATTTTCACCAGCCATGTCACCATTTCACTCCTCGCTTTCCTCCCAGAAAAGTCGTGCGGCGCGGCTCCAGTCACGCTCGGCGACGCGGGCCCGGGAGGCCACTCCCATGCTCTGACGGAGAGGGGTATCCTCCACCAGTTGCCTGATCGCAGCGGTCAGCTCATCAAGATTAAGCCCCTTGGTAATGCGGCCGTCAGTCCCATCCTCGACAAGATCCTTTGGACCTCCCACATCGGAGACGATCACAGGAAGGCCGCTCGCCTGGGCCTCGATGACGACGTTTCCGAAGGTGTCGGTCGTGCTGGGAAAGACGAAGAGATCGGCCGAGGCATATGCTGCGGCAAGCTCCTCCTTGTGGAGGCTTCCGGTGTAGATTCCCTCGGGCAGAAGCTCCTTCATCATCTCGGCATAAGGGCCATCCCCCACGATCAGGGGACGCACTTTGACGCCGGCGGCCAGCAGACGGCGGCAGGCCGCCGCAAAGAGATCGAGATTCTTCTCGCGGGAGACGCGCCCGACATAGATCGCCCCAACCTCGCCCTCAAGCAGGCCGCGCTTCTTCCAGAAATCGGCCTGCTTCTTCTCAGGATGGAAAAGCCCCGTGTCGAGACCGCGGGGGAGGATCTTGATCTTCTCGGGAGCGATCCCCCGCTCCACCCAGCACTCCCGGTAGTGCTCGGAGTTCACATAGAACGTGTCGAGCTGGGCATAGAACCAATGCATGAAGTTCCAGGTCAGCGATTCCATCAGCCCGTCCTCCGTGAGGATGCGGACATACTCCGGGAAGTCGGTGTGGTAGATGCCGGCCGTGGGGAGGCCCAGAACCTTCGCTGCGGCAAGGGCGGCAAGCCCCACCGGGCCCGGGGTACTGATGATGACCTCGGTGAATCCCCCGGTCTGCAGATGATCGATGATCTGGAGGAGCGGTGGGAAGCTGAGCTTCTGCAGTTCGTATTCGGGCAACTCGAATTCCCCGATCGGCGGGAAATTCTTGAGTGGAATCCCGGGCACGGAGACCTCCTTGCGTGAGACCATGACCTCGACGGAACGGCCATTGGCGGCAAGGGCTCCGCTCATCCGCTGGATCGTGGTGGAGACACCGTTCACATCGTCGAGCGTGTCGGTGAACCAGGCACGGCGGGAATTGCGGAGCTCCGGGGTGAGCTCGCCCCTCAGCAGCATCGCCGCCTCCCGGAGCCGTGAACGCGGCGGCATGCGGAAGGCGTAGAGATAGGGACTCAGCATCGCCACGAGCGGCACCACCGGTCCGACCATCTGGATGCTCTCGAGGAAACGTCCCTCCAGAAGCTGCTGAAGGAACTGCATCGTGAGCCTGTAAGCGAGGCGGCTCGCCATCATGTTGGCCATCAGGAAAGCGCGGCGGCTCGGATCCTCGATCCCTTCCAGCTCCTGATTCAGCTCGGCCCTCATCGCCGGTTCGTTCAGCGCCCCGGAAAGCTCCTTCCAGAGGGAGCGGGGGCCGGGATTGGCGAGTTCGAAGATCTTTCCGCTGGCGATCCCCTGTGCCAGGAAAGCGAACTTTTCCCCGGCGGTGAAGACCGTGGGATCCTTCCCCTCCATGAACCGGGCAAAGGCCTTCTCCACGAGGCGGATCGTCGGCGAGGCGGAGTGGCCGGCCAGGCGCTCCTTGGCATGGGAGAAGGCCACCTGATACGTGTCGAGCGCGGCACGGAGCGGCGTTCCAGAGGATCCCCGCGCCTCGCAGCGCCCCTCCTTGAGATGATTGAGAAATGCCGTGATATCGCGTGCCTCGGGCGTCTCCGTGAAGGCACCGCCCGGGATCGTTCCGCCATGATCGTCCGACCCTCCGAACCAGACCTTTTTCCAAGGCTCGTAATGGGTGGGCTGCAGTCCGGTGAGTGAGCTGAAGCGCTCGATATCGGCAGGAGTGAGATCAAAGAGATGCCTCGTCACCGTCGAGAGCATCCCGATGGCACGTCCGTTGATCCCCTCGAAATGCCGGAAGAGCAGGGCCAGACGCATCAGATGGACAGGCCGTAGCTTGTCGGCAAGGCCCTGCAGGGGCATGGCAACCCCATGGGCGATTCCCGACTGCACGAGGTACTGCTGGAGTTCGTAAATATTCGTGCGCAGTTGCTGGATCTCGCGGTGCTGGAGCTCCGTGATGCCCCAGACCAGAAGGGAGACCCGCACCCCGTCCTCGGGGAAGGTCGCCGTCACCGACTCGCTGAGGAAGGTTCCCGGCTGATCGGCGATCTCAAGACATCCGTCGATCGTGTCATCGTCGGTGAAGGTGATGAAATCCATCCCGGCGCGACGCAACTTCTCGAGAAGTTCCTTCGGGTCGGAAACGCTGGCAGGGACTTCCAGACGCCGGAGCAACCACTCGGGGGACCGGCGGCTGTGGCAAGTGTGGAGATGAAGATCGGCGCGGGACATGGGATCGGCGAATCACCCGTTCATGCACTCACGGGAGGCATCAGGAAAGGCAAAAGGGAAGATATCATGAATCATCACGGGGACAACGTCGTGATTGGTCTCGGGTTTGACGGCTCTTGCCTTTGCCTCAGCATCTCCCGATGCATTGATGCCGCTTCCCTCCCGGGAAGCCGCGGCACCCTTCGGGCAGCGACAGAGTCGCAGTCTTTTTATCTGCCGGTCTGCCCAGACCAGGCATTTGACTGCACTTTGCTTCCCCAAAGCCGTGCCGCCCTGCGGGTCACGCTATCGCGTGATCTTCCGCGCCCGTACCCACGGGCTTGGTTCTCGTCCCGCTGGACTCAGGACTTCTCAGCCCTCCGGCCTCGAATGATTAAGCCGCCTTTTGACTCGCTCGCTCCCGCTCGTCTCACCTAAAGGCTGCCTATGGCAATACCGGAGCATGGGAATGCTCGGGATAGCCTACGCAAAGCGTAGCCTGAAAGGCGCTTCTCGCGGGAGCGAGAGCGGCAATCTATCTCGTGCCTCCAATCACTCGATTCAGGCGCCTTTTGCGCCGCTTGCCAAGCGGCTTGCCTTTTTCTTATAGCTCTCGACATCTCGACATCTCGTTTGACTCATTCATTCCCATTCATATCGCCCTTACAGGGCTACCTTCGGTAGTCTATCCGGAGTGTTCCCACACCCCCGGATTCTCGACTCTTTTTATGCACACGATCTGTCTTCTGGAATCAGTCAGCCGAGCCGACGGGGGGATCTTTGAGGCGGAGTGTGTAATTAGCTCAGGTCAAATCCATGAATGAAAAACTAAAAACACTTTTCTTGTCTCCTTCGTTGAGCAGAAACCTCGGTGGGATCTATGAAATCATCAGAAGCCTGTCGTTGGAACTTCAACGATCCGGTGTCGATGTTCAGGCATTGGGGCTGATTGATGAAGGGTGGGCATTAGATAAAAAAAACTGGGGAAGCGTTCCTACTAGAGCCTTCGCTTTCACCGGGCCAAGGGTCTTTGGATTTTCATCTGTCCTGCGAAATGAAGTTTTGAAATCCGATGCCGACCTGCTTCATCTCCATGCACTTTGGATGCATACGAGTCTTATTGCCAGTGATTGGGCTAGATACACCAAAAGACCCTATATCGTAACACCCAACGGCATGCTGGAGCCTTGGGCGTTGAGTAATTCGGGATGGAAAAAGAAAATTGCTGCTCTCCTTTACGAGAATCGAATGCTTATGGGGGCGACATGTCTACAAGCCAATACAGAAAAGGAACTGGCAGACTTCCGTGCGTATGGACTAACAAATCCGATCGCAATCATTCCGAATGGGGTGGAGATTCCGGAGGAATCGAAAGGTGAAAGGCTAAAGGCTAAAGGCGAAAACGAGGGAAGGAAGACGCTGTTGTTTTTGGGTCGAATACATCCCAAGAAAGGTCTGATGAATCTCCTTCGGGGTTTCAAAAAAACACTCGACTCTCGACCCTCGACTCTCGACTTCCCGTGGCAACTTGTCATTGCTGGCTGGGATCAGGGAGGGCATGAAGCGGAGTTGATCCAGCTGTGTGAGGAATTTAAATTAAAAGTCGAGGGACGAGGGTCGAGCGTCGAGGGCCAGCAAAGTGAAGCCGAAGTGGTTTTCTGGGGTGCTGCGTTTGGAAAGGAGAAGGAGGAGTTGCTGCGGAGTGCCGATGCCTTCATCTTGCCTTCATTCAGTGAGGGGCTGCCGATGTCGGTGCTGGAGGGGTGGGCCTACGGGTTGCCGGTGGTGATGACGCCTGAGTGCAATCTGCCTGAGGGATTTGCCGCTGATGCGGCGATCCGTATCGAAACAAGTGCGGAGAGCATTGCCGAGGGGCTGAGCACTCTCTTTTCCATGAATGATGCCGATCTGATATCGATGGGAGCAAAGGGAAGAGCCCTTGTGGAAGAGCGCTTCACCTGGAAGACCGTGGCCGCGCAGATGCGCGAGGTCTATGACTGGATGCTGGGAGGAGGCTCGGCTCCGGGGTGTGTTAGAAAAGGCTGAAGGCTGAAACGACTGATCACTGAGTCGAGCGTCGAAGGTCGAGCGGTCGAGGGCCAGATGGGGGGAGGAAAAAAGCTAAAAGCTAAAAGTGGAAAAGGGGGAACCAAGCATGGTGGGGGAGGAGAAAAGAAGGCTGAAGGCTGTTAGACTGAAGACTGTTAGGTGGGGGAGAAGTGGGAAACGGCAGGGCAAGTCCAAATGAAAAATGGAAAATGAAAAATGAAAAATGGGGACTGAACCAAGTCGCTTGGTAGCGGCGCGGTAGATCACGCGAACGCGTGATCCGCAGGGCGGCACTGCTTGCCGGGCGGCAAGTGACGGGAGTCACGGCGTAGCCTGTCCCTCATTCCCGTGGACAGTCCCGGTAGGGATGAACCAAACACCCGGGAGGGTGTGCGGAAGACTGCGTCTCTGTCGCTGCCCGAAGGGTGCCGCGGCTTCCCGGGAGGGAAGCGGCATCAATGCATCGGGAGATGCTGAGGCAAAGGAAGTGGCGTCAATGTGGGAAAAAGCGAAAAGCGAAAAGCGAAAAGTGGAAAGTGGAAAGTGGAAAGTGGAAAGTGGAAAGTGGAAAGTGGAAAGCTGAAATGGGGGCGGTTAATAACTGAGTCGAGAATACGTAGGCGTGGGATCGCCTCGGATAGATTCCGCGGCAGCGGAGCCCGTAAGGGCAAGCTGAGCGGGAGCGAACGAGTCAACAAAATGACATCAATCGAGGGCGCAATCAGCAATCACCAATAAGCGATCAGAAATGGAGGATGGATCAGTAAAAAGTGGGAAGGTGGGAAGGCAAAATGCTCTCGACTATCGTCTTTCGTCTCCCGACGCTGGATGAATCCATGAGACTCGACCTCTACGATAACTCTGACTTCAGTCGCGGGGCCTCAAAGTTGAAGGAGGTGCTCTGGTGGATCGTCCGTTCGTTGCTCTTTGCCCCATGGTTCCCTGTTCCCTCGGCGCTGAAGGTGGCTGCCTTGAGGGCCTTTGGCGCCAAGGTCGGGCGCGGGGTGGTGATCCGTTCCCGCGTGAACATCACTTTCCCCTGGAAGTTGACGATCGGTGATCATGTATGGATAGCCGACGAGGTGCTGATCCTGAGCCTGGCACCGGTCTCGATCGGTTCCCATGTCTGTATCTCCAACAGGGCCTTCCTCTGCACGGGGTCTCACAGGTTCCGTTCCGAAAACTTCGACCTCGTTACCAGGCCCATCACCATAGGGGATGGTTGCTGGATTGCCTCCAATGTCTTTGTCGCTCCCGGTGTCAGCCTCGGCAACAATACGTTCTGCACTGCCGGTGCCGTGGTGCTACGAAGTGACGGCCCTGATGTCGTTCTCTCCGGCAATCCCGCGATGCCAAAAACGGGAGGATGAAAAAGCTTCTCCTCCTGGTGGCGCTGGTGTGCCTGGCCTGCGCCTTTTTTTCCCTCAGGGGGCCTGCATTCACTCGTTTCTGGAAGCGCTGGCTTGTGGTCTCGGTTCCGATGGAGAAGGCGGATGCGCTGATCGTGCTTGGCGGGGAGCCGCTTGCCCGTCCGACTGAGGCCGCGCGTCTGTACAAGGCGGGTGTTGCCCCGAGGGTGTTCGTGACCGGCAGGGGGGACGCTGGTACAAACCGTCGTATCCTGCTTGATGGGGGAGTACCTGCCGACAGGATCGTTGTGGAATCGCACGCCATCACGACCCAGAGCAACGCAAGCCTTCTCAAGCCGATGCTGGAAGCTTCCAAGGTGCGATCGGCACTGATCGTGACATCCCCATTCCATACGCGCCGAGCCCTTGCCACCTTCAGGAAAGTGATGCCGGATATCACTTTCGGAGTGACGGATGCCTCGATCGGGTGGTGGAGCAGGCCGGAGGGCAGGGGGGATGTGAACCGCTTCGCCGCGATCGAGTTTCTGAAGACCGCGGAGTATTGGCTGATCTATGGGGTGAAGCCATGGGGAGTCGAGGGGCGAGGGGCGAGGGGCGAACGCTAAAGGGAAGGGGGGAAACTGGCCACAGATGAACGTCGGGAGCTATGCTCGGTTGGCGAAAATCAATTCGCATGTATGTTCTGAAGTATCGCAATGAACCCTTCGTCCAAGGTCTTCCGGTTTGAGAAACTTGATGTCTGGCAGAAAGCGCGGCTTCTGAACAAAGACATTTACGAGGCAACAAAAAGTTTTCCTTCATCGGAGGTCTACGCGCTGACTTCCCAGATTCGCCGCGCTTCCATCTCGGTTTCCTCGAATATTGCGGAGGGTGCCGGGCGGAACTCGGATGCCGACTTTGCCCATTTTCTTGAAATAGCTTACGGATCACTCATGGAGGTTGTTTCACAACTCTACCTAGCCTTGGATGAGAAATATCTCACGCAGGAGTTATTGAGTGAAATTCATGAAAAGGCCGATTTTCTAGCCGCCCAGATTGCCGCACTCTCCAAGGCTCTGGGGAGAACTCCCCGCACACTTAAGCGATGAATGGTAAGTCGCTCTTCCCGCTAAGAGCCGGCCTACATTCATGCTTATGGGAGGCAGGAGGTCTTACTTGTTTGTTTCCAAAATAGCCCTCGACTCTAGACTCTCGCCGCTCGACATGGTCGTATTCTCTTCCCATGCCTTCCATCCTCTTCATCAACCGGGTCTATCCTCCTGAAAGTGGGGCGACTGGGCGCGTTCTGGAATATGTGGCGCATGGTTTTGTCGCCGCCGGATGGGATGTCTCGGTGCTGACGACGGCGGGAGAGAGATCCAATGCCGGCGAGGAGGTCCGGGGCGGGGTGAAGGTGGTCCGTATCGCCTCGGGATTCTCCAAGAAAAGCCTGATCGCACGGGCGCTCGGTTATGCGCTGATGATCCCGTCGCTTCTACTGAAAGCCCTGATGCTTCCCCGTGCGGATGTGGTGGTGACGAAGACGGATCCGCCGATGCTCCTGATACTCGGCCCGTTCCTGAAGGTGCTGAAGGGTTCGAAGCTGATCCACTGGGCGCAGGATCTCTATCCGGAGATCGCCGAGGAGGCGGGCGTGCTGCCCAAGGGGGGGGCTGGTGGCATGGTGACCGCTCTGCTCAGGCTTCTCTCGACCCTCTCGATGAGGAGTCACGATCTGACGCTGGCTGTCGGGAGGTGCATGGTCGGTCACCTGAAGGCGAGGGGGATCCCGGAGGGAATGATCCGGGTGGTGACCAATGCGGGTGTCGAGGATGACATTGTGCCGGTGTCGCGTGAAAACAATGATTTCCGGAAACGGCATGGGCTGGATGGTGCGTTCGTCGTGGAGTACTCGGGTAACCTCGGAAGGGCCCATGACTTCGGGACGATTCTGGAGGCGGCCCGCCTGCTCGAGGAGCGGGGAGAGTCGGGTGTCAGGTTCCTCTTCGTGGGAAGCGGTCCCGGTGAGGGATTGCTCCGCGGTGAGGTGGCGCGGGTGGGATTGTCCTCCATCCTCTTCCTGCCGCCTCAGCCGGTGGCGTTGCTCTCCGAGAGCCTGGGAGCCGGGGATCTGCATCTGGTGACGATGAAGTCTGAAATGGCAGGACTGGTGGTGCCGAGCAAGTTCTACGGGGTGATGGCCGCCGGGCGCCCTTGTCTCTTTGTGGGGCCCGAAGGCTCGGAAGTCGCCTTCGTGATCCGTGAGCAAGGGTTGGGCGAGGTGATCGCTCCGGGGGATGCCCAAGCACTGGTCATGGCGATCCTGAGGTATCGCGGGGCTCCGGAAGTGACGGAGCAGGCCGGGGGGAGGGGCCGGATCTTCCTGAAGGAGGTGGATTCTCTCGGGCTGTTCCTGAAATGCGCCGCCGACTTGGTTGAATCCCCTTGATCTCAAAGGGGTAGTGGGCAATGTATTGAAATACCCTGATGGTTCATGACAATCAATCCAGAGTGCCTTCAGCGAGGCACGGTGAGATGAACTCGGATTCTCCCGATAGCCGCGAAACTGTCCGGGTCAGGGGACGCAAGAGGAAGGCGTATTTCGGCCTGTATTCAGGATGCCTCGATGTGCTGCTCTGGTTGGGACTCTATTTTGGTCTGACGGAGATCACGGGTGACTATAACGTCGTCTCCCCTTCGTCGATCCTTCTTCCCCTCGGCATCCTGATGATATGCATCGCGCTGGTGGGAGGGTATCGATACCGCACGGACTTTGCCTCCCTGCGCTATGCCAGTGAGCACCTGATCGCGATGACCTGCGGGTATTTTGTCGCAGCATTCGGTCTCTATGTGGTGGCCTCCTTCGGCCCTGCGGCGACGTCGAGCAGGGCGATCTTCACGCTCTCGGTGGTGGCCTTCGCTGTCGTTGCCCTGGCGGCAAGACGTCTCTTCTGGTTCTCCACGAGGGGGTGGCGTGACGGGGGGAAGTTTCTCGCCATCGTGGACAAGGATATGGGGCCTCTCTTTTACAGGGATTATCTCGCCAGCAATCAGCACCAGCAGGTTGAGTATCTGGCGGCGGATCTTTCCATGCTGGGAAGCCGTTTGGCCGGAGAGGATTCCCCGTTGCTGAAAGCCGATGCCGCCCATCTCCTGGCCCAGCTTCGCGGCAACCATGTGAGGGCGTTCGAGGCGATCATCATCGCTTCACGTTTCTCCCGTCTGGATCACCGGATGATGGAGAGACTGGGAAAAATTCAGTTCGAGCTGATGCCGGTGTATCTCATGGAAACCTTTTACGAGAACTACTGGCAGAAAGTGCCGGTGAATCTGATAGGTCCCGCATGGCCGCTGGAGACGGAGTTCACGCTGGTTCAGCATTCGGTCTACAACACGATCAAGAGGTGTGTGGATTTCCTGATTGCCCTGACCGCATTGATCATGATTTCGCCGATCCTGTTGCTGGTGATGCTGGTGATCCTGATTCTAGACGGGAGGCCGGTGATCTACTCACAGCCACGGACCGGCATTCACGGTGTGCCATTCACCCTCTATAAGTTCCGCACCATGAAGGTCGGAAGCGACAAGGGTGACGGCTACACCCGGGAGGGTGACAGCAGGGTATCCCGACTCGGCTCCTTCCTGAGAAAATCGCGTCTGGATGAGCTTCCCCAGCTCTGGAATGTGCTAAAAGGTGACATGAGCCTGATCGGCCCGCGTGCCGAGTGGGTGAGGCTGGTCGCCGACTACGAACGTCAGATCCCTCACTATCACTACCGTCATCTGGTTAGTCCCGGCATCACCGGATGGGCTCAGGTGAACTATCCCTACGGAGCCTCGCTGGAGGATACGGTGGAGAAGTTCTCCTACGATCTCTACTACATCAGGAATTTCTCACTGCGTCTGGACGCGGAGGTCGTGCTCAAGACCCTTCACACAATGCTCTTCGGCAAGGGGAGGTAGGGGAAGGGGAGGGGAGGGGAAATGAAGAATGAAAAATGAAGAATGAGTAACTGAGCGGATGGAGGATGGAAAATGGTGAAGGGGAAACCTGAAAGCTGAAACTTGAAACCTGAAGGATGAACCGGGGTAGGTCAGGACATAGGGAGGGGTCAGGTGGCAGCAGTGAGGCTAATAGACTGAAGGCAACCAAGGCGGTAGGAACCGCCGCAAAAGGCGCCTGGGAAGGCGGCTTAATCATACCGAAGGTAGTCCGGGCCCGCGTAGGCGGGATCGGATGCCTGGTCGGGGGCGACCGGCAGATAAAAGACTACCGAAGG
>JBEIJN010000044.1:0-21863 GCA_040380225.1 Verrucomicrobiia bacterium | reverse complement strand
TTGTCGAGAACGCCTTCCTTCACATCAAAAGATGGAGAGGGATCGCCACCCGTTATGCAAAAAACGCCTCCTCCTTCCTGGCTGCCATCCAAATACGCTGCATCGCTCTCTGGGCTCTTATCTCGTGACGACACTATCTAAGTGAGGCACTGCTCCATGAGCATGGCTGCACGAAAAAATCTCCGTGCTATCCGCCAGTCAGCTAAACTTCTCTGCGATCGGCTTCGCTCTCGCGCCTGGCCCGTCATCCGAAAAATCCCGTCGCCACCACTAAAAAATATGTCTGAAAAAAAGCAGATCTGGTTTCCAGCCAAGCGATACGGATGGGGTTGGGGGATCCCCTGCTGCTGGCAGGGGTGGGTGGTTTTTGCGGTTTGGATCTTGCTGATGAGCCTCTCGGTGTGTGGGTTGCTTCCCCGGCACCCTTGGCTATTTCAGGGTGCGGTCTGGACTTTAGCTGGAGCCTTGATCGCCGTTTGCTGGTGGAAGGGTGACAAACCCCGCTGGCGCTGGGGGAAGGATTGATTTTTACCTCGGTAGGGGCGAGGCTTCGGACTCATGTTTTTAGGTACCCTCAAAGTCATCGGCATCCTTCTCGAGGTGGTGCTGCTCTTCAATCTCCTCATCGTGGTCCATGAACTGGGTCACTTCTTCGCCGCGAAGTGGCGGGGCCTGAAGGTGGAGAAGTTCGCCATCTGGTTTGGCAAGCCCCTCTGGTCGAAGACCGTGGGAGGCGTGGAGTACCGCTTGGGGAGCATTCCTGCGGGCGGTTTCGTGGCCATTCCCCAGCTTGCCCCGATGGAGGCGATCGAGGGAAAGACCGATGAGAAGGGGGTGGATCTTCCTCCCGCCCGTCCTCTCGACAAGATCATTGTGGCCGCCGCCGGTCCGGCCGCCAGCCTCGGCCTTGCCTTTCTCTTCGCCTGTGTCGTTTGGTTCGTGGGCCGCCCGGTCAGCGAGGCGGAGACCACGAATCAGATCGGCTATGTGGTTGCGGGAGGTCCGGCCGCGAGGGCCGGGTTGCAGGCCGGAGACAGGATCCTCTCCGTGAACGGCCATCCGGTGAAGCGGATCAACGGGATGGGGCGCATGGGTGACAGTGTGGCCTGGAATGTCGCGGTAAGTTCCTCCCCGGTGATTCCCATCCGCTTCGAGCGTGACGGGAAGGAGCAGGTCGTCGAGGTGGAACCGAGCGTCCAGCCTCGCAGCGGATGGGGACGGAAGAACCTTCGCCAGATCCAGATCATTCCTGCCGTCACCCCGATGGTGGCGCGGGTTTTCTCCAACAGCCCGGCCGAGCAGGCGGGGTTGCGCAGCGGTGATCTCGTCGTGGCCGCCAATGACAGGCCGCTCTTGAGCCAGCCGGCACTGGCCGAGATACTGAACGCCACCAAGGGTGCTCCCGTGAAACTCACCATCAGGCGCGGTGGTGCCGATTTCCCCGTCACGGTGACGCCCCGTATTCCCGAGGGGGAGAAGCAGGCGCGGATCGGCATCCAGTGGGATGAGCGCGGTGTGGTCGCCCTGGTTCACCCCGGCCCCTTGGTCCAGATCAAGTCGAGCATCCTCACCATGTGGGAGACCATCTCGGCGGTCACCGACCGGCGTTCCGAAGTCGGCGTCCAGCAACTCAGCGGCCCGGTCGGCATCATGAGGGTCTATTACCTGCTCTTCCAGAACCCGATGGGATGGCAGCTTGCCCTCTGGTTCAGCGTCGTGCTCAACGTGAACCTCGCGATCATGAACCTGCTGCCGCTTCCCGTGCTGGACGGAGGGCATATCCTGCTCGCCCTGATCGAGTGGATCTGCGGGCATCCCATCCACCAGAAGACCCTGGAAGTGGTCCAGTCGGCCTTCGCGATGCTGCTGATCGGCGCGATGCTCTACATCTCCTTCTTCGACGTGAGTGATCTGGTGGCGGGTCGCAAAAGCGCCATCACTCCCGCAGGCAAGCCCGTGGAAACGATGACCTTCGCCCCCGCGGTCGGCGCCACTCCGGCCAAGCCATGACCGCCTCCGTCTACACGGCGGACCTCTTCTCCTACCGCCGCCGTCCCACCCGCGAGGTCATGGTGGGGGGAGTCGGATTCGGCGGATCAAACCCGATCCGGGTCCAGTCGATGATCACCAGCGACACGATGGACACCGCGGCCTGTGTCGCGCAGACCCTGGGGCTTGTCGAAGCCGGTTGCGAGATGGTCCGGATCACGGCCCCGACGGTGAAGGATGCCGCCAACCTGAAGAACATCCGGGAGGAGTTGTTCCGTCTCGGTTGCCGCGTCCCACTGGTCGCCGACATTCACTTCAAGCCGGATGCCGCGCTTGAGGCGGTCAAATGGGTGGAGAAGGTGAGGATCAATCCCGGCAACTTCGCCGATTCCAAGAAATTCAGCGTGCGCGACTACAGCGACGCCGAGTATGCGGCCGAGTTGGAGCGGATCCGGGAACGCTTCACCCCGCTGGTGAAGCTCTGCATTGAGCGTGGCGTGGCGATGCGCATCGGGACCAACCACGGCTCGCTCAGCGACCGGATCATGAACCGCTTCGGCGACTCGCCGCTCGGCATGGTGGAGAGCGCCCTCGAGTTCGCCAGGATCGCCCGGGACCTCGATTTTCACGCACTGATCTTCTCCATGAAGGCCTCCAATCCGAAGGTCATGATCGCCGCCTACCGTCTGCTGGTGTCACGTCTGGATGAAGAGGGCCCCGACTGGAATTACCCGATCCATCTCGGCGTGACCGAGGCCGGCGACGGCGAGGATGGGCGGATCAAGAGCGCCATCGGCATCGGTTCGCTTCTCTCCGACGGGATCGGCGACACGATCCGCGTCTCACTCACCGAGGACAGTCATCACGAGATCCCCGTGGCCCGCGCCCTCGCGGCTCCTTTTGCCGGAAAGTCCGCGGAGACCTCCCCTGCACCCGGCGTGAAGCCGGGTTGGTCGCTGTTCGAGTATAGCCGCCGATCCTCCGAGCGGGTGCTCTTTGAGGGAATCACGGGTCCCGTTGCCGTGGGTGGAGGGGAGACCGTTGTGGTCGTCGTCCCTCGCAGGGTGGATGAGGCCGTCGCTCACAAGCGCGCCGGCCTGGGCGACTACCAACCGGAACTGATCCTGGAGGACCTGCCGCTTGTGGAGGTCGATCCCCTCTCGGACGAGGAAATCGATGCCTTGAACTCCGTCACCGAACCGCGCCTCATCACCGTGAGGGATGGGGTGAGCTTGGAGCCGATTGCCGCTTTCCGTCTGCTGTCCTCCCTCGTCGATCCGCGGCATCCGATCCTGATTAAAGACACACTCGCTACGCTCGGGGATACCCTCAATCCTCGGGCTGGCGGGGAGTTCCTAGATCACCTCCTCACCTCCGCGACCGTCCTGGGATCGCTCCTCTGCGACGGCATCGGCGATGCCATCCTGCTGCGAAGCGAAGAGGCGCCCGGTCAGTCACTGCGCCTCGCCTACAACATCCTCCAGGCCGCCGGAGTCCGCATCTTCAAGACCGACTATGTCGCCTGTCCCTCCTGCGGTCGCACGCTCTTCAACCTCCAGGAGACCACCGCCCGTATTAAGGCCTCCACCGCGCACCTCAAGGGAGTCCGCATCGCCATCATGGGGTGCATCGTCAACGGCCCGGGTGAAATGGCCGACGCTGACTTCGGCTACGTGGGGGGCGCCCCCGGCAAGGTGAATCTCTACGTCGGCAAGCAGGCCGTGAAGTTCAACATTCCTGAAGGGGAGGCCGTGGAGCGTCTCGTGGATTTGATAAAGGAACACAACAAGTGGGTTGATCCTGCTTAGCTTGTGAGGTTGGCGGGGATATCCGAGCCTCCTTCAGAAGGATCCTTACATGCTACTGAGTCCGATGGTGCCAATACCCAGGTTCCCGACTGCAGTGCATCACGGCGTAGATAGTAATTCTCTCCAGTCGGGACTCCCAGCGGTAGTAGATCACAAAGGGGTAGCGGTTGAGAATGGAACGCCGGATTTCAGGGGCTTCAATCACACGCCATCGGGTCGGATCTGCGACCAATGTTCTAATTGAGTGCTCGACGGCAAAAACAAATCCCTCGGCTACCTGTGACGACACCTCTTGTAGGTAGTAATATGCGGCCTCGGAATATTCAGAAAGGGCCTCGGGATGAAACCCGTAGCTGGTGGCCATCAGCCTGCTGATTGGTAAGAAGCCACGAGTTGACGAACACGCGCAAGAGCTTCCTCCCCTGGAATGAGAGTTACTTCACCCGCCTCGACTTGCGCGATGCGACGATGAACTTCCCTCATCTGAGCCTGAGTGATCTCAGGGGGGATGTCGTGGGCCAGTCTTTCCACAAGCCGCTCTGCAAGTTCCGTACGCTCATCAATGGAGAGTTGCTCAGCTTCCTCGAGAAGGTGGGCTACAACTTCAGTCATATGTATAAGCTATACGCACGCCTGAGGTTAGTGCAACAGCTTGGCAACCCGTCGGCTTGAAATGAGCCAACAGAAAGCTGTGGCAGATGCGAGGCAACGGCCGGGCAAGCTTTTATTCGGTTCAAGATGAAAAGGTGCGTTTGTTTGCCCTCTTCTTGCCCGAATGCTTCGGAGGGCACTTCGCTGAAGGGTTGCAGGGGGCTGGTGTCGGAGCCGGGCAGATTCCTCCCGGCGGGAAGACAGGCTCGGGTGGCGGGTTCCCGTCACCGAAGAATTGTTTGATCTCGTTGAGCATCCGCTTGATGTGCCGGTAGGTTCGGACGCGGACCATTTTGCGGTAGCTGGCCCACGGATCGCCCCACTTGAGGATCTCGATCGTCACGCGACGGACGCCCCACTCCCGCATCGCAGCCTTGCTTGGCTTGTAGAGGTCGATGGTGTTCACGCCCGAGAGGGCAAAGCCGTAGTCGTCGACCTCGTAGATCTCCCCTGTCGCCCTGATCCGGAACATGGTTCCGCAAGGCCAGCGCGCCCAGTCGGCGGCCGCACTGTGGACCGGCCCGCAACGGAGGGGTTTGCCGATGGCTGAGAGGTTGCTGTAGCGCCGGTGATCACTCTCGGTGTGGGTGTAGGCCGTGGTCCTGATCTTCTGGACTGCGGCACGGGGGAGAGGTTGCTCGTAGCGAGGCAGGGGATGGGCACATCCTCCCAGCACCAGAAGCAGAGGCAGGAGGGTAAAGTAGCGCTTCATCGGATGCTTCATCGCATAAAGAGGGAAAAAATCAAAGTTTCCCGCAGAGACGCAGGGCTGCAGAGAAAAATACTGGATCAAATGCAGGGAAATTTCGTGTCAAACCATGGGATGCTGATGCTAAGGCCTGAAAACGCTCTCCGCGCCTCAGCGTCTCTGCGGGATCAATTTCAACGGGCTTCAGTTTCAAAATCGTCACGCGGATTGGCTGGGCAACGGAAGGCCCTTACCTTAAAAATACGCACCGCATGATCAATCAATTCGAGCTGAAGGCGAACAAGAAGGCCTTTGAAATCAACATGGCGAAGCCGATCTACGGCACCTTCGCCGAAATCGGTGCCGGCCAGGAGGTGGCGCGCCGTTTCTTCCATGTCGGGGGGGCCGCCGGGACGGTGGCCAAGACCATCTCGGCCTACGACATGACTTTCTCCGACGCGATCTACGGCAAGAGCACCCGCTTCGTCAGTCGTCAGCGCCTCGGCGAGATGCTCGACCACGAGTATGACCTGCTCATTGAACGCCTTGACGAGAAGGTCGGTTCCGAGCGCACCTTCTTCGCCTTCGCCGACACGGTGGCGGCCCGCGCCTACAAGACGAAGAACGACTCCCACGGCTGGATGGGAATCCGTTTCCAGAGTTCACCCCGCTCCCAGCCCAACGAGATCATTCTCCACGTCCGCATGCTGGATGAGGAGAACCTCGAACAGCAGGAGGCCCTCGGCATCGTCGGGGTGAACCTGATTCACGGCGCCTTCTTCAAGCGGCGCGATCTCAAGTCGCTCATCGGGTCGCTGGTGGACGATCTCGGCCCGTCGCGCATCGAGATCGACATGATCCGCTTCTCGGGGCCCGACTTCGCGATGGTCGACAACCGCATCATGTGCCTCGAGCTCGTGACCCAGGGCCTGGCCCAGGCGGTGCTTTTCCGTGGCGACGGCGAGGTCATCCAGGCGGCCGATCTCTTCTACCGCAAGCCCCTCCTCGTGGAGCGCGGAAGCTTCCGCCCCGTCACCAATGTCGCCTACGACATGCTGACCTGCGCCCAGACGATGTTCCTCACCGAGGAAGACCTGGCGGGAGAGCAGCCCGAGATCCTGCACGAGATCACGATGAAGCACCTGATGCGCAGCGGGCAGCTCGACCTGCAGGATTTCCTCGACCGCGTCGACATGCTGGGGGCTCTCGGGCGCACGGTGCTCATCTCCAATTACGGCGAGTATTACCGCCTCATCCAGTATCTCCGCCGCTACACGGACCGATCGATCGGCTTGCCGCTGGGAGTGCCGACGCTCCATGAGATCTTCGACGAGAAATACTACGGCAATCTCGACGGAGGGATCCTCGAGGGGTTGGGGCGTCTCTTCAAGAAAGGGGTCCGCCTCTACGTCTACCCGACCCAGAATGAAAAGGGTCACATCCTGGAGGCATCATCCTACCGCGTGGAGCCGGGGTTGCAGGCGCTCTACGCCTACCTGCTGGAGAATCGCTTCATCGTCCCGATGGCTGGCTGCAGGCTCGATTACCTCGGCATCAAGTCGGTCGACGTGATTGCCAAGATCCAGCAGGGGGATGCCTCCTGGGAAGAGATGGTACCCCCTCGCGTGGCCGAGATCATCAAGTCACGGAAGTTCTTCGGCTGGAAGGGTTGAGTAGAAGAGGCGGGCGTCATGCCATCGCCGCGAAGCGGTAGATGGTGGTGTGATCGTAGCGGTTTCCGGGGCGGAGGATGATATCCCCCAAGACGGGCGTGTGCACCGCCCCCGGGCATCCCTGGCACTCCAGGCAGAGTCCCGCATGTTTCTCGTAGGGCCGCCCGGACTTCCCGGTCAGTGAGCCGTCGAGGATGGTTGCGCTGAAAACCTGCACGCAGTCCTGGGTGGTGAGGGCCGTCATGGTGAGACCGCTCGCCGGGTCGGTGAGGATGGCTGCCGGCACGAGTTCCCCGGGTGAAGAGCGGCGGATGAAGTGGTTGTCCCCGTGATGATTGAGGAGGCGGGGGATGGCTTCGCCGAGGAGGCGCGGGTGATTGAAGTCATTCCCCTGACCGGCGACGGCACTCCTTGTTCCAAGCAGTGTCATGGCATCGTCGGTGGCGGAGATCTCGTCTGAGAAAACCTGAAGCGTCTGGCCGAGAATGTCGCCGCTACCTTCGCCGGCGAGGTTGAAGTAGGAGTGGTTGGTGAGACTCAGTGGGGTGGCCCGGTCGGTTTCCGCGCCGTAGCGGATCACAAGTTCGTTCCGGACGGTCACGGCATAGGTGACCTCCACGTGCAGGTTGCCGGGGTACCCTTCCTCACCATCGGGGCTCAGGTAGGTGAGTCGCAGGGCAACCTCGTCGGCCGAGGGAAGGAGCGGTTCAGCATTCCAGAGCCGCTTGTCGAATCCCTGCGGTCCGCCATGCAGGTGGTTGGGGGCATCATTGAGGGCCAGGGGATACTCCTTGCCGTCTAAGGTGAATTTTCCGCCGCTGATTCGTCCTGCCACCCGGCCGACCAAGGTGCCGAAGCAGGGGTGAGGGCCCAGGTAATCCTCCAACCGTTCGAACCCCAGCACCACATCGATGGTTTTTCCGTCGCGGACGGGCACACGGAGGGCGGTGACGATGCCCCCGTAGTTGATGATGTCGCATTCGAGTCCCTTGCCATTCACCAGGGTGAAGCGTTCGACGGAACGGCCGTCCGGGAGTCGGCCGAAGGGTGAGCGGGTGATGGAGGGGAGGGTGCTCATGAAAGGGTGAGGGGGAGATGTTCCTCCGGTTTCCAACGGGAATCAGGAGAAACCGGTGGCTGTCCCGGCCATGGTTGAGCCGATTTCCAGTCACCTCCCTTGGCGAGGATCTCCCGCCAGATCTTTTCGGTGTCTGAAAACGTGATCAATGGCCCCGGGGTCCACCGGGCTAGATCAGGGCGGAGTTCCTCCACCTGACGGCCGATGGAAGCGATGATCGCCTCGTTGATGGCCCGGCCATGTTCCGGGTCGGCATCGGCGGCATCATCCCCCAATGCCATGCGCCCTCCCGATCCCGGATCATCCCGGCGACCGAGCCGTGAGAGATCGACGAGGTCGGGTCGGATTGCCATGAGTTGGGAGAGTTCGTAGCGGCCGGCATGATCGCCCTGAAAGATTCCCACGACCCATTCGGGATCGCTTTTCACCATCACGGTGACGCCGGTTCTGACGCCGAAAGCCCGGCCAACCCTGCGAAGATCCTCCTGACTTCCCCCGGAATGACCGCTTACGGTGATCACGGCACCGAATCCGGTGTTGGCAAAGGCGCGCAGCTGATAAAGGAAGAGCCGGGCCATGAGATCGGGGGGGATCGCGGCCATCAGGGGATTTTCCTCGCCGAGGACCTCCTCGAGCCAGGGGGCGTGAAAGCCGCACTCATGGATATGATAGCCCTGGGAGGGAGCCACGATGCCGCCGAAGCGCCTTGCCGCCTCCTCGCAGTAGTGCTCCGCTTTGAGCAGGTCGAGGCCAAGCGCCGCGACATGGCCGTGGGGTTCGCAGAGACCCACCGGGAGGTAGACAACGGGGAGTTCCCCGATCCGACGATGAAACTCATCGGGAAGCAGTTCCGACCATTGTACCGTTGCCAGGCGATCCATCGGATCAAAGAACCTTGGGTCCGTAAAAGTTGCGAATCCACCGGTGGTGGCGCCTCAGTTCCTCGAAGACCTCCGGGTCAAGGGGCGGCTCGTCCGCCGCCAGGATGTTCTCGTGGGCAAACTTCCTGATGTGCATCGATGAAATGGCGGTCGTCACTCCGGGATCGTGAAGAACGAACTTGAGAGCCAGGGCGGCAAGGCTGGATGCATGCCGGGGAATGAACCCTTTGAGCGCCTCGACACGGGCTATGTAGGCATCGCGGGGGCCGCAGTCGAAATATTTGGCCCGGTAATCCCCTTCGGCGAAGGTCGATCCCATGGACAACGATCCGGTCAGCCCTCCCTCGTCGAGAACGCAGCGGGCAATGACGGCGACACCCTGGCTGCGGCAGATCGGGATCAGGCAGTCAAGGGGGGTCGGGTCGAAGATATTGAAGACGGTCTGCACGCTTTGGATGCGTCCGCTCAGGACAAGGGGAAGGGCTATGTCGTGGCGCTGGTCGGGAAGGGAGACCCCGATGGCGCGGACTTTTCCGGAGGCCTGCAGGGCGTTGAGTTCGTCCAGCCAGTACCCCCCGACACCCCAGTTGGGCCAGTAAAGGTGCATCTGGAAGAGGTCGATGGCATCCACGCCGAGTGTGCGGAGCGAGGTCTCGGCTTCCTGCGTGATATGCCCTTTCGGGAAGCAGTCTTCCACGGCGTGAGGGATGGCCCACTGGGCGAGCGGGCCGATGGTCCTCGCTTTGGTGGCGATGAAGGGGCGTCTGCCCTTCCACGAACGAAGCGCCTCCGCGACGATGGCCTCCGAGTCACCGTAGAGGCGGGCGGTGTCCAGGAAGTTGACGCCCCGTTCCCAACAGTCGTGCATGGCGCCGATGGCTTCGTTCTTGTCGAAGGCCCCGAAGACACCTCCGAGGCCGAAAGCCCCGAATCCTATGCGTGAGACTGGTTCCTTGAGGGTGGAAAAATCAGCGTATTGCATGCGTGTCTTGGAATGGACCGGCGAATGACAGGGAAGGAGCGGTTCCCTAGAACTCGTCGTAGGCGATCTGGTTGGCGGGAACGCCGAGGTCGGCGAGCATCTTGGTGCAGGCCTTGACCATCATCGGTGGGCCGCAGAGGTAGTATTCGACGGCCTTGGGATTGGGATGATCCTTGAGGTGGCGTTCCAGCACGACTTCGTGGATGAAGCCCTGCAGTCCCTTCCAGTCATCTTCCGGAAGCGGTGAGGAGAGGGCGAGGTGGAATTGGAAATTGGGGTGTTCCTTGGCGAGGTTCTCGAAGTAGTCGCCGTAGTAGATCTCCTGACGTGAGCGTGCCCCGTACCAGAAGCTGACCTTGCGCGCGGTCTTCTCCGTCTCGAAGAGATGGGAGAGATGGGAGCGCAGCGGGGCCATTCCGGCGCCTCCGCCGATGTAGACCATCTCGCGCTGGGTCGGCTTGATGTGGAAGTCGCCGAAGGAGCCGATCGCGGTGACGGTATCGCCGGGCTTGAGGTTGAAGACATAGGCGGATCCCACGCCGGGAGGGCAGTCCTGTCCCGGCGGCGGCGTGGCGATGCGGACATTGAACCGGAGGGTCCGCTCGGTCTGCTGGTTGGAGGCCAGCGAGTAGTTGTTGCGTCGGCCGCTCTCGGGATTCCGTGCGACGAGGTCGAAGACGTGCTGGGCTTCCCAGACGGAGGCGTACGGCTCGGGGATGTCAAACTCCCGGAACCGGATCATCTCGTAGGAGGGGATGTCGAGTTGGAGGTAGTCCCCGGGGGTGAAGGCGATCTTCCCGGAGGGATCGACCGGTTCGAGGACGAGCTCCTTGATGAAGGTGGCCACGCTCCGGTTGCTGACGACGCGCAGGGTGTAGGTCTTCTGGTGACGTGCTCCGGCGCCCCCGATCCGTGCGATGTTGAGACGAAGTCGTCCGTTGCGTTCCTCCAGCGGATAGGTGGCGAGTCCGCGGCAGATCGGTGGGCGCGCGGGGGATCCGTCGGCGAGGTTGAAGCGTCCGTTGTGCTTCGGGCACTCGATGATCGATCCCTTCACAAGGCCGTCGGCAAGGTGGGTGTTCCCATGGGTGCAGATGCCGTCGGTGGCGAAGAGCGCGCCATGCTCGTCCCGGTAGAGGGCGTAGGTCTTCTTGCCGTGATCGAAGCGGATCACATCGGCCGGGCCGAGATCCTGCGCGGAGCAGACCTCGATCCACCCCTCGGCATCGGGTTGCGCGTCGTTGGCGTGGAGGCCCTCCTGCAGCCGCGCCTTCGGTTCTGGCAGCTTGCGCTTCACGTGATAGGCGGGATCCTTCACCTGACGAAGGACGGAGGGGATGATCTCGCTCCAGGCATGGAGGAGGCTCCGGTAGGGTGTCGGCATATCCTCCTTCACGGCCTCGTGAAGGCGCGGGAGTGCATGGTAGGGAACAAGCGGGAACATGTGGTGCTCCACGTGGTAGTTCATGTTCCAGTAGAGATACCGGTTGATGAAATTCATCCGGACGGTCCGGCAGTTGAGGCGGTGATCGAGGACGTTCTCCGCAAGGCCCGCATGCTGGGTGAGTCCGTAGACGACCATGAGCCATGAGCCGACGATGTTGGCCAGGCCCACAAAGAGGAGTGGGAGGATGCTGCGGGTCGCGATCGACAGGGCGATGACCGAGGCGTAGATGAGGACGTAGATCCTGGCCTTGCGGTAGATCTTGGGAAACTCGCTCTCGGGGATGTAGGTCTTCTCATCGGCGCTCATCCGTCCGAACGCGTGAATGAGGATGTGTTTGAAATACTTCGGATAGACCGGAAGGTTGAAGAAGGCCTTGATGATCCCGGCGATGTCTGGAGGGCGCGGAACCGCAATTTCGGGATCGCGGCCGACGATGATCGTATCGCTGTGATGACGGGTATGGCTCCAGCGCCAGACGGTCGACTCACGCATCACCATGAAGGAGGCGATCTCGTAGAGGGCATTGTTCATCCAGTCGGTTTTGAAGGCCGTTCCATGGCCTGCCTCATGCCATCGTGAGTCGGAGGTAGAGGCGTAGAGCACCGCATACACCATGTAGGGGAGGAGAGCCCACCAGGTGCCCCAGAGCGCGAACGTGGCGTATCCGGCACCAAGGATCAGGGCGAACCAGAGGATGGTGTCGCGGATCGCCGGTCCGTCGCGCCGCTCCAGCAACTTCCTCATGGTCGCCCGGGGAACGGGGCATTGGTACCACTCGGCCTCGGCGAGGCCGCGCTCGATGGCGAGGGCGGCGTTTTCACCGGTTAGGCTGTAGTCGAGCTTGGTCGGTGGTTTGGAGATGGTTGTGGTTGCGTGGTCGGTGCTCATGGTGGTGGGGGATGGGGGAGTGGGTTTTAGGAGGTTGCGAAGGGTGTGAGTGGAGTTCTGGCATCAAGCTAGTCCCTCCGTGAGTTTAGCCAATGGTCAGGAGTCGTGAAAACATGCACGAAATTCGCATCAACTCTTGGATGCTTTGATAAAATGTGCCAGTTTGCGGGTGTTCATTATGCCCTTTCCGGACATCAAGACTTCACCCCGGAATTCCCTTGTTTTGAAATATCTTTACGGGGGAGTGGTCCATTACCGTCCGGGCGACCGCTTGGTGCCACGGACCCTGAAGGACTATGAGTTGGTGCTCATGATCGAGGGGACGGCGACCTACCGGCATGATGACGAGGAACATCAGGCTCCGCCGGGGAGCGTGATCCTGGCCCGCCCCGGCTTCAGGGAGTCTTACCGATGGGACCGCCGTGTCGCGACGCGACATGCCTATGTCCATTTCGACATCGCCACGATCCCCTCCGACTGGCCCGATCCGCGGGAGTGGCCCGTCTTCCTGGCCAATCCCCCGGAGGTCGTCCCCCCGATGCTCAGGCACCTGCTCGAGAACATCGCCACGCACGGGGAGTCTGACTGGCCCACGCTCAGCGCCGGTGCCGAGGAGAGCCGTTTCCTGCAGTGCCTGATGACGATCCTTCTCAAGCCCTCCCACGACAGCGGACTCTCCATCGGTGCCCGCCTCCCTGATCCCGTCCACACCTCGCTCAACCTGATGAGGGAGATCCTCGACATCAAGCCGTCGAGGGCCCTTCAGTTGGGGGAGCTTGCGGCGCGGTCGGGCGTGACCGGGAAGCACCTCTGCCGCCTCTTCAGGATGTCGCTCGGCCATTCGCCCATGGAGACCTTCCGCCTTCTAAAACTCCAGCTTGCGCTCGCCCTGCTCGGGCGCTCCGGCCTCGCGGTGAAGGAGATCGCCGACCGATGCGGCTTCGAGAACCCGCTCTACTTCACGCGCTGCTTCACCCGCGTTTACGGGAAATCCCCCACGCTGGTGCGGCGCTCCCTGCTAAGGAGCGAGCCGCCCCCGCCGAATCCGCTTCCTCCGGAAATCGCCCCGCGCATGTATTGGTGAGGTGCCGTAAGTCGCTCATTTCTCACGCACCGCGGAGGATCTTCATCCAGAGATTGAAGGCGACGAGGATCACGAGCAGTCCGGTAATCTGACGGATCCGGACCGCTGGAAGCAGGAAGGCACCGGACCGGGCGCCGATCAATCCCCCGGCCAGCACTGCGAAGGGGAGCAGCCAGTAGGCCTCAAGCCCGGTGGGGTGCCACCCTTGCTTCTGAAGCTGTCCAGCCAGTCCCGAGATGCTGTTGGTGAAAATGAAACATGCCGCAAGGGCCGCGATCTCGCGTTCCGGGGCCCATCGCGCAAGATGAAGGATGGGGGCCAGGAAGATGCCGCCCCCGATGCCGACGATTCCCGAGAGAAGACCGAGCGGTGCGCCGATCAGCGGTCCGAAGCGACCCATCAGGCGGCGGAACGGTGTCTCGACCGGCTTGCCCGGCTTGAGCGGCAGCAGCAGGAGTATCCCCGCGGCGCTGAGCGACAGGGCGAGCAGGAAAAAGAAGGTCTTTTCCCGGATCGGGTAAAGACCGCCGAGATAGGCCGCGGGAACCGAGAGCGCGACGAACGGCAAGCTGCGGCGCAGCGGGAAGTGGCCGGCCCTTGCGAACTGCGCGAATCCCTGCGCGGAGACGATGAGATTGCATCCTAGTGAAATGAGCGGCAGGAAATGGGAGGGCGTCCCCTGGATCTGCAGGAGCGCCAGATAGGAGGAGCCTCCGGCAAAACCGACGGTCGAATAGACCAGGGCGACGAAAAAAAACAACGCGGCGAGCAGCGGGGTCATCACGGCATCATCCCCCGATGAAGGACATCTCCACTTTTGGCGGCCCTTCCCCCGAAGCCGCGAGGGCGCGCAGCTCCGAGTAGCGGTCCGAACGTGCCCGCCAGAGTCCGGCAATCATTTCGTAAAGCTCCTCGTCGTCGGGACTGCGGGCGCGGATTTCCCCGAGCAGGTCGTGCCCCTGCGTGGCGAAGAGGCAGGTAAAGAGGCGGCCGTCGGCGGAAAGGCGGGCGCGCGTGCAGTCGCCGCAGAAGGGAGAGGTGACGGAGGTGATGATGCCGAATTCCACCCGGTCATCCAGATAACGGAAGCGGCCGGCCACCTCGCCTCGGTAGGCCGGCGAGACCGGTTCGAAGGGCATCTCGGCGCCGATCAGATCCAGGATCTCCCCACCGCCCACCACCGATTCGGGGCGCCATCCGTTGACATTGCCGACATCCATGAACTCGATGAAGCGAAGCGTGATGCCGGCTTCCTTGAAGTGGCGCGCCATGGGAAGGATCTGGGAATCGTTCATGCCGCGCTGGACGACCATGTTCACCTTGACGCCGAGTCCGGCCGCCCTCGCCGCGGCGATGCCCGCCAGAACGAGGTCGGGATGTTTCCCCCGGCCGTTCATGGCACCGAAGACCGCTGGGTCGAGCGCGTCGAGGCTGACGGTGACGCGTCGGAGTCCGGCCTCCGCAAGACGGCGGCCGAAGGAGGGCAGCAGGAGCCCGTTGGTCGTCATGGCCACATCATCGAGGAGGTCGAATTTCCGGAGCCGTTCCAGAAATTTCACCACGCCGGGTCGCAGCAACGGCTCCCCTCCCGTGATGCGGAGCTTCCTCACCCCGCAGCGGACGAAGGCGCCGATGATCCGGTCGAGTTCCGTGAGGCTGATGAGTTCCTCCTTGCGCAGGAAGGCGTGGTCGTCGCCGAAGACCTCCGCCGGCATGCAGTAGGTGCAGCGGAGGTTGCAGCGGTCCGTCAGCGAGACGCGCAGGTCATGGACAGGCCGTCCCAAGGCATCGCTTGGAAGAGCGGCCACCGGGGCGGTCCGGCGTTCGTGGCTCGTCGGTCTCTTTGTTGTTTCCGGCATGGAATGCAGCAAGCTACCTTCGCCTTTGGCTCCATGAAATCACTAATCACGCCTTCGCGGGCCGAGGCCCTGATCCTTCCCCTGAGGAAGCCCTTCCCGGCGGAGCCTTGCGATCTGGAGCGGGCCGCGGGAAGGATTCTGCGTCAGGAGATCAAGGCCGATCACGATTTTCCCCCCTTCGACCGCGTGACGATGGACGGGGTGGCGGTCCGCGCCGCGGAGATAAGCTCGGGCCTGAGGAGCTTTCGCATCCGAGGGATGGCGGCTGCCGGTGAGACGGGGGCAGTGCTTCCTCCGGAGGAGGGTGCGGCGATGGAGGTGATGACGGGGGCGATCCTGCCCGACGGTGCCGACTGTATCCTGCCGTGCGAGTGGTACCGTCTTGAGGAGGGAGTCCTTACGCTCTCGGAGGAAGCGTTGCCAAAGGCTGGAGCCTTCATCCATGCCCGTGGATCCGATCATCGGAGCGGCGAGGTCCTGCTCCGTCCCGGAAGCCGCCTGGGGCCCGTCGCCATCAGCATCGCGGCCGCCTGCGGGTGCGGCCTTCCGATGGTCTCCGCGCTCCCCCGCGTGGCGGTGATCGGAACGGGTGACGAGTTGGTGCCCGTGGGTGAAAAGCCCGGACCCGGACAGATCCGCCGCACCAACATCGCCGCCCTTTTCTCGGCTCTGGAGCTGGCCGGGTATCCGCCCTCCGAGACCGGATGCCTCCGCGATGACCCTCAATCCCTCCGGACGGCGCTGGAGGGGATCCTCTCACGCAACGACGTGGTGGTCCTGACCGGGGGTGTTTCCAAGGGGAAGCGGGACCATGTGCCCGAAATCGCCCGGCAACTCGGCGCCCTGCCCGTCCTGCACGGCATCGCCCAGCGCCCCGGCAAGCCGATGGCCGTTTGGAACATTCCTGACGGCCCCGTGATCTTCGGCCTGCCCGGCAACCCGGTCTCCGCACTGGTCTGCCTCCACCGCTATCTCCTTCCGGCGCTCGTGTCTTGGAGCGGAGCGGTTCCCGTCGCTTCGCCCCGGATGAGTCTCTCCGGAGGCTTCGCGCGCCCCCCCGGACTGACGCTCTTCCTTCCGGTTGTTGCGGAGAGCAACGGGTCGGCGCGTCCCCTTTCGGTTGCCAACTCCGGGGACTTCGCCGGCCTGATCGGCTCCACCGGATTCGTGGAACTGGATGAAACGTTTGCAGAGGGGGGTGAGGCACCATATTTTGCATGGGCCGCATCATGAACCCCACCGCACCCGCTCCGACCTGGAGCCATCTCGACCCCTCCGATAACCCGATGATGGTCGATGTCTCGGCCAAGCCGGTCACCGCCAGATCGGCCCGCGCCGAGGCGCTCATCGCCCTGCCTCCCGAGGTGGAGGCCCAGCTCCGGGACGGGGAGATCAGGGTGCCGAAGGGCCCCGTGTTCCACACCGCCATCATCGCCGGAACCATGGCCGCGAAGAAGACCGCGGAGTTGATCCCCTTCTGCCACACCCTCCCCCTCGACGGGGTGAAGATCGCGATCGCCGCCGCCGGGCAAGGACTGCTCCGCATCGAGGCCTCGGTGAAGGCGACCCACAGGACGGGTGTCGAGATGGAGGCGCTCACCGCCGCGACCGTGGCGGCGCTGACCGTCTTCGACATGTGCAAGGTCTTTTCCAGCGCGATGGAAATCCGGGGTGTGCGCCTGCTCGAGAAGCTTGGAGGCAAGGCCGATTATAACGCCGATCAGGCCCCGCGATGAAGCCGCCTCTCCGAGGTCTCCTGCTGGCCGGGGGAAAAAGCACCCGGATGGGACGCGACAAGGCCTCGATGATCCTGCGTGGGAATGGGCAAACGCAGGCGGCAAACGCCCTGCGGCTGCTTGAGGGAAGCTGCGCTGCGGTATTCCTCTCGCTCCGCGAGGGTCAGGAAAAACCAGAGGGTTGCGGCTCCGTGGAGATCCTGCGCGACGCAGTCTCCTGCGGCGGTCCTCTGGCCGGGATCCTGACTGCCATGAGGCACGATCCGGAGGCGGCCTGGCTGGTCCTTGCCTGCGACCTCCCCTTTGTCGACGCGGAGGTGGTCTCGCTCTTGCTGGCCGGTCGCGACGACGCCCCCTTCACGGCATTTGCCAGTGCCGCTGACGGATTGCCGGAGCCGCTCTGCGCGGTCTACGGTCCCGCGGCGCTTCCCATCCTCGAGGAGCATGCCGCACGGGGCCATGTCTGCCCCCGGCACATCATGGCGGAGGAGGGGGCCCGGCTCCTGGAGCTTCCCGCGGCGGCGCGTCACGCCCTGGAAAACATCAACACGCCGCGGGATCTTGAAATGATGACCCGTTTCGGCGATCCCGGCGCCGCCTCGCCGGAACCCGCCGGAAAGACTCTGGGTAGGGAAGTCCGCTTGAGATGGTTCGGCTTTCTCGCCGAACAACGTGGCCGCCGCGAGGAGATGCTTGTCACCCCGGCGGGCACCGTCGGGGAGTTGTTCGCCGAATTGGCCGCCCGTGAAGGGACTGGCGGATTGACCTCCGGTGTCCGCTTCGCGATCAATGATGAGTTCGCCTCGCCGGATCACCCGCTAAAGGCCGGTGACAAGGTGGTCTTCATGCCCCCTTTTTCGGGAGGGTGACACGCCGTGAACGTGGATTTCTCCATAAGCCACCATCCCCTCGACATCGCGCCACTGCGTGAGGCGATCGCCTCGCCCGACTGCGGCGGCTTTGTCCACTTCGAGGGGCGCGTGCGCAACCATCATGCCGGCCGAGCCGTGACTGCCCTGCGTTACGAGGCCTACCGCGAACTGGCTGAGAAGGAGGGTGCGCGCATCGTCGCGGAGATCTCCCGGAAGCACGGGGTGAGGGCGGCCGCCGTCCATGCGGTCGGCGACCTGCGTCCCGGCGACCTCGCCGTCTGGGTGGGGGCCGCAGCCGCCCACCGCGAGGCGGCATTCGCCGCATGCCGCGAACTGATCGACGCCATCAAGGACCGGGTGCCGGTCTGGAAGCACGAGACCTACGCCGACGGCAAGACGTCATGGATCGCGGGTTGCGACCATGCCGCAGCCGGAAACCCCGATCACCCGTGAACGTCGAACTCCACGATATCTGGATCTCGCCCGGTCATGATTTCAAGGGGCGTCACGGGCTCGGGCGCCTCGGGCACGGGGTGAGGCGTGTCGCGGAGGTTCTCTGCCATGCCGGAAAGGGAATCGAGGGGGACCGCCACCATGGCGAGAATCCCGGGGGCAAGACACAGATCACCTTTCTCTCGCTCGAGGTTGTCGAGAAGATGCGCCGCACTCTCGGGATCGCGCTTCCCGATCCCTCCGTTCTCAGGCGGAACGTGCTGATCTCCGGAGTCGATCTCAACACCCTCATCGGACGGAAATTCCGTCTTGGCGGTCTCCTCTTCGAGGGGATGGAGGAGTGCCGTCCCTGCTACTGGATGGATGAGGCCGTCGCGCCGGGGGCCAATGCCTTTCTGGCCGGGAGGGGAGGACTGCGCTGCAGGATCCTTGAGGACGGGATCCTGCATTGCGGACCCGCACTGCTGGTGGTGTCCGACTCCGGAGTGGAAAACGCCGGGGGCTGACCGTACGCTCTGTTCATGGCCACCCGTCCCGATCCGGAGGAAGAAAATCCGGGCATCAGCCCGTGCCGCGCCCTGCGTCAGGAGGAAGGGCGGGAGACGGAGGTCGCCGAGGAACTGACGACCGAGCGTCCCCTGCAGATCGTCGTGAACGGGCGGGCGTTCTCCATGACCATGAGGACTCCCGGAGCCGAGCGTTATCTGGTCAGGGGCCTGCTCCATGCCGAGGGAATCTGCAGAGACGGGTTCCTGTCATACGAGCAGGCCGAGATGGAGGACGGGACGCTGGTGAACGTGAGGATCGCCGGTCAGGCACAAACCGACGCGCCGCGCACGCTCGCCTCCACCTCCTCCTGCGGGATCTGCGGCAGGGAATCGACGGGAAGGCTCTTCGAGGGGGTTTATCCCGTGCTGAGGGAGCAGTCGGTCTCGGCCGCTGATCTGGAAAGGATCCACCGGAATGCCGGACAGCTTCAGCGGACCTTCCGGGGAACGGGGGGAAGTCACGCCGCGTCAGCCGCCAAGGCCGGAGGGGAGGTGCTGGCGCTGTTCGAGGACATCGGACGCCACAACGCCGTCGACAAGGTGGTCGGATTCCTTTTGGAGAACGGTCTTGCGGAACAGGCCGACGTGCTCACGGTCAGCGGACGGGTCTCCTTCGAGATCGTGCAGAAATGCGCCCGGGCCGGCATTCCCATCCTCTCGGCGATCTCCGCCCCTTCCTCGCTTGCCGTGGAAACGGCGGGGCGCTGGGGTATCACGCTGGCGGGGTTCTGCCGTGAGGGGCGGGCCACCTTCTACAGCGGATTGCACAGGGTCCGCCGCTCGATGACGGAACTTCCCACCGGAAGAGAAACCGCATAAAAAACTCACATCATGACGAAACCAAAGGACTCCGCCGGAGGCTGGGGGGCGCTCAACTCCTCGATGCATTTCCTCCGCAGGGAGGGATTCCTCAAGGGGAACGCGACTCTCCTGCGCATGAACAAACCGGGCGGCTTCGACTGCCCCGGATGCGCATGGCCCGATCCGAAGAACCACTCGGTGGCGGAGTTCTGCGAGAACGGTGTCAAGGCGCTCACCTACGAGACCACGCACAAGCGGGCGGATCCCGCGCTCTTTGCGAGGCACACGGTCTCCGAGATGAGGGGTTGGGACGACTTCACGCTTGAGAACACCGGACGCCTGACCCAGCCGATGGCTTACGATCCCGAGACGGATCACTACGTCGGCATCACCTGGGAGGAGGCCTTCTCGCGGATCGCGACGCAGTTGCGCAGCCTTGGATCACCCGACGAGGCGATCTTCTACACCTCCGGACGCACCAGTAACGAGGCGGCGTTCCTTTACCAGTTGCTGGGACGCCTCTACGGGACCAACAACTTCCCCGACTGCTCGAACATGTGCCACGAATCGAGCGGTGTCGGCATGGGCGAGTCGATCGGGACCGGCAAGGGGACGGTCTCGCTGGAGGATTTCGAGAAAGCGGACGCCATCTTCATCTTCGGCCAGAATCCGGGAACCAATCACCCGCGCATGCTCACGGAACTGCAGCGGGCCTCCAAGCGCGGCGCGAAGATCGTGAGCTTCAATCCCCTCAAGGAATCGGGACTGCTCGCCTTCACCCATCCGCAGCATCCCGTCGACATGCTGCTCAACCGGAGCACCCCCATCAGCTCCAGCTACTACCAGGTGAGCGTCGGGGGGGATCTCGCGGCGATCCGAGCCATGATCAAGCACATCCTGGAGCTTGAGGAAACAAGGACCGGCATCCTGGACAGGGGTTTCATCGGGGAGCAGACCCATGGTTTTGAAGGGTTCCGCGCCATGGTGGAGTCGACCCCGTGGGAGGAACTTCTCGGCCAGTGCGGCCTGAGCCGCGAGGAGATCGGGGAAGCCGCGGAAACATACATCCGGGCGGAGAGCGTCATCTGCTGCTGGGCGATGGGACTCACCCAGCACAGGCACGGCGTCGCCAACATTCAGGAAATCGTCAACCTCCTCCTGCTGCGCGGGAACATCGGCCGTCCCGGCGCGGGCCCCTGCCCGGTGCGCGGGCACAGCAACGTACAGGGTGACCGGACGATGGGCATCACGGAATTCCCGACCGAGTCCTTCCTGAGCGCCCTGGAGAAAAACTTCGGGTTCACCGCCCCCAGGAAGCACGGTTATTCGGTGATCCACGCCATCAAGGCGATGGCGGAGGGGAAGGCGCGTTTCTTTCTCGGCATGGGCGGCAACTTTGCATCCGCCACCCCCGACTCCGACCTGACGTGGAGGGCTCTCTCCAACTGCGACATGACCGTCCATGTCTCCACCCACCTCAATCGCAGTCATGTGATCCACGGCAAGTCCGCGCTGATCCTTCCCTGCCTCGGGCGCTCCGAGGCCGATTATCAGGCAAGCGGCCGGCAGTCGGTGACCGTGGAGGATTCCATGAGCATGGTGCATGCCTCCACCGGCATCAACAAACCTGCCTCTCCGGAACTCTGGTCGGAGCCCGCCATCGTGGCCGGCATAGGCCGCGCCCTCTTCCCGGACGGACCGGTCGACTGGGAATCCCTCGTCGGCGACTACGATCTCATCCGCAAGCGCATCGAGGCCGTGATCCCCGGCTTCGAGGGCTACAACGAGCGGATCAAGGAGCGCGGGGGTTTCCATCTCCGCAACCCAGCCTCCCACCGGGAGTGGAAGACCGCTAACGGCAAGGCGAACTTCAGCGCCAACCCGCTGCCCGATCTTTCGATCGCTCCCGGCCGCCTGCGTCTCATGACGGTGCGCTCCCACAACCAGTACAACACCACGGTCTACGACTACGGCGACCGCTACCGCGGGATCGATGGGGAGCGCCGCGTGATTTTCCTGAATGCGGAGGACATGCGCGGACTCGGTCTGGACGAGGGTGCCCGGGTGACGCTGAGGAGCCACTCGGGGGACGGTGTCGTCCGGCGTGCCCCGGGCTTCCAACCCGTCGCCTACTCCATCCCGCGCGGATGCGCCGCCGCCTATTTTCCGGAAACCAACGTCCTGGTCGGCATCGACGACCACGCGCTCAAGAGCTTCACCCCGATGTCCAAGTACATCGAGATCACGCTCGAGCGGGAGTAGGCGTAGGAACGAGATTAAATCAGGCTCCTCGCTGAATTGAGTGGGTGGAAGGGTTGAGAAGAGGAGGGGTAGTTGGGTAGGAATGGTGGACTATGACACCAGAAGTACTTTTTACGATGGCGCTGGGGCTTGGAGAGGGATGGAGCGTGAAGAGTTGCAGTTT
>JBEIJN010000043.1:0-22873 GCA_040380225.1 Verrucomicrobiia bacterium | reverse complement strand
GGGTCACGCTATCGTGTGATCTTCCGCGCACCTCCCAGGCGCTTGGTTCTCGGCGTACTCACCTCGGGACTGCTCGGCTTGCACCTCGCATGATTAAGCCGCCTTCCACGGCGCCTTTTGCACACCCTCCCAGGTGTTTGGCTCGTCCTACGGACTGCTTGAACGGCACTTTGAACTCGCTTGCTTCCGTAAGGCTCGCCTCTTTGAGGCTGCTTTCAGCAGTCCTACTCACCCTTCCCAAGGGTTCGTTTCACTATCCCCATCTCCAATTTCCTTATTTCTCATTTCCTAATTTCGTATTTTCACGACTAACCCCACCGCCCCGTTAATACCGCCATGACACATTCCCTGCACGTTCTCTTCAGGTATTTTAGCTGAAGTAACATGAACCTGAATGCCTCAAGACGCGAGTACCTACCAGCCACACTCCTTTCTCCATCAGATGATGCATAAACAAGCAGTTTTTTCTCCGATACTAATCTGAGGAGATGATTATACTCATCAAGCGTCCATTCATTGCCGTTAGCGGGAAGTTTTTCTCCTCGAGTGACTAGCATGCCTAATTGTCGCGGATCTAATCGAGCGGCACCCAGCGGAGTTACAACCCTTAGAAGATCTGGCGCGAGGGCTTTGGAGATGGATCTCCCGGCCCCTAGTAAGATTGCATCGACTCCAGGGAATGATTGCCAGACCCTTTCCATATCAGTCTGCATTCCCTCGCTAGGATGACTTTGTATGGAGATTGCTCTTTTTCCCTCATCGACCTCTCTCATTGCCTCCATGAGCAGACGCGCTGTCCTCTCAAAAGTGAATTTGGATGCCTGATCGCACGCCTTCTTTTGCCACCCGAGAATTTCACGGTTACCGATGGCCCGTTCCACTGCCGCTACAATATCTTCAGGGCTTTTCGGGTCGAAGTACTCAGCTGCATCGCCGCCTATCTCAGGCAAGCTAGAGGTATTGCTACAGGCGACAGGCGTCCCCCTCTGAAGCGCCTCTAGGACCGGCATTCCGAATCCCTCATAGGTCGAGGGGACTACAAGGCACTCGGCAGAGCCCATCAGGCACGCAAGCTCCTCTTTGGAAACATACCCCCGACACTCGACACCCTCCTGACGAACTTTTGCCTGGAGAGCCGGGGCGGCAAAACTGGCTTCCCCACCTGTGAGGACAAGCTTCAGTTCTGGATCTCGAGCTCTCAGGATTCCGAAAGCATCTAAGAGAACGTCGTGATTTTTGTGCGGCCAGAAATTGGCTGGATAAAGGAGAAATGGTGCCGCTGGCCGAAGCACGTGTGCGCTAGATAATCCCGCCTCCCCTCCACCGTAAATGACAGCAATTTTTTTTCTCGATTCCGGATACAGCCGGGCCAATTCCCCAGCCGAAGAGTCCGAGATCGTGAGAAGGAGATCCGCTTCATCAACTGCGCCTCTGATGGCACGGTCCCGATTCCACCTCTCCATAATTGAAAAATTGTCAGGGAATGCCAGATGCTGGAGATCGTAGATGATGACAGCTGTCCTGGTCCCGTCTGGAATGCTGTGATTGTCTAGCAAGCCAGGATAGCAATAGAGACACCAATCCGGCTTGGATTTCGCAAGCCAGTCTGATTCCCTGACAGCTACCTCGTTACGATGCGTTCCTGAAATGCTGAACCGCTCGATTTCGGGATTTAAAAACGGCTCCACTCCCTGAGTCCCGTATTCCGTGATACCGACGACAACATGAGCCAATCGGGCCAGCTCATTCGCCAACCGAATCGTGTAAATCGTAGAACCTCCTGAAAATGGAGGCCGTAGCGCCCTCGTGCTGATATAGATTTTCATAGGTAGCTAATCAGTCTTACGCTATCCACTTTTCTCACTGTGCACCTGCCCTTGCGTAGGCTGCTTTAGTTTCTTCCGCGCATCGCTTCCATGAAAATTGTGCAGCCCTTCCAAGCCCATTAGCACTGAGTCTCTTGCGCAACTCGGAATCTTCTACAAGCTGGCATAGTGCATCGGCAGTTTCCTCGACCGAAGTGGGATCGACCAATACGGCTGCATTTCCGGTAATCTCAGGAATTGAAGATATGTTTGATGTGATCACTGGTGCTCCCATCGCCATAGCGTCCAAGACAGGAAGGCCGAAACCCTCATAGAGCGATGGATAGACGAATGCCAGTGCACGACGATAAAGCAGTGGAAGCATCTCGTCAGCTACGTATCCGGTGACAACCACGTCTTTTGCATACCGTCCCAAACCGTCAACCATTGGTTGAACGCTTTCGCCCCAACCTGACCCGCCGACAAGTGCTAGCTTGCATTCAGATCTGGTCTGTTCCTTAAATATTTTGTATGACTCTAGTAGTCGTTTAAGATTCTTTCTCGGCTCAAGCGTGCAGACACTTAGTAAAAACTCCCGCCCCTCCAAGCTCTCCGGGAGCCGCAGTAATGCATTTTCTGAACTAAGTGATAAAGAGGTAAAGGACGGGCCAAGATGCACAACTTCTGTTTGCTCAATGCCTTTTTCAGGAAAGAATTCCAACACATCATTCTGCGTTGCAACTGAATCGCAGATAAGCAAGTCGGCTTCCCGGATCCATTTCGACCAGCGATCGCGGTAGCCTAGGACCTTAGGCTCAAACCACTCTGGATGGCGCCACGCAATGAGATCATGAACGGTGAGGCATCGCCTCCACCTCCGTGAATTCAACGACCATCGCGGCCATTTTCCAAACCATGGCTGGTGAAGAACCCTTATTCCTGACCCATAGGGCTCAAGACCCGATAACCACCCCTCCCATCGAGCGGATGTGCGCGATACACTGGCGAATGAGGTTTGGAATACTGCCTGGGCTGTGAATCCCCGAAAAGCCCGTAGGGTTTTCGATCTAAGTTTCACGGCCGTGGGATCTGCAGCATTTACAAAATATTCCCACCCCCCCTGAAGTAATGCAAAGCCGACTTCGGGGTCATCAGTTAACTCCAGCGTTAGATTCTTCGCATAGTTATATACACCAGTTCTTGATTGAACATCAATTGCTGCTTTTGCTATGCTGGAAATGTTAATAAACTGATGCAGAATATGATTATGATATAATGCGTTAAGGAGCGGTATCGATTATCGAAACAGCTGGGATGTTAGGTGAGTCGTGTTGCTTATTGCTACTTATACTACCTCAGGCAAGGCATCTATCCGCAGATCCGATCCGCCATGCAGGATATCATCCAAGGTCTTGCTCCAAGGGGTCGGTTTAAACAACAAGGCTCGTGCAGTTAGCTCACTACGATATTTCTCTTGAGACTCAAATCTCTCCAACAGCTCAGCCAATCCCCTTGAATCCCAAGGTTCAAAATACTCGACGAGATCCCCTGCGACTTCTGGAACCGATGACGAGCGGGCTGCTATCACGGGAATACCCATCTGAAGTGCCTCAGCTACTGGCAATCCGTAGCCCTCTTCCCATGAGGTGAAAAGAAAAAGACTGGCTCCCATTTGGATGTCATGAATTAAATCATCAGATGGGGAATTGAGAAATACTATTACTTGCTTTAATACTGGGTTATTACGAATCTTTGACTCGTAGTACTCAAAGCCCGCAGCAGGACGACCCGCAATGATTACTGGTCTACTACACATACCTATGGACGCCAGTCTTTCTAATGCTAGAAACAATACATCGAGATTCTTCCGTACGTCAATGGACCCAATCCATAAAATCCAATTATTCGATTTAAGGTTTACACTGGAGAAGTCATCTGTAGCTATTTGATGTGACTCTAGGATTCTACCAAGTGATTCTTGGCTCCGCTGAATGTGTTTTGAATTCTCTATTTTATTTCCAAATGCGACAGAACGAACGGACTTAAGATTCGGAAGGTACAACTTTTTATCGTTAATGAAATCATTAAGCCTTCTAGTAGTATAGTTAGAGATACAAACTACCTCATTGCTATTTTTTAGCATTTCTAAAAGCCAGTTCGTAAAGATACTTCTCGCTGGTTCACTTACGAAATCGGGCCTGTCTACAGGTATGATATCGTAGCAGAATCCAATAATACGAGGATGACTATTAGAAGTATTAAGTGCTTTAAAAAAACCTGCTTGATTCCAAAGACTGTCAGCAACAAGTATAGCATCGTCAGAACACCAACTTAGTATTTTAGGAAGATCTGAGAGATTCTCACATCGTATCTTCTGCAGATTTTTTATTGCTATGCCCTTGATGTCTTTCTGCTTCAGCGGACGAGTATAAAGCCACCACTTGTTTGCAAGATACGTTGGCGCAATCTGAATGGCAAATTGCAACATTGTCACTATATATTTGTTATGAGAATTTATAAACCGTTTGTGAATATCAGATAATTCTCTTCCTAAAGAATGGCTGTTTTTAGCATATTGGCCCATATCACCAATCATTTGTTTCCTTACTATCTTCCTTTTCCATAATTTATTTGTAATAACATATGGTGTAGCCAGCCAAAGGTGATCTATTAAGCCAGAGCAAAGCTCTCTTATAGTATTTTTGATAAAATTGAAAACAAATATAAAAAATGAGCCTTTATGTAATTCAGTTATTGTCGATTTTTTAAATTCCTCATACCCACTTTTTTCACGAAATATAGAGCAGAAATGATCACTAGGAATCTTTTTCCATACATTATTTTCTTTATCCCATGCACACAAACCACAATTGTCACTTTGTTTTGAAGCAATAGCCAAGCCAATCAGAGTTCTTTGGATCCCAGTCGGGCTTCCGATCCAATTCAAATAAGTATCAGTAACGTCAATCCAGAGCATCAGATTTCTCCTTTCTTAATAATTAACCCAACAG
Source organism: Verrucomicrobiia bacterium (assembly GCA_040380225.1). Lineage (GTDB taxonomy): Bacteria > Verrucomicrobiota > Verrucomicrobiia > Chthoniobacterales > UBA6821 > UBA6821. Next base: position 18,057 of record JBEIJN010000043.1, on the reverse strand, counting down.
ATGTTGATACGTATTTTTCGAATAGAAACAGTTTGAGGTGCCTGGTCTCGCTGTAAGGCATTAAGTCGATGGCTCGATCAATTTCTTCTTCTCCAAGGAAAGGGGATAGTGGTTCGACATGATGCCCTGATGCTTTTAGACGTTTGATGATTGTTTCAATATCATTTCTACGGAAAAGCACGGTCGGTCCTTCTTCAATAGTATTATCAAGTGAACTTAGGTTAAATTCTGTAGTATGAACAGCTATCCCACCTGGTCTCAGACATTTGAGTTGATTTTCTATAAATTGTGAACCGAGCTCGATGCTCCCGCAATGCTCGAAGGAGCAGGTTGACCAAGTGAAATCAAAGTTTGAAAGATCTTTCGGAATGCAATTCATGTCTACTGGTTTAAATGCCACATTTCGGTTAAAAAGCTCTTCGGGACATATATTAGGATAGCGGAGCTTTGATAGGTCTGACGCAAGCTGGGCGGTTTGCGCCCAGACTTCCGCCCGCTCATCATTAGAATCTAGATCGGTAGCCATGATCTCACATCCCATTGCTGCAAAGAGCGAAGGGAGTGGTTCTTCTCCTACGGCAAAACCGAGACCTCGCCGACCGGAGCTTAAACATCCTCGCTCATAAAGTGCTTGGATAACGAATCCAAATTCCCAGAGCTTTCTATGTTGGCGCCATTCCATCCCGAGAGCCGAGAGCCAATATCGAAATGCTGGCGATCTAAGTTGTTCGCTAACACAAAATCCTGATATGAGAATTGAGTGTGGAGCTGTCGTTGGAACGTTTGGAAAGGAAAGCTTAAGGGGATCGGGCCTGGGACCTCGAAAGTATATTTCGGGCTCCCGATCAACATCTATTGTGATCAGTGAACCGGGGGGCACCGCACTTAGAGAATTAGTGGGCTGACTTAGAGATATCACTGCACCAACTTCGGGATTGTTTTTATGAGATTGTTTCAGGATCCCTCCTTGTAGCATTGACAATATATTCCGCAGCGGCTCCGTCAATCGCCACGACAGCGATTTTTCCATCCAGGCAAATCTCGCACGAATATCAGCAATCTTTTTGAGATGACTTTGGGAGCGCCTCCTTTCCTCAATCAGTTCTGCTGTGATTTCTGAGACAAAAACATTTTCGTGACTGAGTCGGCTGCCCTCAATTGCATCAAATATACAGATGGGTGATTCAAAGGAAGCTTTCAGTTCTATATGGTCGGATGCCACATAAAATCGATTCAAGCCATCAAAATATACGAAGTTATAATCAGCCTCTCTCAGAAAATGCTCCCAAGACGCTGAATTTCTTTCTCGTGAATTTGGCAGAGTGGCTTCGATCAGGATAATCCAGGGTCGCAGGGTATGAGGATTCCACCCTCTTAAAACCTGCTCTTCCATTCCTTCCACATCGATTTTCATCCAATGCACTGTCTTCCCCTCGAAAGAACTGGTAAGAGTAGCAAGGCGTTTAGTTAAAACATTAATCGGTTTTACAGCCAAGCCCAATCGCCTGTTTGCCGCCGAATTCTTCTCCAGCCCGGTGCTCACCCCTGAATCTGAAGACATGTAGAATGTGATCTCTCCGTCCTGATCAGAAAGGGCAACTTCGTAAACCAGTTCATCAGGCCGATCCGCTCGCAGCTTCCTGGCATATTCAGGGGTCGGCTCGAAATGAACACCCCTCCATCCCTTCTCATAGAATCCTCGACTTACTGAATCTTGACGTGGATCTTGCGCACCAATGTCAATATAAAATCCATTTTCCACATGCTTTAATGCTCGCCAGAGGATTATGTCCTCGAAGTTTTGTGCGTATGATAAAAACTTGGTTGATGTGTTTATTTTCATGTATTTTCTATATTGTATTCTTTAAATCTATAGCTTAGTAGTAATAGAGATAACTTGCTATCTTATATTGTGAATTCACATGTAAATTTTAACTTTATCAATATGCGTATAGTGCTTGGTTAACAACTTAACGCTGGGGATGAATCTAGTCTTTCATATTCACAATACTCTGGATTACTCTCGCTTGATCCGCATCTTTCAGATCTGTATAAAATGGAAGCCTTACTATTCGATCGCTGACATCCTCAGTTATAGGACAGTCACCAACTTTACCTCCCCATCGCTGAGCGTACTCACTTAGATGAAGCGGAAGATAGTGAAATACGGCATTCACACCTTTATCCTTTAGCTGTTTGATAAAAGCCGTCCGTACCTGCAGCGAAGGCATGAGTAAATAATACATGTGATAAGCCTGCTCACAATGCTCCGGCACAACCGGCCGCCTCACCCCATTCGCCGCCGCCCAATCCGCTAACTCCGCATCATACCGCTCCCATATCGCCCGTCGCTTTGCCTGGATCTCCATCCACTGTTCGAGCTGCCCATAGAGAAATGCAGCCAGCACATCGCTCATCACGTAGCTTGAGCCCACATCCACCCACGAATATTTATCGACCTGTCCCCGGAAAAATCGTGCCCTGTTGGTCCCCTTCTCTCTAATAGTTTCCGCACGCTCAATGAAATGCTCATCGTTGATGAGTAATGCACCACCCTCCCCACATGTTATGTTTTTTGTTTCGTGGAAACTCTGAGTTGCCAAACACCCAAATTTTCCCAGCCATTGACCGCGATATTTTCCGAAAAGTCCATGAGCGTTATCCTCTACTATTGGCACTCCGTGTCGCCCCGCAATCTCCATAATTGCATCCATCTCGCACCCCACTCCCGCGTAGTGTACTGGCACGATCACTTTCGTCTTCACAGTGATAAGAGCCTCCAATTTTGTTTCATCTAGATTGAGGGTGTCCGGGCGGATATCGCAGAAAACCGGCCGCGCTCCCCGTAGAACAAATGCATTAGCTGTAGAAACAAAAGTGAACGCCGGCAGGATAACCTCGTCTCCCGGCTTGATATCCAATAAGATTGCCGCCATCTCCAATGCGTGCGTGCATGAAGTTGTTACTAAGGCTTTTTGTGCACTAAATATTCTTTCTAAAAATCTGTGACATCTCTTAGAAAATTGCTGGTCTCCTGATATATCACCACTTGCAACGCTCTGAAATATATATTCTAGCTCTCGACCTATTAATGAAGATTTATTAAATGGTATTTTCATTTTCTAACAGGTAAACATCTCGCAATGCAGGATATGTTGATGCCCTTATTTTTTCATCGTTGCTAAACCAAAACCAGTCCTACCATAACCATTGCCATTATAGAGCATATATCGAACCCCTCTATGATCGAATACAAATGGATATTCAATCATTTCGCAGTCCCAACCTGACTCAGATACATCGATCCCGCAATGTGCATCCAGTCTTTCCCAATGGATACCGTCCTTTGATTCTGCATATCCGATTCTGTATGAGGACCCTCTATGTGAGAACCACATTCTCCAGCAGTCTTCATCGCGAATTACAGTAGGCCTAGATATTGCGTACTCCGAATCATCTAAATAATCAATTGCGACAGTCCCTTCACGCATCCATGAAATGCCATCGCTCGATTCGGCATATTTGATGTGGTATCGATGCTCAGGCTTGCCGCTTCCCTTTTTCCAGTCGGTACATGATAGATACCACATGCGCCACTTATCCTCACCGGGAATTACGCAACAACTAGCAACAAAGTGCGGTTCTAGCATCGTCCTATCTAATATTGGACCACTAGAATATCTTTTGAATTGCTCACCATCTTCACTAACGGCAAATCCAAGCGAATTCCTGAATGGTACAGTTACTCCTAAATTCCAACCAATGTAATAGAGATACCTCGTTTGGTTGTAATGTACGAGCCAGGTTGCCATTGCCCCACTATCATCAAACTCACCTAATTTACCAGGGGTTAAAACCGGAATGTTTGATAGCTCAAGTATGTTCTGAGGCCGAGTTATATCAACTACCACATAGCCAGTAAAACTTTGATTCCTATTATTTCTTGAGCTGAAATAAATCCTAAATATATCGCCTTTAACATGCTCCGCAATAGGAACCGCAGCATGTGAATCCAACCAATCTTGTTCGCCAGAAGGGCAATATATCTGTCCTCTTTTTTGCCATCGGTGAATCATATGCCCCTCAACCTAGTACTTGGGACTTTTGAGCGCTCAGTAACTGTGCCAATATATACCCCCTCAGGCTCGGCATCAACGAGCAATAATGCTCCAGCACCCACAACACATCGATTACCGACTTTGATATGATCACGTAAAGTAGCATTAACACCGACAAAACATTGCTCGCCAATTTCAACACCTCCTGAGACTACGACATGGGAGGAGATAAAGGTATGATCTTTTATAATAGAATGATGGCCAATATGGTTGCCGCTCCACAAGGTCACGTTGTCGCCTATAGTGACGAATGGCTGAATGGTGTTATCTTCAAGTATGAAGCAGTTCTCACCGATTTTTCCGTTATTGAGCACCGTCGCCCTAGAGCTAATAAAGCTCACAAGCTTGTAGCCTATCTCTTTTGCTGCGAGGAATTTTTCTTTGCGGATTGCGTTAAGTTTCGAATAACTCAATGCAATGAAGAAGCTATGACTCTCGGGCGGATAGTGTTGAGCCACTTCTTCAAATGCGACGACAGGCAAATCGCAAAAGAGAGGCACCTTGATGTAACTGGCATCGATGGTGAAGGCAACGACTTCATAATTGGATTCAGTGCTGAAGTAGTAATGCGCTAACTCCGCGATATCTCCATAACCGAAAATCACAAGCGGTTTTTTCATAGCATCTTCCTCACCAGAATAGTGAACTCATAAAGATCATAGTCATGAAGCAAAGCGACTTGGTGGGAATATCTTCGCTTGCATAAATCAAATAGCCGACACGGGTCAGCGTAGTAAAGATAATCACATTTTTTGTCATTGTCAGAGTATGAGGTTAGGCAGTTGAAGGCGAATCCCACACTGCTGGTGCGGTAAAGAACATCCAGCGTGGTCAGTATATACTCTAACCACTCATCATCCGATCGCTCCAGACGTACATTGAAGATGCCGCTAGCTAACCCGTATTCAGCTTTTTGGTCCGGTTCTGCCGAGGTAATGAATCGCGATTCACGGCAAGTGGAGTGGCGCTGTTTGGCAGCGGCAACCATACCTTGGGAAACATCTATCCCTAGGTATGTGCAATCGAGGTGCTTTGCTTTTAGATAGTCCAGCAAAGCACCATAGCCGCAACCCAGATCGTTTAGGGAAAAAGCAGACCTACACGGATCTATGACTTTGCATAGTTGCTCAAAACGAACGTTTTGACTTTCCTCTCCGTTCCAATCAACCCCGCGAGGTGTGTCCCCATGTTCTGCAAGCTTTACCGCGTAATATGACGCAACTTCGTTGAGCAGATCAGTCTTTTTGCTGTTCATAGATTTGCTTTACGATGGTATATGGCCGTTGTTTGGTTTCCGAGTATATCTTGGATAAATAGATACCTACCACGCCGATAAAGGCAATCACCATGCCACCAAGCAGCCAAATGGATGCCATAACTGAAGTCCATCCGCTCAATGGTTTTGCAAGAAAGAACCAGTTTATGACTAGGTAGGCAATATAAGTTAAAGTAAATAAAAGAATTGAAATGCCGATATAGAAAATGCCCGTTAATGGAGCATTGCTAAATGACGTCACTGAATTGATTAGCAAGGAAAGTTTTCTGTGAAAAGTATATGTGGTTTTGCTTGTGCTATGTTTTTTGATTACTTGTGATTGCTGATTAAAGCCCGTTATATGCCATAAACCCGCCATGAATACCTCACGCTCTTTGTGACATAACAATGCATCCACATAACGTCGCGTCATTAGTCGTGCTGTAACGATATTTTCTGGTAGATCGAGGCCTGTAAGAGATTTGAAAAATAGATAAAACCATTGACCACTCCAGCGCTCGAACCAATTCCCTTTTCTCATCTCCTGCACTCCGTAGACTACATCACAGCACTCCTTTTCTAAATGATCCGTGAAGCCCAGAAGCCACTCGGGCTCTTCTTCAAGGTCGCTGTCGATCAAAAAGACTCTCTCTCCCTTAGTATGTGCCAAACCAGTCATCATGGCTTTATGGTGACCAAAATTGCGAGACAGGTCTATTACCACGAGGTGAGGATCTGCTTCAATAAACTGAAGCGCTACTTTCAGACTGTTATCTGGCGAGCCATCGTTCACGAGCACTATTTCGTAATCGTCACCAACCAACTCTCTTGAAACAATTGATACTCTCCGATGAAACTCCTCTATGTAAGGAGATGATCGATACAGTGTCGCAACCACAGATAGCTTCATGCCTTGATATACTTCATGTAGAGTGATGAATCTTTTCCGCAATTAAATAACAGGTCAAGAATTGTTACCCCATGAGTAAATACACCCCATTTTTGTGGATATTCCGGGTACCCAGAATAGTCATACCAAGACAGCTTAATCCCCCGCTCTTCAAATACCGCCTTATCTATATACTTCTTGGCAGCGGGACCTGAGATATATTCTCTGCCACCTGCTTGTGTGCAGAGACTGGCCAAGCGTTCAGATTTTCCCTCAATCAGTTCATAGTCCCATGAATTGCTAATTGCAGTTTTAATGCCTAAATAATTACATATTGCCTCTATTAGACGGCGATTCAGCGAGGAAAGATGAGTAACTCTCTCCATATAAATCGGCTCAAGCCAAATCGCAATATCTTCAAAAAAGCTCGTTCGCTTATAATTTGATACAATAGTCTTCCAGTGAGCGCTCATCCAGTCATTTCCATCAATTTCCGTATCTCTAATTTTTTGTTCGTATTTTCCCTTCACCAGAACCGGCACTGTGAGCCATTGAACACCATGTGGCGTTTTAATCTGGTTACGATTACGCCAGTCTCGCCTTGTGTATTGCATATCATCGTATAAAATAAACTCATCAACAGATGCTATTATATCAAAATATCCCTTCCATGGGATATAGTTAGATTGAAGTATTGCTATTTTTTTCACTATTCTTCGTCTTTTAAACGCGCTTCATTGCAATAACATAGTATGCTGAAGCTGTATTTTCAGATGTCTGTAAATGTGTAATGATAATGTCTAGATACTTAAAGGGGAATGTAAGCAACATTATAATAATTATCAACATATTCCTTAAGGATTTGTTTCCAAACGATAATACGGATGCTAGTAACTCTTGAAATACCCAAAGAAAGCCCGAAACAGGTCCAGCCATAACCCCCGATTCTACAATTTCAAAATCACGGTGAAGATATTTAATACCAGGCAGCGTGTATCGCTGGTAATCATGTGGCGATGCATGGAATGGCTGCATGAAGGGAATGGCGGTGTAAACTAATCCTCCTGCTTTCAATACCCGGTGAATTTCCTGCATCACCTGCCGAGGCTCACACACATGTTCCAGCACAGCTAAATTCATAATTGCATCAACGCTGTTATCCTTAAAAGGTAGCGAATGAATATCAGCCACAAAATCGACATTATCGTAGTCCATCATGTCAATGTTTATAACCCCCATTCGCTTTGGCTCATTTCCGCTTCCGATGTTAAGAACAATCCCTTTAACGGCACCTAAAAATTTTCTTAATGGCGCCATGTTTCCTTTAACAGGAGATATTACACTTATTAGAAAATAGTATAAGCGCGGGCTTTTTTTGAAAAAAAGTTTTATTTGATCAAAAGAGTCGTGTGTTTCAGCTGACTTATCAACTTCACGGAAATACCACCTGCCATTCTTCTCATTAATTGGAGAAATATTAAGAGAATACCTTATTTTATCTAGGGGGTGGGTGACTTGTTGTTCCATAACCAGTTTTTATGTTATATAGATTGTATTTTTAACTCATAAGCCACTGGAACTACAAGGCTGAAGCAAGCGGAGTGAGATGGTTTGCATAATACATAATTTTAGGAATTGAGCCATTTTATTTTACCCCCGGCAATCACCTTCTCATCCACCTAATCACTGTGTTAGCAGTTTGCATTTACAGAAATGACCGTATTTGTATGAGGTGTGACTTCCAGTCGTTTGACTACGGACTAATATGATTTTTTTTGCCTGTGTCGGTTTGGGTTACCAGTAGCGTAAGAGCATCGTATTGCATGTTTCCTGATTTGATTTTCTTTTTTTCAAGTTCAACTGTTTGGATTCCCGCCGAGAGAAGTTGAGCGATAGACTCCGCTTGTAGATTATTCATTTTTCCCGAAAGGATCATGATCCGAGTACCTGTCTTGATTGAATCCCCCCGCATGTCAATTGGACCATTTAGGATAGGAAAGTCGCGGTTTAGAATTCGAAATCCCCACCAGTGTGTGCATGCCGCCGCGTTAAATACAGGGCCAAGTTCCTCTTTGATATCGAACCAAAACCAAACATCCGAATCGGGCGCAATACGCTTTGCCAGATTTGCACACTGAGTAATTGCAACAAAGCTTTCATGCCTGCGGGAATCGAAGGATTGCTGGCGATCAATTTCTTCGCCGCTATTCGGCGGATATGTAAATCGCATTTGAAAATTGCTCCCAGCGAGAAGATTTATCGCCGAAAAGCTTAAAATAACCCCTGCGTTACGGGGCATCGGATTGCCTATAGCAAAGACCAAGCCAAGGACGACTGTTGCTGTAATGAATATCGCAGGAAAACTTACCAAGCGAAGCGCATCAGTTCTTAATGCAACCGAAAGCGTACTGACTATAAGACACGCGCATAGAAGCGCAATCCACGCTCTCTTATTTAGCTTTTCAAGAGTTTCACCAAAAACATTGGGCATTGTAACATAGGACAATGGAAGAAGTATCCAGCTAGCGTAAAACCAGCTTTGTATAACCGGGCGTTTCGCAATGATTTGAAGAAGAATTAATCCGAGCAACAGTGCGGCTAGATAAAAATAGGTAACTATATTAACGATGCCGACGCCGGATAGTATTAGCATCTTCGGTGTGTTCTTGTACTGCAGTAAGGCGATTGGAATCAAATACACTATTATGGTAGGAAAAAGGAGCCAATATGCGTGATTTATCCAATAGTTTATTGGGCTGTAAAATGGAGATGTTATCGTGGCTGTTGTAGATGCAAATGATAATTGAGATCCAAATATCCACATTTTCCCGTTTGCAAAATATCCAACAAGAGAAATTGCGGATAAAGCCACCAAAAAACCGAAACTGAATATTCCTATTCTGTACGAAATCGCTTTCCAAGAAGATGCCGCTTCCCCTTTCAAGCATACCAGAAAGAGCAGGTAGGGCAGGAGAATGCCGGCTGTAATATTCGAATTAAACAATCCGAAAGCTAATATTCCCGCTACGAGTATCTGAAAAAAGATAAACGCTTTCTTTCTCGACGTATTTGTAAGTAAAGCGATGGCAGCCAGAAAGTATGCTATAATATATGCATCCACGTAATCTGATCCAAGTGCATCTAGTATGAAATAGCTTGTTCCGAAAAATATTGCCGTGATTAGTGCTGCCCGACTACCATTTAGCTTTTTAGAAGTGAAATACAGGGAGATTGTCGCTAAATAGTACAATCCAAAGTGCAAGATTAGATTAGCAACCTGAGGAGGCAGTAAGTGGTATAAAATAGCCCCTGGCAGTATGGCGCTGACCCTGGATGCTGCATACTGATCTGCAAAGGCCTTCATGTGTCCTCCAAAATTCAGCATGTGCCCCAGATAGATCCATGGATCATGCCATAGTCCGCTATAAATCCATTGCGTTTGGAGTGCAAGCAACACAAGTGGCAGTAAAAGGATGATTCCAATTTCTCTACTATCAAACCTTTTCCAGCATTCAGTCCGTAGTAAGGTTCTCATCACGCAATCAAACCGGAAAACCATTCGATGTTATGTTTTATAAAACTTTAAGCCTTCGCACCGGGCTTTTAATTAGTCTGCTTTCTCAGCCGTAATCAGTTTTTCAATCAGATTACTGAATTTGACAGTCGCTTTCCGTCCACGAAGTCTGTGGGCTTTTTCGGAATTACCAACGCTCTCGTCAATATCTGAGGGGCGGAGTAGCCCTGCATCGGAATCTACATATCGCCATGCATCTAGTCCTAGCACTTCAAATGTCTTCTCCAAGAACTCTTTCAACGAATGCTTCTCCCCCGTTGCAATTACAAAATCTTGCGGCTCATCATGCTGAAGAATCCGCCACATGGCATCCACATAATCAGGAGCCCACCCCCAGTCACGATAAATATCCAGGTTTCCTAATTTGAGTCGTTCTCCTGAACCGTTAGCGATTCGGACTGCAGCCTTAACGATCTTTTGTGTTACAAATCGTTCAGGTCGCAAAGGTGATTCATGATTAAAGAGGATTCCTGTTGCGGCAAAGAGGCCATAGGACTCCCTGTATGTTTTTACAAGGTGGAACGCTGTTGCCTTGGCCACTCCGTAGGGACTTTTTGGGTTAACCAACGTTTCTTCAGTAGCTGGTACAGGGGTCTCTCCGAACATTTCTCCTGATCCGGCGTTGAAGAACCTTGCCGTCGACTTATCAATTCGCATTGCCTCGAGGATATTGATTGTCGCCCCGGCAATGCTCTGAAACGTTTCCAATGGTCTCTCAAATGAGAGGCCGACGGAGGATTGTCCCGCGAGATTGAAGATCTCATCAGGGTTTATTGACTTAAAAAGTGCTCTTATCTCGACCAGTGATTCCAACTGGAGCGAATGAGTGATGACCTGCTCCCTTACTCCGAGTTTCCGTAGGTTTTCAAAGGATGATGCTACGTGATCCCTGGATGTGCCATGGACTTCGTAACCTTTTCCCAGCAGCAATTCAGCCAAATAGGCCCCATCTTGGCCAGATACTCCAATGATGAGGGCTTTTTTGGCCATCTACTTGTTAGAGAATGCCTATTTGCAGAAGTAAGCGGGGGTCAGGGGATCGGGGATAGGTAGTCCCTGAGCCTCGGCTAGATCAGCATCGACCATGATCTTCACGAGATCTCTGAAATGAACTTTAGGTTCCCATCCTAGCTGTTTTTTGGCCTTGGCAGGGTCTCCAATCAGAAGATCCACCTCGGCCGGTCGGTCATACTTCTGGTCGTATTTCACGAATTCCTTCCAATCCAAGCCCACATGGCCGAAGGCATGTTCCAGGAATTCCTTCACAGTATGGGTCTCATTGGTGGCCATGACATAATCGTCAGGCTGATCCTGCTGGAGCATCATCCACATGGCCTCGACGTACTCCGCAGCATAACCCCAATCACGCTTGGCATCCAGGTTCCCAAGGACAAGCTCCTTTTGCTTGCCTAACTTGATGGCAGCCACGGCCCTTGTGATTTTGCGGGTGACGAAGGTTCCCCCACGGCGAGGGCTCTCGTGATTGAAGAGAATGCCGTTGGTAGCATGTATCCCGTAGCTCTCGCGGAAGTTCACGGTAGCCCAGTAGGCAAAGACCTTGGCAACTCCGTACGGACTACGAGGCCAAAAGGGTGTCTTCTCGGTTTGAGGGATCTCTTGTACCTTGCCAAACATCTCGCTGCTTGATGCCTGGTAGAAGCGAGACTTCACACCGGCCTCTCGCATGGCCTCGAGCATGCGGATCGCACCCACTCCGGTGACATCGGCCGTGTATTCAGGGATATCAAAGCTCACACGCACATGGCTCTGGGCTGCCAGATTGTAGATCTCATCTGGCTTGAGATCGTAGATGAGCTTGGTCATGTGCACTGCGTCGGCGAGATCACCGTAATGCAGAAAGAGCTTCTTCCCGTAGATCTCAGGGTTTGTGTAGAGATGATCGATGCGCCCTGTAGTGAAGGTGCTGGTCCGCCTGATGATGCCGTGGACTTCATAGCCCTTTGCTAGGAGAAGATCTGCGAGGTATGAGCCGTCTTGGCCGGTGATGCCGGTGATGAGTGCGCGTTTTGACATAAAAAGTGTGATTCTAGATCAGATTCAAGTGTAGTACAAGAGTAAGTTTGCGTTAGTCTAAACGGAGATACAGGCGGACTAGCAGAAGCGAAAAGGGAGAAGGGCTTCTGGAAAATTGGAAATTAGAAAAGTGGAAATAACTGAGAAGAAGAATAATTGAGAGGATTGCGGATTATGGATTCAGGAAGGAATATATTCCAAACATTCCTCTGACTTTTCTCCAATAAGGGATGGCTTGATCCGGCGATCAAAGGTAGCAAGCGAGCCTTTGTGTCTTTTGCAAAGATTCAGCAGGTAGGCGTCGGTAGAATGGGCTGATCCAATCAGTAGTTTCTCGCGGGAAAGCCACTCGGAAAGTGAGTAATCATTGCTCCAGAAGCTATGCTTCCCTGATGCCCCCTTAAACTCCTCAAATCGCTCCGCGAGATCGACCATCGGCAGTGGAGAGTTGGGGTAGGCGGGATGGGAAAGGATTCTTAGGAGGCCGTTTTCCGTGATCGGGCAAGTGACCCAGCCATGGGCTCCCTTTTCTCCAAACCACTCGTGCGCCGCAATATGATGGATGTGAGCCTCATCAAACAATGCGACCAAGGTATTAACGTCCAAAAGATACTTCATCCTTCGTCCCTGATCTGGTTGACGATTTCGAGCGTCACGGGCGATGCACCCTGCGAACGGGTAACCACGCGAAGCCCGTTACGATGGACTTCTTTTCTTTGAGGCCCTTGGATTCCTTTGCGGATCAGAAGAGAAACAGCTTTCCCCAAGCTAAGGCACTGATGGCGGGCCATGTCTTTGGCTACCTTCAAGACATCATCTTCAATTTCAAGCGTTGTTCTCATCGATGCATCATGACATCACAGCATCATTTCGTCAATTGCTCCCCTGTATATTATGGGCCGTGTCGGCAATTGGGGATGGGTTATCGGCGATGGGGGAAGCAGGAAGGGTTGGAAAAAGCGGAAATTGGAAAGATGAAATCTGAAAGTCGAAATTTAGAAATCCGAAACAAGCCAAAGGTGAAAGGAGGGAGGAAGATCAAGACAGATGTCAGTGGGCAGAAGTCTGAATTCAGATGCCTGCAAGGACTGAGGGTGCAGAGACAAGGGAACTCTCATGGCAGGTTCCAGATGGGGACTATTCGAACTTGAGATCCCGATTCCAGGGGGCGCGAAGCATCGCTCCTGCAGCAGATCAGGCGCTCTTTGAGACTTTCCTCGCCATGAAGTGCGGTGAATTTCCTGAATGCGGCGGCATCCCTCCCCGATGGAGTTGGTGTTGCCTTGGCCTCGACGGCAATGAACTCTTCCGGTCCGGTCTCCATGAGGAGGTCGATCTCATCGCCGGCGGCGGTGCGCCAGTACCAAAGCGGGCGGGCATCAGCCTTCAGGCATCGGTTTTTTCTAGCCTCGGCAATGACGGCATTCTCCCAAACTGCACCCCAGTATCGGCTGGCCATGACTTCCTGCCATGAATGGAATCCGAGCAGAAAGATGAGAAGTCCGCTCTCCTGGAAGTAGATCTTGGGGGTTTTGATGAGACGCTTGCCCCGGTTGAGGTGATAGGGTTCGAGGAGGAAAATCTGCTGGCTGGCCTCCAGGATGGAGATCCAAGACTTGGCGGTGCCAACGGAGATGCCGACATCCCGTGCCAGTTCGCTGAAGACGCAAAGTTGCCCGGCCCTGAGTGCCACAGCTCTCAGGAAGCGGTCGAAGTCCCGAAGGCTTCCGATATTGCCCAATGTGCGAACATCCCTCTCCAGATAGGTGGCAAGGTAGGAGGAGAGCCATAGGGAACGATCCATCTCGGGGCGATCCCACAGCTCGGGGAATCCTCCCCTCCAGAGGTACTGATCCAGTCCGTTCAGATCCGCAATCCCCAATTCGCTGCAGGAGAGCATGGGTAGGGTGAGGACGGCGCATCTGCCGGCAAGAGACTCGGAGATGCGGCCTAGACTGGAAAACTGCTGGGATCCCGTGAGTAGAAATCTTCCCGGTTTCCTATCCGCATCGATGAGTACCTTGAGCTGTCGGGTCAGCTCGGGGACGTACTGAAACTCATCCAGGATGATCGGCTCCCTATGACGAGCCAGATATCCCGCTGGATCCGCTGCCGCAGCTGCAGCCTCGGCCGGGAGGTCAAAGGTGATGTAGTCGGCCTCCGGAAGAACCGATCGTGCCAAGGTCGTTTTCCCTGACTGGCGGGCGCCGGTCACTACCACGGAGGGGAACTGTTCCAGAGCTTTTCGGAGCAGCGGCTCTAGGCTTCTATATATCATGGATGCTGATAATCTGCACTGTCGTTAGATGATTGTCAATATCCTATTGAGCCAACTTAGTAATACCCAATGTGAATGGTGGATTTAGCTGAGACGAGCATCGAGGGCTATATCGGTAATAGGTGATAGGGAATCGAGTATGGGGGAAAAGGGGGAAAGTGTAGAGAAATGCAAAATGATGAATGAAAAATGAAGAATTGGACTGAAAGGACGGGGGAAACTAGGAGCTAGGAGATGGGAGATGGGGGACAAATCTGAAATTGGAAATAGGAAAAGCGGAAAGCTAAAATGTGAAAGTGGAAATTTGGAAATCTGAACCAAGACGAAGTTGAAGGGATGGAGGAAGATCAAGACAGATGCCAGGGGGCAGAAGTCTGAATTCAGATGTCTGCAAGGACTGAAGGGGCTGAGTCGAAGGTCAAACCCAGCTGTCAGGTCATCAAATCACCAAACACTCAGAATATCACTCCTGAGGCGTAAACCCTTCCGCCAGCCAGAGGTCTGCAGGAAGCCAGGTCTCGATTCCATCCTGATGGGTGCAGACGACCACCGATCCATTCATGCCAATGCGGAAGGAGCAGACCGGAGCTGATGATTCAAAATCATCGTCAGGGATGAGGGCGAACGGTATGGAGCGATCGACCCCGTCTATCTCTACATGGAGATAGCCACGCTCCGCCTCGAACCACGCATGGTTAAGCCGGATATCTTGGGTTTTACAGACCACGTTCATTGATTTCAGCTTTAAAGTCTTCCAGCGCCTCTTGCAACTCACGACTCATCGCATCTTCAAGACCCCTGATGGGTCCAACCACACGATCATAGACCCCGATTTCATGGTTGTCCTTGTAGATGTGGATATGCCGCCCGCCATGATCAGATCTGGTAAATAGCAGGATGTACCCTTTGATTTTACGTCTCACGGGCGTCGAGCGGTTTGAAGGTAGGAAGCCTCACTCAAGACGATACCCTGCTTCATCAAGGCATGCTGCCGCACTTGGCCAGTCCTGTATGGGTTGAGGAGGTCAACTGACGAGGGAAAATGCCTGAGTCGAGAGTCGAGAGTCGAGAGTCGAGAGTCGAGAGTCGAGAGTCGAGAGTCGAGAGTCGAGAGTCGAGAGTCGAGAGTCGAGAGCGGCAGCCATTTCAAAGCTAGAAGGCCAAAGGCGATCAGCTGAAACAACAGCTGATTACAGTCTCATGTGGCACAAGAGATGTCGATATGTTTTGGGGGAGCTGGGAGGTGGGAGCTGGCAGATGCCAGATGCCAGATGCCAGATGCCAGATGGTAGCTGGGAGGTGGGAGGTGTGGGAGAAAAGCAAAAATTGGAAATTGGAAAATCTGAAAGAGGAAATTGGAGAGCGAATGTGAAGGGGAAAAGTGAAAGGCGGAAATAACTGAGTCGAGAGTCGAGAGACGAGGGCACCAAGCGAAGATGGGAGGTTCTTAGACATTAAGCCATTTGCGAGTCCAATCTCCAGGGTGGCCAACCACGATGTCAATTGGAACTAACTTCCCGCTCTCGTCGCGAAGGATGTTCTGTGTATGGGCATCGAGCACAACAAGATCAAGTTCGTGATGGTAGTAGGCAGCTACCTCGACAGTCAGAATCCGCAGAAAACCCAAATCTTTTAAATAGCTATCAATTTCGTCCTCTGTAGGCGTGGGGATTTCTTGGTGAGCAGTAATCCATGGCTGGGCGGTGATCATCCTAAGGCTGCTATCTCCAGCCAAGATTCCCAGTAGTCTGATGCAATCACCAAAGAGTTCGTTCTGATAATGGAGCCGAAGTAAGTACTCCGACGGAAGTGCGCTCCGACCCTCTTCGATCAGTGAATGTCCGTAACTTCCAGCTCGGGTGAGTTTGACAGCGGCATTATTGGTAGCATCAAAAAAAACCTCATGCTCTGCACCCGAAGTTACAGGTCGCAGCCCATTTAAGGCTTCTTCTTTGAGGAGGAAGCCTACTTCTTGCGTCCAAGTACGAAGGAGGGCGAGTTCCCCTTGGAATAGCTCTCTGCGTGACGCGCCACCCTCACGCATTGCTCTAGTGCCTGCTCGGAGGTAATCCGACGCTGTGATAAGCGTGTTTTCCTCAAAGCTAGAGCCTGTTGCTGTAGTTTGATGGTCAAGGTCATGGATATCATCATTGCTCATGTGCGATTAATGTCAATCCGAGGCCTGAGAGCAGGGAATAGCTCCCCGGCCAGACGAGGAAGGGATGCTTCAGACGGGCCAAGGGATCTTTCCATGTGGTGTAGGCCTTGGAGACGTTTTCTACTTAGATGGCGAGGTCGGACATTGGGGAAAGGCGAAAGGCTGAAGGCTAAAACATAGGAGGGATGAAACTTGAAACCTGAAACCTGAAGGCGAAAGACTAAAGTCTAAAAGCGAAAATTGGAAACTTGAACCAAGCCGCTGGGAAGCGGTGCGGTGGACGAGCGAAGCGAGCCCGTAAGGGCGGCACCGCTTTGCGGGAGCAAAGTGCCGTCAAACCTGCCGTAACGGCTGCGAAGCAACGGCCGGGCCTGCAAACCTGAGTCAGATCAATGATGTGTGAACAGTAAGAGGGAGAAGGAGTTTAGACTCTAGGCTGATAGACTGTTAGGGCAGAAGCTGAAGCTACCGAGTTGAGGGCAGGTAGCAAAAGCTATAAGATGAAGACAAAAGGCTAAAACTTGAGTCAGATCAGAGAAGGATAACCATCAGTCGAATGGCTACAGTCGCGGTAGTTTTGAAAGGAAACTGAGGCATCAATACAGAAGGGTGATAACCTATTGGGGTTAAGATTTAGCTGAGCGGATTCACCACATTCAGAAACTCAAATTTTCGAAAATCCGAATCGGCAGTATAGATTCTAGAAACCCCGTGTTGCTGAAGAATCACGGCAAGATGGGCATCTGGAACGAGATTGCCCTTCACGCCTATCGTTCCGGAGACTTTTGTGTACTCCTCTGCAAAGCCCTCCTGCTCCGTGATGACGCGACACCGTGGTAGATTGAGAAGGTTCTTCACATTTTCCCAGGCTTGTCGCGGGCTCAGGGGATGCCTGAAGATAGAGGGATGAGTGGCAATTCTCTGGTAGCCCATCAAGGTGATCCAACTCAGACACAGGAGATCGGGATCCTCTCCACGAGCCTCGATGAATCCCTTTGCCCGATCATGGTGGAGAGACTCCTGATCTGATGCATAGATCAGGATATTGGCGTCGATCGTATAGCTCATCCCTGATCGAGCACGCGATAAACGGCATCTTTATCAGCCAAGTCAACCAAGGCTCCCATTCGACCTGCATTCCATACTAACTTTACCTGCTTGGGGGCCTTCTGTCGTCGAAAGGCCAAGGCATCAGCCAAAAGACGCGAAGCCAGTTTCCCAAGGGAAACACCTTCCTCTAGCTGCACTCTCTTGAGTTCCTCGAGTACGGGAGATTCCAAATCGATAGTCGTTCTCATGATGATTGATGATTATCCATAGATCATCAGATGTCAAATAACGGCTTGATGATCGTAAAAATGATGGCAAAGTCTCAAACAACGTCGGCGAAGGCGGGTTTGCACTTCAGGAAGAGGGCACCACGAGAATATCGAGGATGCTGATTTCGTAATCGTCTTGGGATGGTTGGTCAGTCATGGGATGGGGTGGGAGATGGGGAAAGACTTTTAGGCTGTAGGCTGAAGACTATTAGGTCAGAGGGCTGCGTCGAGCGTCGAGCGTCGAGAGCAGGATGGGAGCTAGGAGATGGGGACAAATCTGAAAGTGGAAATTGGAAAAGCGAATGTGAAGGGGAAAAGTGAAAAGCGAAAGGATGACAGAGAGGCTGAAACTTGAACCAAGTCGCTTGGAAGCGACGCGGATAGATTGCCGCTCTCGCTCCCGCGAGTAGCGCCTTTCAGGCTACGCTTGTG
>JBEIJN010000042.1:0-23918 GCA_040380225.1 Verrucomicrobiia bacterium | reverse complement strand
GAGGGGCCTGAGCGTATTGCCGAACTTGTCTCCCTCGGGATGCATTTCGACGAACGCACGACACCGGGGGGAGGCAAGGAACCGGACCTCGGCCGCGAGGGAGGGCATTCCAAGCGCCGCATCCTGCATGCCAAGGACGCCACGGGATTCGAAATCGAGCGGACGCTGCTGGAAGCCGTGGCCGCTCATCCGAATATCACCGTGCTCGAGAACCACATGGCCGTGGATCTCATCACCACCGGCAAGCTCGGCTATGCCATGGAGGATTCCTGCGTCGGTCTTTATGTCCTCAATGAGGCCACGGGAGAGGTCGAGACCCTTCGCTCCGACGTCACCATCCTCGCCACGGGGGGATGTGGGCGGGTCTACCTCTATACCACCAATCCCGACATCGCCACCGGCGACGGCGTGGCGATGGCATGGCGCGCCGGAGCAGCCATCGCAAACATGGAGTTCATGCAGTTCCATCCGACCTGCCTCTATCATCCCAAGGCCAAATCCTTCCTCATCACCGAGGCGGTGCGCGGCGAGGGGGGAATCCTCACCGATGGCCAGGGTCGCCGCTTCATGGAGAAGTACGATCCGCGCCTCGAGTTGGCTCCCCGCGACATCGTCGCGCGCGCGATCGATGCCGAGATGAAGCGCAGCGGCAAGCCATGCGTCTTCCTCGATATCTCCCACAAGCCGGCCGACTTCATCCGTGAGCGCTTTCCGACCATTCACGAGACCTGCCTCGGGCTTGGGATCGACATCACCCGGCAGCCGATCCCCGTCGTTCCCGCGGCCCATTACCAGTGCGGCGGCGTGAAGACCGACCTCAACGGCGAAACCAGCCTGCGGGGACTTTATGCCGTGGGTGAGGCCGCCTGCACCGGGCTTCACGGCGCCAACCGGCTTGCCAGCAACTCCCTCCTCGAGGCGCTGGTCATGGCCCATCGTGCCGAGGCCAAGGCGAGCCGGAACCACCACCGTCAGGCGACAGAGATCGTCCTTCCCGAGTGGCGGTCGGGCAAGGTCAGCGATGTGGACGAGATGGTCGTCATCTACCACAACTGGGACGAGATCAGGCGGCTCATGTGGGATTATGTCGGCATCGTCCGCACCGACAAGCGGCTCCAGCGCGCGGCCACACGCCTCCGCAATCTCCAGACCGAGATCCAGGAATTCTACTGGAACTTCAAGATCACCGCCGACCTTCTCGAACTCCGCAACCTCGCCACCACCGCCTCACTCATCGTCGACTGCGCCATCAGCAGGAAGGAGAGCCGCGGCCTTCACTACACCCTCGATTATCCCGGTCACGACGACGCCAAGTTTCTTCACGACACCGTGATCAGGAGAATTTGAGGTGGCGAACCGGAGGATCTGAATTCGAAGGTTCGGAATCTACTGCCGGCCGATGGAAAGCTTTGCCATCAGGTCGGTGGTCAGTGATTCCAGTTCGATGGAGACGACTTCCACGCGGCGGGTGAAGTAGTTGTAGGCGACGAGGTTCGGGACGGCGACTCCGAGGCCGACGATGGTGCAGTTGAGCGCCTCGGAGATGCCGTTGGCCACGATCTGGGGATCGCCGTGCGCTCCGATGTTTCCGAAGATGCTGACGAGTCCGGAGAGGGTGCCGAGCAGTCCGAGCAGCGGGGAGATGCCCGTGGTGATCTCGAGGAAGACGAGACCCGACTCGAGCCGTGAGATTTCGTGGCGGGCACGGGTCTGGACCGCGTCAAGGATCTCGTTGCGCGGCCAGTCACGATGCTGAAGGACGCTCATCAGGACACGCGACAGGGGAGAGGGTTCGGCCTGCAGTCTCTTCTGCAGGTTGTCCGTTGCCCCTCCCTTGAACGAGCTGAGGGCGTCGATCACTCCGGGCGGGAGCGCACTGTCCATCTTGATGAATCTGGCCCGCTGGAGGATCACCGCCAGCGAGAAGACCGAGAGGATCAGCAGGACATACATGAAGAATCCGCCCTGGACGAAGAACTGGACGAATCCGGGGGCTGCGGCGAGGAATGTGTGTGGGAGCATGGCGATGGTGGTGTTCTAGTAAATGGTGAAGCTGTAGTCGATCTCAAGGCATCCGTTCTGGAGTGTTGCCGCCACATCGGGCGGGATCGGTGGAAGCTTGGCATCCATGATCGAACGGACGCTGCAATCCGTCAAAGACTCATTGGAGTTGCTGCGGAGGACCTTCAGGCCGGTGACTTTGCCCGTCGGGGAGACCTTGAAGCTAAGATCGACGGTGCCGATGCTGAGCAGGCCCATCCGTTCCCCCACATAATAGTACCATCTCGATCCGATCGCATCGGCCACCGCCTTCTTGTAGCGGCCGATCGGCGTGGCCTCGGCGGCCACCGAGGAACGGCCCCGGTTGGAGATGTTTCCGCGGATGACGGTCTGGCGGGTCTCGGACTGGTATCCCTTAGTAGCGCCGGAAGTACCCGGGGTTACCGGGGGTGACGGCGGTTGGGAGGGCGATGGCGGAGAGGAAGGTGCCGTCGGTTGGGGAGGAGGAGGTGTCTTTGGGGCATCGAGGAGTTTCAGGTTATTGGGAGGAGTCTGTGAAGGAGGTGTTGCGGAGGGTTGGGGCGTCGCTGTCGGCTGAGGTGTGGCCGAGGGTGGGGTAGTGGGAGCGGGTTTCTGGAGAGCTGTCTGCTGTGCGGCCGGGGAGGGTGCCGCCGGTTGGGAAGGTGGTTGCGGCTGGGCGGGGCTTCCGGCCTGGGTCGCCGGTTTTTCTCCAGCCGTGTGCTTCTGGTTGCGGAGTTCCAGGGCGGCTTGTGCCACTCCCTGCTGGGAAGGAAGAGCGAGCGATCCGTCGGGTGGAAGTTCGCTTGCCGCCATGGTGTTCTGGTCCGATTGGAAGGGGGCGTTCTCGGGTGCCTTGGCGGAGACCTCCTTGGCCTCCATGAAGGGCCGGTCTTTCTTCTCTAGAGGGGTGATCTCCAGCGTGACCTCGGGGGGCGGAGTCTTCTCTGTTTTATGTACCACGAACTTCCGGGCAAAGAGGATCGCCAGCAGAATGATCAGGGATGCGTGGATCAGGAAGGAGAGGGCGAGATAGAAGGGGAATCGCTTGCGCTTCCGTTGTTCCTGCGCTGGAGATGGCTTGGTGCGGAGAGAGTTCATGCGGTTGCCTCCCTTCCTCGAGCTCTTGCCCGTGCTTTGCCTTCCGTGGTCGTTTTCCTTTTCTGCGGAAGGGGGAGGTTACCGGTGCGGGCTTGATGAAAGAGCCACTGCTGGATGTATCCGGCGTAGGGACCGAGCAGGCGCTCGCCGTATCGCTCAAGCTGCTCGGGCGTGGCCTTCTTTGATTTCGGAGAACGGAAGGAGGAGAGGATGCGCCCGATCCAGACATCGACGGGAACGGCCTCGAGTCGTTCGTAGGCGAAGAGCAGGATGCAGTTGGCGACCTTCCTGCCGATGCCCGGCAAGGTGCAGAGGGCGGCGCGGGCCTCGGCGGTTTCCATCGTCACCAACTCCGAGGGGTCGAATCTACCCTCGGCGATCATCCGTGCGGAACCCAACAGTCCCTTGGCGCGGAAACCAAGCCCGCACTTGCGCAGGTCCTCTTCCGAGGCCGAGGCGAGGGCCTCGGGTGAGGGAAACGCGGGGATGGGGGTATCATCGAGTTGTTGGCCGTAGGTCCTCCGCAGGGCGAGGCTCATCTGCCTGATGTGGGCCACCTGCTTCATGGGGGAGAGGATGAAGCTGGCCAGACACTCCCAGTGAGGCTGCCTCATGATGCGGAGTCCCCGGCATGCTATCGCCGCCTCATGCACTGCGGCATGACCGGCACAGGAACGACGGATCGCTTGGAGGTCGTGATCGAGGGCGAAGTAATGTCGGATTCCCTTCTCGCCGATCCCCCGGTAGTGGAGGAGCTTGCCTTGCTGGCGGACGAACAGGGATTCCGATCCGATGCAGCCGGTATAGCCTTCCTCCAGCGGTGTCCAGTGGAAGGTCTGGCCGCTCTCCAGAGTCATCCGGAGATCGAACTCCGGGCACTCCATCACCCCCGTGGCGCCGGCATTCATCCTCATCGCGCGAAGTAGCTGAGGTTCTCAAGCTCGATGGCGAGGTTGACGTTGTTCACGGCAACGGTCTCGGGCAACTGGAGGAGTGTGGGCGAGAAGTTGAGGAGGGCATGGATCCCGCTTCCGACGAGATGTTCGGCAACCCGCTGGGCCTCCTCCCCGGGGACGCAGAGGATCGCCATGCGGATGTCATGGTGCCTGATGATCCGACGCATCTCCTCCATCCGCTGGACTTCAATCCGACCCCTCTGTGCTTTTTTCGGCTTCTTGTCGAAGGCCGCGATGATCTCGAACCCCTCCTTGGCAAATCCCCTGTAGCTCAGGAGCGCCTGTCCGAGGTTACCGGCACCGACCAAAATGACCGGTTGGAGACTCGCGCGCCCCAGGATCTCCTCAAGGCGGTTACGGAGCAGGACGACTTCGTAGCCTGTGCCGCGTTTCCCCAGCGGGCCGCAGTAGGCGAGATCCTTGCGGAGTTGGGCTGGTTGCACGCCGGCCACCCCGGCGAGTGCCATCGAGGAGACGATGCTTGTGCGGTTGGCCACCATGAGGCCCAAGCATCGTAGATAGAGGGAGAGCCGGTAGACGGTTTTCTTGGGAATCTCCCCGGTGGAATGGGCCTGTCGCTCATGATGCCTGACCCCCTTTACATTTTCCTGACGGGGAGATTTCCCGGTCACCTTGAGTGAACGATGGCCTTCGCGGCTCATACGGATCTCTCTCCCAGAATGGCGGGATCACCATAGAGGGTGGAGGCGCTGGCGGAGGTGATCGCGACATCGAAGATCTGGCCATGGAAGCGGCTCCCTCCCTCCAAGATCACGATCTTGTTGGTGCGGGTGCGACCGGCCAGTCGGGAGGGGTCGTTCCTGCTCGGGCCCTCGCAGAGGATTTGCTGCCTGGTACCGACGCATGCCTCGAGGTGGCGTGAGGCGGAGGCGTTCACCACCGCGAGGAGGTCCTGATTGCGGAACTCCTTCACCTCTTCGGAAAGCTGTCCGTCCATCACGGCGGCGGGTGTGTCGCCGCGCTTGGAGTAGCGGAAGACAAAGGCACCGTCGAAGCCGATCTCCTCGGCAAGGTCGCGGGTGGCGCTGTAATCCTCATCCGTTTCGCCCGGGAAGCCGACGATGATGTCGGTGCTGACTGCGATGCCGGGGCGCGCGGACCGGAGATCCGCCACCAGCTTTCGGAAAGAGGCTGCCGTGTAGGGACGGTGCATGGCCTTGAGGATCCGGTCGCTGCCAGACTGGAGGGGGAGGTGGACATGCTCCATGAGCTTCGGAAGCCGCGCGAAGCACTCCACGAGATCCTTGCGGAATCCCATCGGATGGGGGGAGGTGAAGCGGATGCGTTCGAGTCCGTCGACGGCGTTGAGCGCTTCCAGGAGTTGCACGAAGGGGCTCTTGCCATCCACCTTGGGGAATTCGTGGCGTCCGTAGAGATTGACGATCTGGCCGAGCAGCGTCACCTCCTTGATCCCCCTGCCGGCGAGGGTTCGGGCCTCCTCGACGATTTCCGCGATCGGTCGGCCGCGCTCGGGTCCGCGCGTCGTCGGGACAATGCAGAAGGTGCAGTGCATGTTGCATCCCTGCATGATCGAGATGAACGCGGTGGCGGCCTTCTTCTCCGTGGGGAGATGCTCGCGGATGGTGTTCTGCGAACCCTCCTCGGCGGCGATGTCGACGATCGGGGCCATTGGCGCCATCTGATTGATGCTTCCCCCCAGTTCGGTTGCATCCTCGGCGGCAAAGGCCTCTTCACGACGGCGGAGCGCCTCTTCCACATGGTCGGCGACACGGTGAAACTTCTGGGTCCCCACCACGAGATCGACATGGGGTGAGCGGTTTCCCAGTTCATCCCCCAGGCGCTGCGCCATGCATCCCATGTAGCCCAGGACGAGTTTCGGCTTCTCCCGGCGGAGCTTGCGGAGCATGCCCATCTTCCCGATGGCTTTCTGCTCGGCCATGTCGCGGACGCTGCACGTGTTGAGCAGGATCACGTCGGCATCCCGCTCGTTGTCGACGAGACGGTGACCGCGGTCTTGAAGATCGCGCGCCACCTGTTCGGAGTCGCGCTCGTTCATCTGGCAACCGTAGGTCTTGATGAAGACGCTGGGCATAGGAGGAAAGGATGAAGGAAAAATGAAAAATGAAAAAGGGTCTGTTATCAGGAAATTCAACCCCGATCCCGGACCCTCGTTAAAGCGTGAAACTGTGGAAAAAAGGTTAAAACTGAACGCCGATCGGAGTTCGGGTTAAAAGTGTGAAATTCAGGGTGATGAACCGGAGCATTGCGCTGCGGTCTGCCCGTTCCAACTCTTTTAACTTTTCAACCTTTTTAACTTCCGGAGAGAGGAGAGACTTCCGAAGGTTGAGGCGACACTTGGGTGCTGCCAGCCCCTTCGATTTCCTTCGCATCGGTCTCCGTGGAGTTCGTTTCCGGCTTGTTTCCCTTGCGGGGGTCAACGCGCTTGAGTCCGATCCTTTGGGCGGAGGCCTCGACGAGCTGGGCGACGCGCTTCTTGAGCCGGTAACCGCGCGACCAGATCCCAAGCATGATTCCGGCGTAAAGGATGCCGGGCCATAGGAGGTCGTGGCCGGTGGTGCCCCAGTAGATCAGGAAGCTGAGCATCAGGAAGTTCAGGAGGAAGGTGGTCGCCACCATCCGGGTGGCAAGGCCGACGCGCGTGAGGCACTTGGGCCCGCCATGGTACTCCGTGACGCTCCTCATGGTGACTCCCCACCAGAAGCTTCCGTAAATCTGGACATCCCACTCCTTCCAACCGGTGTCGGTGGAGTAGCTCCATCCCTCGTTCTCGAGGGCCTCGATCACGGCGGTGAGTAGGAGTTCGCGTCCCTTCCCCTCCTCGTTCCAGAGGACGAGTTTGGAGAGTCCTCGGACATTGCTCGGGGTGAAGTCCTTTTCCTTCGTGGCGATGACCGACTCGGGGGTCCTCTTGAACTTCAGCCAGGTGAAGTAGCGTGCCCATCCCCGAACCAAGGGCTGGGAGAGGGCGAGGAATGCCACCAGCAGGCGTGCGCGCACCGTGTCGAAGCGGGGCTCAAGCTTCGCGTGGATCATGTACGAGAGGGCGACCAGGAAGGTTCCCCCGAACATCAGGTAGGCCACGATGCGGAGCGCCGGGAAGGGGATCGAGAGCAGGAGGAGGAACGAGGTGAGGGTCACCCATTCGATGCTGCTCAGGTAGGCGGCCAGTTCCGACTGGGGAGTCGGGTAGATGCACTGGAAGAGGCCTTCGCCGAAGACTCCGTGGTAGATCACGGGCTGGTTGACGAGCCAGGTGAAGCGCGGCGCGCCGTAGACCTGTCCCTTCCACTTTGCGGTGCCGGTGGGGCCGAAGAAGACGAGGTGCTTGAAGCGCAGGAGCGACTCGGCCTCGCCGTATCCCTCCTGCTGCTTGCGGAATGCCTTGAGCGTGAAGCGGCGGTAGTGCCAGACGATCGCCGAAGGGCTGAAGGCGATGACCTCGCCCTCCTGCTGGAGGCGCCAGCAGAAGTCGACGTCGTCGCCGGCCTTGCGGTACTCGGGATCGAAGCCGCCGATCTTGTCGAAGGCCCAGCGGTGGAAAGCCATGTTGCAGCCGGGGATGTGCTCGGCCACCACGTCGGTGAGGAGCACGTGGCTGGGGCCGCCGGGTGCGGCCGCCACGCAGGCCTGCTGCCAGTTCTGTGCAGGCGGGGAGATGTTGGGGCCGCCGACACCCGCGTAGTCACCGGAGAGGAGGGTGCCGACCAGATAGTAGAGCCAGTCGGGATCGGCCATGCAGTCGCTGTCGGTGTAGGCGAGGATCTCACCGGTGGCGTGGGCCGCTCCGACATTGCGAGCGACGCTCAGGCCCATGTTCGGCTGGTGGATGGCATTCACCCAAGGGTGGTGGGAGACGATCTCCCTGGTGTTGTCGGTCGAGCCGTCGTCGACGAGGACCACCTCGTAGTCGGGGTAGTTGACCTTCTTGAGTGATCGCAGGCAGGCCTCAAGCGTCTGGCCTCCGTTGTAACTGCAGACGATGACCGAGACCTTGGGAACACGCGGGAGAGGTGCCCCCTCGATGATCGATCCGCTCTTTCCGTAGAAGCCCCTGACGGTCTCGAGCGCCTTCTTCGGGGTGCGGTCGCGCTTCACCAGGCCGAAGGCCCAGTCGAGGATGTCCATGCCGCCGCGGTGCCACTCGTCGGTCCACGCGTAGAGGATCGTTCCGGCCAGACCGCCGCGGACGACCGCATCGAGATGCCAGCCGATCATCTCGGCCTGTTCCTCCTCGGTATGGCGGATCGTGTCCATTCCGAACTCTCCCATGATGAGGGGCTTGTCCTCCGCCAGATTCTGGAGGCGGGCCAGGTAGCGCTCGAAGTCCTCGCGGCGGTGCAGGTAGACGTTGAAGGTCAGGAAGTCGACGTTCTGCGGCAGCAGATACTCGGTCGGGGGGTAGCTCGCGTAGGAGTAGAGGGCCCGGGGATCCTCGCGGCGGGCGATGTTGACCAGATGCTCGACGAATTCCGTCACCCGCTTCGCGCCGAGCCAGCGGACCATCGAGGAGGGAATCTCATTGCCGAGCAGGTAGCCGAAGATGGCGTGATGCCCCTTGTGCTCGCGGACCGCATCGATGACCGCCTTCTCGACGGAGGCGCGGACCTTCGGGTCATTCAGGAACTCGACATGCTCCATCCAGGCGATGCTGAAGAGCACGCGGATGCCATTCTCCAGGCAGAGATCGAGGAACCAGCGGGGAGGTGTCGTGTAGATGCGGACCAGATTGGCCCCTGTCTCGCGGATGGCCGCGAGATCCTTGGCAACCTGCTCCCTCGATCCGAACTGGTACCCTTCGGCGTCAGGCGCGAAGGGGGCGTAGGTTACTCCCTTGACGAAGAACTTTTTCTCCCCTTCGAAGAAGAATTTGGATCGAACAACAACTCTTTCAGTCACCTGCAAACCTTGGGGGAGAATGCTTTCCAAGTCGAGTCAGAACAGGTTTTCCCCAGGTGGGCCAATCGTGGCGTCGACGGCGCGCCACAAGCACCTCCGAGGCTTCCCAATCAGGCGGCGGAATGGTGTTCCTGAAGCGACTTCACCGTCAAAGGCGACTGTGCGATCGACTTGATGGCCGAGACGCTGGCGGCTGCCGCCCTGAGGGTGGTCATGATCGGGATGCGGTTCGCCACGGCCATGCTGCGGATCACGACCTCGTCGGCGCGGGGTTGCTTGCCGCTCGGGGTGTTGATGATGAACTGCATCTCGCCGTTCTTGATCATGTCGACCACGTTGGGGCGTCCCTGGGCCAGTTTGTTAAGGCGGGTGACCTCAATGCCGTTCTCCTTGAGGAGCGAAGCGGTGCCGTCGGTGGCATGGATCTTGAAACCAAGGCCGGCGAAGTCCTTCACGATCGGAATGATCGCCTTCTTGTCGGCATCCTTGACGCTGACGAAGAGGTTGCCGCCGGCAGGGAGCGAGGGAGCCGCCGCCATCTGGGCCTTCGCGTAGGCCCGGGGGAAGTCGGTGTCGATGCCCATGACCTCGCCGGTGGAGCGCATCTCGGGACCGAGGGTGATGTCGATGCCGGGGAACTTGATGAAGGGGAAGACGGCCTCCTTCACGCTGAAGTGTTTCGGGATCACCTCCTCGGTGAATCCGAGTTCCTTGAGGGTCTTGCCCGCCATGATCTTGGCGGCCATCTTGGCGAGGGGGATTCCGATCGCCTTGCTGACGAAGGGGGATGTGCGCGATGCACGGGGATTCACCTCGAGCACGTAGACTTCCTCGTCCTTGACCGCGTACTGGACGTTCATCAGGCCGCGCACATCGAGTTCCAGCGCCATCGCCTTGGTGGCGTGGCGGATGGTCTCGAGGACCTTGGGGGAAAGCGAGACGCTCGGCAGCACGCAGGCGCTGTCGCCGCTGTGGATTCCGGCCTCCTCGATATGCTCCATGATGCCTCCGATGACGCACTCCTTGCCGTCGGCAAGGCAGTCGACATCGACCTCGGTGGCATCCTCCAGGAAGCGGTCCACGAGAATCGGGCGCTCGGGACTGACTTCTACGGCAGTCCTGATGTAGCGGCGGAGATCCTCCTCGGTGTAGACGATCTCCATGGCGCGTCCGCCAAGAACGAAGGAGGGGCGCACGAGGACGGGATAGCCGACCTTGTCGGCGACCGCGACGGCCTCTGTTTCACCGGTGGCGGTGCCGCCCGAGGTCTGGCGCAGCTTCAGCTTGTCGATCATCGCGGCGAAGTGCTTGCGGTCCTCCGCCATCTCGATGCTCTTGGGCTGGGTGCCTATGATGGTCACGCCGCGGGCCTGCAGATGGGCGGCGAGGTTGAGCGGGGTCTGCCCTCCGAACTGGACGACGGCCGCATCGCACTTCTCGCGCTCGTAGATGTTGAGGACATCCTCGAGGGTGAGGGGCTCGAAGAAGAGTTTGTCGCTGGTGTCGTAATCGGTCGAGACGGTCTCCGGGTTGGAGTTCACCATGATGGTCTCGAAGCCCTCCTCCTTCAGCGCGAAGGCGGCATGGACGCAGCAGTAGTCGAACTCGATTCCCTGACCGATGCGGTTGGGCCCTCCGCCGAGGATCATCACCTTCTTCTTCGTTCCCTTGCGGGTCTCATCCTCGTCCCCATAGGTGGAGTAGAAATAGGGGGTCGCCGCCTCGAATTCCGCCGCGCAGGTGTCGACCAACCGGTAGGTGGGGTCGACGCCCTGGCTCTTCCGCTTCTCGCGGATGGCATCCTCCGTGGTTCCCGCGATGTGGGCGAGTTGGCGGTCGGAGAAGCCGAGCTTCTTCGCCTTGCGAAGGGGGATGTTGGCGGGATCCTTGCGGAATGCCTGCTCCTCCTCGACGAGTTCCTGGATGTTGTCGAGGAACCACGGGTCGATGGCGCTGATCTCGTGGATCTTTTTGGCGGTGAACCCCGCGAGGAAGGCGTGACGCACGGTGAAGATACGCTCGGCGTTGGGGGTGCGGAGGAGGAACTCGATCCGGTCGGTGTCCCAGCTGCCTTCGGGGTTGCGCGGCTCCAGATCCTTGGCATCGCATCCGAGTCCGGCGCGGCCGGTCTCCAGCGAGCGGAGGGCTTTCTGGAGGGCCTGCTTGAAGGTGCGCCCGATCGACATCGCCTCGCCGACGCTCTTCATCTGGCTGGTGAGGGTCGGATCCGCTTTCGGGAATTTCTCGAAGGTGAAGCGCGGGATCTTCACCACGCAGTAGTCGATCGCCGGCTCGAAGCAGGCGGTCGTCGTCTTGGTGATGTCGTTCTTGAGTTCGTCGAGGCGGTAGCCAACGGCCAGCTTGGCGGCGATCTTCGCGATCGGGTAGCCGGTCGCCTTCGAGGCGAGGGCCGAGGAGCGCGAGACGCGGGGGTTCATCTCGATGACGATCTGGCGGCCGGTCTTCGGATCGACGGCGAACTGGATGTTCGATCCGCCCGTTTCCACGCCGATCGCGCGGATGACGGCGAAGGATGCGTCACGCATCTTCTGATACTCGCGGTCGGTGAGGGTCTGGATCGGGGCGACCGTGATCGAGTCGCCGGTGTGGACGCCCATCGGGTCGAAATTCTCGATCGAGCAGACGACGATGCAGTTGTCGGCCTTGTCGCGGATGACCTCGACCTCGAACTCCTTCCAGCCGAGGAGGGATTCCTCGATGAGAACCTCGGTGGTGGGGGACATGTCGAGACCGCGGCGCGCGATGGTTTCGAGTTCCTCACGGTTGTAGGCGATCCCTCCGCCCGCTCCGCCCAGGGTGAAGGCGGGACGGATGATGAGCGGGTAGCGGCCGATGTTTTTGGCGATCTCGAAGACCTCGTCGATCGTGTGGGCGGCGCCTGATTCGGCGACCTCCAGGCCGATCTCGATCATGATCTGCTTGAAGAGCGTGCGGTCCTCGCCGCGCTTGATCGCCTCGGCATTGGCGCCGATCAGCCTCACCTTGTGCTTCTCGAGGACGCCGCTGTGGACGAGTTCCATCGCCGCGTTGAGTGCCGTCTGGCCGCCGAGGGTGGGGAGGAGGGCGTCGGGTTTCTCCCGCTCGATGATCCGCTCGATGATCGCGGGGGTGATCGGCTCGATGTAGGTCCGCCCGGCGAACTCCGGATCGGTCATGATGGTGGCCGGATTGGAGTTCACCAGCACCACATCGTATCCCTCCTCGGCGAGCGCCTTGCAGGCCTGGACGCCGGAGTAGTCGAACTCGCAACCCTGACCGATGACGATGGGGCCGGCTCCGATGAGGAGGATTTTCTTGATCGAGGTGTCTTTGGGCATGGTGCGGAAGGCGGAAAATCGTTGAATCGATGGTGTCGTAAAGTGCCGGTTTGGAAAAACCGTCACAGCAGTCCATTGAACCTCCCCGCGTTCCGGTGGTCAAACGTGGAAAAGTGGAAGATGGGGAATAGGCAATAGGGGATAGGTAATAGGCTATCGGGTGTGAAGTCCGACGGGTTTGGTTGAATTCCCAATACCCTATTCCCAAGGACCCATACCCGCTGATCCGTATGGATTAGGCTATGGCAGTTTCGTGATCAGGACCGAAGAGCCCGTTGCCGTTGGCATCAGCATGGCCCCTTCGAGGCAGGCGGGAACCAGCATGAAGTTCCCCGGCTTGAGGGTCGTTCCCGAGCACTCCACGCCGCCTGTCAGGCAGGTGATGATGGAGAAGTCCCCCTCGTCGGTGGCAGGGATCGGGCCGTTGAGTTCCTTCTTCTCGACATGGAAGAGGGGGCAGTCGGCCACCACCGGTTCCGTGGCAGGGGTGAGTGCCGGTTCGAAATCATCAAAATCAATGGATGCCAGCGATTCGGAGACATGGAGTTCGCGGGGTTTCCCATCGAGGCCGTTCCGGTTCCAGTCAAAGACGCGGTAGGTCGTGTCGCTGTTCTGCTGCACCTCGACGATGACAAGGCCCTCGCCGATCGCATGGAGGCGGCCGCTCGGGATGAAAATGCTCTCCCCGGTGCGGGCGGGGGCGCTGTGGAGCTTCTCCTCGACGGTGCCATCCTCCAGTGACGCCTCGAAGTCCGCTCGTGTCACTCCTTTCTTCAGGCCGGCGTAGACGGAAGCACCCTCCGCGGCATGGAGAAAGTACCAGCACTCGGTCTTGGGCTCGCCTCCCAGTTCCCCGGCGCGGTGTGCGGGCGGGTGCACCTGCACGGAGAGGCGATCGCGGGCATCGAGCAGCTTGATGAGCAGGGGGAAGCGGGGGGAGGGGTTGGCAAGGTGGCGCTCCCCGAAGAGAGAGGCCCTGTTCCCCGACCAGAGTTCGTGGAGGGTGGTACCCTTGAGCGGCCCCTCGTGGACCACGCTCTGAGCCTCGGGGCGGTCGACCATTTCCCAGAGTTCACCGATCACGGCACCATGGGGGAGTCTCTTTCCGAACAGGGTCTCGAAGTGACGCCCCCCCCAGACCCGCTCCATCGGAAGCGGCTCGAACACCAGAGGTGAGGTGGGCTTTGCGGAAAGCAGGGAAGAGTTGGAAACCATGCCGGATTATTCAAAAGGTGCGGACGATTGCCAAGACCGCATCCGATCCTGCAAGATGGGAGGAATGGTTTCCACGCGACGACAACGTTCCCTGGACGAGGTGATGGGTGTGCTTCTCTTTTTCGGGGGCATCCTGCTGCTGCTCTCCCTTGTCTCCTTCGACCTGAGGGATGTTCCCTCGTGGGCTTTCGGAACCTACACCCCGATCAACGAGACCCCTTCCAATTTCGTCGGCCGGGTCGGCGCGATCGTGGCGCGCATTTCCTATTTCCTCTTCGGGGGCGCCGCCTACTTCGGCGCGGGTGCCCTCATGGGCATGGGCATCGCCCTCTTTCTCGGGAAGGTGGAGAGGCTGGGTATCCGTTGCGGTTGGGCTTTTGTCTTTGTCCTGAGTTGGTCCACGCTGCTTGATCTCCAGCATCTGCTTCTCCAGGGGTGGAGGCTTCGCTTCGCCATCCCCGGCCCGGGTGGATGGTTCGGG
This sequence comes from Verrucomicrobiia bacterium, assembly GCA_040380225.1. Classification (GTDB taxonomy): domain Bacteria; phylum Verrucomicrobiota; class Verrucomicrobiia; order Chthoniobacterales; family UBA6821; genus UBA6821. Next base: position 9,909 of record JBEIJN010000042.1, on the reverse strand, counting down.
CATCAGTTGGGGATTGCCCTCGGAAGGGATGTGCTCGGCTTCCTTGGTTCCCTGATTATTTTCACGGCGCTTGCCCTGGTAAGCCTGATCCTGGCCACCGGCTTCCATCCCATCGCTGCCATGCGCCGCGGGGCCGTGGCGCTCGGCACCATGACCGGCGCTCTCTACCGACTCATCAAGGACCGCTTCATCAAGGAGAATGACGGGGGGGAGGTGGCGGGGTCCGCCGCCCCAGCCCCGGCGCGCTCCCGCAGTCGCCGACGTGTCCCAGTTACGGAGGCGGACGGGGAAGATGAGGTGGCTGCTCCGGAAGCCGCTACCCCGGCCGGAGACCTCCCCGCCCCGAAGATCATCGACGCCAGCGTTCCCGCGCCCGCCCGCAAGCCAACGCTCGCCGAGGTGATGAAGACCAAGCAGAAGCCTAAGGCTAAGGCCGAACCCGCCCGTGACGGTTTGCTCGGAGAGGTGAACTACGACGAATACAGTCTGCCGGGGCTTGATCTGCTTGAGACCTACGATGACGAGAGCCATCAACCGGCGGATCCCGCCGTTCTGCAGGCGGTCCAGAAGATCATCCTCGATACGCTGGCTCAGTTCGACATCGAGGCCTCGCCCGGCGACATCACCAAGGGGCCCACGATCACCCGCTACGAGGTCTATCCTGCCATCGGCGTCCGCGTTGAGCGTATCTCCGCCCTGGAGAGGAATCTCGCCCGCGCCACCCGCGCCGAGCGGATCAATATCCTGGCCCCGATTCCCGGCAAGGACACCGTCGGCATCGAGATCGCCAACTCCAGCAAGGTCAAGGTCAGTATCCGCGAGCTCTTCCAGAGCGAGGCCTGGGAATCGAGCAAGGCATCGCTTCCCCTGGCGCTCGGCAAGGATGTCTACGGACACGCCATCATCGCCGACCTGGCGGCGATGCCCCACCTGCTCGTGGCCGGCGCGACCGGAAGCGGCAAGAGCGTCTGCATCAACTCCATCATCACGAGTCTCATCTTCAAGCACACGCCCGAGACGCTCCGATTCATCATGATCGACCCGAAGGTCGTCGAGATGCAGGTCTACAACGACCTGCCCCATCTGGTGACCCCCGTTGTCACCGATCCGAAGAAGGTGCTGCTGGCCCTGCGCTGGGTGGTCGACGAGATGGAGAAACGCTACGCCATCTTTGCCAAGGTCGGTGTGAAGAACGTCAGCGGATTCAACAACCGTCCCAAGCCCGAGAAGGCCCCGGTTGCCGAAACGGAGGAAACCGGCAGTGATGAAGTCGAGGAGGAGATCCCGGTCGATGCCGGAACGTCCGAACCGCTTCCCGAATCCGAGCCGGAGGATTCCGCCGAGCCGGAGTTGCCGCTCAAGCCCGCAGACGACCTCGTCATTCCCGACCAGATGCCCTTCATCGTGGTGATCGTCGACGAGTTGGCCGACCTCATGCAGACCGCGCCTGCCGATGTCGAGGGTGCCATTGCCCGCATCACCCAGAAGGCGCGCGCCGCCGGCATCCACATGATCGTGGCCACCCAGACCCCGCGATCCAGCGTCGTCACCGGCGTGATCAAGGCGAACATCCCCTCCCGCATCGCCTTCCAAGTGGCCTCAGGCCTCGACAGCCGCGTCATCCTCGACATGAACGGCGCCGAGAAGCTCCTCGGCAAGGGTGACATGCTCTACCTCCCTCCCGGCAGCGCCAAGCTGACCCGTGCCCAGGGCGTGCTGGTGACCGACGAGGAGATCCACCGTGTCGTGGCCAACCTCGCCGCGCAGGGCAAGCCGGTCTTCGAGCCTAGCATCTCGGCGAAGCTCTCCTCCACCACCATGCCCGAGGACGAGGTCACTGACGAGGAGGAGGACCTCGTTGACAAGTGCCTCGAGATCATCCGTCAGGAGAAGAAGGCCTCCACCTCCATGCTCCAGCGCCGCCTTCGTCTCGGCTATACCCGTGCCGCGCGCATCGTGGACATTCTGGAACAACGTGGCATCTTGGGACCGAAGGATGGCGCCAAAGACCGCGAGATCCTCGTCGATCTCGACGGGCTGGACGACTAGTCCTTTTTTCCAGAAACAGATTCCAGAAACAGTTTTTCCATGAAGTTTTTCCAACAGTCCCTGCTCCCGGATCCGCTGGGACCGATCCTTGCCAAGGCAAGGAAGCGTTCGGGCCTTCCCCTCGGGAAGGCGGCCAGCGCGGCGGGGATCAGCCCATCCGTGGCCGAAGCCCTCGAGCAGGATGGCCCTCTTGATCCTTCCTCCGCGCGGCTTCATGCCGTCACCTACGCGCGGGCACTCGGCCTCGATCCCCTGGAGATCCGCGACTCGCTCCCACCCGTTCCCGATCTTGTCTCCCCGGAGTGCCGCTATCTCTCCAGGATTGCCGCTCCCGCCGAATCCCGCTGGCATTCCCCGCTGGAGAGCCTGAATCGCGTCCTTGCCCCGCTCGGTCGTGTCGCGCTCTACCTGATGCTGACGGCCATCCTCCTGAGCACCTGGGGGATGATGAGGCAACTCTCACGCATCCGTTCGATCCCCTGGATCACCACCAACAGCCACCCTTCTTCCTTCTCCACCCGATGAGCACTTCCACATCCGCCCCCGCTTCCACCAAGGAGAGCCGCAAGATCGGCCTCATCAGCCTCGGCTGCGCCAAGAACCTCGTCGATGCCGAGATCATGCTTGGAGACGCCAAGCGTCACGGTTACGAACTCACCACCGAGACTGACGAAGCCGACGTGGTGCTGGTGAATACCTGCGGCTTCATCGATCCCGCGAAGGAAGAGAGCATCGGGGCCATCCTGGAAGCGCACCGTCGCCGTCTCAACGGGGCGAAGGCCGGCCAGAAACTCGTCGTCGGCGGCTGCCTCTCGCAGCGCTATTCCTCCGATCTTGCCACGCAGCTTCCCGAGGTCGACGCCTTCATGGGCCTCGACGAGATCAAGGGGGCCGGAGCCTTCTTCGACCGCCTGCTTGATGAGGAACGGGAAGAGGCGCTGGTCGAGGTCTCCCGGCGCGCCGCCTACATCCCCGACTACGACACTCCCCGTGTGCGTCTCACCGCCTCGCACACCGCCTACGTGAAGATCGCCGAGGGATGCAATCACCCCTGCTCCTTCTGCGTCATTCCCAGGATGCGCGGCCGCCACCGCAGCCGCACCATCGAGTCGGTGGTCAGGGAGGTCGAGGGTCTCGTCGCCTCCGGCGTCAAGGAGATCAACCTCATCAGCCAGGACACCACCTACTACGGCATGGATCTCTGGGAGGAGAAGGCCGGTCCGCGCCAGCCGGTGGACGAGGCGAGGGGACCGGGATTACCCGCCCTGCTCGACGCACTCGCCGCCATCCCCGGTGAGTTCTGGATTCGCCTGCTCTACACCCACCCCGCGCACTGGAGCGACGACATGATCGCCGCCATCGCCCGCAACCCCAAGGTCGCCCGCTACGTCGACATGCCCCTCCAGCATATCCACGACACCATGCTCGACGCCATGAAGCGCGAGACCGACAGCGGCCATATCGAGCGGTTGATCGGCCGGATGCGCGCCGGGATCCCGAGACTCACGATCAGGACGACCTTCATCGTCGGTTTTCCCGGAGAGTCCGAGGAGCATTTCTCCACCCTGCTTGATTTCATCGGGAGGACCCGCTTCGAGCGCCTCGGAGTCTTCGCCTACTCGCGCGAGGAGGAATCACGCGCCGCCAAGCTGCCCGGGCAGATCCATGGAGGGACCAAGAAGCGTCGGCAGCGAGAGGCGATGCTCGTCCAGCAGCAGATCGCCGCGGAACACGCCGCTGCCCAAGTCGGCAAGGAACTTATCGTTCTTGCGGACACCGCCGCGTTGGGCCGGAGCGAAGGGGATGCGCCCGACGTCGACTGCCGCGTCCACTTCACCAAGCCCGTGGAGGCGGGGGCGTTCCACCGGGTCAGGATTACCGGAACACGCGGCTACGACCTGGAAGCCGAGCCAATCCTCTCCTGACACACCGGAACCCCGGATGAAGTTTCCCTACACATTCCCGCTTACCCGGGCCTTCTGCCTCTACCTCGGGCAGGCGGCGTTTCTGGCTTGGGAGATGTTTTGTTCGATCTTCGCCGGCAGGATCCGCTGGGGGATCGTGCTCCACCAGATCGTCGAGATCGGCTTCGGCTCCCAGGCGGTGGTGATCATCACGGGAATCTTCACGGGTGCCGTCTTCACCGCGCAGATTTTCTTCCAGTTCAACGCCCTGAACATGAGCACCGCCGTGGGACCCGTGGTCTCCATCGCCCTCTGCAGGGAACTCGGTCCTGTCCTCACCGGACTCATGGTCGCCGGCCGCGTCGGCGCCGCCATGAGCGCGGAGATCGGAACCATGAAGGTAACCGAACAGATCGATGCCCTGAGGGCGCTGGCCGTCAATCCCATCGACTACCTCGTCGTTCCCCGCGCCGTGGCGATGATGATCTCGATGCCCCTCCTGGTCGGTGAGTGCATCTTCTTCGCGTTGACGGCGAGCTACATCGTCGCCACCAGCATGCTGAACGTGAACAGCGTCTTTTTCCTCCATCACATGTGGCGCTACACGCATGGCAAAGACATGGTGATGGCCCTGACCAAGGGATTCGTCTTCGCCATCATTGTCGTGATCGTCGGATGTCAGCAGGGACTGGGCACGAAGAACGGGGCCGTGGGGGTCGGTCGCTCCACCACCGATGCCGTCGTCATCAGCTCCCTGAGCATCCTGATGATCAATTTCTTCCTGACCATGGCGCTCAACATGGTTTTCCCAGCCGGAGGAGGCGGCTACTGATGCCCGGTTCCACCGACAATCTCATCGAGGTGCGTGATCTGCGCCAGAAGATCGGCACGCAGGAGATCCTCAGGGGGGTCAACCTCGACATCCCCCGGGGCGAGACCCTTGTCCTGCTCGGGCAGAGCGGAGGGGGCAAGAGCGTCTTCCTCCGCCACCTGATCGGCCTGATGAGGCCCGTCTCCGGATCCATCAGGATCGACGGCGAGGAGATCGCCCACCTGGACGAGAGGGAACTCGAGCCCGTGCGCCGGAAGATCGGGATGCTCTTCCAGGACGGAGCCCTCTTCGACTCGATGACCGTGTTTGACAATATCGCCTTCCCGCTGAGGGAACGCGGCGAGCGCAACGAGAAGGTGATCCGTGAGAAGGTGGCCCATGCCCTTGAGCTCGTCTGCCTCCAGGGCCAGGAGGGGAAGATGCCCGTGAACCTGAGCGGAGGCATGAGGAAGAGGGCATCCCTGGCGAGGGCGATCATCTCCGAACCCTCCTGCATCCTCTATGACGAGCCCACCGCAGGACTCGATCCCATCGTCTCTGACACCATCAACCGCCTGATTCGGCGCTTGCAATCGCAACTGCACGTCACTTCGATCGTCGTCACCCACGACATGGTCAGCACCAACCACATCGCCGACCGCGTCGCCCTCCTGCGCGAGGGAAAAATCCATTTCTCCGGATCGCTTGCCCAACTCCACGACACGACAGATCCCGTGATCCGGGACTTCGTCGAGGGGCGTTCCCGCGAGATCGACTGACAACCTTTCACCACCACTCCATGGACTCATCCAACACATCCACCCAGCTCCGGGCCGGGTTTTTCGTACTGCTCGGCCTGCTCTGCATCGGCTCCCTTGTGCTCTACTTCGGCCGTTTCGGGGAGAGCGTGAAGAAATACTACACGCTTACCGTCGAGTACCATAACGCCAGCGGCCTTCTCAAGGGGGCAGACGTCATGCTCGCCGGCGCGAAGATTGGCGAGGTTGCCGCCCCTCCCAAGGTGCTTCCCAACATGCGCGGCGTCGCCGTGTCGCTCAGGATCGACGAGACGGTGCAGATCCCGGAGGGAAGCATCTTCTCCATCGGAAGCTCGGGTCTCCTGGGTGACCGCTTCGTCACGGTGACCATGGTAGGTGACGCCGCGGAACTCAAGCCGATCGCGCACGGTTCCGTGATCCCCAACGGGCGCAGTGAGTCCAGCATTTCGGAACTCCAGCGCCAACTCCATGACGAGATCCTCCCCAAGCTCGGTGACGCCCTCGATAATATCGATTCGGTTAGCCAGACCCTGCGCAAGGATGTCTTCAACAAACAGGGAGTGGAGAACCTTCAGACAACGCTGGGAAACCTTGCCGCCGCATCAAGCGAGTTCAAGACCGCCGCCGGAAATGCCGGATCCTTCCTCAAGAAGGGGAATGTCGCGATGGATTCCCTCCAAGGATCCGCCGTCGATCTGAAGGCCTTCATCGCCAACCTCAAGCAGCACGGGATCATCTTCTACCGCGACACCGCACCCCAGCAACCCGCCGGCCCTGTGAAAAAGAAGCCGTAGGGGGAGGGGAGAGGGAAAGCGGAAACCTGAAAGCTGAAACTTGAAGGCGAAAGGCGAACCAAGTCGCTGGGAAGCGGCGCGGAAGACTGCCAAAGGCAGCCCTGAAAGGGCACCACTGCATCCGGGAGGATGTGGCGTCAAAAGGCGAAAGAATGAACCAAAGCGGTGGGAACCGCTGAGGAAGATCCCGCGGATCCGGGACCCGCAGGGCTCCACGGCTTGCCGGGAGGCGAGTGGCGTCAATGATGACGGATGAAGGATAAGGGTATCCTACCGATCGGAGTTTTCTCCTCTCTCAAGCCTCACGCTCTAAATCCCTAGCTAGAGCCTATCTGGCGGGGTGTTGACTATTTCTGGGTCGGTTCGCCTGCGGCTTTCCAGCCTGCGATGCCGGGCTTGAAGTGCTGAACGTTGGTGTAGCCGAGTTTGGCGGCGGCTTCCGCGGCACGTGCGTAGGCGCCGCAATGTTCATTGCCGCAGTAGGCGACGATCAGGGAGGACTTGTCGGCTGGCAGGAATTTTGCGAGATCGGCGGTGTGGGCGGTGTAGTCGATGGCTCCCGGGATATGTCCATTCGCGTAGGTGACCGGACCGTTCACATCGAGCAGGGTCACCTTTTTCGCGGTGATCGCCGATTTCAGGTCGGCCAGGCTGATGTCGGGATAGGATCCAGCAAAGGCATTGATGGCGAGCAAGGAGATGGCGAGCAGGGCGAGGAACTTCTTCATGGGTGAAACCTAATCCAAAATCGCATCAACGCTACCGAAATGATGTTCTTTTGGTCCATTCCTTCAGGCGCAGGCTTTCCAAGTCGTTCATGAAGGCGGTGTTCTTCAACAGGATCCGATAGAGTTCCTCGGCGAGAACGCGCGAGGCCATCATGTCACTCGGATAGTGCATTCCGCCCATGACCCGGTCGTTGCAGACCTGCATGGCGGATGCCAGAAAGGCATTGCGGTGGATGGGATCCAACTCTCCCAGAAGAAGGGCAAAGAGCCATGAACGTGTAGAGTGACCGCTTGGGTATGAGTACCCGTGTTCTTCTGTGACGAGTTCTTTCACCTGCCTTGGAAATGCCTTGTAGGGGCGGTCTCGGTGGTAGCTGTCCTTGATGAAGTTCTTGGGAGCATTGGCAGTCTCCTCCAGTCGCTTGAAGAACCGCGCCGTCTCGGGATAGGACTCGGGCGTAAAGTCGGGGCCAAAGACTTCAGCAAAGCTGAAGACCGTGAATCCAACGGACTTCTCCGCATGTTCGAGTTCCTGCCGTGTCGGGTGATCCTGCATTGCCAGGACCCCGTCCAGATCGGCCTGTGCAGCGGCTGATCCCGCGGCGGGGGGAGGGGGGATGATCTCCAGGAATGTCTCGTAGGGAGGGAGAGCCCAGCTTGTGGAGGATTCCTTTGCGGTCAGTATCGGCAGCTGAAACAGCGCAAGCAGGAGAAAGGGAAGGAGTGACTTCGGGAAGGCAGTGCCACGCGGATGATCATGCATCGGGCGAGCATTGGAGGAGGGGGCAACGTGGTCAAGCGAACGATCTCTGCCCCGGGTGATGCATTGCTATCGGCGCGTACAAGATAGACTTGGCATGGTTTCCGTGTCGGTGCATATTCTTCACTCCGTGCCGGCGTGGCGGAATTGGCAGACGCGCCGGACTCAAAATCCGGTATCCTCTAAAGATGTGTCGGTTCGAACCCGACCGCCGGTAGTTTTTTACAGGGTTACAAGGGTGGGATAACCTTGCGGGTCCTTCATGAAGGCGCTCAATGGTTCAATCTCATAGCGCTTTTGTGCCGGCTTGCTTCCTGCCCCTTTTGATACAAAAAAGGCCGTATCGCTTCAGCGATACGGCCTTTGAGAGAGGAGTCCGTTTTCTAGGAATTGGCGCGGCGGCGGATAGCCACTACCGCAATCAGACCGGAGAGACCGAGGAGTAACCAGGTCTGGGGCTCGGGAACAGCCACGCCCAGAGACTGAACAATCATGGTATTATTTCCAAATCCTGTGTAGATCGTATTGCCGTTTGTGCCGGTTTCATTGCTGTTATTGCTCAAAAACCAAGTCATTCCAATGTTGGCAACATTGGTGTTTCCATTGTTGTAGCCTTGACCGTTGTCGCTGAAGTCAGTACCAGAAATTGCCGTTCTGGATACAAGTGTCGGAGTGGTGGTATCGGTTCCAGATAGGTTATAGGACCACAATCCAATGCTTTGATTGGCAGTTCCGATGTCGTAGATATCAAATCCGAGGTGGAACCATTCGTTCGGATTGAGCGGTGTCACTGGAGCGCCGTTCTTCAAAAGAGGCTGAAACTCCAGATTGCTGTTGTTGGCAAACGATGTGGCGCCGATGTTGTAAACAACCGACCCATTGGTTGTGGTAGTCGCCTTCAGGTTGATCTGCATCAGGTAGTAACCCTCTGAATTGAGTATTGTCCATCCGAAGGAATCTCTTGCCCCGGATCCTGGTGCGATACTGAATGTCGTGTTGAAATAGATACTATTGAAATTGACCGGTACTTCCCTCAGGATACTTGTCTCCTGTGAGGTGGGATATGTGTTTTGATTACCCTCGATGACCGATGCGTAGGGGGTTCCACCCAACACAAAAGAATTGGGTTGGTATCCTGTTCCGGCATTGTAGTTCAGATAACGAACAGCTCCGGGGCCGGGGTTGTTTACTGAGGTGGTGTACCAACCGTCTTGACCAACTATCGGTGCATCGGCAGTATATAAATAATTGGAATTATTTGTATAAAAGTCCGTATAGTAAATGTTTGTTCCAAGGTTGGCTTTCACTAGAGATGGGATCGCCAGGAAGCCAAGAGCAATAAGTACTGAAACTTTAGATGATTTCATTTTTGCGGGGGGTGATGTTGTGATGAGTGTTTGTTTTTTTTAAACTTTGTGTGCTAGCCGCTGTAAGGAGTGATCCTTGCCGGAGGTGGTGGCGGAATAGGCTTCGCGTAGGGATTAGCCGTGGGAGATGGGGTCGCCGTGGGGCTGGGTGTGGCCGTAGGACTGGGCGTCGCCGTCGGGGATGGTACCGGGGTGGGACGCGGTGTGGCTGTGGGAGAGGGAGTGGGAGTTGGCGTGGGGGTGGGAGTTGGAGACGGCTTAGGAGTAGGGGTAGGAACAGGGGTCGGTCTTGTTCTCTGAGCCAAAAGGTTTCCACTGGCACCAAGCATGACCAGCAGTGCTGAGATCAGGATTACGGGGGATTTGGTACGCATACTGAAACGATGATTCCACTGCACAAAGTGCTGGTCAACTGGTTTTTTTAAAAAAATCACCCTATCAGGGAAGCGCTGATTAAATCGCATAGAGGCCGTTGCGGGAAGAACTGGCCGCGGGCAAGGCGGCTTGGCACGAGCATCCCCGCAGCGGGCTGTAAGTACCAAGCCAACGCAGCCCCCGGCCTGTTATCTCCGCAACCCGGAGGGCTGAAGCCATTTGTCGATTTTTGCCGCGTTGCTCGCTCGGGCGAGACCTCTGCGGGTATCGCCCAGCGCTCGCGCCTTCAAAAATCAGCAAATGATATTCTGCGGCCTTCATGGGATTTAATCAGCGCTTCCT
>JBEIJN010000041.1:0-25210 GCA_040380225.1 Verrucomicrobiia bacterium | reverse complement strand
CTGCCTGTCACCGTCACGGTGAAGAGCGGTCCGGCGACCATCATCGGCAACACGGTCACTTTGACGGGAGCAGGAAGCGTGGTGTTGGCGGCCAACCAGAGCGGCAACGCCAGCTACACGGCGGCTGCTGAAGTCACCACAAGTTTCTCGGTCTTTTCACCACCACCACCGCCTCCAGCACCAGCCCCCGCACCAGCCCCCGCACCAGCCCCAAAGGGTAAAGCCCCTGCCAAGAAAGCCCCTGCCAAGAAAGCTCCTGCCAAGAAAGCTCCTGCCAAGAAAGCAGCCCCCCGGAAAAAATGATCAGTTCCTTGTTCCTGTCGTGAGGCCGCACTGACGCGCCATCTCGGCGGGATCAGAGGGCCGGTGCACGAGCGACGCTAGATAGCTGTCGGTGCGAGAAGGCAGGGTGCGGTTGATGTTCGTGGGATTTTCCAATCGGGAGAAGAGCATGCGGCGAATCTTGGAGCGCGGCACCGATTTCTCGCCGTAGCCGCCGGGGATGTTGCTCGACCAGAAGCGGAGATGGTCGACACCCTCCTTCGTCTCCGTACCGAGGTAGATGACGGAGTGGCCGTGCTCGGTGGAGCCGATGGCATCGCTCCAGAAGATCTTCAGGAAGTCGCCGGGGAGCGCCGTGCGGAGATCGGTGAAGTTGAGGCCGAGGCCCAGTTCGTGGAAGAGTCGCGCGGTGCCGGGACCGTTCGCATTCCAGCGCCCCCAGATGCCGGTGCCGTCGGGTTGTCCGGCGGGTCGGAGTGCCGCGGCGATCTCCGGTGCGAGGGTGAGTTTCCCCGAGGATTGGAGTCCGGAGAGTGTCTTCAGAAGGACGAGGTAGGTGGCCCCGGAGCAGTAGCTAGGGATGGCGCGGGAGGCATCAACCTTCAGGATGCCATCGGAAGCGGTGACGGCTTGGTTCAGGGCGCGGTTCGCGGCGGCAGAGGTGGAGTAGCCCCCTCTGGCCGGCATCTGCCTGACGGATTCAAGGATAAGGCGATTCATCGGTGGAAGGGTGTTGTCATCGGCGCGCAATGGATTCATGAAACAGGTAGCCATCGCCAGTATCCGCACGACCCGTGAGATCATCGTCATCATTACCACGAAGCATCGACAAATCACCCCGCTTCGCAAGGGTGATCCTCGTTGCGTGCATTATTCTGCTCCTGCTGACCCTCATCGCATCGTGGTTCTGGTGTCGGCGGGGACCGATCGCGGGATCGGGGGGGATGCCGATCCCGGGCGAGATCGTGATCGGGGTGCCGCAGTTCCATCAGGGTGACGCCAGATGGAGGAACGATCGGTTGGCCGACACTCCCGGCAGTCTCGGAGGGGAAGGATGCGCCGTCTGCTCGGCGTCGATGGTTCTCTCCCACTACGGCATGGATCTCGATCCGCGGCGCCTGAACCGCTTCCTCAGGGAGAACAACGGCTATGAGGGGAGGGGATGGCTGAGGTGGGAGTCGGCGGCGGAGTTCACTCCCGGGTTGGTCGAGAAGGCCTATGAGGATCTCCCCTCGTATGCCCTGATCGACTGGAATCTCCTGCGGGGTAATCCGGTGATCATCCGCATCCGCCGCCCCGACGGGATCACCCACTTCGTGGTGATCGTGGGAAAGCGAGGGTTCGACTACCTGATCCGTGATCCCGCCGGATCGGGCGGGGGGAGAATTTACCCCCTCAAGGAACTGGGTGTGCCGGTGGAAGCCCTCAGGTATTACAGGAGGCTTTTCAGCTTCCGGGAGGTTTCAGTTCGGTCGAGTTGACTGGAAGCTACGGAGAGGACGAAAGATACCCATTCATCCGCATCGAGACGTTCCTCGGCAAGAAGCCCGTTTTCACTAAGAAAGACCAGGCATGTCGCGAGTGCCGTCCGCTTGTTTCCATCGATGAAAGGGTGATTGCGGCAGATATAGAAAAGATATGCAGCAGCGATGTCCACCGGGTCGGTGAAGAGTGGTTGCCCCATCATTGTGGCTTTGGGGGCGGCGATTGCCGATTCCAAGAGTGCCTCGTCTCGGAGGCCTGCCGAACCACCATGTGCCTCCAGCACCGCGAGGTGGATTGATTTCACCGCTTCCACCGTGGGGTGGGCGAGAGGCTCGTTCATGAAAGCCGCTTGAAGAGGTCAGAATTCTTTCCGATTAATTTTTTGGCCGTGGTAGCCGCCGATTTGGGCGTGATGACGGGACGGATCGGAGTCAGGACAATGGATCCCCCCTCATGAATACTGATGGAGATCTGATCCCCGACAGCAAGACGGGCGAGATCCATCAAGGCGGCATCGAACATGACACCCTGAGAGTTACCGATTTTTGAAATCGCCTTGATCATGGAGTAAAACTAAGTTTAACTCCGGCCTCGGTCAAGAGTTAGCTTGAAAAAGCCCTCGGTTCTTATGCCCAGCCGGTCGGTTTCCTTATCGTGAAGAGAAGCGCCAGTAGGCTGACCGCCGCCATGATGGCGAGATAAAGACCGACCGACCGGAGTCCGTGACTGATGGCAAGCGAGGTCGCCGCATAGGGAGCGAGGGAGGCTCCGAGAATGCCGGCCAGATTGAACGCAAGGGAGGAGCCTGTGTAGCGGATCTCAACCGGGAAGAGTTCGGAGAGGAAGGTGCCCAGGGGCGCATAGGTCATTCCCATCAGGATGAACCCGATGATCAGCGTGGCCATGACACCCGGGAATCCCGCCGAGAAGAGGGGGCCGAAGCAGAGTCCGAAAACAAGGATCGCTGCGGAAGATACGATGAGCATCACTCTTCGTCCGATGCGCTTGGCCAGCCATGCGGAGCAGGGGATCGAGAGCCCGAAGAAGAGGACACCGACCAACTGTATCACGAGAAAATCTTCGCGGGTGTAGCCCAGGGTGGAGGTCCCCCACGAGAGGCAGAAGACTGTCAGCAGATAGAAGATGACGAAGGTGGCCACGGCTCCGAGTGTTGCCAGAAGCAGGAGGGCAAGGTGACTGCGGAAGACCTCAATCATCGGCACGGCGACATGCCCCCCTCGGGCGGTCACCTCAAGGAACGCGGGGGTCTCGGTGATATGCAACCGGACATAGAGGCCAACAAGGACCAGCAGGCTGCTTGCGATGAACGGGATGCGCCATCCCCAGCTCAGGAAGTGCTCGTTATCGAGGAAGGCGGTGAGAAGGAGGAAGATGCCTCCGGAGCAGAGAAATCCCAACGGAGCACCGAGTTGGGGGAACATCCCGTACCAGTCTCGCTTCCCCGGCGGCGCGTTTTCCGTGGCGAGCAGGATGGCCCCGCCCCATTCCCCTCCGAGGCCGAATCCCTGGCCGAAGCGGCAGAGCGCCAGCAGTACTGGAGCCGCCAGTCCGATCGATGCATAGGTGGGGAGTAGTCCGATCGCAACCGTCGAGAGTCCCATGGTGAGCAGAGCCGCCACCAAGGTTGCCTTCCGGCCGATGCGGTCGCCGAAGTGACCGAACACGGCCGATCCGACCGGGCGGGCGAAGAAAGCCAAGGCGAAGGTGGCCAGTGATTGTAGAGTTGCCGCCGTGGCGTCCGAGGAGGGAAAGAAGAGCTTCGGAAAGACAAGCACCGCCGCCGTGGCATAGATATAGAAATCAAAGAACTCGATGGCGGTTCCCGCAAGGCTGGCCGTAAGGATCCTGGCCGTGGAGTTGCCGGGGCGGGAGGACATGGGTGGTTAAAAGGTTAAAAGGTTAAAAGGTTAAAAAGTGGGAACCAAGCCCGAGGGGTCGGGCGCGGTAGACTACGAAGGAGTCGAGATACAAGGGCGCACTGCTTGCCGGGAGGAAAGTGCCGTCAAAGTGGGAAAGTGGGAAAGTGGGAAAGAAAAAGCTGAAACGCTAAAAAGCTGAAAAGCTGAAATGGAAATCAGGAAAAAGGTCGATGCACCGATCGGTTCCTACGGCATCCCCCAATTTTTCATTTTCCTCTCAAAAGCGCTTCTGCTGGGCCATGGAGAACCAGTCGCCGCCGCCCGTTCCAGGCTTTCCCGAGTCGTTGCGCATGTAGCGGCTTAAGTCCTCCTTCCTTCCTCCTCGATCGGTGCCCGGGGCTCCCTTCGGCTGGCGCGGCGAGAGATCCACCTTGGTCTTGAGGGAGAGGGCGATGCGCTTGCGCGGCAGGTCGACCTCCATGACGGTGGTCTGGACTTTCTGGCCGACCTTGAGGAACTCCGCGGGGTTCTTCACGAAGTCGTCGCTGATCTGGCTGATGTGGACCAGTCCGTCCTGATGGACGCCGATGTCGACGAAGGCGCCGAAGGCCGTGACATTCGTCACGATGCCGGGGAGCTTCATGCCCGGCTGGAGGTCCTCCATCTTCTCAACCCCGTCGGCGAAGCTGAAGGCCTCGAACTGCTCTCGCGGGTCGCGGCCGGGCTTGGACAGCTCGGCGATGATGTCCTTGAGGGTGGGAAGGCCCACCTCCGGGGTGACATAGCGTTCGGGCTTGATGGCGGCCCGTTTGGCGGGATCACGCAGGAGATCCTGCACCGTGCAGCCGAGATCCGCAGCCATGCGGTCGACGAGTTCGTAGCGCTCGGGATGGACGGCGCTGGTATCGAGCGGGTGGGCGCCGTCGCGGATACGGAGGAAGCCCGCCGCCTGTTCGTAGGCCTTGGGTCCGAGGCCGCTGACCTTGAGGAGTTCCTGGCGTGACTTGAAGGGGCCGCTGGTGTCGCGGTGGGTGACGATGCTGGCTGCGGTGCGGGAGTTGAGCCCCGAGACGTAGGCGAGGAGGTGTCTGGAGGCGGTGTTCAGCTCCACGCCGACCTTGTTCACGCAGGAGATCACGACATCGTCCAGGGAACGCTTCAGCGCCGCCTGATCGACATCATGCTGGTACTGGCCGACGCCGATTGATTTCGGATCGAGCTTCACCAGCTCGGCGAGCGGATCCATGAGGCGGCGGCCAATGGAGACGGCTCCGCGGACGGTGAGGTCGAGGTCGGGGAACTCCTCGCGGGCAATCTCGCTCGCGGAGTAGATCGAAGCGCCGCTCTCGCTGACGACGACGATCTGGATGGAGGGGGGGAGTTTGAGCTTCTTGACGAAGGCCTCGGTCTCGCGCGAGGCGGTGCCGTTGCCGATGGCGATCGCCTCGACCTTGTGCAGGCGGACCATGTTGAGGATGGCCTCGGCTGCCTCGAGTTCCTCGCCTCGGCTTCTGCCGGGATAGATGACCTCGTTGGCTAGGAGCTTTCCCTGACGGTCGAGCAGGACGACCTTGCAGCCGGTGCGGAAGCCCGGATCGATGCCGAGTGTGATCTTCTGACCGAGAGGCGAGGCGAGAAGGAGTTCGCGGAGATTGTCGGCGAAGACACGGATCGCCTCCTCGTCGGCCTTTTTCTTGTAGAAGCCGCGCGCCTCCACCTCCATGGCGAATCCGACAAGTCGCTTGAGGCAGTCGTCGCAGGCGAGTTTCACCTGCTCGGATGCCTTGGAGTTCCCCTGTACGAAGAGTCCGTAGAGGGTGCCAAGCGCCTCGCTCTCCGGAGGTGTGAGCCGGGTGTAGAGGAATCCCTCGGTCTCACCGCGTCGCATTGCGAGAATCCTGTGGGAAGGGGCCGTGGCGGCCGGTTCGTTCCAGTCGAAGTAGTCCTTGAACTTGGCTCCTTCCTCTTCCTTGCCCGAGACGAGGGTCGATTTGATGACTCCCTTGTTGAGGTACAGGCTGCGGAGTTGGGCGCGGGCGGTGGCATCGTCGTTGATCCGCTCGGCAAGGATGTCGCGTGCTCCGGCGAGGACGGCTGCCACGCTGTCGACCGTCGAGGTCTTGGCATCTACGGTGACGGAGTTCCCGATGTAGGGGGCGGCGAGCGCCTCGGGATCAGTGGCCGGATCCTGTACCCAGAGAATTTCGGAAAGCGGCTCCAGACCGAGTTCCTTGGCGATGGTCGCTCGCGTCCTTTTTCTCGGCTTGAAGGGGAGGTAGATGTCCTCGAGGGAATTCAGGGTCGCGGCGCTCTCGACCTTGGCCCGGAGTTCCTCGGTCAGGAGCTTGCGCTCCTCGAGGGATGAGATGATCGACTCTCGTCGCTTGTCGAGGGTCTCAAGCTGCTCGAGGCGGTCGCGGATCGCGGTGATCTTCACCTCATCGAGTTCGCCGGTGCGCTCCTTGCGGTAACGGGCGATGAAGGGGACGGTGGCCCCCTCCTCGAGAAGGACGGCTGTGGCTGCGACCTGTCGGGCCTGAAGCCCGAGTTCCTGGGTAATCTGGACGAGGTGTTTTTCGATCATTGTGAAAGGTGGTTAGGCTGAAGGCTGTTAGACTGAAGGAAATGGATATGGGGAGGGATGAAACTTGAGACCTGAAACCTGAAGAAGCCTAATCGTGATTGCGTTTCGTGTTTTTTGACATGGTTACAAAGATACGAATCAGTTAATCCGCTTCGCTCCAAATGGGGTCAATCATTTCTGAAGAAATGCCGCATTCTTCACGAAGCAACTCCAACCAGAGTTGTGACTCATCGGCTTCCTGACTGCAAAGATCGATCTTTGCAGTGAACTCATCGCTGCTTCTGGCACGACTAGCCTCACGGTAGTTAGCAGCAACAGAGGTGCCTGATCGGATGAGTTGCTTTCCAATGACCCTCAACTCCTCCCGCTTCTTATCCAGAGCCATATAGAAGTGAATAATACTCCCGGCGAATTCTTTAGTTCGCTTTCTTAATTCGTTCTTCCTGTCGGCGGCTTCCATCTCAGGTATCAGGTTTCAGCTTTCAGGTTTCTCTTTTGGCTTCCGATTGAAGATTCGGAACCAGTTGCCGAAATTCTTTTTCATCGCCTCGGAGAAGGGGAGGTAGTTGGCGTTCAGGGTGCCTCCCTTGGGGATCGTCTGGAGGAGGGCGGCTAGAGAAAGCTCCTGAAGGTCGTAGGCCGTTGAGGAGATTCCCGCCGCCGAGGCATGATGGGCATCGCTTCCGGCTGTGGCGGCGAGACCGCGTCTGGATGCGTAGTCGGCGGCCTCCTTGTTGAAGCTCTTAAAACTCACGGCTGCATTGAATGTCTCGAGCGCCGCCAGGTCGAGGTCGTCGAGTACCTCCTCGCGGATCCCAGCGCGGAATCTGTCATAGGGATGGGGTGCGACGGCGACCCCTCCGCGCTCCCGGATGGCGGCGACGACTTCGGTGGCTGGTTTTCCCTTCATGTACGGGAGGGTGGTGCCAAGGCAGAGAAGGTGGCCGTCGGCCGTGGAGACCTCGACTCCCGGGATGATCAGGAATCCCTCTACGGGTTGGCCGTCGGGTCGGATGAGCCCCTTGCGGGTGAGATACTCGACCGCCTCGCAGGTGTTGTGGTCGGTGAGGGCAATTCCACTCAATCCTCTGCGTTTGGCGGCCTCCACCATGGCCTCTGGCGAGCTGCAGGCATCTGCCGAGTAATGAGTGTGCAGGTGAAGATCGAAGGAAAAAGTCATGGAAAGGTGTCAAATCTTCGCAACATGGGTGGCCGATGCCAAGTCATCCGATCTGGTAATGATTCACAAAGGTTTTCCGAATCCGAGTGCGGTGAAGTGCTCGTCGTCGGCAATGGCCTCCCGACATCCCTCCTGGAGCATGGTCTCAAACGACACACAATCCGTCAGGCTCAGCCTCCTTTCGCGGGCCTGTCTGGCTCTGGCGCTTCCAAGAGAGAATAACCGCTCGTCCACCCGGATGATCTCGGTGTCAGCCAAGAGACCTTGAAGCCAGTCCTCGACGGCATCCCATCCCAATCGTGCCTGAATCAATGCCCAGGTTTCATGGACGACCATGCTGGATGTAACGAGGTGCCATTTTTCGTCCCGGGCACGCAAAAACAACCGCTTCGCCTCCTCATGGAATCGATCTGTTCCGTCGAGCAGTGCGTAAAATCCGCTTGTATCGACGAAAACGGACTTCATCGGATCGAATTCACCCACGCACGGTCATGCTCCTTGAGATCTGATTCAGGAATGGGCCTGAATTTTCCAGCGATCTTTTCAAGCGGCAATGTTGCATGGGAAGTGTTCTTCTTGAGGATCAAGGAAACCCCTTCCCTTACGAAATCCGACATGCTCCGGGAGGAAGACCTGGAAGCCCTTTTCAGGGCATCATATTGCCATTCCTCCAGTTGGATCTGGGTTTTGATCATTCCATTATCATGGCATAAAGTGATGGCATGTCAATTATCGCAAGATTCACTTCATTTTGAATTGAAGAATCGCAAACTTCTGCTTTATTGACCCTATGCCTCAGGCTTCAACGGCCAAGGTGAGCACAGCGCCACAAGGAAATGGAAAGGCGAACGGTTCCTCGGACCATCCGCCAAGTGCGGCAGCATCGCCGGATGCCTTGGCCGATATCCAAAAGGGGATGGCCGGCATCTTCGCCGACTTGGCGGATCTTGTTGGGAATCCTTCCTCCTTGGGATCCATCTACGGCCTGCTCTTCGCCACACCGGAACCCCTCTCAATGGATGAGATCGTCGAGCGATTGGATATCAGCACCGGAACGGCCAGTCAGGGGCTTCGACGACTCGTGGAACTCGATGCCGTCGTTCCCAATAAGGCCGACGGCGAGCGTGTCACCCGCTACGCGGCCAAGCTGGAGCTCCGGCCATTTGTCTCCATGTTTCTGAACCAGCAGTTGATGCCACGACTTGGCAAGTCGTCCGATCGCCTTGCCGATCTAGAACGTGCCTTGGAGGGTCTAAGCCCATCCGATCAGGAAACTCTCCGATTTCGGATCGGGCGTGCCGCGAAATGGCACAGGAGGGCCGGAATGTTCCTTCCCCTCATCCAGAAGTTTCTGAGAGGATAACAGATGCGCGGCCGTTTTCTCATCGTTGGAGCTGGGTTTTCAGGATTAGTGTTGGCGGAAAGACTTTGCTCCCAACTCGGAGCAAAGTGCACCATCGTCGAGAAGCGGGGACACATCGGGGGGAATGCGCAGGATGAATACGACGACGCCGGGGTCCTTGTTCACAAATACGGCCCGCACTATTTCCGGACCAATGCGCCCCGCATCGTCGAATATCTCTCGCAGTTCACAGAATGGCATCCCGTCGAATACAAGATCCTGAGCTACTCCGACGGGCGCTATTGGAATTTCCCGATCAATCTCAACACCTTCGAGCAGTACCTCGGTCGCGAGAGCACCAGCGAAGAGTTCGAGGCGTGGCTGGCTTCCAAGCGGGTGCCGATCGAGAACCCCGCAAACTCAGAGGAGGTCATCGTCTCTCAGGTTGGGTGGGAACTCTATGAGAAGTTCTTCAAGAACTACACCCTCAAGCAGTGGAAGAAGGATCCTAAGGATCTCGACGCCTCCGTTTGCGGCCGCATCCCGATCCGTACCAACCGCGACGACCGCTACCTGAGAGAGGAATTTCAGGCACTTCCCAAGGAGGGGTATCACCGCATGTTCGAGCGGATGCTTGCCGCGTCACCCGGAGTCGAACTGATCCTAAATACCGACTACCGCGACGTGATAGGAAAGATCCCCCACGATCACCTGATCTATACCGGCCCCATCGACGAGTATTTCGACTACTGCTTCGGTCCGCTTCCCTACAGGTCGCTCCGCTTTGAGAACGAATCCTTCGGCCCCGAACAACTCAAGGGGAGGGAGGCAATTGCCGGCAAGCCGGGCTACTGGCAACCTGCCATGCAGGTGAACTATCCCAACGACGAGGAATACACCCGCATCGTTGAGATCAAGCACGCCACCGGCCAGGAGACGCCCAATACCACCATCGTCCGTGAATACCCCGACGATTACGCTCCCGGCAAGGAAGCCTACTACCCTATCCCCACGCCGGAGACCGCCGCGCTTTATCGTCAATATGCCGAAAAAGCCGAAGCCCTAAGCAACGTCTCATTCGTCGGTCGCCTTGCCACCTACCGCTACTACAACATGGACCAGGTCGTCGGCATGGCTCTGGCTGAGTTTGAGAAACTGAAGGGGAAGCAGTAGCAAGTGGGAAGGTAAAAGGTGGGAAGGTGGGAAGGTTATTTCCGAGGTTTCCTTATTCCTGTTCCCCTTCTCTTCGACCTTCGACTCCCCCTTATCCCCTCCCTGCCGTTTTAGCCTTTCCGGCTCATGACCTTGCTACTTTTAACCTGCCAACTTTTTACTCCCCTGCAACCTTTCGACCTTCGGGCTCAGTCCAATTCTGCATTCATCATTATGCATTTCCCCACCTTTCCAACTTTAACCTTCCCACTTTTTACCAAGAAATGGCCTTCGCAGAGTTTGAGAAGCTCAGGATATTGGAGATGGAAGATGGAAGATTGGATATTGAAGATCGAGGGGACATGCCCGAAGATTTCTCGTGCAGGCGTAACGAATGCGAAGCAACGGCCGGGGAAGCAAGCGCAGAGAACGAATGTTTATATTAAAATAGCGTATTCATGAATTTTACTGATTTTGCCTTTTGGCCCAGATTGATACTGTGTTTAGCCGCTGTTTGGCTGATCAAGGGAATCGCAAGGGGCCTTGGTCGTGAGTTACCGCAGACTTTTGATCGCATTTCCCTTGCGGCAATAAGCCTCATCCTGCTTGCCAGCGTTGGCACCTTGACCTTCACGATTTTCTTCCTGCTTGCATCGCTTGCCTACATCGGAATCTACATCATTTCTTATATACCAAAGGAAAAGAGATGGATTTTTCTCACTATCTATCTGCCCATCGTTGTGGCTCCTTTAGTATACTATAAGTATCGTTCCTTTGTGGCTGAGGAGATACTTGGGTGGTCCAAGGACACCTTTGATGCTATTCTTATTCCAGCCGGCATCTCCTTTTATACCTTTCAGAAAATCGCTATCCTCGTGGATGCATCCCGGCTTGAGTCATACCGTCCAAAGCTACTAGATTTCCTAAATTTTGCTGGATTCTTTCCCCAGGTGGTTGCCGGTCCCATTGAGCGCAAGGATGAGCTGTTGCCCCAAATGGAACGATTCCGATTCACTTGGAGTCGTGATAATCTTGACGCCGCCGCCCCTTGGCTCGCCTTGGGATTCTTTTATAAAATCTGCCTTGCGGATAATCTGTCGCCTTACATCTACCGGGATGATATCAGCTCGGCATGGCCGATCCTATTCACAACGTTCCTCTTTGGTCTCAAAATCTATTTCGATTTTTGCGGGTACAGTTTGATTGCCCTTGGGCTCGCCCGTGCATTGGGAGTCACCCTCACGCTCAACTTTCGCAGCCCATATCTTTCAACAAACATCAGCGACTTTTGGAGACGCTGGCATGTCAGTCTCAGCTACTGGTTCCGTGATTATGTCTATATTCCATTGGGAGGAAGCAGAACACGATACTGGTGGGCGGGCCTACTCCTGGTCTTCCTTCTCTCCGGCCTTTGGCATGGAGCCGGATGGAATTTCATCCTTTGGGGAGCGCTCCATGGACTATATTGCGTTATTAGCCATGCAACGAAAGATAAGTGGAGCTTCCCAGCGCCCATAGCCTGGTTTGGAACCATGTTCCTTGTCTTTGCTGCATGGTTGCCTTTCTACGAGACCAGGGGTGGCATGCTTGCGGAAAAAATATCCATCCTTCTCAAACCCGCCTCATTTTCCCTTGGGCAACTGAGTCAATCCATTCATTCCATTGATCCATCCAAGATTCTGCCGCTGCTTATAATCCTTCTATTCTGTGGAGTCATTTTTATTGCTGAGGG
This sequence comes from Verrucomicrobiia bacterium, assembly GCA_040380225.1. Classification (GTDB taxonomy): domain Bacteria; phylum Verrucomicrobiota; class Verrucomicrobiia; order Chthoniobacterales; family UBA6821; genus UBA6821. The sequence continues at coordinate 13,573 of JBEIJN010000041.1, read as the reverse complement.
CTTATCCGCCACCAGAAAGACATATTATGACTTTGCCCGCAAGCCGGTCATTGTAGCGCTTTTAATCGTTCTTACCGTATGGCTCGGCTCTTCCCAAGGAAATGACTTCATTTACTTCTCCTTCTAGCAGTGCGCCCAAGGGTGCTATGGCTGCACTTTTGGTTGCATTGGTCTGCTCATATCTGCTGGCAGTTGTTTACTCCTTGTGGATTAACCCTGAGGTGCGCTTCTGGAAGGCTGCTTACCAACGGAAGCTGGCATGGGCCAACCAGCTTTCATCGTCAGGTATGCCCAAATTGGTCTTTATCGGAGGATCTAGTTGTACCTTTCAGATTGATGCCGGGTTGCTTACTGCAGAAGGCCAGCCTTCTGTAAACATGGGGATGCATGCGGGCATGGGTAGTATCGCAATTGCCGCATGCGGACTCTCAGCGGCGGAACCCAGAGACACCATTATCTGGGCTCTTGAGCCGGGGCTCCTTATCAAGTCGCCCGAGATCACTCCCTTGGGATATCAAGTTATCCTATCAACGGGAATTATATTCAGAAGCGGGTTGGTAAGGACGGCAATAGGCGTACTGGATTGGTCTAAGATACCAGGAGCACTAAGGCCTGGGATTGGTAACATCTCAGCCATGCTTGGCAAAGCCCTAGCTCGTCGACCCCTATACAGATACCGCATCTTGGATATCTATCCTGGCGGCGCATTGTCCACTGAGGTCAGGATGAAAGTAGAGCCTTTCCAGCCACAGCCGCTACATCCAAACCAAGAAAGTCTAATGTGGCTGAAAGTGATATTAGATAACTCACGTGATCTCGGCATGAATTCGCATTATCTTATTCCTCTGCTTCTTTTTACTGAAAAGGAGAAGACGCGTGCCATAAAATTCAATCAGGACTACCTACACAAGATTGAGCTGACTTTACCTGTAATACATGATTCTCATAGTGGAGTGGACACAGATGATTGCATGTTTGCAGATACCTCATTACACCTTACCAGAGACGGAATGATTTTTCGGACAAAAGAGTTGGCTGATATTTTCGGAAAAATAGAGCGCTTTGGTTTGAAAATCCCCCAAAAAAAGTAATATATTCAATGAAAGTAATATTAAACCATTCCACCCCCTTCGCGTTGGCACATGGAGGGGTAACAAATATTGTCAATCGTACCAAGGATGTCCTTGATAATGCCGGAATTGAGGTCGAATACCTCCGATGGTGGGATGATGGACAAAAGGGGGATATTCTCTTTCATTTCGGGCGCCCTTCACTTTCCCTGGTTACTTTTGCCAAAGCTGCAGGTTATAAGGTTGTGGCTGAGCATGTCATGACGGGCCTTGTAAGCCGACCTCTATGGAAGAGACGTTGTCAAAAAGTTATAATCAACAACGCTCGCAAGCATCTTCCCTCCTTTATTTCCCAAGTATTTTCCTGGGACGTACTTCAGTTGATGGATATGAACTTTTTCCCATCAGATTGGGATGCTACCGTGGCTGCTCACATGTTCAATGTTGAGGTTGATAAAACGACTATTCTTCCATATGGAGTGAATGATGCATTCTTAAAAATAAAAAAGCAGGATAGGGGAGATTATTTAGTCTGTACCGCAACCATCACGCCAAGGAAACGGGTTTTGCAGCTAGCAAGGGCGTGCGATTTGGCTCGGGTCCCACTGAAAGTTGTTGGAAAGGCTTACGCACAGTCAGACGAGTATTTTGATAAATTTCAATCCCTTGTGAATTCCAGCTCCTATGTCAAGCATGTTCCGCATGTTTCTGATCAAGATACTCTTGCCGAGATTTACCGTGGTGCTAGGGGGTTTGTGTTGATCAGCTCAATGGAAACGATCAGCCAGTCTGCGATTGAAGCTGCCGCATGTGGGACACCACTGCTACTCAGTGATTTGGAGTGGGCGCACCGAGGATTTGGGAATAATGCCACATACTGTCCAGTGACTGAGGATATTGCCAAAACAGCGGGATACATTCAAAAGTTTTATGCTGATGCGGAAAATCATCCCGTAAAATGGATTCCTCCATCTTGGAGTGAGGCCAGGGCACACCTGCCGGAAGTCTTGGAGAGGGTTTTGAAGTCTGACAATAATTTTCGTCTCGGACTTCGGACGGTCTGATGCCTGCCTCCATACATAAAGGAGTAAAAATAATGATTCAGTCTTTCTCCATGGAAGAATGATCGCAAAGATCCTTTCATATCCAAACCGCTACCCTGCACGCACAGGGACCCTAGCTGGCTGGTTCCAGCAGGGCTGTGCCATGTTGGTGGCCTTGCTTCTGATTCCGGTGGTGACACGGTACCTGTCGCCGCAGGAAGCCGGCATCTGGTTCGCTTTCCAGGGCCTTGTGAGCATGATCGGGCTCCTTGACCTTGGTTTCGGGTTTGCCATTTCCCGGCAGGCAGCATTCACGCTCGGTTCCACGGAAACAACGCTTGCAAAGAACGATTTTTTGCATCTAGACCACGGCTGGACTGGCGTAGCACAACTTTTCCGACTTACCCGTATTCTCTACCGTTGGCTCGCCATTGCCGCAACGGGCCTCGGGGTTGCCCTTTTTGAAGTATTTTCACGATTTGGCAACTTGGTACCCGAGGTAACGCCCGGCGTTCGGATGTGCTGGTATGCGATAGCTGCTGCGTCGTGCTTGCTCATCCTGTCTGCAGGGCACTCTGCGTTCCTGAATGGAATCGGGGCCGTTTATCAGACGCGTTTTTTGGCTGGCCTCTACCAACTGGCTGCCGGCGCAGGAGCTGCCTTCGCTGCGTGGGCTGGCTGGGGGCTGCCCGCAATGGGAGGCAGTTTTGCCATCTGCGCGGTGGGTTACCGGATCATTATTGGGAGTGTACTAAAAGCATGCACGCAACCCATGCGGGAAAGTGCCAAGATCGAACCAGCCCAAGGAAGTCTTGGCCTACTCGCTCGCGCAGCGCTACCGGTCGGGGGCGTCAATGTCTTCGCCTCACTAATCTACACAATACAATCACCCATGCTGGGCTTCCTTCTCGGACCGGAAAAGGTCGCGCCATTCTATCTTGCACAGAAGATTGCTATGTCGTGTAACATGTTGGCCATGCAAACCGCGCTTCCTCAGTTACCATTCTTTACTAGAGCATTTGGAAACGGAAAAAACGCGCTAGCATTTACCAATTTGCAAAAGACAGTTCTACGCACAAGTATTTTCGTTATCATCGTAGGCTTGGGATTCTACTTTTTCAGTCCAGTTGCAGCATCAATCCTCCTTCATCGTGAAAAATATATAGACGACACCACACTGTTCTTGATGACGCTCGACTTGTTGTTTATGGGTTACTCCACGATCTGGGGACAATACGTGCTTGCATCTGGTAAAAACCCATTTTTTGTTTCGACACTTTTGAATGGCCTTTGGAGCCTTTGTGCAACCTGCTACCTTGTTCCAATCCTCGGCTTGCCAGGGTTGCCAGCAGCAACGCTCATCGCAGGTTTGGCCTTCAACTACAGAAAATGTATTTCCGAAGGATTACGCCTCTATAAATCTACAAGATCACGTCAATGAAATCAGCAATAGCATATATTACAAACAGATATCTTAGAAACTTTGGTTACGAGATTAAAGCAACTGCCTTACTGCCAAAGCAAAATCTTCTCGGCATCAAGAACAAGTTTAACATCCGAACTATCCTTGATGCCGGGGCCAATCTCGGGCAATTCGCTCAATGGTCAAGAGTTGAATTCCCAAACGCGACACTCCATTCGTTCGAGCCTGTCTTAGCAACTTACAAAAAGCTGCAAGCTACAGCCCAACATGACCCGCTTTGGAACACCTACAACTTAGCACTTTCATCAGAAAAATGCGTCAGACAAATAAATGTTCATGTCGATCATCCATCTTCGTCTTCACTATTAGAATCGACCCCAATTGAGGCTGAACTTTATCCATCTACCAACCGAAAAGTAAAAAACGACGTTAATTGCATAACAATGGACGAGTGGGTGGAAGAATCTAATCCTTTGATAGATAATGATATCCTCTTGAAAATGGATGTGCAAGGACATGAAGCGTCCGTATTGAAAGGCGGTAAACGCACTTTGCAAAAAGTCCAGGTCGTGATAGTTGAAGCGATTATCGAGCAATTATATCACTCTCAAACCAAGTTTTCTGAGCTTGTTGCGCTGCTAGACAATGCGTCTTTTGACTTTATTGGAGTAATGGAACATGGATTCACATCACAAGGAAATGTTGTATCTCTCGATGCAGTATTTTTCAAAAGGCATTAAGCGACCCACCCATCACTGATGCTGCAGTAACACTTTGAACCAAATGACTGACGGAGCCACCTACTATAAAAGTCAGTCCCGCGCTCGTGGGATTAGCTCACATGTCGACGTTGAAAAATTAGTGTCGCATGAAAAAGGCTCATATGATCGACTTCTACTGCCATATCTTCCAAGGGAACGTTCGGCGTCAATCTACGAGGCCGCCACCGGACCGGGAATGCTTCAATGCTGGCTGAGACACAGGGGGTACACCAATCTAGAAGGGAGCGACTTTTCGGAAAACGAAGCCAATCTTGCCAAATATTTCAATCCGAATATTGTCCACGGGGACTCTATCGTTGACCTTGAGGCTCGATTTCAACCCGAGTCGCTCTCGGCCATTATCGCCCTGGATTTCTTTGAACACATTCCGCGGGAACGGTTCCGTGACTTCTTATCCATTGCGGCATCAAGACTCCAACCCGGCGGTGTGCTGATTCTTCGAGGCCCGAATGCTGATAGCCCGTTTGTTGGGCTTAATCTCTATAACGACATCACCCATGTCTGGGCATATACAACCACTTGCCTGGGGGCTCTCTTTCGCCTCGCGGGTTTTACTAAATATGCATTCAACGACGACGCGATCGGCGGAATCCATCGTGGGTATTGGTGGAAGCGTCTCCTGATGATTCCTTCTCGAAAACTCCTGACCTTTGTATGCTGGGCTGCATCACGGCAACACATACGGCATTGGGGAATGTCGATTTACGTTTATGCGATCAAGTGATGGCTAACCTCAACAAGAGATGTCTGTTTACTGATGCCCCGCCCCTTTCGGGAAATGCACATGGAAATCATGGCGTTGCGAAATATCTGATAGGAATTCTAGGTGACGATCTGGGCCTGATTCTGACAGGGAGATTCCGCCGATCGGTAGATAAAAAAACGATTCGTGAGGCATGTGGCAACGTGCCGCTGATGATTTATCCGGATGTCAGTGGCACCGGAATGAGGCGTTTTTTCCCCAAGATCGCCTCATTTCTCGATACACTGCTTTTTGCGCTTTGGCTTCCGCTCATTGCCCTTGTAATGACCCGTGAACATACGGGTCGGGTCTTTGTTCTTTGCGGAGCAGATGCATGGTTTCTTCTGAAGGTCTGGCTCCTGCAGATGCTTCGCATTCCAGTCGATATCTATCTTGTGGATGACATGGAGGCAGCGGCCGTTCGAGGGAAGGGGTATCTACCGCCGCGTCTCATTTATCCGCTGCTCCGTTCGGTCCTTGGAAAATGCACTAAAGTTTATGCCATTTCAGAAGGTTTTGCAGAACATCTCTCGAACCGATTCGGATGTTCAGTATCGTGGCTGCCCTTGCCATCTCTTCTGGAACCTCCCAGGGAGGCTCCACCCAATTCTGAAAAAACCGATTTTGGGAAAATTGTTTTCATTGGCGCATTGAACCATCTCTATACCGATGCGATCCGTGATGTTTACGAGGAGATATGCCGACACAATGCTTTATGTGATAGGGGCGTACTTTTTCTAGAAATCGTGACCTATGGAAATCCTGAACACTTCATCGCTTCGCTCCCAAATCAGGATTGGGTCACTGGTCACAGGAATCTTCCGGATGAGGAGTTGAGAACCATCTTAAGGAATGCCACGGCATGCCTTCTTCCTTACAGTTTCGCCCCAGATGAACGACTGATGGTTTCCACATCATTTTCATGTAAAATTCTGGAATATTACGCAGCCGGAAGACCCATTCTGGTGTATGGTCCATCCTACGCCTCTATTCCCCGATTCTTCAGAAAAGAGGGGTTACCTCTTTGCTCAACAAACAAAGAAGAGTTGAGAGAGAATCTTCGTAATCTTAAAGGGCTTGAGATCAAAAAACATACGACTATTTATAGAGAAATCTGGAATAAATACCATTCGCCTAAGTCAATCAAGGAGATCTTGAAGAGAAAATCCAATGATTGAGGACAATGCATAATAATATCATCAAGAACAAGTTGGGATTGATCTTAATTGCATTTGTACTTGGACCAATTCTTGCATGGTGGGCTGGTGGGCTGATTGTTGATGAGAACTATATAACATTAGGAATAATTGCGCTGATCCCTATAGTAATATCAGTAATAAACTACACAAGAAAATATCTATTGGAAGCTTGCTTGGTTGTAGCGACTCTTGATTTATGGATGGCTCCTATTGGATTCAAAACTAGTTCATTTGAGCAAATTCTGCTAATGATTTCATTAGCCTGGTGCATTTCTTTCTGGCATAAAAAATCAAATCTGAATGCCTCTTATGTCCATCAAGAGCTTTTTAGTTTCACACTTTTTAAAGGGATGACGATTTTGGCATGTTTCTATGCAGTAATACATTTTCTATTTAACATGCAGTATCCGTATGAGCCTCTTGCGTTCGGATTTAATGGTGCAATCAAGACATACCTTCAATTCTTCGGGCCATTTGTTCTGATTCTCTTTGCGTTTTGGACAAATATGATCCACCCACAAACAGCGCGGGATTCTTCGAGATTGCTAAAGTTATTTCTCTTATCAATAGTAGTAGTATTTTTAACGAAGTTATTAATGATTATACGGTTTGGTGATATTCTAAGTTCAGGGGGCATGACTTCAAACGAGAAGATGCAAGCTATACGTTCTTTTTATATTCCTGTCTTGAATATATGGGATAGCACATATACGCTAAGAACACTTGGACCAGCTGCAGTTCTTATTGGATCGATCTTTTATTTTAATAAGCCCTATAGAGTTAAAAAAAATATTCCATTTCTAATAATCATCATTGGATTTACGGGATCAGCGATTAGTGGGGGTAGGGCAGTAATAGTAATATCTACAATTCTTTTTATTATAGTGCTTCTTAGAGTTGGAAACATAAAAGCTCTAATATTACTTTTATTCTCATTCCTAATTGCATTATTATCTTTAATGGCTCTACCACTCTCACTACTGGAAAAATCACCATATCATCTACAGCGGAGTCTGGGATTTCTTAGGCCAGATCTCATGACGGAAGCGACTTTGGGGATCAAAGGCTCTAGTAATATGCGAATCGATTATTTCACTTACGCGTGGACTTATTATAGCAGTGGGGATATGAGGCTTCTGTTAACTGGAAGATCTGTGGGAGAAATGGATTCCCAGGATGAAAAAAGCATTCTTAATTATGATGAGAATGCACGGCTCTTTTTTGCAATAAGAAGACTAGCGACACACAATGGATTAACGGACGCTCTACTTGGTTGGGGGTTAGTTGGTTATATTATGAGTCTTGGCATGTGGATAAGTTGTGCGGCGATGCTACATTGTCTGAATAAAAAATTCATTAAGGGGAGTCATGGGGATTGCTGGTCATTTGCCGCCATAGTATTTTATATTTATTGGATTATCTATAGTCACATTGGTGGCAGTAATGTTTGGATGCTGTGCGTCTGCTTTATTTTAATAGCACTGGCTCAAACAGATGGACTAAAATCTAAAAAATGCAAAATAATAGTATAATATGAAAGTAAAACCCTCAGTCTCATTTGTAATTACATGTTTTAACGCAGAGTCATTTATTGATGAGACAATACAGAGTTGTCTTAATCAGAGTTATGCTGCAGACGAAATCATTGTTGTTGAAGATAAATCAACTGATCGGTCACTCGATATCCTTGAGAACTATGTGTCAATGGGATATATTACCTTGATTAGGAATGACTCAAATATTGGGAAATGCGCATCATTGAACTCTGTTCTTCCTGTAATTAAGACTAAATATATAGCACTAATTGATGCTGACGATACATCTGAATCGTGCAGATTGGAAAAGCAAATTGAATATATGGAGGAACATCCAGAAGTAGGCTGCTGTTCTGGATTTGTTAATTATATTAATTCTAAAGGAATTCAGTTCGCGAAAGGCGCTATGATTGGACTAGACCAAAAAATAGAAGATATTAACAATTCCAAAAGTGATGATCCGTTTTCATTGTATTATTCCTCTGTGATGATTCGTTCGGAAATATTTAAATACCCCTCGCTGCGATTTAGAGAGCAATACTTTCCTTCCGAGGATTGTGATTTCTGGAATCGTGTTGTCGAAGCGGGTTGGAAAGTTGATATAATTCCATTATACTTAGCAAACTACCGCGTTCATCTTAAGTCTGCATGGGGCTCGAAATTCATGTTAGCAAGGATGAAATACAGATACTCAAGAGAAAGTCTGAGATGCAGAAGAAGAAAGTTAGTTGAGCCTTCGTTTGCGGAATTTAAAAAAGCCCAAAATAAACGACCATGGTTAATTCGATTCAATGAATGTAGATGCGATCTAGCTAAGGGAAACTATCGATCTGCCGGTATTGCGTTTGGCGAAAATAGGAAAATGAAGGCAATTATTTTTTTAGTTATTGCGCTATTGATGCAACCATCGTACGCAATTTTGCGTTTTCTAAAGCAGATATCCAGCTAGCTATTCTTCAATAATTGAATCAGATCTGCATGCCATTAAATTTAATAAACTCTTTATGGAATGATGCGATTACTATCACAAAGAGAAAAGACATTCCTTCGGAAATTGTTCAATGCATATGATATCGAAAGTATAAAATATATTATATTACGCAATTATGATGGACTTCCTGATCATATTGGTAATGACCTTGATGTCTTTATCCCAAAGGATCAACGGAAAAAGGCGAGAGATATCTTGATAAAGTTGGCGAAAGATCTTGCGTTTCCCATCTTGAAAAAGTGGCGTCTTGAATATTTTGAAGCGTTCTGGATCATTACTGGTAAGAGCATTCCTTTGCATATCGATCTTTATCCTGGGGCCTTCACTTGGAAGGGCATGTGTTATTTATCTGACTCGGACCTATGTGATAATAGGAAGTCTTATGGTCAGATTTATATTTTATCAACCGAGCATGAAGCATTGTCTCTATGCTCGACTAGTCTTTTATGGGGGGGGGTCTTTAAAGACCGTTATGCCTCTAGGATCAAAAGTCTTTTAAGTGACACAATCGTGCGTGAACGGTTTGATAATCTCTTTCAGAAAACATTCCAAACTGAAGTTCCTGAATGGATTTATTCTGGGGACAAAGTCCACTTATCTGTTCTTCTACCCATCATCCATCGGATGCGTAACGGAGTGTTTAAAAACTCATTTAGGAAAGCCCCGCTGCGCACACTTTTTTCTTTTGCAAAATACTGCCTGTACGAGATCAAGACTTTATGCCGCCCACCAGGCATATGTATTGCTGTGATTGGTCCAGATGGATCCGGGAAAAGCACCCTGATTGAGGCGACTATCCGCGAATTATCTCCATACTTCGGTAGTATTCTCACCCATCACTGGAGGCCCAGTATTCTCCCTGATCTTGGGGTCCTCTTAGGACGGCGCGATAAACGCTCACTAGGAGAATCGGTTGCAGATCCACATGCAATGCCGGCTCATGCCTTTCTGATAGGCACGCTTAGTCTCCTTTATTACCTATCAGATTACTGGTTTGGATATCTGACTCGTGTATGGCGTCCATTGTCGAAAAACCACTTGGTGATCTTCGATCGATATGCATGTGATATGTGGCTCGATCCCAAACGATTCAGAATCAGTCTCCCTGAGTGGTTTCTCAAGTATGCTGTATGGCTTACTCCTCAACCTGATCTTTATATTCTTCTTACGGGTGATCCCGAGCTAATCCATGCAAGAAAGCCGGAAACATCTCCTGCTGACGTCGCTGAATGTCTTTACAAAATGAATCAGCTGTTAAAAGTATATAGGAGTAGGGCTGTAATAATCGACTCGATGCAACCACGCTCGGCAGTCCTTGATGAGGCAAAGAAGTCAATTCTTGATGTTATAAAGAGGAAGTCATCCATGTGAAGAAGCCCATGAATATTCTGCTCTCGGCTTATGCCTGTGAGCCCGACAGGGGCTCTGAGCCCGGACTTGGATGGTCACTGGCAATTTCCCTTGCTAGGGAGTGTTGTGTTGATGTCGTGACCCGTGCAAATAACAGGGAGTCAATTGAGCAGGCTTTAAGAAACATTGCCCCCGAGCATCGCCCCAGATTTCACTACCACGATCTTGGAGCTAAATGGCTATCCCTGAAAAAGCGTGGTATCAGTCATCGATGGTACTATGCCGCTTGGCAGCGGTCTCTTCGCCCAATAGTCCGAGATATAGTGCGGAATCAATCCATCGATCTCATACACCATGTCACTTTTGCATCGTATCGATACCCAACGGGCATTACCGGACATAATGTACCTTGCCTCTGGGGGCCTGTTGGTGGATATGAGCAAACACCTTGGAATCTCATGCCTTGGAGATATCCAAGATACCTTGTGTACGAGGCTCTAAGGAATATTGCAAATTTCCTCGTAGGTAAATGCTCAAACTGGAAGAAAATCTTGAATGGATATTCAAAAGTCCTTGTTTCAACGCATGAAACCCAAGCTTTTATAGAAAAAGCTGGGTTGAAAACTGATCTAATTCCTGCAATCGGTATTGATGAACAGTTAGTCCCAAGTCCAAGGTATTTCTTTTCCGAGCTTAGTCCTCTTAGGATTTTGTATGTGGGGACACTTGAGTACCTCAAGGGGGGGCATTTTGCTGTTCGTGCTGTTGCCGAATCAGGATCTCCTGTTCATTTCTCAATAGTAGGTGAGGGATCTTTCGAGAAACATCTGGTATCGATTGCTGATAAATATAGCGTGTCGGATAAGGTTTCGTTTCTGGGCCAGAAAAACCGTGCCGATCTCAAGAAGATTTATGCGGAGCACGATATCATGATCTTTCCGAGCCTGCATGACTCAGGGGGAATGGCGGTTTTGGAGGCCATGGCTGCATCATTACCGGTGATTGCATTAAAATGCGGTGGACCCGCCATTGCTGTTGATCAAGAGTGCGGTGTTTTGGTGCCATTGGGATCCACTGACCAGATTATCAGCGGAATAACGAAGGCAATCAGAATGTACTCAAGTGATCGCAACCTTTTGAAACAGCACGGCATTGCAGCGCGAAAAAAGGCTTTGTCGACGTATTCTTGGCCAATAAAGATTGAAAAGCTCAAGCAGATATACAGCACGATATTGCAGCATACTCCACAACAAACAAAGAACTCAGCATCGGCATGAAGGATGTGCTGTTCTTTCCCTATGATAGTTATACTAACAAGCGGTTTTAACAGCATGCCTTACTTGGGCGGATGCCTTCAAAGTGTGCTCAAAGAGGCAACAGCAAATCCTGGAGAACAAGTATGCCATTTGGTCATTGATGCGGCATCAACCGATGGATCAGTCGAACAGTTAAAGCTATGGTCAGAGGAAATATTCAATAATAAATCGAGTAAATATTCATTTAAATACACCAGCGGGCCTGATCGGGGGCAAAGTGATGGCTTCAACAAAGGGATTACCAGAGCCGAAAGTGATTGGATCTGTTGGCTTAACTCCGATGATGAGCTGGCTCCCGGTACCATCCAGTCATTTTTGGATACTCTCTCCAAGCACCCTGATGCCGAGGTGATTTACGGGCATGTTCAGTTCATCGATGAGCAATCCAGGCCTGTAAAGAGATGTTATCATTTGCCGTATCGATTTTCCTTGATTGAGGATAATGTCTATGTGCCCCCCACATCGGGGACATTCTTTCGTAGGGAACTTTTCATAAAGGAGCCATTGGATCCGGATTTTCACTTCGTGATGGATGTGGAATGGTTTCTTCGGTGCGGGAGAAACCTGAAAGCAGTTCTTGCAGATCACATTTTTTGTAATTTTAGGATCAGCACCCAAGGGAAAACCTCCGAGATGATCAAATCCGGATCCGTCTCCAATCGCCATCATGAGGAGCGTGAGCGCTATCGCCGTAAGTACATATACCCCCGTTGGCCAGAGCTCACTGAACAAGAGGCTCTGGCAAAGCTTCTTCGCAGGCAAAAGTGGGCAAAAATCCTATACTCACTCCTCAAACTCAGATATTTTATTAGGTATCTGGATAATATAATATAAAATTAGTAAACTAATGAATAGTAACATAAGATATGATTCGCTTACTGGGCTTAGATTCATTTTAGCATTGATGGTATTAGTATGCCACGGGTGGATACGAACATCTCTGGCTCCTAGTAATTATTGGTTTTCAAAAGCCGTTACAGAAATGGGTCACTGTGGTGTATCGGGTTTCTTTGTACTAAGCGGATTTATACTCGCAACTGTCTACCGTGATAAAAAAAACTCAGTAAAAGATTTTTATTTAAACAGATTTGCTAGAATCTATCCCATGTATATTGTTGGTATTCTCTTCAGTCTGCCAATAGATTGGTATTCTGAAAAAATGAGTAATGAAAATAAAACAGAAGCACTCATCGCTTCTATTACATTACTGCAGAGTTGGTTTCCTTTTTCTAATGGGAGGTTCAATGGACCTGGATGGACGTTAAGTGTTGAAGCATTTTTTTATGCCGCATTTCCGATTCTTTTAGTGATACTGAGAAGGAACAAGAGTCTATTTTATTTAAATTCAGCTTTAGTAATATTTATTACTTGTTTATTTTGGAATAGTAATTATTTTTACTTTAGTCATCAATTTCCTTTAATGAGAATGTGGGAATTTATGCTTGGTATGGCATTGGCAACGATATCTTGTAATATACTTTATAAATTCACGGAAATAATACCTTTATCTATTGTATTAATCTGTCCATTTGTTGTTGGTTTGAATCCTCTAAAATCATATGCCTTCTTTAATTGGTTTATGATGGCAATATTTTCAGCTATTTCCATTTTAATTTTAGCGCACCGGGATAGATCAAAAATTGGTAAATCAATTTTACGTATTAAGTGGCTAGTGCTAGGGGGGGAAATAAGTTATAGTATTTATATATTACATGCTGGAATTCAACGATATGGGAATGTATTATTTGACTATATAACTAAATCTCATTTGGCAAACACATCAATATTATTCAAAATTATATATATATTTATAACAACAATCTCATCAATTATTTTGTCTTTTTTCAGTTGGAAAATTATTGAATTGCCAGCACGAAACTGGATCCGACAAAAATGGCAATTATATTTTGAAAATAATTCGTCCAAAATGAGAAATAAAATATAGCATTATAAAATAATAAAACATACAGTATAATATATTATCACAAGCGTCCGGTTATAAGTCCGACAGCATCAGCTGGTTATTTTTGTGAGGCATATAAGGTTTGAAGTCGGTTTCTGTAAGTAGTTCATGGATAGGCACCTTCTCAAAGGGATGAATGCTCAAAAGCTGGAAGGTTCT
>JBEIJN010000040.1:0-25446 GCA_040380225.1 Verrucomicrobiia bacterium | reverse complement strand
GCCTTCCCCCGTGAAGGTAGACTGATCCGGGTCCGCCCCATGAGATCTAAGGAAGCACTGATTAAATCCCATGAAGGCCGCTGAATGCCATTTGCTGATTTTTGAAGGCGCGAGCGCTGGGCGATACCCGCAGCGGTCTCGCCCGAGCGAGCAACGCCACAACGACGAGCGGCGGGAGCCGCGTCGTAGCCTGCGAAGCAGTCCGGAGGACGAGACCGTCGGGAGACGGCGAGGCAAAAATCGACAAATTGCTTCAGCCCACCGGGTTGCGGAGATCCAAGCCAAAGGCCACAAAGCCTTTGGCTTCGTGGCGTGGCACGGGGGCCAACTGTGTTGGCTTGGCGCTTTGCTTGCCCGGCCGTTGCTTCGCATCCGTTACGGCAGCCCACTGCGGGGATGCTCGCGCCAAGCCGCCTTGCCCGCGGCCTATTCTTCCCGCAACGGCCTCTATGCGATTTAATCAGCGCTTCCTTAGGAAAAAACCCCTAGGCCTTCTCATCGACGTTTCACTTGCCAAATCTGACTGGAAAAAGTCATATTCAAGGGCCTGTGAAGACTTTCCCCCTGGCTTTGATCCTTTCGGTTTTTGCCTGCACTTCCGTGGTATTGGCTGATATTCAGGCACCGCCGCAGTCCAATCAGGGACCGACACGAAAACTCGGACGCGGCCTTGGCAACATGCTCTATGGTTCCACCGAGATCTTTGATTCCATGTCCGATGTGAATTCCACTGACGGCAATTCCGCCGCCTTCAGTTACGGCTTGGTCCGGGGACTCGGTCGCACGCTTGCCCGCATCGGCTATGGTGCGTTTGAAACGGTCACCTTCCCCTTCCCGACCAATCACGGAACCTACAAGCCCCCATACAACAACAACATCCAGTGGCTGAACTCCGGTTACTCCGAGTTCCCTCCTGAAATCGGCTTCGAGACCAAGTACGACTACTCCCGCCAGTACTCGAGCCAGAGTTGGTAGGTTTCTCCCGGCGTGAACAATCCACAGCTAGGGAATTCCCTAGGTTGATTCCTTCCGGCACCAGGGATCGTTCGCCCCGCATTTGACCACTCGTTTCCCCCGTTCAGAAGTCCCCGTTCCGGAGTGACTTGAAGGCGGTGCCGAGGTGCGTGATGACGGTATCGGCGCAGAGCGATTCCTGCGAATCGATCCCGTTGAAGATGGCGATCTCCGCCGCTCGGCCGCAGAGCCATGCACCCAGCATCGCGGCGTCATGCGGTGATTTGCCCGAGCCCAGCATCGCTGCGCAGACACCGGTGAGGACATCACCCATGCCACCGCTTGCCATTCCCGGATTACCGGTGCTGTTGAAAACCGGGGGCTCATCCCCCCCGGCAATGATCGTTCTGGCTCCCTTGAGGAGCAAGGTGACCGGATAGAGGTGCGCGAAATCGCCCGCCCACTCACGGCGCATACGGCCCGATCGTGGAAAAAGCCGTTCCATCTCCCCGGGGTGCGGAGTCAGTAGACGCGATCCCGCGCATCCGCTCAGGATCGTGGCGTCCGTGGCAACGGCATTGAGCGCATCCGCATCGACCACGCAGGGGATCGGCGCGTTGGAAACCAATTCACGAATTTCCATGTCATTTTCCCGGCCAAGCCCGGGACCGATGGCCAGGACATCATGACGATCCCAGAGTACCTCGGCGTAGGAATTCACCTGCCGAACCATCACTTCGGGAATGCAGGTTGATGCCAGGATGTCGTGGCATTCGCCCGTCGTGTAGAGAGTGACGAGTCCCCCGCCGGCATGGACGGCGGCAGCGGAACAAAGATGTGCGGCCCCGAGGAATCCCCGGGATCCTGCCACGATACCGATCCGGCCGTAGTTACCCTTATGGGTATCGAAATCACGAACCGGAAGTAGTGATCGCAATTCATGGGCCGTGATGAGCAAGGCAGGATCACCTTCTGTGAATGAAATTCCCGGCAGGGGCACCAGTGCCAACCGCCCGACCACAGCGGTTGCCTCATCGGCCACAAGACCAGTCTTCACCGCGCCGAGCGTCACAGTCAGATCGGCCTGCACGCACGGATTGGCAACTCCTCCCGTGGTCGCATCAAGTCCCGAGGGGAGATCGACCGCCACGGTGAATCCTCCCCGCTTACCCCTGATGCGGTTCATCGCCTCAATCTGATGAGCCACCTCGCCCCTTGGAGTTCCTTCGGCGCCGATTCCCAGAAGCCCATCCAGCAGCAGAAGCGTCCCGTCGACCCGGGTAAGATCGGTTCCGAACTCCGCACCCTCGATGAGCCTGAGATTGCGGAGCGTCAAGGGAACCAACTCATCCGGTGAAAAAGTGCATCGAACCTGCACCCTCCATCCGAGGGAACGAAGATGCCGTGCCGCCACCAGCGCATCGCCTCCGTTGTGCCCCTTGCCGCAGAAGACAAGGAGGGTCCCCGGCTTCGGGAAGAATTGCCTGATGCATCGGGCGATCCCCTCACCCGCGATTTCCATCAATCCTTCCGGGGTCTCCCCTCGGGAAAAAGCGGCCCGCTCGGCCGCTTTCATCTGTTGGCAGGTCAAGAACACGACCAAAGGGTAAATGAAAAAGGAAAAAGGAAAAAGGCGGTTTGTTCGCTTACCTCCATCCTTGGGAGAAATGACTCCCCGTTGTGTTCAACTCTAAAAATCGCATTAGGGAACCGCTGAATAAATCCCATGAAGGCCGCTGAAGAGCATTTGCTGATTTTTGAAGGCGCGAGTGCTGGGCGATACCCGCAGCGGTCTCGCCCGAGCGAGCAACGCCGCAAAAATCGACAAATGGCTTCAGCCCTTTGGGTTGCGGAGATAACCGTCCGGGGGCTGTGTTGGCTTGGCACTTTGCTTGCCCGGCCGTTGCTTCGCATCCGTTACGGCAGCCCACTGCGGGGATGCTCACGCCAAGCCGCCTTGCCCGCGGACCGTTCTTCCCGCAACGGCCTCTATGCGATTTATTCAGCGGTTCCTTAGGAACGGGATCACAGATGGGTGAAGAAGTTAAAAAAGTTGGAATGTTACAATGTGGACCTGAGGCAATCTTCAATGACGGCGCCTTGCTCCCCAAGAGTCATGCAGCTTTCGGAGCAGAAGTTCCGAGGGTTTGGTTCAAACCCCTTTTTAACCTTTTAACACTTCAACTTTTTAACCCGGGCGATTGGCTCCATCCGGGTGAACGCTCCAGATCTGTTGTTATGGTTCCAATGAACAATCCGGCTTCAACTACTTATTGCCTACTTCCGGTAACTCCTCCCCTCGCAGCGAGAGAACTCTCAGAATCACTTCCTCGATCAGATTGTTCGGGCAAGAGGCACCGGCGGTGATCCCGATATTCGCCTCTTTTCCGGCCGGAGGCAGCCAGTTCGAGCGGGAGGAGATTTCGTGTTTTCCGTGGAGGTCGAAGTGCCTGATGAGATCCGGAGACTCCAGGCACTCCTGATTGCGAATGAAAAAGGTCGGCACTTTCTGCTCTCCCATTTCGGCGAGGTGAGTGGTGTTGGAGCTGTTGTATCCTCCGACGACGAGAAGCAGGTCCAAGGATCCGTTGAGCAGCGACTTGAGGGCATCCTGCCGCTCCTGAGTGGCACCGCAGATCGTGTCGAAGAGGCGGAAGTTCGTGGCATCGCCGTCCCTGGCGATGATGGCGTCGCGCAGGAGTCTCTGGACGGCCTCGGTCTCCTCGCGGAGCATGGTGGTCTGGTTGGCGACTCCGATGCGCTGAAGGTGAAGATCCGGATCGAATCCCTCGGAAAATCTTCCTGCGAACTCGCCCAGGAATTCCTCCCTGGTCACCGCCCCGGCGATGAAGTCGCGGACCCGTGCAGCCTCCTCGAGATTCAGCACGATCAGGTAGCGGCCGTTCCCCTTCCCGAGGGCACGGGAAGCGGTGGCAAGGGTCTCCTCGTGGGAGGCCTTGCCATGGATGATGGAGGTGACCTCCTCGGAGGCATTCTGGCGGACCCGCTTCCAGACGCTCATGACATCACCGCAGGTGGTGTCGACGATGCGGCATCCATGCTGCTTGATCTCCTCGACAAGCGGCACGGTCGCGCCGAAGGCGGGTACGATCACGACATCCTCGGGACCGAGGTCCTCGACATGGGGGCGTCCGGAGGCATCCAGGAGGTTCCGTATGCCGAGGGCGGCGATCTGGGCGTTGACCTCGGGGTTGTGGATGATCTCTCCGATCAGGAAGAGGCGGGCATCGGGAAACACCTTTCGGGCCGCATAGGCCAGGTCGATGGCCCGCTCGACTCCGTAGCAAAAGCCGAACTGCCTGGCGAGACGGATGGTGGTCTGGCCGGCAACCAGAACGGATCCTTCGGCCCGGACACGCTCTACCAGACTGCTGTGGTAGTGATGCTCGACCTGCTCCTGCACCCGCTCCATGACCTCCGGAGTCCGGAGGTTCACCTTGGGGGATTCCTTGGACGCGGTTGGAGGAGTGGCCGACACGCCGTTACTGAAGGACAGCGGCCTTGATCTTCTGGAAGTAGCTGGGCGAGGTCATCTCGCCATTTGGAAGATCGGGGTCGTTGTAATCCTGGGGGCGCGGGGTCTTGACACCGAGTGTGGCATCTTCCGGTTGGGTGGAGGCGATCTTGACCGGGGTGCCGACCTTCACGATCTCGAAGAAATCCCCTGCATCGTTCGCGTGGAGGCGGATGCAGCCGTGGGTCTTGGGAGTCGGCCAGACCCATCCCTGATGGAAGCCATAACCGGGAGCAAACTCGACCCAATAGGGCATCGGGTAGCCGACGTAGCGCCCCTTGCAGCTGCCAGCCTCGCAGGGAACGATTGCATCCCTGAGCACGGCGAAGCCGTAGCTTCCGGAACGCTTGTTGCGCTCCTTGCGGGTCACGCAGAGGTTACCCTTGGGGGTCGGCTTGGTAGGCATGCCCACACAGGCGGCTGTCACGAGCAGTGGCCTGTTCCCCTCCATGACGTAGACCATCTGCTTGTCGAGGGAGACCTTGACGACGACCTTGGAGGGATCCTTCGGCTTGTAGGCCGGCTGGTCGTAGGTGGTGCGGAAGGGTGAGGTCGCGCATCCTCCGAGGAGGAGCAGGGGAAGGGTGATCAGGGCAAGGGAGCGTTTCATCACGTAATGGAAACCCGAAACCGGCGCTCTGTCAAACCGGCGGGCGCACCAACCGAATCCATTGGCCGATCGGGGGGCGCGTTGACCTTTCGCCGCATCGTCCCTAGAGTCTCCTTATCAAGTGATGATCAAAGCGGACGACTTTAACTATGCCATGGAGAATACCCGCGTGGTGGTGGCTCCGGCCAATGCGATCGAGACCTACGGGCAGACCAGCTTCCGATTCCGCCTGGTGACCGAACCAATGGATGAGATCGGCTCCGTCCGCCTTCGCAAGGGAATGATCCATGCCGAGCGTCCCCGGATCCTCGCGCCGCAGTATGTGAGCCGGATGCTGCTGGAGGGATTCGGCGAGAGGGCCAGGGAATTCGCCGGATGGATGGAGGATCAGAAAGACTTCCATATCCTGCGCTACGGCTTCTCCCTGAGGAAGACCGACCTTTCCGAACAACTCCTCCGTGAACCCAAGGAAGAACTGCTTCACCGGCTCGAGAGTGAGATCCGTCGCGATGATGATCCGATTGATGCCCTGATCGAGGGAGTCGACGATGCCTGGGAGGTCTGCCTCATGAAGTTCACCATGGATCTGATCCAGCGATCCGCCGGCCCCAACGTCGCGGAGTGGAAGCGCCGCGGGCTACTCTGATATCTTTGCCCCTGAGACCATACGATGAAAACCTTCAAAACCCTGACACTCCTGATCTTGGGATCCCTGATATTCGGATCAGCCGGATACTTCGGCTACATCCTCTTCATCAAACCCAGCAGGGCCGAACGTAGGGAAAAGGCCGCAGCGGCCTCGGCTCCCGCCCCCACCGCGACGCCGGATCCCGCGATTCCCGAATTCGAGCGACTCAAGAAGCTCCAGGCATCGGGTAACACCCCAGCGGTAAGGGATGGATGGAATGCCTGGATCACCGCAAACCCCAAGTCCCCTCTCCTTCCCGAAGGACGCAGAATGTTGGGAGCGGCCAACATGGCCCTCTTCTTCAATCCCGCCGAGAACCAGTCGCTGATTACCTACACCGTGGTGAAGGGGGATTCCCTTGCGAAGATCGCCGCCAAGCATCACTCCAACGCCGAACTGATCCAGAAGGCCAACCAACTCCCCGGCATCAACCTCCAGATCGGACAGCAACTCGTCATTCCCGAGCTCAAGCTGACGCTCGAACTCGACCGCACCGCCAAGAGCCTCACGCTCCTCAACAACGGCACCTACCTCAGGGAATACCTCCTTCTCTCCGCGCCCGCGGCACCGGCCACCCCCGCCAACATCACCACCAGAGTCCTCGACAAGTCGGCCATCTCCGGATCGAAGAGGATAGCCTTCGGTGACAAGGCCTATGCCTCCAGCGAGAAGATCATCCTGATCGCCCAGGCTCCATCCATCGTCGCCGCCCCCGAGTTGCCAGCCGTGCCCTCAGCGACCCCGGCCGGACAGGGAGGGACCAATGCCTCAACGCAGAGCGTTGCCACCCCCGCACCGAGCGCCACCCCGATGCCCTCACCAATGCCAGGAGGGTATGTGCTTTCCGGTGCCGACTTGCAGGAGATTTTTGCCCTCGTCTCCCGGAATACGCCCGTCATCATCCACTGATCCGTTTTTACAATACGCACCCTCCCCAGTTACTCAAAAGCAACTCTTCACGAACCACTCCCTATCATGAACGTCCAACCGCTCGACTTTGAACTCCCCATTGCCGACCTCGAACGCCGCGTCGCGGAACTTGCCGAACGCCGCCCTTCCGAGGACCCGCTCCTGAAGGCCGCAAGGGAGGATCTTGAGAAGGAACGCAAGGCACTCTACGGCAACCTGACCCCCTGGCAGCGCGTCCAGATCGCCCGCCATCCCGCCCGCCCCTACTTCCTGGACTACGTCGCCTCCTGCGTCACCGACTTCGTGGAACTCCACGGAGATCGCCTCTTCGGTGATGACAAGGCGATGCCTGCGGGCATCGGACGCATCGGCGGACACCGCTGTGTCATCATCGGCCAGCAGAAGGGCCGCGACGTGAAGGAGAATGTCCTCCGCAACTTCGGCAGCCCCCACCCCGAAGGATACCGCAAGGCGCTGCGCCTCATGCGCATGGCGGAGAAGTTCGACCTCCCCGTGGTCTGCATCATCGACACTCCCGGCGCCTACCCGGGCGTCGGCGCCGAGGAACGTCACATCGCCGAGGCGATCGCCGTGAATCTCCGTGAAATGATGGCCCTCAAGGCCCGCATCATCGCCGTCGTCATCGGCGAGGGTGGCAGTGGCGGAGCGCTCGGCATCGGCGTGGCCGACCGCGTTCTCATGCTCGAGAACGCCTACTACTCGGTCATCTCTCCCGAGGGATGCGCCGCCATTCTCTGGAAGCACCGCAAGCACGCCCCCGAGGCCGCCGCAGCCCTCAAGCTCACCGCTGACAACCTTCAGGAACTCGGACTCATCGACGGGGTCATCCATGAACCGACCGGCGGGGCGCACCGTGATCCGGCCGCCATGTCCGACACCCTCACCTCGACCATCGCCTCGGCCATCGAAAGCCTGAATGCGATCCCGCTGAAGCAACTCCTTGAGGAACGCTACGCCAAGTTCCGCGGGATGGGAGTCTTCTCCGAGTAATCCTTCGCTGACTTTCTCTCCGCGGCTTTTCCGGCCAAGGGATCGATGACCAGGGTGATTTCTCCACGGGGCGGATTCACCTCGTAGTGAGCCGCCAATTCCACGGGGCTGCCGTGACGGTATTCCTCGTGAATCTTCGTCAGTTCCCTCGAAACACAGACCATGCACCCGGGGGCGATGGCAGAGAGATCGGCAAGGCAGTCGAGCAAGCGGTGGGGTGACTCGAAGTAGATCGCCGTCATCCCCAGAGCAGTCCCCTTGCGGAGCTCCGAACGCCTTCCCGAACCGGAAGAGGGCAGGAAACCGCCGAAGAAGAAAGGAACCGGGGGGAGCCCGCTCCCCACAAGGGCCGTGGTCACGGCGCTCGCTCCCGGCAGAACCGTGTAGCCGATGCCTTCGGCCACACAGGCGCGCACCAGGCGGAACCCTGGGTCGCTCACCGAGGGGGTGCCGGCATCGGTCACCAGCGCCAGGCGCTCCCCTCCCCTCAATCGGGCCAGGATCTCGGGAAGGCGCCGCTCCTCATTGTGCTCGTGGAAACTGACGAGCGGTTTCCTCACATCAAGATGGGCCAGCAACTGCGAGGCACGGCGCGTGTCCTCGGCAATCACACCGTCACAGCTCCTCAGGGCATCGGCCGCCCGAACGGTCAGGTCACCGAGATTCCCGATCGGCGTGCAGATCAGCGTCAGGGGGGGATTCAGCTTCCCCTGCTCGGATTGCAACCCTTCAGCCTTCAACCTTCAGCCTTCAGCCTTTTCGGCCTACCATCCCTCCGCGACCTTGCTCACAAGCTTCTCGGCCATGCGTTGGGCGGCGATCGGGTAATTCATGTTCTGGTTGGTCACGAGGTCCGAATTCACACGGTCCGTCTCGGTGAAGAACGGGGTCACGCCGACAGCCCTTCCCTCCATCAGGACGGCTCCAGTGATCCGGTCGATGACGCGGTATTTCACGATCAGCGTCAGCTCGAACTCGGAGGTCTGCAGCACGTTGCTGGCGAAGACGCGCATCGGCTGGCGCTGCACCGACTCGATGGATCCCTCCACGATGGCATCGGCCCGGTCGGCGGACTCGATCCGGTAGGTTCCGTCCTGCTGGAACTGCTTCACCACGGCATCGGCGGTCTGCGCCTCGACCCGGGGCAGGAGGGTCTTGTTGGTGAACGTGTTGACCGCGATCGTGGTGACGCGGCGCATCGGCGTCGGCTTGATCTCACCGAGATGATATCCGCACCCCCCGAGGGAGAGGAGAAGCGGAATCAGGAGGAGAAATTTCTTCATCGTCATCAGGGGGTGAGAGGGGTCTTCTGAGCCGGCGACACGGCAGGAGGCTCCTGCAGCGGGATCGGCTGGGCATCCCTCATGTCACCCTTCATCTGGGGGCGCGGAAGCGGGGCTTCTTCCCCGACGATCTGCTTCTTAGGCGGCCCGTCATAATTGGCCAGCGCCGTGGTCTCGATCTGGGCCTGCATGCGGCGGCGCTCGGCGAGTCGCTCACCGGTCTCGGGGCGCTCCTGTCCGACACGGAGGGAATCCTCGCCGTAGAGGGCCTTGAGCTCATCGATGCGCGTCTTGGCGGCGGTGGCCTCCTGGCTCTGCGGGAAACGTCGAAGGACGTCGTTGTAGTAGATGGAAGCAGCCTTGTAGTCCTTGTTGAAGTCGTAGAATCGGGCGATGCGTAGCGTGTCGGCCGATTCCCTGGAGACCATCTTCTTCATGTTCTCACCAGCCTGGGGCACCTTCTCGCTGTTCGGGTACTGAAGGAGAAAATCCTGGTAGTTATTCTGGGCTTCCTTGAGAGCTGAAAGATCCTGCGATTTTCCGGTCATGCCGAGACGCTGGTAAACATAACCGATCTGATAGGAAGCCGAGGCGCAGGCACTGCTGTTGGGATACTTGTCGAGCACCCGTTGGTAAGCGGCGATCGCCTCCTTGGCCTTGCCCTGCTTTTCAAAGGCGAGACCGAGGTTGAACTGGGTGACCGGGGCGTGCTTGCTGTAGGGAGCGGACTTGAGGATCGCCGTGTACATCTCCTCGGCCTTCTCCATCGAGGGCATCAGGCGTAGCCCGAGCATCTTGACCCGGCGACCCTTGAGGAAAGCATTGGCGATCTCGATCTGGTCGGCGACCGACTGCTCGAAGTCGGGTGTCTGCGGATACTTCTTGAGCAGGTTCTGGTACTCCTTGAAGGCGGCCTCGAACTCCCCCTTGTTATTGAGTTGCTTGGCCAACCGGTATTGGGCCGAGGGAGCCTCCTTGGAGCCCGGAGCGCTCTTGGCAATGTAACGGTACGTGGTGATCGCCTTGTCGAGATCCCCGGAATCGGCAAACCCATCGGCGGCGGCAAGTTGATCGGCGGTGCCTCCCTCGGGAATCAGGTTGTTGGTGATGGGCTGTGACTTCACCAACCCCTCCGACTCGGCATGCAGAGCGGAAGCGAAAGCGGCAAGCACAGCCGCGGAAAGCGCGCTGAAGAATGACCTTCGCAGCGAAAAAATGGATCCTGAATCTCTCATCCGAAAGATGAACGCTAGAGAAGGAGGGACACCATCGTCAAGGAGGGGCTCAAGCCAAACCTCCCCTCGCGAAACGACCCAAAAAAAGAGCCGGGCCCGCAGGCCCGGCTCTTCCTTGATAAAAAATAGTCGGAGACGAGCTCTATTTCTCCGAAGAGAGACCGAGACCCAGCCAACCGACACCTGCAAAGATCAGTTCGATCCCCAGGAAGAGCCCAAGGATGTAGAGACCGGTGGCCGGCCACTGGGAAATGATCATGCCCCCCAGCACGATGGAGATGGCGGCACTGAAGAGAACCCAACCGGCCCCCCTGTGATGACGGATCCGAAAGGCAAAAACCGCACGGAAAATGCCACCAATCAGGATGGCCCAACCAAGAAACAGGGTGAAGGCGATCGCGGCCTGAAACGGATGCGCGATGAAAACATAGCCGGCGACACCGTAAGCGATGGCCACGACGGCATACCAGAGATGGCTCTTCCAGCTTCCGACGGTGAAGACCTTCATCAACTGGAAGGCGCATCCGATCATCAGGATGATTCCGATGAAAGTGGCCACGGCCGCAGTGGTGATGATCTCGTAGGTGAGCGCAAAGAAGCCGAGGAGCATCATGGCGATGCCGCCGGCGATGGCCCAACCGCGGGAAACGGCAGGAATGGGAAACGTGGGGATGGGGGAGGAGTTATTGGTATCCATACGACTCTGTCATGCCCTCAGCGTGGGCTAATGACAAGGATCAAAGTCCACCGCCAATGCCCAAGACCGTTAAAAAGTTAGAAGGGTGAAACGTTAAAAAGTGGAAACGTGGGAAACGCTTTCGAACCTTGTAACCTTGTAACCTTCTAACCTTCTAACCTTTTAACATTCTAACCTTTCAACGTTTCACCGTCTCCCGCCTTCCCCTTCTCAAACCATTTGAAGCAGACCGGGACGATGAAGATGGCGATGAGGGTGGAGGCGAGCATGCCGCCGACAACGGTCGATCCCAGCACGCGGCGGGAGACGGCTCCCGATCCGGTGGCGATCGCCAGCGGCACACAACCTAGGATGAAGGCGAAGGCGGTCATGAGGATAGGACGGAGACGGAGCTTCGCGGCATCGAGCGCCGCATCCATGACGGGACGTCCCTTCTCCACCTCCTCCTTGGCAAATTCCACGATCAGGATGGCGTTCTTGGCCGCCAGGCCGATGAGCATGATGAGTCCGATTTGGGCGTAGACGTCGTTGTCCATCTTGCGGACAAAGAGCATCGCCACCGCACCGAAGACAGCGATCGGCGTGCAGAAGAGCACGCTCATCGGGAGCGACCAACTCTCGTACTGTGCCGCCAGAATCAGGAAGACAAAGAGGAGAGAGAGAGCGAAGATCGCCGCTGGAGGAATCCCCTCGGCCGCCAGCTTCTCCTCGAAGGACATCCCGAAGTAATCGAATCCCATGCCGGGGGGCATCGTCTCCTTGAATGTCTGCTCCAGCGCTTTCATTACCTGGCCGGTGCTGACGCCGGGGGCGCTGTTGATGTTGATCTGGGCGCAGTCATACATGTTGAAGCGCATCACGAATTCGGGACCAGTGATCTGCTTCACCTGCAGGAGGCTTGAGAGCGGCACGGGATCGCCGTTCTTGTTGCGCACGTAGAAGAGGGATGCCCCCTTCGGATCGGTGCGGGCCGCCCCCTCCGCCTGGATGTAGCAGTAGTACTGGAGGTTGAATCGGTTGAAGTAATTGACCGGGATTCCTCCCAGAAAGGCCTGGAGTGTGGAGTACGCCTCGTGGAGGTCGACACCGAGCATCAGGCACATGGCCGGATCAATGGTCATCGAGATCTGCGGCACGGAGGGGAGGTAGGTCGTCGTGACCGAGCCGACCTCCGGACGTTTCTTGATCGCCGCCATGAACTTGGCCGTATTGGTCGGCAGGAAGTTCGGGTCGGTGCCGAGACGGTCCTCGAGGATGAAGGTCGTGCCGCCCGATGTTCCGATGCCCGGGATCGCCGGAGGGGGGAAGGCGAAGTTCATCGCTCCGGGAATGGGGGCGATCTTCTGGTTGATGGTCCGCAGGAGACCGAAGGCATCCTCACCCGGCTTGGTGCGCTCTTCCCAAGGCTTGAGCGTGATGAAGTAGAAGGCGCTATAGGTGTTCTGGACGCCGGAGAGGAGATTGAAGCCGACGATGGTCGTCACGTGCTCGACACCCGGGATCTTACTGACGATGTCCGCAACCTGCTTGGAAACCGCGTCCGTCCTCTGCTGGGAGGAGGCGTTAGGGAGCTGGGAGAAGGCGTAGAGGTAGCCGTTGTCCTCTTCCGGCACGAAGGAACCCGGGAGCTTTGATCCAAAGAATCCCGAAAGGGCGACCATGCCCGCGAGCAGGAGTCCTGTCACAAAGGTCTTGCGCAGGAGGAAGCGGCAGGTGCCGAGGTATTTGTTACGCCCTGCGTCGAAGATCCGGTTGAACCCACGGTAGAAGGCTCCGAGGGGTCCCCCCACCTCCTTGCGCGGACGCAGCAGCATAGCCCCCAGGGCGGGGCTGAGGCTCAGGGCGTTGAAAGTCGAGATGATGACAGAGATCGAGATCGTCAGGGCGAACTGCTGGTAGAGTCCGCCGGTGATGCCGGGCAGGAAGACCGTCGGGATGAAGACGGCGGAGAGGATGAGTGCCGTGGCCACGAGCGGGCCGGTCACCTGCTCCATCGCCTTGGCGGCGGCTTCCTTCGGCGGGAGCCCCTCCTCGATGTGATGCTCAATCGCCTCGACCACGACGATGGCGTCGTCGACGACCAGACCGATCGCCAGCACGAGACCGAAGAGGGAGAGCGTGTTCAGCGAGAAACCGAAGAGAGGGAAGAGGGCGAAGGTGCCCACCAGCGAGACAGGCACGGCGAGCGCTGGGATCAGGGTCGCGCGCCAGTTCTGAAGGAAGACAAAGACCACGATCAGCACGAGGATCATCGCCTCGACAAGCGTCTTCTTGATATCGTCCATGCTGGCCGTCACGGCCAGCGTGGTGTCGAGGGCCGTCTTCATCTTGAGTCCGGCCGGGAAGGTCGGGACGTAGGAGTTCATCAGCTTGCGGGCCGTCTCGGCGACCTGGAGCGCATTGCTGCCGGGGAGCTGGTAGACCGCGACGATCGCGGCGGGGTGACCATTGAAGCGGCCGGCAAGGTTGTAGGTCTGGGCACCGAGCTCGACACGGGCGACGTCCTTCACCTTCACGACCGATCCGTTCTTGTCAGCGCGGATGACAATGTTGGCGAATTCCTCCTCGGTGACGAGGCGGCCCGGGGCACGGACGGTGAAGGTCATCTGCTGGCCGGGAGGAACCGGCTCCGCCCCGGTCTGTCCGGAGGGATTGACCGTGTTCTGCTGGTTGACCGCGTCGTAGACCTCCTGGGTCGTGATGTTGAAGTTGGCGAGCTTGGCCGGATCAAGCCAGAGGCGCATCGCATAGGTCCCCGCTCCGAAGACCGTGACGCTCGCGATGCCCGTGAGACGGGTGAGCGGGTTGACGATGTTGACGTAGGCGTAGTTGGCCAGGAAGACCGAGTCGTAGCGATCGTCGTCGGTATAGAGGGCGAAGCAGATCAGGGGAGAGGGAGACGTCTTGATGACGTTGATGCCCTGCTTGACCACCTGCTGGGGAAGCTGGGACTGGGCCTGCGCCTGACGGATCTGGGTCAGGATCTGGTCGGTGGTAGGGACCGTGTTATTGGCGAAGATGACGTTGAGCTGCGACTGCCCCGAACTGGAGTTCAGGGAGTACATGTACTGCATGTTGTCGACGCCGTTGACCTGCTGCTCGATCGGGGTCGCAACCGCCTGCTTCACCGTCACCGCGTCGGCGCCGGGATAGGTGGCGGCCACCTGGATCTGGGGCGGGACGATGTTCGGGAACTGGGAGACGGGAAGGCCCAGCAGACAGACCACACCGAGGATCACCGTGATGATCGCGATGACCATGGCCACGATGGGCCGGTTGATGAAGAATTTGGCCATGACGGGCTGGTGCTGGGTGCCGGGTAAGGCGGGTTACTTCTTGGCCGCGGCTCCGGCGGAGGACTTGGGATTGGCAGAGGAGGCCGCCGGGATGGTTTTGGAGGAACCCTGTTCCGGGACAGGTGGGGGGGTGGATGTGGTGGCGGCCGCAGGTAATGGCATCACCGTGCAACCGTCGGTCACCTTCTGGATGCCCTGGACGACGATCTTTTCACCCTTGGAGACACCGGAGATGATCACGGCCTCCTCACGGGTCATGAAGCTGACGTTTACATTGCGGATGGACACCTTGTTGTCCGGGCCGACCACGGCAAGCTGGTGGAGGTTCTGGATCGTGATGACGGAGTCAAGCGGCACCACGAGGGCATCCTTCTGAACTCCCACGGTGGCCTGCACGCGTGCGAAGAGACCGGGCTTGAGGAGCATGCCGGGATTGGGGAAATTCCCCTCGACCGTGATCGATCCTGTCTGGGTGCTGATTTGGTTGTTCGCGGCCCTGAAGGCACCCTTGTGCGGGTAGATAGTGCCGTCGGAAAGGATCATATCCATGCCCGCCTTCTGATTCTCCTCTTTCGCATGGGCGGCATTCGATGGATTGTTGATGCTTTCGGCAATCAGGCTGAGGTAGTCGTCCTGGCCGATCTGGAAGACCACCTTGATCGGATCAATGGCAACGATCGTGGTGAGCGGTTGGGGCGATAAGTGACTCACATAGGTTCCCACCTCGTAGTTGGCGAGGCCGGCCATGCCGTCGATCGGGGCAACCACCTTGGTGAAGTTGAGATTGACCTGCGAGGACTGGACGGCGGCCTGTTTGGACGCCACTTGGGCGACCATCGCCTGATAATTCTGCTGCTGGTTCTGGAACTCCTGGACGCTGATCACCTTGCCGGCAAGCAGGTTCTGGGCACGGACGAAATCCTGCTGGACCTTGGTCTCCTGGGCGATAGCGGTGGCGAGATCGGCCTTCGCACGGTCGAGATCGGCCTGGAAGGGGGCGGGATCGATCTGGAAGAGCGGATCCCCCTGCTTCACCACGCTCCCCTCGGTGTAGTAGCGCTGGATGATGTTGCCGGCGACATTCGGCTTCACCAGCGAGGTGACCGTACCCTGCAGATTGCCGATCCACTCCTTGTGGTTGGGCATGTCCTTCTGGACGACAGTACCGATCGTGACCGGAACCGGGGGCTGAACCGTAGCGGGTGCGGGCGCCTTCTTGCAACCGGCAAAGGGAAGGATCAAGGCCCCCGCAATCAGGGGGAGCAATATTCGGGGATGGGAAATCTTCACAGCCATCTTGTCTAACAGAGACCACTCCCCGATGACCAGAAAAGAGCGTCTCGCCCCTGACTTCTGATTGTTGATTGCTGATTGCTGATTGCTGATTGCTGATTGTGCCCTCGACGCTCGACCCTCGACTCTCGTCTTGGCTCCCGATTGCTGCCTCCTGACCTCTGATTTCCCTCCCCATGACTTCCGACCCCTGACTTCCGACCCTCGACTTGGCTCCTGATTGTTGATTGTTGATTGCTGATTGTGCCCTCGACGCTCGACCCTCGACTCTCGTCTTGGCTCCCGATTGCTGCCTTCTGATTTGACGCCACTTGCCTCCCGGCAAGCCGTGGCGCCCCGTTGGGGCTACGACTGTGTCGTAGTCTACCGCGCCGCTCCCCAGCGGCTTGGTTCTGATTGCTAATTGCTGATTGCTGATTGTGCCCTCAACCCTCGACTTAGCTCCTGCCTCCTGCCTCCTGCCTCCTGCCTCCTGCCTCCTGCCTCCTGCCTCCTGCCTCCTGCCTTCTGCCTTCTGACCTCTGATTTCCCTCCCCATGACTTCCGACCCCTGACTTCCGCCTTTTGACGCCACTTCCTCCCGGAAGCGGTGGCGCCCTTTCAGGGCTGCCTTTGGCAGTCTTCCGCGCCCTATCCCTCGGGCTTGGTTGCCTTTCGCCTTTCGCCTTTCGCCTTTCGCCTTTCGCCTTTCGCCTTTCGCCTTTCGCTTTTAGCCTTTCCCATTCCCTGGATCCGGCACCACCTGCTGGCGACGCTCTGAGACCCGGATCACGTCACGATAGTAATGGGCGGCGGGCTTGAGCACACGGTCGCGAGTTTTGGGATCCATCGTCGCGAGGCCGAACTTGGGAACATATCCGTAGTGCCACTCGTAGTTGTCGGCCAGCGACCAGACGAAGTAACCCTTCACGTCGTATCCCTCATCCATGGTCTGGCGGATCTGCGCGATATGGTCACGGAGATAGGAAAGGCGCTTCGACTCATTCTTTGTGGCGATGCCGTTCTCGGTGATCATCATCGGCTTGTCGTAGCGCTTGCCGACATAGCGGATCTGCTTGCCGAGGGCCTTGGGATCGATTCGCCAGCCCATCATGGTGTAGTTGTGCCCGTGCTTTGATCCCTCCGAGATCAGGCTGAGGGGGCCCGCCGCCTGGCTGTAGTAGTAGTTGAACCCGATGATGTCGCAGACATCGTGGATGCGGTCGAGATGGTCGAAGTTGGCATGCATCACCGTGTTGTAGACGATGCCTCCCGGATCGAGGGGGCCGTGCGTCCACCAGGGAAGCGCCTCGACGCTGAGCACCTTGGCGGAGGGCTTGACCTCCTTGATGCGCGCCGCGGCATCCCGGAACATGTCGGCGCTGGCGATGGTCGCCGCCTTGTATCCCTTGAAGTCGAGGGTATGGCAGGGAGGCCAGAGACCGGCGATGTAGGCGGTGAGGATCTGGCCGTTCGGCTCGTTCTCGGGAGCGTAGTAGTTCACATACGGAGAAGTCGCCCTGACCATCTTCTTCACGTAGAGGTTCCAGCGTTCGCGAGCCAGCGGATGGAGCCAGTTGGTCTTCGAGCTGTCCTTGGTATCGGTCAGCCATGCGGGGAAGGTGAAATGCCAGAGGGTCACGACCGGCTCGATCCCCGCCTCTTTCAGCTTCCGGCACATGCGGACATATCCCTGCACGGCCTCCTCGTTGTAGCGGCCTGGCTGGGGTTCGACACGCGCCCACTCGATGCTGAAGCGGTAATGGGTGACGCCGATCTTCTTCAAGGCGGCGAGATCCTTGTCAAAGTCACTCCAGCTGAAGAGGGCATTGCCGACCACCGGAGCCTTCTTCTGCTGGACGAGAAGATCCCAGTCGCGGACATAGTAGTTCTTCTCTCCCGGCTTCTCCGCCTTGTTCTCGTACTGGAGGCTGCTTGTGGAGATGCCCCAGGCGAAGGGGGCGTAACCCTTGAGCTTTTCCGCGCGATTCTCCGGGGCCTTGTCGAGCGGGCCGAGCGGATGGAGGACGCAACCGGGAAGGATCGTCAGCAGGGCCGCGGCCGTCGCGGGGCGGATGAACTTGTTCATGGGCGCGGAGTGGGGGCGGAGGTGGACTGCTTGAGCTTGTCCGTCGCCTTCGTGGTGAGCAACTTCAGGTCACCCATCGAGTCACGGTAAAATCCCCTCAGATCAGGAACCATTTCCGACCACGACTGCACGGTGCCGGAGAGGAATTTCTCGAAATTGTTGTGGCGATCCTCCCTGATCTCACCGCGGGAGTTATTGACCACATGGAAGGGAAGCGTGTTCTTGCGATACTCGTCATCGGAGACACGGGCACGGTCGAGGCGTTTTGCATCATAGATCGAGATCCACCATCCCCCGTAGGAATCGGGTGCATCCTGAGGGGCCACCTCGAAGGTGAACTTTCCGACTTTCCTGATACCGCCGCGGTCACTGATCCCATAGATTGCGGAAATCTCTTCCCGGGAAGTCAGGATGCCGGCCAGATAGTCCCGTGCAACCTTCTTGAAGCGCTCCAGGGCCAGTCCCTTTCCGTAGACACCGAACTCCACGCACACCGGATCCTCAGGATTGCCGTACACATTCAGCTCGGTGCGGTTGTTCACTCGGAAGGAGAGGTAGGGAATGTTGCGCAGACGGCCATTGTCGATCGCCGTGGCGGGCACCTGCCTGAAGGACCGGATATTGTCATCGGTGCGAAGGTCATGAACGATCATCCTCCATGGGGGAAGCTTGCCCGGATCGGCGATATCGGCGAAGTAGACCAAGGCATCCCCCTCGTCCATGATCCGGCGGATCCTTGCCTTGGGGATCGTCACCTCGCCCATGCGCTGTTGGAGAATCACCCCCTTGGCGTCGTTCTTGAGGATCAGGCCGTGGAGCTCGCTGCCGTCGTTCAGGATGAGGGTGTCGGGTGCCAGACGGCCGTTGGGCAGATCGATGGCCCCGAGCGGCTGAACCATCGTCAGGAGCAATGCCGTGGCAGAAAGGGAAAAAATGTGCTTCATCATTGATCGTTCGATCCCTTGCTACTAGGGCTTGTCCCATGCATCAAGCAACCATGCGGATAAAGCTACCGTTTTTCCTACTCCCTCTGCTCACCCTTGCCTTCAGCGGATGCATCTCGCCCGTTCCTCACTACAGGCCTCCGGCCAAGGCGATCGTTCTCGGGAAGCTCCCTAAGGAGCCATTCTGGTGGGGCACCTCCACCGCATCGTTCCAGAATGAGGATCGGGGATGCGCCCCCGGTTCCAAGTGGTATTACAGGACAGATTGGGACTGCTTTGCGGATGAGGGAGGGGCACCTCCCCGCGGTGATGACGGAGTCTTTTCCTGGAGCGAATTCGACAAGGATCTGGCCGCCCTCCGGAAACTGGGAGTGAATCACTTCCGCTTCGGTGTCGAATGGGCACGGATCGAACCGCGCAAGGGGGTCATCAACGAGGCGGCCCTCCGCCAGTATGCCGGGATGGCGCGCAAGTGCCGAGAGGCCGGGATCGAGCCGCTCATCACCCTCTGGCACTTCACCTTCCCCGACTGGCTCTATCCCAAGGACAAGTCCAAGGCCAACTTCCTCAACCCCGACCTCCGCACCGCCTGGCAGGCCCACGTCCGCCGCGTCGTGAAGGCCACCAAGGGCGATGTCCGCATCTACATCCCGCAGAACGAACCCAACGGGGCCCTCCAGCTCGGATGGCTCGCCGCTCACTGGCCACCCGGACTTCTGATGCGTCCCGGCTCGTACAAAAAGGCGATGCGCGTCTCTGCGGACATGTTCCGCGACGCCGCCGGGATCGTCAGGGAAGAGCGACCCGACGCCCTGATCATGGGCATCTATTCCCTGCCCCACTGGAATAAGGCCCGCTTCCTCGACCCCACGCGCTCCGTCTACAACCTCATGCAGCACCAGAACTTCGACCAACTCGACATGGTGGCCGACACCTGCGACCTGATCGGGGTCAACTACTACTACTCACAGCAGGCCAGCGCGATTCGCTTCATCTTCCGACCCAGCGGGGAGCATAACTCCGGATACACCCAGCTCGGATGGGAGATCGTCCCCACGGGTCTCTATCACATCCTCAAGGATATCGACGGGCGCTACAACAAGCCGATCGTCATCTCCGAGAACGGCATCGGCACCCAGAGCGGACAGAAATCGATCCGTTACTTCCGCGAACACATCGCCCAGATGCGCCGCGCGATCAACGAGGGAGTTGATGTCCGGGGATATTTCCCATGGACGCTCGTCGACAACTACGAGTGGACCGAAGGTTGGAATCACGCGCAGTTCGGCCTCTTCTCCTACGACAAGAAGACCCACAACCGCATCCCCACCCCCTCCGCCTTGTGGTACGCCAAGTTCATCGAGGCATATCCGGAGCCGTAGGAAAGGCAGAATGGAAAATGAAGAATGAAAAAGGGGGGTGAAGAAACTTCCCTCAACAGAATGATCGGCCCCTCCGAAGATTTTTCAGGTTTCAAGTCGCAGGTTTCAGGTTCCACCTCCCAAGACATTACCGGGATCGTTGACTCCGTCATCCGTGGGCGCAGGTCGGTGAGAGCCTTTCTGCCCACGCCGGTGCCCAGGGAGACCATCCTCGAGATACTGGATGTAGCGGCCCGCGCACCCTCTGGCACCAATACCCAGCCCTGGAAGGTCAGCGTCGTCACCGGAGAGAAAAAGGAAGCCCTCTCGCGGGAACTCATCGAGACGGCGCTCGATCCCGCCAGGGACGAGGAACATACCCAGGAATATTCCTACTATCCCGCCAAGTGGTCACATCCCTATATCGACCGGCGGCGTAAGGTCGGCTACGACCTGTACGGACTGCTTGGAATCGCCAAGGGTGACAAGGATCGGATGAACCGGCAGTTCGCCCGCAACTACGCCTTCTTCGACGCACCCGTCGGTCTCTTCTTCACCATCGACCGGATCCTCGGACAAGGGAGTTGGCTCGACTACGGAATGTTCCTTCAGAACGTCATGATCGCCGCACGGGCCCGTGGTCTCGACACCTGTCCGCAGGCCGCCTTCACGAAGTACCACCGCATCGTCTCCCGGCATCTGCAGATTTCCGAGGGAGAGATGCTCGTCTGCGGCATGGCCCTGGGATACGAAGATGCCTCGAAAGTTGAGAACTCACTCCGCACAGAGCGCGAACCCGCCGAGTGCTTCACTCGCTTCCTGGATTAGCGAATCTACAAGTCAGGTTCTACGCCCAATCAGCAATCAGCAATCAGGAGCCAAGTCGAGGGTCGAGGGCGCAACCAGCAATCAGCAATCAACAATCAGGAGCCAAGCCGAGGGTCGAGGGTCGAGCGTCGAGGGCACAATCAGCAATCAGCAATCAGCAATCAGCAATCAGCTTCATCGTCCGACCGAGGGCTTGGAGAGCAGTTCTTTCTCCTCCGGTCGCAGCAGCTGGGTACTCACCGATGAGGCAAGCGTTGCGGCTTGATCACTCTGCCCATTGACCTTCAGCACGGCGCATCGCACCACCTTCCAAGGCTCGGGGGCGACATTCCAATCGATCACCTTGTCACTATAGATCTCAAGAGCCCCCTTGGCATCGCCCGAGCGAAGCCTCCCCAATGCCGCCGTGCTGATTCGCGGTAGGGAATCGTGTTGCTGCGTCAGGAGCTTCTCGGCGACTGCCGCGGATTCGGCGGTGTCTTTCCCGGTGAGTAGTTTGAGATAAGCAAGGTCGCATGCGGCATCGGGATTAGTAGGTTGTGCGGCCAGAAGCTCCTCATAGAGAGGGATCAGGGTGGTGGCGCTCGCGGAGCGGGGTTGGCACCTGATCAGACCGATCAGGCCGGGCACCAGGGTCTCCTTTCGGTTAGCCATTTCGCGGTAGGTTCTCGCCGCTCGGGCCGTCTCCCCGATCTGTTCCTCATACCCGGCGATGTAGGCCAGGGTTTCGGTCTTTTCGAGATTCAGGGAGCCACCCACATTGCGCCACTCCTCTTCCGAGAGTGTCTTGTTCCCGGCGATGATGGCGATCCTTGCACGGTAGAGATGCTTCACGGCGTCGGGTATTCCCGATCCCGCAGGCGAGTCCAGCATCCTGAGCACTTCATTCCAGTTGCCCTCCGCACTCCGTGCATCCATCACGACAAGCAGCCAGTCGGTGTCCTTCAGCGGGAGTTCACTTCCGGCGAACTCCACCACCTCCTTGTGAAAGCCTCCACGGTTAAGCCACTTCGCCGCATTCAGCATCTCCGCACGCGAAGCGGACTGATAACGGCTCATCACCCGCCTCACGACCTTATCCTTACCCGCAGGGTCATGAAGGATCTCCATGTCTGCCGCGAGGAACTCATCTGTCGGAGTGCTCTGCTTCAGCGAGGGAAAGGTCTTGATCAGCATCACGAGTTCGGCCGGAGTGAGTTGCACGGGAGATTGCCCGGGAGGGAGAAGCGCGATTCCGGCGAGCAGACGCCATGCAGAAAGGGAAGCAGCCGTATTGCCCGAAAGAACCTCCTTTAAGAGATTCACAGCCCTCCGTCCGCTCTCTGCGGTTGGATTCCCAAGCAGATACATGGCCGCCTGAAGCCTCAGATACGCGGCATCCTCTTTTGGAAAATTCAGCGCCGCGACCAGACAGGCATCTGCAGCCCGGGAGTAATCCCCCTGACGGGCCTGAAGCGCGGCCTCGATCAATGTGCGCCTGAGAGCCTGCTTGACCGGGAGATCCTTGGGAAGACGGGCAAGCACCTCCCCTGCCACATCGGCGGCATCTGGCTTGGAGCCCGCCGCACTGAGTTCGGCAAGGCCGAGCAACTCATTGAGTTCGGATCTCCCCGCACGCATCCGTTCCAGCAACTTCGCCAGCGAAGGCTGATCACCGGCGCGGGCATTGTGAAGCTCCACGGCCTGAACCACCGTGGCGCTTCCGGGGGAGAGGGCCAGTGCCTGCTTCATCAAGAGCACCCCTTTGTTGGAATCACCCAGCGCAAAGGCCGTTCCCGCCTCGCGAATCAACACACCGGAGCGCCATTCCTTGGCGGTACGATAGAGAGGAGGAGCCGCCATCAGCAGAACCAGCGCTCCCAGAGCACGGATGATCCAGCGGCGTTTCTTCGGATCCGCAAACCACGGCATCGACGGGATCTTGGAGTCCCGGCTCTCCTCGGAGTAATCCGGCAACTCCCCATGATCGCCGCCCGGAATCTGTTGATCGTTCATCTTGCTCATGACTCAGTTGCTTATCCGAGAGACTGGTGGACTCACCGTCAATGTCTCTTGGAGATACCGCTTCAGGGCATCGCGGGCGGCGGCCTCGGAGGGAAGGTTCCAGAAAGCGACCTCCACCATCCTCTGGCCCCTGTTGCGCTTCCCCATCACCACACTCCTCAAGCGGGCTTTAAGCGACTGATCCAAGCTCTCTCGCTCAGGCGAAGCGCTGCCCTGTTCCAGGATCGCGTGAAAGACATACACAGGCCTGCCGTGTTGGGAAAACAGCCAGCCATGCAACCTGATCATGCCAGCAGGAGATCCGAATTCGGCATCATCAAGTGTTCCTTCCATCCGCATCCCTATATTGGAGAGGCAGACTTCAGGGCTGTGCATCCGGACGGATTGCAGAGCCGTACGACCCGGCGGCCACTCGAAATAGAATGACTGACCCATCTCCCCGTAGGCTCCCGTCCATTTCTCGGAAAAACCATCCGGGTAGAATAACATGCGCATCGTCCTAGGAGCGATGGGGACATCGGAGACACCCGCCACCCCGACGCGCCGGGCGATTTCCCATCCCCAGCCCCTGCCTGACGGCAGGTCATGGATCCGGAACCACAACTCGGTTGCCATCATCGATCCGACCAGGATGGAGAGAACCGGCGCCAGGATCCACAGGGAAGGTTTCCAGAGATCTCCCGTACGGGACTTGCGGGTGATTGCAGTGGCGGGATTCCCGGAGCCATCCATCGCCTCCCCTGCGGATAGCTTGCGCTTCCAGCGCAGCGCGCAGACAAACACAGCGGAGACTGTCATCAGCAGAACAATCAGGCCTGCGGAGTCATGCCATGTCGCCACGGCGCCGATTCCCTGCTGGGAAGCCACCACGGCCAGCAGGGAACTTCTCACGATATTGCCGGCAAGAGCCGCAAACAGGGCCACAACTAGAAGCATCAGGCGCCGGATCGGATGGAGCCGGAAGACCTCGCCGAAGAAGAGCGCCACCATCAGACCGCTCTGCAGGGAGCGGATCCCGCTGCAGGCCTCCTCGACCCCCAGCACCCCGGTGGGCAGGAGAATCAGATTGCCCTGCCTGATCGCCTCACAGCCTGACCAATGGAGAATCTCCATGGTTGACGAGGTGTTCCATGACATCAGCAGGGACATCACCGACTGCTCGAAGTTTCTGGGCCATGGGACAGCGATCAGAAAGAAGGCGATCGGAAAAGCAAAGTGCCCCAGCCAGGCACGTCCGCCCAACCCAAAGGCCACGGACAGCGTCACCATCACCGATGCGAGCGAAGCCGCCAACCCCAGAGGCCGCCAGTCAGGATTCCCTTCGGCAAGAGGGATCACCAGGGCCAGAAGAAGCGCCCCCGCCATCAGGAAAATCATTCCTGCACCACGTCCACCGCGGGAGAGCCTCGTTGGTGCGGGGCGATCCTCCCAGCGCCTCATCAGCAAGCCGACACTCAGCAAGGGGACCAGCATCCCGTAACTGTACTGGGGATCAACCACCCAATCATTCCAGAGGATACGGATCGTCGCGATCCAGCAGGCCGCTACCAGCAGCACAGAAAGTACGATTCCCGAAGAGAGAGATGCATGACTCTGCCGTGGACTATCCATCCCACATTCTCCCCCTCACCGGCCAAGGAATCAAGCCCTGCAGGATCTGATTCTTTCACCTCCCCGCCACCTAAGGAAGCGCTGATTAAATCGCATAGAGGCCGTTGCGGGAAGAACTGGCCGCGGGCAAGGCGGCTTGGCACGAGCATCCCCGCAGCGGGCTGTAAGTGCCAAGCCAACGCCGCCCCCGGCCGGTTATCTCCGCAACCCGGAGGGCTGAAACCATTTGTCGATTTTTGCCTCGCCGTCTCCCGACGGGCTCGTCCTTCGGACTGCTTCGCAGGCTACGACGCGGCTCCCGCCGCTCGTCGTTGTGGCGTTGCTCGCTCGGGCGAGACCGCTGCGGGTATTGACTCGCTCGCTCCCGCGAGGCTCGCCCTGACGGGTTTGCCTGTGGCAAATCTACCCAAGCCGCTCCCGCAGCTACGTGTTGCCCAGCACTCGCGCCTTCAAAAATCAGCAAATGCTCTTCAGCGGCCTTCATGGGATTTAATCAGCGCTTCCCTAACAGCCTTCAGCCTTTCCCTCACGGACTGTTGGACCCACCTCGACCCTCGACTGCCCTGATTGCTGATTGCTGATTGCGCCCTCGACGCTCGTTTGATTCGTTCGCGCCCGCTCAGCTCACCCTTTCAGGGCTACCTTCGGTAGTCTATCCGAGGTGTTCCCACACCTACGTATTCTCGACCCTCGACTTGGCTCCTGATTGCTGATTGCTGATTGTGCCCTCGACGCTCGACGCTCGACCCTCGTCTCTCGACTGCCCTGATTGCTGATTGCTGATTGCTGATTGCGCCCTCGACGCTCGACCCTCGACCCTCGACTTGGCTCCTAATTGCTGATTGCTGCCCCCCCGACCCCTGATTTGACGCCACTTGCCTCCCGGCAAGCCGTGGCGCCCTGCGGGTCACGCGTTCGCGTGATCTACCGCGCCGCTACCAAGCGGCTTGGTTGACGGCACTTGCCTCCCGGCAAGCCGTGGCGCCCCGTTGGGGCTACCTTCGGTAGTCTTTTATCTGCCGGTCGCCCCCGACCAGGCATCCGATCCCGCCTACGCGGGCCCGGACTACCTTCGGTATGATTAAGCCGCCTTCCCAGGCGCCTTTTGCGGCGGTTCCT
>JBEIJN010000039.1:0-27072 GCA_040380225.1 Verrucomicrobiia bacterium | reverse complement strand
GGCTCCACAGGTAGCAAGGTCGGCGGCAATACGGGCGGTTGAGGCTCAACCAAGCCCGCTGTGCGATCAGTGGGATTCGCGGTGGCAATGAGGGCGAACTGGTCGGCTCCTCCGGAGTTCTTCGTAGGTTTCTGGCTCATGGGTTATACAAATTTCAAATTAGCGCTTCCTTAGGTGTCGGTTTCAACGAATTTCGTCGGCAGCCCATGAACGCAGTTGTTCGATGGCCGCACCCACCACGCCGGCGGCGCCACGGAAGGTTTTGGAGCCGTGGGGAGTGCCATCCGGGCCATGCCACTCGAAGAAGCCGTCTTGAGTTTCGATCATTTCCACGCTGTCCGTTCGTCGCGTGAAGCCATCGATGATCGCGCCGTCGGTCTGCTGGAAATCGATAAACATCAGGAGCGCACGCCGGATCCCGGCGCGATCGCCGACATCGCAGGCCATCTCGATGAATGTGGCAAGGTCGCGAATCCAGACTTCCGGATAACGCGCCCCGGCGGAAAGTCCGCTGCGGAGAATCTCCTGCGCGCGGGCGTGAACCCGGATCAGGGATTGATCTTCAAGAATTGCGTTTACAAGGGCTTGGTGCGGTTTCATGAAGCGAATTTCAAAGAGGTTCTATCGAAGCGCGATCGGTTGGTTCCACGACGAGGTGACTTTGCCGATGTGGTCCGAGCCGACGGCGGTCGCGAAGTAGATGTGGGTGAGCCGTCCGTCCTGGATGAGGACCTGCGGACGCTCTAAGAATGATTGTTGCGACGAACTGCCGTCCGACCATGAGAGGTCGCGTGTGTAGGCGGGATCGCGGCTGACCAAGGACCAGTTCAGCCCATCATCGGAGCGGAACAGCAGGCCGGCTTTCGGTTGCGAGCAAACGCGGCCCTCCATGCACTTCGCGAGCATTTCGTAATGATCCCCCGCCCACCAGATGCAGGGATCCTCAAGGTCGTCATCCTCTTCATCAAAGGCCACGATCGGATCATTCGAGAGTCGCGTGAAGGGACCGGTGGGAGACTCTGCAGCCGCAACACCCAGGTGCATCGGCCCGCCGCGATACTCGACGGATTTGTAAACCATGAGCGTGCGTCCGTCGGGACGAATCGAGATCGATGGGTTGGTGGTGATGAGGCCATCCCATTGCCCGGGACGCGGCAGAAGCAGTGGCGCGTCCATGCGTTTCCATGGACCCGATGGCGATGAACTCGTTGCCACGCCGACGCGCTGACCCGAGTGAGCCTTGACGAGCAACTCGGGCACGGCCGCCGGATCGCTCAGGTTGCCGGGATCGCTGGCGGGAATAGGATTTTCGAATGAAGGCATTGGACCTTCATAGGTCGTGCCGGTGTAAAACAGGTAGTAGATACCGTCGTGGAAATGAATCGTTGGGTTGTGCGTCATTCGCCCATCCCAGTATTCCGCTCCGCGCGGAGGCAGCGCGACATCGCTGAATTCGAAAGGTCCTTCCGGCCGATCCGCCACGGCATGCACGACTTCGGAGTTGGTGATCCAGTGCGGGCTGAAAGCCAGATCTTCCGGCCAGCGCGAGGCGAAGAGATGGTAGCGACCATCGCTGCCGCGAATCACGGAGCCGCACCAGATCCAGTAGCCCGGCATGCGGAAGCCCGCACCGTGCTCGACGCCGGAGAAGCGAACATGACCGCCATTTTCAAGGCTGAGCCATGAGGCTTCATTGGGTGGGGATGTTGGATTGTTCATTGTATTCTTTATTGGTTTGCAGGTGATGGCTGCAGGCTGACAAGGGTGTAGTTGCGTGCCCTGACGGGAACGGTGAATTGACCGTTGTTCCAAGGAATGCTCGCACCCGTTCGCTCATCGGTGAGGAGAGGCTCCGCGCCCGACGGGCAACCCAGGGCAGCCAGATCCACGCTCACCGTGACAGGCGTCTCTTTGGGAAGCGTGTTGGCAATGACCAGTACCGCACGTTGGCCATCAAAGGCGTAGGCTGAGACCAGTGCGTTCTCCGTGCCCGTCGTCGCAGGGCAACCTGGGCGCCAGTAGGGAAGGAAGCGGGCTTGTGCCGAACCCATGCCGAGTCGTGCGCGCAGTTTCCACCATTCGGGGGCTTGGTCTTTCATCTGCCAGGAGGCGAGGAATTCCACTCCCTCCACGGCGCAGCGGGCGATGACCGAATCGGCGGCGTCGTTTTTCTGTTCCGTCGTCGGAGCCTCCTTCAGATTTGAAGCGCCCCAGTAGCCGGGGGCGCGCTTGAAACTCCAGCCCAGGAAGTGGGTGAGCAGGACATCGGGCACACCCGAGGCCTGCGCGCCGCCGCACTCGACTCGAAACTGCTCGGGCGAAATGGCCCCGTCCATGAGGGCAAACGGGCCCAGCCTGGCAAAGGCATCGTCATATTGCTCGCCCGGAAACCACCAATCGGCATAGCCGTGGTAAACGGGGCAGAAGCGGTTCTGGTCGTGGGCCATCCAGCTCAGAGTTCTCTCGGGCGTGCTGTGACGGCGGACGATGCCCGCCAGTCGGCGGGCCAGATCCCGGAGGCCGAGGATCCGGTAATCGAAGACCTTGCGCCCGAACTGATCCACCTGAAGGTGGGACGGGTTCACCTTGGTCAGATCCACCGTGGACGCCGGATCGACATGGCTGGCCAGATCGGTGTACAGGCTGGCCGGGCCTGCCTGGCGTTCGAGTTCCTCCGCCGACCAGCAGAGGTAGTCGGCATAGGAGGGGATGCCCGGGTTGACCCGGGTCAGGTTGTGTGTGACCTGGGATTTGAGA
Source organism: Verrucomicrobiia bacterium (assembly GCA_040380225.1). Taxonomy (GTDB): domain Bacteria; phylum Verrucomicrobiota; class Verrucomicrobiia; order Chthoniobacterales; family UBA6821; genus UBA6821. The sequence continues at coordinate 24,315 of JBEIJN010000039.1, read as the reverse complement.
AGATCATCCCCTATGTAGGGGTTGACGCGCTTTCCGTCTTTTTCATAGCTCGGGAAGTTCCTGGCGTGATTGAAGGGGCCGAAGACATAGCCGCCCGGGGCGTGCCAGAGTGGCTTGAAGAAATCATAGACCGGGTTGTTGTCCCCGGTGCCGTTGAGCGAGCCATAGGGAAAGCAGGAAATCCCTTTCGCCCACTGTTCATCGAGATAGCTCTTGAGCTTGGGGGCGTCCACCGGAAGCCACATGCCCGTTCGTTCGGCAAATCCCGGAAGATAAATGTAATCACTGACCTCCGGTTGGTGGGCGGTCTCGCCCCAGCGGTGCGAGAAACGGTCCGCGCGCAGCGGCTTGACCGGCGTGGCTTGAAAACCCAGCGAGTAGGTGACCGGGCCGGTGAGTGTGGTGGGTTTGTCGATGAGGCGCAGGGTGATGCCGGCCTCCGCCCCGCCATCCACCACGATCGGCGCGTGATCGCCGCCGTTCACCCAGTTGGCGTCCGAATCGGCGAACCAGACAAATCCCTCGTCCAAGTTGTTCAGCCAGAGATAAGGCATGAAGCGCTTCAGTTCGACCCGCTTCCCATCTAGACGCATGGGTCTGCTCGCAGAGTTGCCATGTCCCTGGAATTTGAGGGGATGCTCGCCCATCGCGCCGAAGAGATATCTCGTCATGTCCGGACGCAGGGGGATCGAAAGACTCAGCGCGTCGAGCTGAACACTCTTTTCAGATGGCGTCAGCGTGACCGAGGCGTGGGTGACGCCGTCGTATTCCGTCCATGAGGTCCACGAGACCTTCAGGCCGGGTATGCCGGGGAAGGTGGCATCGCCTTTGAACTCGGCGCGAACAGGGCCCTCCGTCACCGTGGCGCGTTCGGTCTCGGTCAGGATCCCCTGCTGCTTTCCACTTTGAGCCTGGAGGGTGATCGGACCCCGGAGCATTTCACGGCCTTGGTTGAGGATGCTTTTCGGAAACGGGCCGTCAAAGAGATAGCGGCGCCCCCAGCACTCGACAGAACGTCCATCGGCGGTCTGCAACGGCGTCCAAGGGGTCATCACTTCGGTCGGCGTCTTGCCTTGGCCGAGCCATGGGGTCGGAGGCTTGATCACCGGGTGCGAAGCCGTGAGCACCGAACCCCCGCCTTGAAGGCTCAGGCTCACCTCATGGCTGCCGTCGGACCATTGGTAAGGCATCCAGTAGGTTGCCGTCTTGGGATCGTAAGGGAAACGGGCTTCCTGCCTGCCGCTCCCACCCTCTTGGGGCCCTTGCACGGCCACGGTGAGCGCCGCCTTGCCCTTTGACACGGCCGCCTCAAGTTCCTTTCGTGCCTTGTTGGAAAGCTGCGGTTTTGCACGGATACCCAGACGACTGCCGGTCACATCCGGCACCACCTCGAAGGCCAGGGGAGCCACGCTGATGCCGGGCTGATCGCAGGCCAGCGAGACGATTTCCGAGGCATCCATCGACCGGTTGAAAATCTGCAGGTCGCGGATCTCCCCCTTCATGTCCCAGGTGTTGGCCTGTTGAGCGTCGCCCCAAAGCCGCCCGATGCGCAGTGGGTCTCCGCTTTCCTCCGGATCCAAGAGCATTTCCTTGGACCCCACTTGGATGCCATTGAGGTAGATCTCGACCCGTCCCTTGGCGGCGGCAAGCGGGTCGGTGTTCGGTTTGTAAACCGCGGCCACATGCACCCACTCCCCTTCCTTGATCAGCTTGGCAGCAGACTTGGTGTCGCAGGACCAATCGCCTTTTTTCGCCTTGATGTTGAAATAGAGGCGCCCCTCGGAGTTAAAGCCGAAAAGCCACTCGCCCACTTTGCCGGCGATGATGTGATTCTTGATGGCATCAAGCTTGAGGGTGGCCGCCACGGTGAGCCCCTCGGAGAGTGAGAACTCCTTCCCGGAGGGCCTCTCGATGTAGTCCCCGTTGCCGTCGAGAATCAGAATGCCGTCCTGAATTCGTGCATCGCCATTCAGGGACTCCTTCACCACTTCATTGCCCAAGGTAAAGACCGGCGAGGGTGTGGGAGCAGGGGTTGAGACCGCTTTCGGCTCGGATGCCTTGGAGGGAGTGAAGCCGATCAAAGCACACGCCAAAAGAGTGCTGAAAACGAAAAGGTGACGACTCAAAAGCGGATTCATGGTGCAGATCCATTTTCCAAAGGCCGGGATGGTTCGTGGGGGTGGCATGGTGTGGCTTTCTATGTTTCGAAATGAGGGATGGTTGACTCCTCTACTTGAGGCCGAGGGCGACCTTGGCCGCGTGGCGGCCGGCGGCTTCTCCGGTGGCCACGGCATTACCTGTGACGCGGTAGCTGGCGTGGGCGAAGAAATCGCCGCTGATGCAGCGGCCGGCGAGCAGCAGGCCATCGACATCGCGGGCGATCAGGGCCCGGAGCGGAATCTGGTAGGGCTTGGTCTTGATGCCGCCGGTGTGCAGGCCTTTGTCCTTCTTCGGATCGACCGAGTGGATATCGACGCAGAAGGTGACATCCGCCGCAGCGTCCTCGTGTTGGGTGCCGTTGCGAAGATCGTCGGCGGTCACCGTGTAGCGACCATGGATGCGACGTCCCTCGCGCACGCCGATCTGGGCGCCGGTGCAAACAAGCCGCACACTCGTCCAGCAACCGCCAAGCTTGCGCAGCCCGTCCACAATACGGCGGACCTCTGCGCGGGCCTCCAGCGTGGCGTGACTGAGATCATCGGCGTTGGTTCCTTTGACCAGATACTGGTGATTGGCCATGAGGGTGAAGAGATTGTCGTGAATGCGAAAGAGCGTGGGCTTCGAATAGGATGGCTCCACGCCGGCACGGTTCATTTCCTTGCGCAGCGCCTCCATGGGCACGCCCCATGGCAGGCCTTCGTCGGAGATGAATCCACGCACTTCGTCTGCATTCAGCCCGGCAAGGATCGCCAGCAGGCTCATCGGCTGGGTGTGGCCATCCTCGTCGCGCCCCATGTCGAAGCCGCATCCGGCGGCTGCCGCGAGGTCTCCATCGCCCGTGGCATCAATAAACATCCTGGCCGACCACGCTTCGCGACCGGATTGGGATTCAGTGATCACATGGGTGAGACGCCTGTTGTCATCCACGCCGGCGGCGACCACGCGCGTGTGCAGGCGGATGCGGACACCGGCCTCCACGCACATCTCCTCGAGCACGCTCTTCATGCCCTCGACATCGTAGCCGTTGGTCCATGTGCCATCGGCAAGGCACGCGCGAAAGCCGCCGGTTTGCAAGCGCTCCAGAATCTCCTTCATCACACCGGCCTTGTTTTCGTGATCGATGATCCAAGTCAGCGCGCCTGCGGTCCAGACCCCGCCAAGGCAGCCGTGCACCTCGATAAGCGTCGTGCTGGCACCTTCGCGGGCGGCGGCAATCGCTGCAGCAACTCCAGCCGGTCCGCCTCCGCAGATCAACACATCCGAGCGATTTACGACGGGAGTCGAGCGTGATGCCTCTGAAAATGTACCGAGAGTATGGCTGGTGTCAGGGTTCATGGAGTTCGGAGGCTTTAGATTTTAAAGATGCCGTGCGAGATACCCTTCATTTCGAATTTCACACCGGTTGCGGTGCGTTTGATGAAGGTGCCCTTCGAGAGCAATTCGGTCGGGAGTGATTTCAGGCCCTTGAGGGGCATGCTCACGCTGACCGGTTTGGCCGAGGGGTTCACCGCGACGATGATCGACTCCTTGCCGAGTTTGCGGCGATAGACGAAGGGGTATTTGTTTTTCCCGGCGTAGAGTGGCTCGAAATCCCCATCGCCGCCGAGTGCTGGATGCTCGCGGCGCAGAGCCGCAAGTTGGCGGACATGGTTCAGCAAGGAGTCGGAATCTTTTTCCTGCGCCTCGACGGTCGGGTGGTCCTTGGCGGGATCGATCGGCAGATACAGATCCTTGGGCTTGCCTGTCGAGAAGCCGGCGTTCTTGCCGGAGTTCCACTGCATTGGTGTGCGTGAGCCGGTGCGGTTGTAACCACCTTCCTTGGAGACGAGCCCCCGGACATAGCTCATGCCGATTTCGTCGCCACTGTAAAGATACGGCACGCCGGGCATGGTCATGAGGAAGGTGAAAGCGACCTTGAGTTCCTCCATCGTGCGCCCTTCAGCGAGCCGCATGATGTCATGGTTGCCGCTTGGGATCGAGATGTGGCCCGCACCGCGCGTCTTGCGGTAGTGCTTCATGTAATAATCGAGGAACACGCGGATATCGCCTTCCCCGGTTTTGTCGAAAAAGCTCGGCGGAACGTCTTTGAACATCCCGAAAAGGTCGCGGTCCGGCTCGCTGCGGAAGAGGGAGGTGTAGGCCGGGTCGTTGAAGTGGATGAGGAAATCGATGTGGAATCCGGCCTGGATGGCGCAGATGGGATCCGACCACTCGGCAATGAGGACGGCATCGGGATACTCGGTTTCATACATGTCGCGCATCTCGGCCCAGAGTTTCATCGTTTCCTTGAAATCCGTGTCGCCTTTCACCAGCGAGGAGGCCATGTCGACGCGGAAACCGTCGGCACCGGCATCGAGCCAGTAGCGCATGATGTTTTTCATTTCCTCACGCGAGGCAAGGCAGTCCGGATGATTCACTGGCAGTTGCCACGGCTTCTTCGGATCGGGCTTGGCGAAGCCGTAATTGAGCGCCGGTTGGAAGTGAAAGAAGTTGGTCACATAAAAGCCGTCCCGCTCCGAATATCCGGAGATCGCGGGAACCCCGGCCCGGTTCCAGACGCTGTCGGTCCAAACATATCGATTCGTGAACTCGTTCTTGGCGGCCTTGGCGGATGCCTTGAACCATGGGTGCTCTGTGGAAGTGTGCCCGGCCACGAGATCGAGGCAGACGCGCATTCCGCGCTTGTGGGCTTCCTTGAAGAGTCGCTTCAAATCGGCATTGGTGCCGTAGCGCGACGCGACCTTGTAGAAATCGCTGATGTCATAACCGGCATCGCCAAAGGGCGACTCGAAGCATGGGTTCAGCCAGATCGCATCGCATCCGAGCGAGCGGATGTAATCGAGCTTGGCAATGACGCCCGGCAGATCGCCGATGCCGTCACCGTTGGTGTCCAGAAAGCTCTGCGGGTAGACTTCGTAGAAGAAAGCGTTGGCAAGCCAGGAGGGTGTGTGTCGTTTCATTTTATGGATTCGTGGTTGAGTGAAAATTGGGTCAATTTAGGCGCTGGCAAACTGCAAGACGCGCACCGCATGGCCGGTGCTGAGGGGATTCTGCCGATCAGCAACTCGAAGTTGAGCGGTATGCGGGCCCTCATCGAGCCCATGAGCAAGAACATGGAAAACCGGTCGATGGAAGCGGTGGCAGTAATTGTCAAAGAGATCCATTTCGGTGAATGTGCCTCTGTCGATGGAAATCTCCAGCACACCGGCATCCATTCCGGCGATGGCATTCATGGTGAGCATCGTTCCGACAAATGGCAGTGTGAGAGTCTCACCGGGAGTGGTGGCAGTTAGCACATCGACAGGACCGCTGTAGTTGCAAACCTGCTCGGCGAGCCAGCCATGGACCATCGTCCATCCTTGCGCGTCCTTCGTGCCGATCAGGCGTGCCTCGGTTAGATGATCGTCACAGAGAGGGGCGGGCAGTGGGTGGTGTTTGATTTGGAGGGATGCGGAAGTGTCCTTCCAAGCCGCATCGAGGAATTCCTTGATGCGGTCGGCATATTGGGCATCCCCCATGGGAAGAGGGTGGCAACTGTCACGGGAGAAATCATTCCAAGCGAAAAGTCCCGCATCCAGCCGTCGGGTTATTTCAAGGGCGAGGTTGATGACCGGAATCCCGTAGTGCGCCATGATTCGCTCGTGATGGGTGATCACGAGCGGTTCCTTCTTGTCGCGATATGCTTGCACCTTCCCCTCGTCGGCAAGGTGGAGAATCAAAATATCAGTCGAGGGATTCGCCTGCCGTGCTTTGCGGATGATGCCCTCCATCGCCTGCATCCGCTGATTGGCCAAACCATACCCGGATCCGTCATTGACGGCGAACTCCACAAAAAGCAGATCCACCGGGCCATTCGCCAGGACATCGTCATCGAAGCGGAAGACGCCGAAGGTGGAGTTCGTGCCACCAATGCCCGCGTTATTGAACTGGAATTCTGTTTCGGGAAAACGGGTGAGCAGATCCTCTTCGATCCGCTTGCTCCATCCGTTCATCTGGGTGATCGAGCCACCGAGGAATGCGACTCGTCCGGTCTTTTCCCGAATGAACTTGCCGGCGCTGTTGGGCAAGCCGCTGCGGGGAATCGCCGTCGGAGCGGAGAGCGCCGCCTCATCCAGCGCAACGACCGCATCGTTGGCGTAGATCATTTTGTCTTCGGTGTGGTTCTTGCTCATGTTTCGATCCCTTAAATCTCCACATGCTCGCTGCTCACCACGCGATTTTGTGCGTCGGATAAATTCAGGTAGCAGACCGTCGTCGCAGGGGGCGCAACGGCCGAAACCAGGCCGGCGGCAACATCGAGTTCGGCTGGCAGTGTCTGCCACTGACGATCCACCCAGACGCCCTTGTCGCTCGTATAGCATAACTCGGCCTTGGTGATGGGTTCCCGACTCTCAAAGCTGGCGTGAAGATTCCTTCCCTCCAGACTGCAGTGGGTGATTTGAGCGAGCGGGCTGGCGCCGCGAAGTATGGAATCAGCAAACGCGTGAATCTCCGATGGATTTTCACCCGCTCTATGATTGTGCTCCATGCGCACCTTGAGCGACAAGGTCCGTGAGCCTTCAGGTAGGCGATATGATTTCTGCCAGGAATCCATGGGAAAGGCGAAATCGTTGGTTCCGTTGACCCAGAGCATGGGACACTTAACATGCGCCAGGTAATTCAAAGGATCCCAGAGACGCCCCCAGCGTTCTGCATTACCGGGTTTCATTTTATCAAATTCAACCTGCCAATTCGGAATTTCGGTAAGGAATCCGCAGCCATAGACGGGCGCGGCAAAAGCGAACCGTTGATCGATCCCGGCCGCAATGCAGGTCAGATATCCGCCCCAGGAAATTCCCGTGATGCCGATCCTTGCGGGATCCACCTGCGGAAAGGATCGGAGCAATGAATGAGCCCGGACGACTGCCGAGACGGCATGGAAAGTCCATTGATCCTCGGCAGGTTCATCAATCTGCTTGAATCCGCCCCAACCGGCAGGACCACCATCCACATGTCGGGTGTTGTTTTCATGCCCGCCGCCGCTGATGCAGCCGCAGGTGTCCATGGCGATGGCTGCGTATCCGCGACTCACCCACAGCTTCACCCAATGATGAAAGGCGGATCCCCCGCCGCCATGCACCAGCACCATGGCTGGAACTTGTTCGCCCGGTTGGGTTGTCGGGATGCCGTAGTACGCAAAGACACGGGTCGGCTTGCCTTTCCAGGGAGCACCCTCGAAGAAGATCGCCTCCACGCCTTCAACGCTATGCTCCGGAGCCGCGTCAACGCGCGGCGCCTCGGACAGAAAATCAATGTTCCATGAGGGAAGTGCGTGTGTGCTCATTGGGAATTCTTCTGCTTCGAATCCAGGGCGAGCCAGGAGCTTGGATTGAGTGCAACTGAAGGCATTCCGGTATTTTTCATGCTTCTCCTCCACAAACGACCGGTGGTGCTTCAGTATAATTGTCGTAACCAAACCCCGCCATATTGACTGCTTGGAACGAGTGCCTTTTGATCATTCCATCGAAGGAACCTTGGCGCGCATGAACGTGAAGTTGGGACCTGGCGTCATGCCACGTTAGCGGAATCATCGAGTAAGCTCCCGATTCGTATGCATAACCCTCGCCTTCGTCCTCATAAAGATCAAATGAGGCATCCGCTCCGGGATAGATCATCAATATCAAGTCATCCGAGGTTTTCTCGCCGACGAACTGTTGGCACGGACCGAGCGGAATGATCGAACCGGCGCGCACAAACAGCGGAATCTTTTCCAGCACCGCATCTGCCTTGATGTGTTGACCGCCCTTCAACTTCTTGCCCGTCCAGAAATCATACCAGTCGCAACCCTCCGGGAGATAAACGGAACGTGTCTTATCCTCGATTGCAAGCGGCTTCGAACCGGCTTCATAATACATCGGTTCGAGCACCGGACAGACCATCAGTGACGGCCCGAACATGAACTGGTCTTTCAGATCATAGACCTGCGGATCATCGATGAAATCGAAGGCCAGCGGGCGCACCATTGTGTAGTGTCGTTGCGTGATCCAACCGGCGATTGAATAAATATAGGGTAGCAGGCGATAGCGCAGTTCAATGAAGCGCAGCAGCACATCATAGAACGGAGTGCCGGGTTCGCCAAAGTGCCAGGGCTCCCTCGGTGTGTCGGTTCCATGGCTTCTGAAAAGGGGGAGAAAGGCACCGAATTGGAACCAGCGGGTGTAGAGTTCACGGTAGCCAAGGTCCTCGCAGCCCGCCTCATACTCGCCCGACCAGAACCATTGTTCTTTGGAGCGAACAAAGAATGCGCCGATATCCATCGTGCTGTATGGGCAACCCGAAGCAGAAAAGTTCAGAAGCGCAGGAATGTGCTGACGCAAGGTTGACCATTTGGCGGACGGGTCGCCCGGCCAGGTGATCGTGCCATAGCGCTGCTGGCCGGCATAGGCGGAGCGGGTCAGATTCACCACACGCTTGTCGGGAGCCGCGGCGCGTTGGTTTTCATAGATGCCCTTGGAATGGTAAAGGCTATAGGCGTTCACGCGTGCGGCATCCATGTGCAGCTTGAACTCGTCCAGATTCCGCTTGGCCCGCTCAGCTGATGATCCGCTCGTTTCGCCGCTCCAGTCGGCGATGTATGGCTCGGTGGAATCGCACCACCAGGCATCGAACCCGTGACGATGGATCCCGTCATGGGTCTGCCTCCAGTAGAGATCGCGCGCGGCGGGATCAAAGGCGTTATAGACGCTGTGATCGTTGAGCATGCCGCCGGCCGCAATCATTTCGGGGCGGTTGATGGAATCCATCATGTTGGGCCAGATCGAAATCATGACCTTCATGTCCAGCGCGTGAATGTCATCACAAAGCCGCTTGGGGTCTGGATAACGGGCGGCATCAAAATGCTTTCCACCCCAACCATCCGGCCAGTAGTGCCAATCCTGCACAATCAGGTCGATGGGGATTTTTCGTTCGCGGAATTCGCGCGCCACGGCGACGAGTTCCTCCTGGGTTTTGTAACGCTCTTTGCTCTGGCAGTAACCAAAGAGCCACTTTGGCATCATACCCACCCGTCCCGTCAGTTCGCGGTAACCGGTGATCACTCCGTCGAGTGATCCGCCCTGGATGAAGAAGAAATCAATTTCATCGGTGGAGTCATACTCCATATAACTGCCGGCCTCGTCGTCATGAAACTCAAAGGCGCACTCTTTGTTGAAGAGAAGGCCGTAGCCCTTCGTGGACGTGAGCATCGGCACCGACGCCTTCAAGTTGTGCTGATACACATACTGCATCTTGCCGCGCAGGCTCAACACGTCTTCCTCATGCATCCCCAGGCCGTAAAGTGCTTCGGTCTCATCCCACTCAAAGTAAACCCGCGCCTTCCAATCCCGTCGGATCACTGTCTGCTTTGCAATTTTTGCCTGAACCCGCTCCCCGTCCACCGTGGCCTTCAAGACCAGTGATTCCGGATCCATCTCCGTTTGGATCACATCAACAGCTTCAAAAGAAAAGTTCGAAACACCCAGGAGCCTCCTCCCGTCAGAGGAAAAGACGATTCTTCCCTCGGCATCCTGATCAACTTCCAAAACTGCATCTTGCCCCACCGCTTGCGGACGGAGAACCACCATTTCCGAATTCGACTCCGCAGCAAAATCCGTTGGCGTCACCCGGACGCGGACAATCCGATCCGTGTAACGATCAAGACGAAATCTGAGATGTCCCGCTGAATGCATTGTTAGCTGTAGGCGCGCACCTCGACCACCCGGGCATGATCGAGGCCGTTGGTGGCGAGCACCTCGATACGGATCCGTGTGGTCGCGAGGGGCGCAAAGTCGTGTTTCCGCCGGCGCAGGTAATTTCCGCGCACTTCGGCGATGGTGACCGGTCCGGCCGGAGTCTCCGCGACGAGGTTGTAATCGCGGATGCTCTCGGGCTGTGGTCCCCAGATGTTGCGGGCGTGGACTCCGTCGCTCTGCGTGAGCGAGAACCAGCGGTGCAGGCCGGTGTCGAAGGTGAGTTGCAGTCGTGAAAGCGTGACGGGGTTGTCCCACTGAAGCTCGAGCCATGCGGGGAGCTTGCCTGACATCCATCGGTGCGTACCCTCCGGCATCGCTCCGGGTCGTGTGCCGTGCGGGCCGGTGGTGATGCGGGTGAATCCATCGATGACGTTTTGCGGCTCACCGCCTTCGCGATGATCCGATGCCGTCACCTTTGCGCTGAGCGCGAGATCAAGCGGATCGGCATTCGCCACGCCGATCAGGAAACCATCCTGACGCAGGATCTCCTGCTGGATCCGGCCAATCAGCTCGGGCGAGGTGCAGGCCTCGGAGGTGCCTTTGCCCTGTGCTGCTGCCAGGGCCGCCGCGATGCCGGTGCCTTGGCCTACGGCGAAACAGGTGGCCATCACGCGCGTCGAGGCGAAGGCGACATGGGTGGCGGAGATATTGCGTCCCGCAAACCAGAGGTTTTCCAGTGTGCCGCTGGCGCAGCAGGAGAGGGGAATCGGATAGAGATGAGGCACCTCGATCTGGGTGCAGGGCTCCTCCAGGGGAGCATCCACCCCCTTGGGGGGATGCAGGTCCATCGGCCATCCCCCGTAGGCGATGGCATCCGGCACATCGGGTGCATTCAGGACATCTTGCTCGGTGAGTGTCTTCCTTCCGATCAGCCGGCGCGATTCACGCTTGCCGGGGAGCATCCCGACCCAGGTGAGCACCCAGTTCTCCGCCCCGTGTTGACCGCCGTTTTTCAAGTGATCCCAGATGCCGTAGGCGATTGCGAGGAGTTCGTGGCGGATGTGGTCGTTGTCGGTGATCGTGTCGAGGTGGCCGCCCCATTCCAGCCACCAGAAGCCGTATTCATAGCCGCATTCCTCACCTCCGGCGGTCTGGCCGAGGCTGTGAGGGCGGTTTGCCAGATCTTCCTCGGTGAACTTCCTCGCCCACGATGGCGCGGTGAAGGGAACCGGATGGTCCATCTTCACTGCCTGGAAGAGCACGGTCGATCCGAGGCACCAGTTGTCGGCCTTCTCCAGCGCATACCGTTCGCCGAACTCCTCGCGGGATTCCCGGCCCCGGCGGAAGGGATTCCCCGCCGCGACGGCCATGGCGGAGTCGCCGCTCGCATCGATGAACTGCGAAGCGGTGATTTCAAACTCCTCCTCGTGGGCGGGGCGCTCGGCGCGGATGGAGACGATCCGGCCGTCCTTGACCCGGGCAGACGAGACATGCGTGTCGAGCAGCAGGGTGATGTTCGGCTCGCTGCGCACCATGTCGTAGAGCACAAGGTCGATCCCGTGCGGCGAGCGGGCGGGATTCTCGCATGCCTGTCGCAGACGGAGTTCCTCGACGAGGCCCGACTCGCGCGCCTCGGTCTGCATCGGATACTTGTTGCGGAAGCCGTTGGCATCCGCGCCGACGATGTGCATGCGGATTTCGCTGGAGGCATTGCCGCCGAGGACCGAGCGGTTCTGGCAGAGGATGACCCTGGCTCCGGCCCGGGCGGCGGCAATGGCGGCCGAGACGCCACCCGCGCCTCCGCCGCAGACGAGAACATCAGTGTCGATGGTGTGGTGTTTCATGGTGTGATTCTCCTGGTGAGCGATGTGTCGATTGGGTTCTGCATGGCGGATGATCCACTCATCGGCCGTCAGTCATGGACGGGAAGCCGCTTCCAGTCCCGATAGAGGCGCCAGAGGAAGAACAGGGCGATGGCTGTCCAGAAGATGCTCCAGACAGGGATGAAGCGGTAGGCGTAGTCGCTGCCGTTGTAGACTTTCTTCATGAGGTCAAGGAAGAGACCCCCGAAAAACCCGCCGATGATGAATGCCACCGAGCGTGTCAGCGCATTGGCCGAGCAGAACTGCCCGTAGCGATCCAGCGGCAGGATCCTCATGTTCATCGGTTGCATCATCGCCTCGGTGAGGACGGCAAAGGGGAGATTGATGGCGCTGATGGCGAATGAAACCTTGAAGGCCGTGGCCGGGGGAAAATCGAAGAAGAGCCAGATCAGGCTCAACGGGAGAAAGAAAAGATTCACCAGCTTGACCCAGAGCAGGACGCGCAGGGGGTGGAACCGGTCACCAAGGGCTCCGGCCGGATAGGTGAGCAGCATGTTCATGAAGCTGACCGCGCCGCTGATCATTCCGATCTGGGCCAGATCAAGGCCGATCGACTTCTGGAAGAAGACATTGAAGACCCCGAGCGTGCCGGCCACCGCCCAGCAGGCCGTGCAGAGGAAAAGGTTCCAATAATACGGCTGGCTGTAGCATTCCCTGATGTAGACCCTGACCTGGGCGAAAAAACCGGGATTTTCCGTCTCCGTGGCGGGAGGGGGCGGATAGTCACCCTCCTTCACCTTCCAGCACATCATTCCCATGCCCACCGCGTACAACAGGGCCGCTCCGAGATAGATCTCGGTCATGTGCGATTCTGCGTATTGATAGACGAAAAAGTTGAACAGCATCGCCTTGAGCCCGGCGATGATGCGGAAAAGCCCCAGGAAGCGCCCCAGGAACGTGTGAGGCACGACATCGTTGAAGAGATACCAGAACACGGAGTTCACAAACATGTCGAAAAACTTGAACCCGACCATCAGCAAGCCGATGCATGCGATGGTCGTGGAGGCGGGGGACATCCCCCATGAGGCCGGAAGGAAGCGGTGCAATCCGTGGGCGATCTGCTCGGAAAAACCGAGCAGGATCAGGAAAGTCGTCAGGAACGGGAGCGTCCAAAGGATGAAGGGAATCCGTCGTCCCATGCTGCTGCGGTGGCGGTCACTCTTGAAACTGACCCACGGACAGACGGTCATGTTCAGGATCCCCGGCATCGTGGTGATGATCAGCGCGATCACCCAATTAGGGGCATCGAGATGCCGCAGCTTCAGGGGAATGACCGCCGGCGTGACGGCCTCCATGAACTGGAAGCAGAAATCGCCCCAGAGCAGCCAGCCGAAGAGGGCCACCAGACCCATCTTCGTGTAGGTGAGGGTGCCGACGCTGTAGGTGGTTTCTGCCGGGGAGTGATGGGCGGGGGTGTTCTGGATCACGGAAGGTTCATTTATCCCGTTTTTACGGATCTAATCAAAGGGGGAATGATGTTTATCGTCGCAACGCTCGGCGTTCCTCGGTGGTTAAACCCAAAAATTGCATTAGATGGTGGTGTGCAAAGAATTTTATTAGGATGCAACGTATGCGAAGCAACGGCCAAGCAAGCAAATCAGGAAAACAGGAATGGAGGGAACTTGGCAGGCACGCTGGAATTGAAAGCCGAAGGAACCACGAAAAACACGAAAAGCACGAACTAAAGGAAGTCATTAGACTCCATTTGCCCTTCTCTCACCCCTCGGCATTTCGTGACTTTCGAGTTTTTCGTGGTTCTCCATCACTTGCTTCGTCTTCACCCGCTGGAAACACCAAGGAGTTCCGTTATGTGATTGAATCAGTTGTTCATCAGGGAGTTGCAGTTGGCGAGGTGGTGGTGACCAAGGGAACGAGGCGGTAGCGCAAGGTGACCTCTTGATCCTTCTGCCACGTTGAAGGGAGTGCGACCTCGACACGGTCAAAGTGAATGCCGCCAATCCCTTGAAGTCCGCTCCGGCAGATTTTGAGATCACGCGGTTCATCGAGTTCGACACGAAGTCCGCGACCCTTGTTGTCCGTCAGGGTCAGTCCGCTTGAGTTGGCATTTGAGAGGCTGACTTTTGCCCTGATCGCCTCCGGCAAGGACGACAGGTCGGCAGGTGTCTCACTTCCATCCACTTTTATCACGGCGCCATCTTTTTTGAAGGGGCCTGTGGCAAGCGGGATGTTTTCCACCAAGGACTCGCACGAAAACGCGTTTGTCGCCCGGAGGGTGACCTCCACGGTGATTGCGTTATCCTCGAAGGTGTAGCGCCGCGTGTAGTCGAGCGGGAGAGAATCCAACCGCCCTCGGGCGGTCATCGTTCCTGTCGACTCATCCACTGATGCATCGCTTGCGAAGTAATCCTCGGCGTGGCGCTTGCCGTCCGCCGCGAGGGCAACAAGACCGTGGTGGGAGTAGGGGCTGTTGGCGGTCAGGATCGCATTGCCGTATCCTGCAATGGCGAAGGTGGTGAATCCCGCGTTATTGAAAGGGCGCAGCGTTCCCTTTTGTTTGCGATACAGTTCCCAGGGACTTGCGCCCGTGATTTCCTCATGATTCACGGGAGCCTTGAGGCCGGAGGCTGCGTATACCGAGGCTGCGGGCTTGCCGATGTAAAATGCCGCATAGTAAGCAGGGCGTTTCACCGCGACCAATTCCTTGCCGATGGTTCGAAGGAATGAATCCTTTGATTCGGCGGGCAAACCGATGACGGGGTTCGTGGTGCGTTTTTCCGATGGCATTTGCGATCCTTGCGCCTCCGCGATTCTGTAACCGGGATCGCCCGCGGGTTCCTTGCCAATTGTGTTGAGCAGGGTTTTCCGTGCCTGTTCCGAGGCTTCAGGCGTGTATCTCTTGGCGATCCAAGGATCCACCTCCGCAAGCTCGCCGGGATGCAATGCCCTGAGGGCGCCTCCATATTGTTCGGCATGAAATCCCTCCGGGGTGCGGTGGCTGTAATTGAATCCGCCAAAGGGGCGTCCATCGGGCTCCGGCGCGACGGTGTAGTTGTAGAAAGCGTAGGATTTTCGGAGCGCCTCCAGCATCAATGGGTCACCCGTGAGGTGGTAATACTCCGCCATGTAATAATGCTGGATGCCACAGTAGGTGCCACAAGGGCCTCCATTCTCGATCTGATAACCGGCCGGAGTGGCTCCTTGGATATAGCGTTTGGCAAACTTGCGGGCCAGTTCCGCATCGGCGGGATCCCCGGTCCCCACGGCGAACCACTGGAACGCCACCAGATAATGCGCGCTTTGGTTGCGCGTGGCAACGAGCCCCTCCGCCCAATAGCGATCAAAAAGCCTGCGGACCATTGCTTCCCAGGGCTTGCGAATCTCAGGCGGCAGATGCGGCGCGAGGAGCCCGAACTCGGGAAAATACCTTTTCGCAAACACGAAGCCGGGGAAGCCGGGGTAGGTGTCCAGCTCTGATGGTGTGCCTGGCACGGTTTCATCCGAGGTCAGGCCAACGACGTCGCGTAAAGCGGCCGCCGTGGCGCGGTTCAGAATCTCCGGATTCTTATGATAAGGGTTGAATGGCTCGTCGAGCGCATATGCCCAAGCGAGGGCGAGAGCGTAAGGAGCCTGGTTGATCCCGCCTTTGCCGACCCCTTGGGATTCCGGCATCGAATGGAGGTGGTCCCAGCGGTCTTTGGGTTCTTTGGCTTCCAACCGCATGCTCCATGCCTGCTTGCCGATCGTGCCGCCCCATGGGCTCGTCGGGTCGAGATTCTGTTCGCGCAGACTAAAAAAGAGTCCCGGCCCCACTCCATAAGCCTGACGGAATGCGAGGGCCTTGGCCGGATCGCCTTTCGTCCAGATTTGGGGATCCGCATCGAGCAGTTTGATGAGCGCTTCGGTCTGACCCACCTTCTCCGGCGCGAGCAATCCCGGTATTTTCTCCAGGAGGGTTTCCTGATTGCGGAATGCCAGCCAAGTGCCATCGGCCGTGATTCCGGTTGAGGCGCCGAGTGCTTTGGCTGTTTCCGGCTCCTCACATAAAATCACGGGGAAACCCGCGGCGGAGAACCTCCAGTCACCGGAAAGGTCCATGCTCCAAAGCTCGCCGGGGCTTTTGACCGTGATCTCCGCCAACTGATCATCCTTGGTACCGGTCGAGGGATAAAGAATTTGATTCTGGGAATCACGCAGCGTAATGCCACGGCCCTTGATTTTCAGCTTCATGGCATTGTCCGGAACATGGAACCAAACCTTCGACAGACCGGGCTTCCATGCCGTGAAGATTCCGTTCTGGAAGGAAACGCCCGAAGGCATCGGGGAATCGCTCTCGAGCTGGAGCGCCGTTTTTCCCAAGCCGGAGACCATGCGAACTTCATAGATTCCCGGATCAGTGAGTTCGCGGCGAAAGACTCCGACCTCGGCGGGCCAACGGGGATCCTGAGCGGGTGCCTTCCGCTTGGGTGCGGGTGTTTCATCGGAATCGACACCCTCGGCCGAGACGTCCCCTTCTCCTCCCCGATCCAAGTGCTCGCGCAGAAGCAATGTGTCTGATGGATCGAAGAGCCGGAGGGAAATCATGTCGCGATCCTTCTCCGATTGCCCGCGCAGTTTCATGGTGAGCTGCTGCGGAGCTGCCCAGGTTTTCAGGAGATAGACCGTCACCGGTGTGGCCGGGCGATACAGGGAGTCTGCAAGTCGGAGTGAAGTGGAGAGCGCGGCCTGATTGGTCCCGGGCCACGTCGATTTTGCCATGGGGGATTTTGCCTTGGTGGATTCGGGAGATGGAGTCGCCGCCTGCGAGCGTTCACAAGTGAAGGGAGCAGAGGCAAGAGCCATGCCGACGAGCAGAAGCGTCACGGCCTCGTGCAGAACACGGGACAAGTTTCTGACAGTTCCGTTGGAAGAGAAGGGGGGGGCGACGAACGATGGCATAACTAATTCAACTCTGAAGATGTGAGCGAGCGGATTTCATCGATGCTAGCAGACCATTGAGATTCGATGGCAGCTTGGCGCGCCGCCGCAATCCGCCTGGCGCCTGGATAATCCTTCAGCCAGCCCTCGATGGGGTGCCACAGGTCGTTCACCGAGGTTTCCCCGATTTCAAAAAACCAGTCGGCCATGCCGAGATCCCGCCACATTTGCCCCTTGATCGAATCCGTCGGCTGCCGGAGGTAGATGATCGGGGTGCCGGATATCAACGCAAGGATTGGCGAATGATTTTCGATGCTCACGATGCTGTGGGCGGCCGCATAGACAGCCAGTGCCTCATCGGGGAGCCAGTAACGGTCGAGCCACACCGTCTTCGCCCTGACATCCTCCGGCAGCAGGTCGTGGATGGCGGTTTTGGCAAGCGGCACCTCATAGGTCATCTCCGGGCAAAGCAGCACCTTTTTGCCTGTTTCCCTCACCCACCGGACGACGAGATCGGCGAGCAGTCCCATGTCGTGGGCTTCCGTGCGGTCGTTCACCGCATCCTTCGCCTTGGTCGCGGCATCTTCGGGCACCCAGTCGTGCATGCGATGGTAAGGGGTGTAACGCAGGCGCGGCACCACACAGAGGTAGTCATTCTTGATGAGTCCGTGCTCACGAAGGAAAGCATTCGCCGCATCCGGAGTCGCAGGGGCAAAGCCGAATGTCGCATCCGCACCGAAAGCGACATGCCCGCTGTGCAGACCGAACTTTTCCAAAAAGCGCTTGGTGAGTGAATCGCGGCAGTAGATGAGGCTGGCCGACTGAAAAACCGATGTCTGGAGGTCATTCAGGTTATGATGGGGCATGCTTTCGATCTGCCGGGAGAGCTGCTCGAGAGTTCCACCTTCCCAATTCCCGGTTTGCATCGGGCCGGTGGGGTCCATGGTGATGCCGAAGAGCACGCTGGGTTTGCCGCTCTTTTCGTTCCACATCGCCAAATCGCGAGCCACGGTCAAGCCCGGCGCGGAACCATGCACATAGATGTCGCATTCGGCAAATGCACGGCGCAGAGCCTCGCTGTCAGGCTCGCCCTGTTCGTTCAGCGTTCCCTCGGCCAATCGAATGTCGGGGTAGCTGGAAGTGAGTTTTTCCCGGACGCCACGGTCAATGTTAAGTGGCCAAAGGGTAATCGTGATATCCGGTGCATATTTCCGAAAAATCTCCAGGAACCCAAAGGTGTGGCCGATGTCTCCGATGTTGACGGTCTGCCAGGAGGAACGAAGAAGGAGATGCAGTTTTGTTGAAGAGGGCGGGCAAGAGGATGTTTTCATCTCGAATTAAGTTCAAAAAATCACAGGTATCCCAAAATGAGATCCGATCAATGATTGTGAAATGATAATCGTCGCATTAGCCGATAAACGGGGCTTGAGAGGACGATGACCCTCCAAGGTTCACGAGCCGCGCTGCCGTGCTAAAAAAACAGCAATCCATCATGAAGCGCACTTTATCGTCCGGCTTCCTGAAAGGTTCCTTCCACGAGCAGAGTGTGTTCGCGCACGGGCTTGGGCCGGAAGCGTAGGCCTTGTGTGGTTTTGCGGGATTTCAGTTCTTGGCCGGTGATCGGGTTGCTGATCTTTGCCATCTCCAGTCCTGCCGCCAGTGTGATGGAGAATCCGCCGATCGGGATCGGTTCGTTGAGCGACTCGAAGGAATTGCGGTCGCGGCGGTCGGCGATGAAGGGCAGCATCTGCAGGACAAGTTTGCCTTCTTTTTTGCCGAGGGTGATTTCGAGTTGGCCGGGAGCATCGGTGCGGAGCAGGCGCTCGGGCAGCAGTTTCTCAAACGCATTGCGCAGCAGCGTGCGGTGCGCGTGGTAGCCGGTGTGCAGGTAAGCGGCTAGAAGCGGTTGGGCAAAGGTGAGCACGCGTCCCTCCTGCGAGGAAATCACCGCCGCCCCGGCATCGAGGATGTCGGGGCCGTGGAAGTGACCGTAGAAATGCTCGCGACTGCGAACGAAGGGAGGCGTTTTCATGCGCACGAGGACCTTGCTGCCGCTCGCCGGCCTGAGCTCCAGACCCGGAGCGTGGACATAGTGCGCCATGTCGGGCAGGCCCTTGGCCATGCGGCCGCTTGCAGTGTAGTAAGTGCCGGGATGTTCGCCTTGCTTGGCGCTCTTGATTCCAAGCAGGGCATGCCAACGCGCGGCGAAGGGTGCCGTGGTGAGGATCGCGTTCGGATCGACAAACAGTGATCCGCCATTCGCAACGAAGGCTTCGAGTTTACCGAGCGCCGCTTCGTTGGCGGGCGGCGTGGCGACCACGAGTGTGCGCAGATCGCTCCAGTCCATCGAGGCATCGACGACATCCCACTGGATGTGTTCCTCTGTGAAAAACTTGACCGCTCCATAGAGCGTATCGAAGAGCGAAGCGCCGCTGCCTTTTACGGCGGCCATTGCCGCGCTCTCGACACCATCGGGGATCAGGATCGCCGCCTCCCGCAGGCGTTGCATGCCGACGCACCATGGCTGTCTCGGTTCGATGAAAGAGTAGGCCTCGCCGATCGTCTGATAGACGGCTTTTTCCAAGGCCCCGTTGCAATGCATGTGATCTCCGATGCAGGAAGAGGCACCGACCATGAGGTGGGTGGCGACCTGATACTTCATCTGTGCCGGTGAAACGACCGTGCCGAAGTCACCCCAGTTTTTCAGGAAGCGCCCTGTCATGCCCATGACGGGAACTCCGGTGTTGGAGAGGTAGCGGCCGAGAAGAGGGAAGGCCAGCCAGCCGGTTTGGAACGGTAGCGTCTCCGCGTAGAAATCCGACACGACGCCCTTGGCCTTGGCCGCCTCGCCGAAGGCATTGTAGCAGCCGATTTCCAAACGCAGTCCGGGACGGATCGCATCCATGCGACGGCGCAACTCGCGGGCGAAACGGTCGTGCGTGGCGGAGTTGAACTGCTGGTGTGCGGTATCATCGTTCGGATCGATCCCCTGCTCCTTCATCACTCGCTGGCAATCATCGCAGAAACAACTGCCGGGCAGGTTGCCGGCCATGTCGATGAATATGCCGTCCAACGGATGCAGGCGCAGGCATTCCTCGACATGCGGGAAGAAGAAAGTTTCCAACCACGGTCCGCGGTTCGGGCAGAGCCAGCGCCAGTAAAGCTCCGAGCCATCCTGCAGGACCTGCGTGTCGACCGGTTTGCCGTCGCGGAACTGCGCGACATGTTCCGGATGCGCCTCGGCGAAAACCTCGTCCACATTCAGGCTGAAGTAGGCGAGCACCGGCATCTTGCGCCTTGCGCCCTCGGCGACAGTCTGACCGAGGAGATCAAAGCCCAGCCCCGGATGGCGCGTGCCTACCTTCGTGTCGAAATAAGAATAACCGTGATGACACTTCGCGAAGACCGCGATCGAATTGACCTTCGCCGCTTCGAGCGTGTCGAAGAATTCGGTGGCATTGAACTTGTCGCCGACGGTCACTCCGGCAGGCGTGTGTGGAAATCAAGGTGGATTTGGCGGTGTGCTGTCATGAGTGGATTGTTTGTTATGAAGAGCGGCGTCAGATCGCTTCTTCGTAGGTGAAGTTTTTCGGGATCCCGAAGTGCGGAGCCAGTTCGCGGAACATCGCCAGATGGCCCTGCGCGTTGAGGTGCAGTGTGTCGGCGTAGCGGCAGACGATACCCTGATAACTGTGGGTCGGCTGCACTGCGGGAAACTCCTGTTTCATCCAAGCGGCATAGTGGTCGCAGACGACGCTACCGGATTCGCGCCCGAGCCCGACGATGGCATCGCTGAAGGCGCCGATCACGCCGCCTTCGCCCGCCCATGGCTCACCCTGTTTCGCGCCTTTCGGCAAGGCATCGCCGTAACCATAGCCGAAGACCTTGGGTGCGGGGGTGCGCAGCAGCAGTTCAGCCCCCGCTCCCCGGACCTGATCGATGAACGAGCGGTAGTTCTCACGAAACTCATCAATGCGATTGAGCCCCATGCCCTGGTCATTGATGCCGAACGATGCGATCACCAGATCGGGCTTGAAGCGCAGGATGTCCTGCTCCATGCGCGTGAGCTGCTTCGTCACCGTGTTGCCGCAGACGGCGGAGTTGATCATGTAGATGAAGCCGTCGCCGAAGGTTTCACAGAGGCCCTGGTGCAGGTGATGAAACCAGTTGAAACGGCCCTTGGTATGGCCGCAGATCACATTGTTCGAGTCGCCGACGGCGACGATGGTGACCGGAGACTTGGCCCGGAGTTTTTCGAGGGTTTTATTCATGGATTACTTTGCGGTTGGTTGAAGCTCACGGCTCTTTGCCAATAATCTTAATTTATCGTCCGGCTTGCTGAAAGGTTCCTTCCACGCGCAGGGTCTGAGGGCGTGAGGGCAGGCCTTGTTCGTAGTGTCGCAGTTGGGCGGCGAGAAGGTTCACGGCGGCTTTGCCGATGGCTGCCGCTGGATAGACCATTCCGGTAAGGCGTTCCGAATCGTTTGAGTGCTCGGGAGGCAGATCGAGAACGAAGAGATCCGGTGCTTCGGGTTTTGAAGGCAAGGCGTCGATCCATTTCAGGGCTTTTCCAAAGGGGCAGAGGATGATGTCCGGGCGGAAACTTAGGCGCCAGCTTCGGAGGGCGGCGATGGGATTGCCCGTTCCTGCGCGGAAGACGGGGATTCTATCGGCCTCGGGCAGCCACCATTGGCGCTCGAGAAACGCTCCGAGCCATTGCGTGTTTCTGGCTCCCTGCATGGCCACGAAGCCGGGACGCGAATATCCGGCTGCCAGCAAGCGCTCGAAGATGCGTTGGATGTCGGAGTAGTGGTTCTGCGCGGCGCGGTTCACGCCCGGGAGATCCTGGTCATAGTCCGTCGCAGCCACGGCAAAGCGTTCCCAAGGCAGGGAGATGGGCTCCGAGCCCTCGGGGAAGGGGCCGGCCACGATCCCTCGGATGCCACGGGCTTGAAGGACTTTGGAGATGGCGCTCCATTTGCGTGACTTCAGATCGGCGTGGTAAAATCCCGCCGTCAGCCCGAGAGAGTGTGCCTGTTCCTGAACCGCTTGATAAATCTCCGCGACGGGGCTCTTGCGTATCGAACTTTCCGGGTAGCCGCAGAGGAAGACGACATTGGGATGCTCGCTGATGATGTCTCCCTTGACACGCACTTTCCACGCGGCGAGGAACGGGGTTCGGCGGTAGCCTTGTCGATGGAGTTCCGCCAACACCCGCTCGCGGGTTGCCTTGGCGACTTTGGGGTTCTGATGAATGACGCGCGAGACCGTCATGATCGAGACTCCGGCCGCTTGGGCCACGCTTTGCATGTTCACGCTCATGGGTGCGGCCTTGCGGTTTTTCCTTCGATGATGAGCGGGACGAGGGTTTGAATGATATCCGGCTGCAAGGGGAGTCCGCGTTCCCCATGGTAGATCAGTGTGGCCAATAAATCGACCGCACTGCTCCCGAGATCGGTGCTGGGCTGCGGAATGCCGGTCAAGTCGCGATACACTGGATTTCCCTGACGGATTCCCAGAAAGAAAAACCCGACATCCTCGGGGATGCGCAGTCCGGCCTCCATGAGCCAATCCCGATACTCGATGATCCCTCCGCTCAGGATCACATCCGGCCGGTAGTCCTGCAGCCATTTCAAAAACTCACCCTTGTTGTTTTTCGACTCGTCTTCGATGCGCAGTCGCAGCAGAGGGATATCCACCGCATCGGGAAAAGATTCGCGCAGGGCCAAAAAATCCGCCGTGTGCCGGCTCCCGCCCATTGTCTCGGTGCCGATGCTGCCGACATAGCCGGGGCGTTTGTATCCCCGCCTTCTTAAATCCTCCAAGCAATGACGCATCGTCTCATAGCCATGCGACGACACCGTGTGCATCGGCGGGTGTTGCGCGGAAAAACCAATCGCCACGACAGAGAGATCCTCCCACGGCAGCGAGAGTGCGGGCGATGTCTGTGGAAACCGGGAAATGATGACACCATGGATGTCCTTTTTGCGCAGCTGGTCCGGGATTTTTTCCAGCTCCAGATTGAGTGAACCGACATGCCAGATATGGATGGAGAAACCCAACTCCGTGGCCCGTTTTTTGGCTCCCTTCCATGTTTCCGAGAGCAACGGGGTGGCGGCATAGGTCTCGCGGTCGTGCCCCGCCAAATAGACAATCGGGTGCCGGGTTTGCAACGCCCCGGGTTTGCGCACACGGGCCATCCAGTGGCTCACCAGCGGATTCAGATAAAATCCCACCCGCTTCGCCACAGCCTGCACCTTCTCCCGCGTGTCCGCATTCACCAGGGAACTACCCTGCAACGCGCGGTAGACCGTCGCACGGGAGCAGCCGGTTTCCTTGATGACTCGTTGAAGCAGGTCCGCAGGCATGACCACACTCCATAGCGGTGACCGAACCTCTATGCCACAAGAATGAGACGACTAACAAAAAACGATCGTCGCACCATCAACCGTTCCTCTTCACACCGCAAAACCGGCGCGATTCCCTAACGGTTCAAAAACCCCGATTATGCAATAGAACGGCATCAATAGGTGTGGATGGTTTACCCTGATGGTGGGGCCTCATGGAGTTAAAACCGTTAAAGCGTTAAAAGGGTTACAAGGGGCTTAATTGGAAACCTTGATTCGACTCTTCGGCCCGTGCTGCCGCCCCGAGTTCTCTGAATTTGCGATCGCGATTTTCAGATCAGGGGTTTCCGGCTCCACCTTGTAACATTGACGCCACTTGCCTCCCGGCAAGCGGTGGCGCCCTTTGGGCTACGACTTCGTCGTAGTCTTCCGCGGCTCTTCCCAGAGCCTTGGTTGTAACCTTGTAACCTTGTAACCTTGTAACGCTTCAACTTTGCTAGCCCGGCCTCAACCTGACGGCCTGCGTTACGGCTAACTTTTTTTACCCCTTCCACACTCCCGGAACCCTCTCCCAAATGCATAATCCGCGATAAACAATTCACCCGCATGCGGCATTCCGGTGGCTTCATCCAAAACCGGCGGGCTTTGTGCGTCCAATGTCTCGATCCGGTTGCAGCGCACCATGATCCCGTTGGCCGGTGAGCTGAGGACGATTCCCTGTCTCGCTCCGCGGAAGCGGCAATGTTCGACCACGCCCACAATGATGCCGCCTTTGTCGTGGGGCACATAGTTTTGCTCCGGCGCCTGCCAGTTCTCAAAACGCGTGTGGAGATAAGCCGCCGTATCCATATCTTCGCCTTGATTATGTCGGCAGATCTCGCCGATCGAATAGGCGACCCGCTCGCCCGGTTCAGGCCAGCGCTGGAAGGCGCGGTAGTGGTTCACCCAGCAGGCGGGCGTCAGGCTGGTGTCGCCGCTGTAGCCGTGGATGTGGGCAAAGGTGTTGCGGGTCGTGAGATTCCACGCCGTGGGATTGCGATACCCGTGGTTCCAGATCACTCCGCCGGCGAGGTTCCGGTATTCGTTTTCCGCTACAATGTTCTCGATGCTGTTGAACCAAAAAACTGTTCCGTGGCTTTTGTGCTCTTCATCCACGCCGCCGGTATCGACTTGGTTACCGACAACATGGTTCTGATGGTAGCAGACCTGCAAAACGATCCGACTGCTAGAATCCGGCGCGATCCGCCATGGGCGATCGAGAAGCAAACGAACCTCATTCTCTTCGCGTTGGATGCCGGTCACGACTCGGAACTGACCGAGGCCTCGCCCCTCGCATACCAG
>JBEIJN010000038.1:0-28330 GCA_040380225.1 Verrucomicrobiia bacterium | reverse complement strand
CCATGGCGCTCCTGTACGAAGAATCCAAAACACCGCATTGAGGAACCTTCGATTATCCTCCGCTCGCCCTCCCCAAACACCGGCCCTGCCTGGCAAATGCGGCTCCAGTAACTTCCAGGTTCGATCAGTTATGTCGTGACGGTGAAGGGCGCTCTCTTTGTTCATCTGCTCCCTCTATCAACAATCCTATCTCGTGACGACACTATTTAGCAACTCACGTCCGATAGGCACAACCCTTTTTACAAAAAATGCCCTCAATTACTGTCGTTCAGACAATCGGATCTCTTGATCCGCTCTCCAGATCCGGTAGCGGACTTCGACGCCGTCGGGGAGATAGACCACTAGGGGGAGGCGGCTGTTGTAGCGGATAAGTTGTGGCTCTCCTCCGAGGGTGATGAATCGATCTACTTTCGGTTCGTTCGGGTCCACCGCCATGAGGGTTCCAGCCATGGGGCCGAGGGATTTCAGAATGTAGCGGTCGTAGCCCCAGCCTTGGATGGTTTCGGTCTCAAGCTTCCCACCAAAGAAGTAGCGGTTCCGGGGATCGAGTTTCACGGTCTTGCCGACCAGGAGTTGAACTTTCAGGAGTTCCTCCTCCTTCCGGGGTGGAAGCATGATCACGAATCGGCTCATCCCCTCCCCTGCAGGTGGGAAGGCCTTGAGTTCCTTGGTGGCAGAGGGACTGATCTCTCCCTCTCCCGCTATCAAGGCTGAAAGGGTGAATGCCAAAACCAGCAGGAAGCGCACGCAGTCACCATATCGGGATGAAATCCTTCCCGAAGAATTTTCCGAGATCGTGTGTTGTCTGGTTTTCACTTGGGGGATGGCGCAGGAGATGACGACGGCGCTGGCTTGATCGGATCCATCCGGGCGATCCAGGCCAGGAGGAGGCCCCGTTGGGAGGAGGAGGTGAACCTGATGAGCCCCTGCCTGAGCAGGGCGGCACCGCGCAGTCCATCCCCCTGCTTCTCGATCGCGCGCGCCTGCTCAAGAAGGAGCCGGAACTGGACGGCGTTATTGTTGGCCAGTGCTGCGGCATCCCTGAAACTGGCCTCGGCCGCCGGGAGAACGCCCGCGTCCATCTGAGCCGCGCCGAGGGCCTCGATATAAAGGCTCTGCCCCCCTTGTTGCGCCCGGGCAATCAGATCAGCGGCTGACTGGAGGACATCGCCGTTATGAGAAAGGATGATGCGTCTGTAGTCAGTCCAGACGCTCTTCGAGGGAGAAGTGCTGTCGACTTCGGAAAAGCAGGCATAGGGACGATAGAGGGGGTCGCCGACAAGGACACTCATCCAGGAGAGGACGGGCTGGGCGGCGTAGTAGCCTTCGGCGAGATTCGCCCCGGAGAGAAGAGTCGAGGCCATCGTGCCGAAGTCGGTGGTGAAGCTCAGATAGGGTTCATAGACATTCCCCACCGATGCACCCGCGCCGTGCAGGATGAGGGGTGCTGTCCATCCCTTGAGAGGGTCATGCAGGGTGACGGCACTGAAGGAATGGAGATGTGCAGCCACGGCTCCCGGGACGAAACGGAAGAAGGTGTCGGCAAAGGGGCCGTCGATGTTTTCCGAGTACCAGCCGTAGTAGGCGGCCGCATCGGTGATGGGAAAACCGGCTTGGAAGGTGTCCGGAAGGTCGTCGCTGATCACCGGGATGCCGTTTCTCCGCATGGCCGATCCCGCTGACCTGATCCAGTTGTCACCCTGCACATACCCCGCCGAGGTGATGGAGCGAAGGTCGATGTAACCCCACCCCCAGAGGCCCTCCTTCTCGGCCTTGATTCCGTTGAGTACCATGGTCTTCACCTCGTCGACGGTGGGTGCATCCAGGCGTGCGACAAAGAGCAGCGAGGGAGGAGGCTGGGGATTGAAGATGGATCGGGCGGCGTTGTTGCAGACGGGATTGTTAAGCACCCCGGATATCTGCGGGGAGAAGAGTCCAAGCACGGAGAGTTCGGAGTCGACCGACGCGGCATTTACGGTGCCGACGGGAGCGGGCTGGATCCTGGAATCGCCGGGATAGTCTCCGCATTCCTTGATCTTGAGAGGGATGCCTCGGATCAGGACGGCATACCTGATCTGAGAGGCGATGACGATGGAACGGTTCATCATGTCCCTGGTCACCATCCAGTACCCCCGTTTGACAAACTCGTCCCGCAAAGCCCCCGCTATCGATGAGTCGTAATCGCTCCGCGTGATCTCCTCAGTTGTTGGTGTGGCGAGGGGGATCTGATGCGTGGGGTCGATTCCCCGAGCGGTGCAGTAAAAATCGGCCAATCCCTTCGCATCGGGATCGTTCATGTTGTAGATCACCACCGTGGCGACCGCATCCTCGGCGGGAGTAGCGGCCCGGATGCCCGCGGTCAGCAGGATGAATGCCAGAAGCGCTTTCCCGATCATGATCCCACCTTGATGCTAAGTCCGTCGTAAGCCAAGTGGCATCCGGTCGGCAGTGCACCTTCCTTTTCCGCATGGGAGACCTCGTGGCAGAGATGGATGAGGTAGGTCGAGCCGGGCGCGATGGCCCGCGAGGCCTCCAGTGCCTGCTCGAAATTCATGTGGGTCGGATGCGGTGTCTCCCTCAGCGTGTCGAGAATGAGAACCTCGGCACCGTGCGCCGCCTCCACGGCCTCACCCGGCACCCCGGAGCAGTCGGTGAAGTAGGCAACAAGCTTCCGTCCACCCCGATAAAGAACATAACCCGTCGTGGTGAACCTGCCGTGAGGAAGGTCAACGGGCACGATCGTTGTCTCGCCCAACTGGAAGGGGCCCGTGATCTCCTCCGGGTCGATGCGGAGGTAATTCTTCCAGACCTGGGGCTCGTCGAAGACATAGCGGAACGTGTTCCTGAGGCCCTGCATCGTGGCCGGCGAGGCGAAGACGGGGATCTTCCGGTCATGCATCTCGCAGAACCGGCGCATATCGTCGAACCCCATAATGTGATCGGTATGGGGATGGGTGAAGAGGGCGGCGTCGAGACGGGTGATCCCCTCCCTCAGGCACTGGACGCGGAAGTCGGGAGCCGTATCGATGACGAAATGCCGGTCGGGTGTGCGCACGAGAATCGAGGTGCGGGTGCGGTGATCCCGGGGATCCGTGGAACGGCAGACTGCACAGTCGCACCCTATGACCGGAACCCCTTGGGACGTGCCGGTTCCGAGAAAGGTGAGATCCAGTGACGACATTTTTGGAAAAGTTAAATGGTATCAAACATAGTGCTTTATCCATGTTCACCTGATGATTCTCCCGCAGAGGCGCTGAGGCGCAGAGGTGGGTATCTGAATGTCCGTTGATGCAAGAGAAGAGGCCCGATTAAAAAGGGCTTCCTTACAATTCAGAAGGTATCCGAGCTCCCCTTTCATAGTCTTAGCCCCACTGAGCAAGTTCGTCCCAAGATCATCATTCCTCATTGGAATCATATCCTCTGCGCCTCTGCGCCTCTGCGCGAGTCTGTTTTCTTTTGGGACAACAATTGAGCGCTTCAACTTCCCTGCCCCCGGTGGCATAGTCCCCTCCATGTCGGCGATGCTCCGATCTCTCAGAATCCGAAATCTGGCCCTTGTCGAGGAGCTGGAGTGGGAGCTTGCCGCCGGTTTCACGGCGGTGACCGGTGAGACTGGCGCGGGAAAGTCGGTGATCCTCGGGGCGCTGAAGTTCCTTCTGGGAGAGCGCGCCGACCGTGGGGTTGTCAGATCCGGGGCAACCTCTGCAGGCATCGAGGCTCTCTTCACGCTGGATGAGACCTCCGAGATCGACGCGCTGCTTGAGGAATCGGGTGTCGACCCCTGTCAGGATGGCGGACTCATCCTGAAACGCTCCATCGCCGCGGAGGGTGCAGGCCGGCAGTTCATCAACGGCAGCCCCTGCAATCTCTCGGTCCTCAAGGAGTTGGGCACGCGACTTGTCGACCTCCATGGCCCCCACGACCACCAGTCGCTCTTCTCGCGCCGAGAGCAGACGATGCTCCTCGACCGCTTCAGCGAGGCACTCCCGGAACGCGAGGCCTATCTGGAATGCCGCTCTGCCATGGCCTCGGCGCGTCGCTCCCTGGAGGAACTCGACTCCACATCCGGCGGCGAGGAGCGGATCGCCCAACTCCGTGAGGAAGTGGCGGAGATCACCTCGGCCGGACTTTCCTCGGGAGAGGAGGAGGATCTCAATCAACGGTACAAGGCGGCATCCAACAGCCGACGTCTCATCGAGCTCTCGGCAACCGCCGTGGGTCGTCTGGATGACGAGGAGTTGGGTGCGACGAAGGCCCTTATGGAAAGCGGCCGCCTGCTCCGGGATCTCGGTCGCCTCGACGACCGTGCCTCCCCCTATCTGGAGACACTGGAGCGGATCACAGGCGACATGGATTCGCTGATTTCCGATCTGCGCGACTACGCGGAGACCATCGAGGTCGATGCCGGGGAACTTCAGCAACTCGAGGAGAGGATCAATCTGCTCGCCACCCTGCGCAGGAAATACGGCCCGACCCTTGCGGATGTCATTGCGCGCGGGGAGGAATCAGGGAAACAACTGGAGCGTCTTTCCGGAATGACGGAACTCCGGGCCGCCGCCCTCAAACAGCTCGAGGAGGCCTCCTCGAAAATGCACAAGGCCGCCACCAAGCTGGGAGCGAAGCGCCGAGACGGGGCCAAGGCCCTCTCGAAGCGTGTCGTCGGCGAACTCACGGATCTTGGCTTCAAACAGGCGGGGTTCGAGATCAGGCTTGATGCCCAGGAGGAACCGGGTCCCGATGGCGCCGAGATGGCGGAGTTCCTCTTCGCCCCCAACCCTGGCGAGCCGGTTCAACCACTCCGTTCCATCGCCTCCAGCGGCGAGATCTCCCGCGTCATGCTGGCGCTCAAGACAGCGCTTGCCGATCAGGACAGGATCCCTCTCCTGGTCTTTGACGAGATCGATGCGAACGTCGGCGGGGAGATCGCGACCCGTGTCGCCTCCAAGATGAGCGAACTAGGTGCCGGACATCAGGTCCTATGCATCACCCATCTGCCGCAGGTCGCCGCGGCGGCTGCCGCCCAGTTCATGGTGATCAAGTCGGTGAAGGATGGCCGTACCGAAACATCACTCTCCCCAGTCGACGGAGAAGAGCGGATCGCCGAGATCGCCCGGATGCTGGGAGGGGTGACTGATTCGGCCAAGGCCCATGCCTCGACTCTGCTGAAGGGAGTCACGGAGCCGGCAGGTGCTTCTTCCAAAGCTTCAAAGGGTTCCAAGGCTTTAAGCGATTCCAAGGCCTCCAAGGATGCCCGGAAATAGAAGGCGGCGAAGAGGAACTCCCGATGGCTCTTTATTATCTTCAGGAGGATGCCCCCTCAACCGGCTTATCCGGTAGCAATGGAAAGAAGGGTCAACAGGGAAAGGGCGCGTCCCATGGAAGGTGGATTGCGTATGTCGGCGCCATGCTGATTGCTGCGGCGGCCCTCCTGCAAGCCCTTGGCCTTGAGCCATTCTCCCTGTCGCTCTCGCAAGCCCCCCGATTCCTCCCCCCGGGGTTCCTTCCGGCTACTCCGAAAATCATCTGGCTATCGATGCAGCCCGAGTCGGGAGGATTTGTTCCGCTCGATGTCGCGATGGCCCTGCGTGGTCTCGGCAAACTGAACCCCTCGCGGATCGTGATCCTTGGTAAAGTGAACAAGGATCCCGATTCATTGACTCTCTTGGAAGGGGTCCATGGCCACCTTCGTGAAAACGGCATCAGGGTCATCGAGGAGATTGTCCCTTCAGTGCAGAGTCTCTGGCGTCCCGTTCCTCTCTGCAGATACACTCCGCCAGCACCGCTCATCCTCGAGAGTCCGCTGCCGAGGATTGAGGGAAAGGTAGCTCCGGAGGGAAAGGAATCCTTCCCCGCAGGTATCGGTGAATTGACCTTCCCTCTTTTCAGGGTCACTGATGCCGGCGATGTCGCCGGATCGGTCTGGTGGGAGATGCTCCTGCCTTCCAAAGTCACCGGACCGTTCTGGCTTCTCGGTGGAAGATTGCTTCTTTTTCCAAATCACGCACCCCTCCTCCTCTCCGACGGCGCCTTGAGGATCCTCCCACCCCCCTCCCCTGTCACAGTGATGCCGCTGGATCTTTTCCTCCTGCGCATTGAGGAGAAGGAGCGGGGGATGATCCGACCCGATTTCGAGACACTCTGGGAAGGCACAACCGTGGTGCTCGGGGAGTCCGGCAAGGAAGACTCGATATCACGTATCACCAGTCTCCGCGAGAACATGGCCATCGGGCGCTTGCCCCTGATTGCTCAGGCGATGATCGCGGCTCTACTGATCATTGCCCTCCTCGGTTCAGGCCGATACTCCCGGGCAACCCGGATTTACTCGGCGCTGGCACTTCTCGTGATCTCGATCGGTGCAGGAACCGTCGCGCTGCACCATGGACTCCTTCTTCCAATCCTGCCTGCGATTCTGGCCGCCTTGTGCCTTTGTGTGATGAAATCAGCGGGTCCCATGAGATTCAATAAGAGGAACCCTTGACGCTTGCGCTGAAGAGTGAAGCGTGATGCCCTCTCAATCATGTCCACAACCACCATCATCATCGGCCTGCTTCTTATCATCGAGGGTATCCTCGGATTCTTCCTCACGGGTGCCACTCATTTCACTGCCCTAATCCCTGCCGGTTTCGGATTGGTGATCACCCTGAGCGGCATCCTAGCACGCAAGGAGAAGCTCCACATGCATGCCATGCATGCGGCCGTGCTCTTCGCTCTCATCGGGTTCGCGGCAACCTCCGCCGCTTTTTCCAAGATCTCCCTGCTCATCGCGGGTACGGCCGGAGAGAAGACCGTGGCCTACGAGTCCAAGATCGTGATGGCCATTCTCTGCGGAACTCTGCTCTTCCTCGGCATCCGCTCCTTCGTCATCGCCCGCCTGCTCAAGAAACAGGGGAAGAAGGCTTATTAGCCGCGACGGGAGGATTGCTCGATCCAGGTCCAAGGTACCGCTCCGTGGGCGAGGGCCCAGTCATGGAATTTCCTGAGCGTCCATCCTTCGCCGTCGATCAGGCGTGATTTCACCCGCTCGAGTTCAAGGCGTCCAAGCAGATAACTCATCGGGACGGTCGGGGCCGCCGTGTACCAATTGACATCGGCTCGGGCGCGGGCTGGCGTGAAACCGACGCCCTTGACCAGTATCTGTGCAGCAGCCTCATGGGTCAGCTTCCCTGAGTGAAGGCCGCAGTCGATGACAATGCGGTAGGCACGCCAGAGGGCATCGTGAAGTTGCTGGAGCCGAGCATGGGGCCCCCTCACCCATCCCTTCTCCACGGCCAGTTTCTCGCACCACATGGTCCATCCCTCGTAGAAGATGGCGTGGGAGCAGAGTCGGCGGATGCGGCTGGGGTGACGATTCTGGATCGCGAACTGAAGATGATGGCCGGGATAACCCTCGTGCGCACTGGTGAGTTCCAGACCGAAATGCTGACGGGCCTCACGAAGGGCATCCTCGGGATCCTTTTGGGTGGCACCGAGGTCATTCACCCAGAAGATGCCGCGCTGCCGCTTCTCGAAGGGGCCGGGGGAGCTGTAGGCGGCGGTGGGAAAATGATCCCGCATGAAGTCGGGGACCGGAGTCACCTTCAGGCTCTCTCCGGGAGGAATCGGGTAGAGCCCGCTTTTCACCACACGCTTGCGCCACTCGGCCGAGGATCGGGTGTAGAGATCAAGGAGCGGAGCCTCGGGAGTCCAGGAGTCACGGGCACGGGCCAGTATCTGAGACACACTGCCGCGACCATGCCGTCTCGCCTCCTTGGCCAGCTCCGAGGAGAGTTCGGCAATAAGGCGGAGCCCCTCGGCTTCGATCTCAGGAAGGCTCCAGTCAAGTCCCGTCCGCTCCCGAACGAGGTACTCGAAGCGCTCCCTGCCAATGGAGAAATCCCCGGGCTTTCCCTGTTTTTTCTGTGCCACCGTGGAGGCATAAAGATCAAAGGCCTTCCCGGCCGCACGGGCCAGTCTGCGTGTCCGTGCAGGATCGGGAGAGAGTGCAGTGAGCGTTTCGCCGATGGTCTCGACGAATTCCCGGGCACCCTTGCAGGACTGGACAGCGAGCCTTGTCCACAGCGGGACGGGTGAGCTGATTGCGGAAGCTCCTTCCTTGAGGAACCGCGGAATCGCCGCCAGACGAGACTCGATCGCGGGACGCGCCTTGCGAAGATCCTCGGCGTGACGGATCACCAGTTCAAAGACCGCACCCACCGCGCCGTCGCAGCACTCCTGCGGATTCCTCCTCCAGCGTTCCAGATCCCGGCCGTTCAACAACTCCGTGCGTAGCAACGAGAGAAAGCACCGGCGGTCGAGCCAATCATCTCCCGTGAGGGCTGCGGCAGGCAGCGACTCTGCCTCGGCAAGCAACTCCTCGAGAAAAAAATTCCGCGTCGTTCGGGTCTTGGCGTCACTTCCGCCCAACAACGACTCATACTTGGAGAATCCAAGGCCGCTCCCCCATTGGGGAAAATCGCTGCAGGTTCTCTCGATATAGCGCTCACCGAGCGCTCGAAGCCTTGCGGAGGGGGACTTCATGGGCGGGATCCTCCATCCTTGGACATCGCATCTTTTGACAGGGCAGCCTTCATCGCCTCATCGGCGAGATCCCTCATCCGGACGACATCACCCTCGGTCGGGGGCTTTCCCGGAATGGCGATGGCGCGGATGGTTTTCAGTCGCGAGGCGATGGTGATCACGACTGGACGTTTCTTCATGGAGGGGCTCAGGCAGTCCATCCTGGCGATGAAGTAATCCATGATGGCCGGACGGACCAGAGCGGTGGCCTTCTCCGGGCTGTAATGAGCGGCTGTGACGTGGGCGGCAAGCTGGAAACCGCGCAGCCATCCCCCCAGGCTGACCAGATCGGCCATCTCCCCGTCCTTGAGTTCGAGCATCGAGTCTTCGACATCCTCCTGAGTGGCATTCAGTTCCATGCGCAGGCCCTGCCAGTCATTGCGTTCGCTCAGATCAAAAAGGGCCCTGCTGCGGCTGGTGAGACGCTGGCCGGCGCTCAGGGTATTGGCTTCCCTGATGAGGGCGCGCCCAGTGCCAATGATCAGCTGCTTCTGGTGGGCAATCGTGGCTACGAATCCGTTCGCAACCAGCGCACCGAACTGCAAGGCCGTCTGGAATCGGTTGGGAAAACTCTGCTTGAGATCAAAGGAGCGGACAAGATCGAGCGGAGGGGGTTGAAAGAGTTCCAAATCAGAGAAGACCTTTCCCACCAGTGGGGTCGTGAGTTCATTGACTCCAAGCTCCTCGCGCAGGTGCTGCGTGGCGCTCTCATCGATCGTCCGCGCCTCGTGATTGGTCGCCTCCCTCATCTGGGCATACGCAGGGAGACTCATGCAAAGCAGAACGATGAGAATGAAACCACGCACTACCCTTCCTTACATCGATCATCTCACGATGTCGATTCACCAGATCATTTCTTATCTCAGTTTTTGCCACCTCGCTGTTTGCAGTGGGTTGATAGAAAGATGATCTTTTCACGCAACGGGCGCAAGGTCGCCAAAGTAGGATCAAAGAGAAGGGGGTAAGAATGGTGATCTTTTGAAATTCTTGCAACTACCCTGCCAGTAAAACACAGCATCAAGGAATCCCTCTTTGCGACCGTTGCGTCCTTTGCGTGAAACTTCATTCCGTACTATTAAGGAACTTTTCCCCACTCCCAATAGAGTAGAGCCAAGTTATTCAGCTTTTTCGCCCGATGTTGCCGTTTCAGTTTCCGTCGATTAGAAAAGTAAGCCTAACCATGGCAGAAGACCTGACATCACGGATTCATGAAATTGGCGCCGCCGCACGCGAGGCCGCACGCCTGCTTGCCACGACCTCCTCGGCCAAGAAAAACGAGGCCCTGCTGGCCATGGCAGAGCAGCTGCTTGCCCAAAGCGAAGCGATCCTCGCTGCCAATGCCCTTGATCTTGAGGCGGGCCGTAAGAACGGCCTCTCCGAGGCGATGCTCGACCGCCTCAAGCTGGACGCCAAGCGTCTCACCTCGATGGCCGAGGGAATCAGGACGGCTGCGGCTCTTCCCGACCCTGTCGGCCGTATTCTGAAGGAATGGAAGAAGGAGAACGGACTCACCTTCCGCAAGATCAGTGTTCCGATCGGCGTGATCGGGATCATCTATGAGTCGCGTCCCAATGTGACAAGCGACGCCGCCGTGCTCTGCCTCAAGGCCGGCAACGCCGTGATCCTCCGCGGTGGGAGCGAGGCCATTCATTCCAACAAGGCGATCGCATCCGCCCTGCAGGCGGGGGCCGCCTTGGCCGGACTTCCCGCAGCCTCGATCCAACTCATTCCCGTAACGGACCGCGAGGCTGTCAGGATCCTCTGCGAGATGGATGCCTATCTCGACTGCATGATCCCTCGCGGCGGCAAGGGGCTCATCGAGACCGTCGTGAAGCACGCACGCATGCCTGTCATCAAGCACTACGACGGGATCTGCGCGGTCTATGTCGACGGGGAAGCCGACCTCACCATGGCGCGCGACATCATCCTCAATGCCAAGTGCCAGCGCCCCGGCGTCTGCAATGCGGCCGAGACACTCCTTCTCCATCGAGGAATCGCACCTGCCTTCCTAGTTGATGGAGGAAAGACACTTCTAGATCAGGGGGTGGAACTTCGCTGTGACAAGGAGACGCTTTCCTTCCTTCCCGATTCACTGAAATCGAACCCCTTGGTCAAAGAGGCCACGGAGGAGGACTTCCGGACCGAATTCCTGGCGATGACCCTTGCGGTCAAGACTGTCGGTTCGGTCGAGGAGGCGATCACCCACATCGAAACCCACGGATCCCATCACAGCGATGCGATCATCACCGGCAACGCCGTCACTGCGGAGCGCTTCCTTCAGGGAGTCGACAGCTCAACTGTCTACTGGAACGCATCCACCCGATTCACCGATGGCGGGGAGTTCGGCTTCGGCTGCGAGATCGGCATCAGCACCGACAAACTCCATGCCCGAGGTCCCATGGCCCTCGAGGAACTCACCAGCTACAAGTATCAGATCCGAGGCAGCGGACAGACCCGGGCCTGATAACGACCGCCTTCATGATCACGATCAGCGCGCTCTATGAGGGAAAGGTCCAAGGGGTCGGATTCCGCGCCTCCGTTCTTTCGCTGGCCAAGGGATACGAAGTGACGGGATGGGTGAAGAACCATCCGGATGGTCGCGTTGAGGTTCTTGCCTCCGGGGATTCCGCCGAAGTGGAGGATTTCCTGCAGGGAATCCGCGAGAGCCATCTGGCAGGTCATATCGAACACGAGAACGTGACCCCTGCGACAGCAGAACCGGGACTAAAGGGATTCCGCATCATCTCCTGAAATGGACACGATATCCTCCGAGATTCCTGCCGTCAGAATCCGCGACCTGAAGAAGGTTTTCCCGGTTCCTCTGCGCCGCCGTCAGGTGACGGCCCTGCGCGGACTCTCCCTCGACATCCCGGCAGGGCATGTCTACGGCCTTCTTGGTCCGAACGGTTCGGGAAAAAGCACGACCCTCAAGATCCTGCTCGGGCTGGTCACTCCGACGGCGGGAACATCCGAGATCTTCGGAGTTCCCAGCGCCCAAGTGAAGAGCAGGACGGATGTCGGCTTCCTGCCCGAGAATCCCTACTTCTACAAATTCCTCACCGGCGCCGAGACGATCTCCTTTTACGGAAAACTCTGCGGCCTCGGCGGCTCCACCCTGCGCGCACGCGTGACGGAACTGCTGGAACTGGTCGGGCTTCAGGATGCAGGAGACCGGCGCATCAGCGGCTATTCCAAGGGGATGCTCCAGCGCATCGGTCTGGCCCAGGCGATGGTGCACGACCCGCGTCTGCTGATCCTTGACGAACCGACCGCAGGCGTCGATCCCGCCGGATCGCGGCAGATCCGTGATCTCATCCTGCGCCTCAAGGAACGAGGCAAGACCGTCCTCCTGACATCGCACCTCCTCGAGCAGGTGCAGGAAGTCTGCGACCGCGTCGGCATCCTGGCCAAGGGAGTGCTGGTCCGCGAAGGTTCACTCGAGATCCTCACGGGGGTCTCCGGTCAGACGGAATTCCTGATCGAGAACGCCGGGCCCGAACTACAGGCTGAGATCTCCCGACTGGCTGCGACTCACGGCGCCCGCCTCGTGGGAACCCGCCAGCCCCAACTTGACTTGGAAACAGTCTTCCTGAAGGCGACCGAGGCTGTGGCGAAGCCACAGCCGTGAAAACGTGAAAGGTTAGAAAGTTAAAACGTATTTTTCGGAATTGATCTGGCTCACGGATTGAACCTTCTAACCTTTCAACTTTTCACTTTTTAACTTTCCACCTACTACCCATGACCTTCTTCATCACCGGAACCGACACCGACGCGGGAAAAACCTTCGTCACCGCACTTCTCACCCGTAGCCTGAGGAAGGCGGGATTCGACACCGTTGCCATGAAGCCTATCTCCTGTGGGGAACCGGGCGACACGGGGGCGCTCCGTGAGGCGGCGGACAACGAACTCTCAATCGAGGAAGTCACCCCCGTCGCCTACAAGGCTCCCCTCGCCCCGATCGAGGCCGCACGTCTGGAAGGGCGGACCTTCGATCCAGCGGAAGTCATGAAGGCATTCCATCATCTCCGCAGCACCCGCCGATCACTGCTCGTGGAGGGAGTCGGAGGATGGCTTGTGCCGCTTTCGGCAACCTATGACGCCGCCGATCTGGCCAAGGAGATGAACCTTCCCGTGCTGCTTGTCGTTCGTAACAAGCTGGGCACGCTCAATCATGCCCTGCTCACCCTCGAGTCCATCAAGGCACGCGGACTGACCTGCGCTGGGATTGTCCTCAACAACCATCCCGCCGATAAGGAGGATCCGGCCCGCGAGGGGAACGGCCGACTGCTCGCCGAACTCAGCGGAGTCCCGATCCTCTTCGAGATCTTCCCCGGACAGACCGAACTGGAACTCGCCGTAGCCTGACATCAGGCTGTTAGACTGAAGTTATCAAGTTTCGTTTAACCCAGATTATGCGGTAGAGAAGCGGCAACAGATCTGGATGGTTCACCCGGATGGTGAGTCCCGGAAGGGTTAAAAGCGTTACACCGTTAAAAGGTTAAAAGGGGGCTGAAGTCCGAGGCCGAATTGAACTCATGCATGCATCTTTTGACGACGTTTTCGCTGACATTCCCCTCCCGAATCTCGGGTCAGGGATCTCCCGGATCCATGTTGTAACATTTTCACTTTTTAACTCTTTTAACGCGGCCTCCTATTATTTCAGGAATTCCCAATGTAAATTCCGGGTTTAAGCATCCATTTGACATCCATAATGGATGTTTTACGGTTTCACTATGTCAACAATCACTCTGAAAGATGTTCCTCAGGAGTTGCGCACAGCTCTTAAAGAACGCGCGGCCCGCAATAGGCGCTCGCTGAATCAGGAGTTACTGTTTTGCCTGGAGCAAGTTGCAGGAATCATCCCCACACCCCAGAGAGAGAGCCGGGATTGGATCGAGTCCTCAAAACAGGGACTGATGAAGGTATGGGATAACTCCGATGATGACGTCTACAATAAACTGCTCACGAAATGATGTGGTTCTTCTGCCGATTCCGTTTTCGGATTTGAGCAGCACCAAAGTCCGCCCCGCCATCGTTATTGGCCGTGGTTCCACGGGCGGAGATCTCTATTTGGTTCCAATCACCTCACGACTCAAGAATGGGGACTTCACACTCAACAATTGGAAGTCCTGTGGGCTGAATGTCCCCAGCGCCGTGAAGGGGCAACTGGCGACCGTGGAATCCCAACTCGTTCGGAAGGTCGTGGGGCGCTTGTCCTCGGATGACATCAAAACACTCGATGGCAGACTGCGTGGGTGGCTGGAACTGTAATCCAAGAAACGAAATCAACTCGTATTAGTTCTTTTCAGCTTTAAGGTTTCAGGTTTCAGGTTTCATCCCCTCTTCTGGATTCATCATTCATCATTCATCATTTCTCTTCCATGCGCTCCTCCGGCCCACAAATCGTCCTCGTCCGCCACGGTGAAACCGAGTGGAGCAAAAACGGAAAACACACCTCCTACAGCGACATCCCCCTCACGCTCGAGGGTGAGCGTCAGGCCTCTTCGCTGAAAAAGGAACTCTCCGACTGGGATTTCAAGCTGGTGCTCTGCAGTCCACGCGCCCGGGCCCGGCGAACCTGTGAACTGGCCGGACTGCTCGACCGTGCCGAGATCACGGATGACCTTACCGAGTGGAACTACGGAGAGTACGAGGGAATCACCACCAAGGAGATCCGCAAGACCGATCCGACCTGGACTGTCTTCACGAGCCCGACGCCCGGCGGCGAGACACCCGATCAAGTCGCAGAGCGCTGTGACCGCGTCATTGCCCGCGCCAAGTCGGTCAATGAAGATGTCGTCCTCTTCGCCCACAGCCATGTGCTCAGAGTCCTGATTGCCCGGTGGTTGGAACTCTCCCCTGTGGAGGGGCGCCACTTTGTGCTTCAGACCGGCACGCTCAACATCCTCAGCTACGAACACGAGTCGACTGTCCTCATTTCCCTGAACGCCGAAACCTTCCGCAACGACCCCAGAAGATAGAGAGTTTTTAAATCAGGAACTCAGGAACTCAGGAAATCAGGAAGGGGATGAAGCCCCTAGCGTTGGATCCACTTAATATTTTGAATCCTTTCACATTTTAACATTTTAACTTTTCACATCCTTTTCCTGAGTTCTTGAGTTCCATATTTCTTCCCTTTTCCCCTATCTCCCCAATACACCAGAACCTTCCGGATTCTTCATTTTTCATTCTTCCTTTTTCCTTTTTCATTTAGCCTCCTTGCCGTGTTCCAAGTCATCTTCAATCCCGTCAGCGCCTCTGAAATGAGCGCCCTTCCCAAGGATCTCCAACTCGACCTCCTCTCCGAGTTCCAGATCCTTCCCGATGATCTCAGTTCCCTCGACGGGGAGAATTTCAGCAGGATCCAGCGCGACGGTCGCACGCTTCACCGCTTCCGTTGCCGCGACCACCGCATCTACTTCGAGCGTCATGCGGAGGGGATCCTGATCCACCGCGTCCTCCACAAGAATACCATCCGCGACTTTCTATTCCGCTCGAAGCTGCCGATGAATGACGGCGACGATCAGGGTGATCAGGCCGAGAGCACCGACCAGTTCTGGAAGATGATTCAGGAAACTCCGGCCGTCACGACCGGAGAGAAGCTCTGATGCAGCGCTTCGGCTCAGAGGAGGAACGCCTCCGGGCCTTCCCGGTGGCGGGCAAGAGGATCTTTCTAGCCCATGCCGGAGTCACATCACTCCCCGCCTGCGCCGCGGAGGCGATGACCGCCTACATCACCGAGAGCAGTGTGGATCAGCAGGAGTTCGGAGGCGTTCTTAAGGAAATCACCTCGACCCGCCGCGATGCGGCCGCATTGCTAGGGGCGGATCCGGACGAGATCGCCCTGCTTGGGCCAACCTCCCTTGGCCTGAGTCTCTTCGCAAACGGCATCGACTGGAAGGCCGGTGACGAGGTGCTGATCTATGGCGAGGACTATCCCGCCAATGTCTACCCGTGGCTCAATCTCCAACGGCACGGTGTCATCATCAGATACCTGCGGACGGAAGGCCTCGGCCGGATCACCACGGAATGCGTCGAGGCGGCCCTTACCCCCGCCACCCGTCTCGTTGCACTCGCCTCCTGC
Source organism: Verrucomicrobiia bacterium (assembly GCA_040380225.1). Taxonomy (GTDB): domain Bacteria; phylum Verrucomicrobiota; class Verrucomicrobiia; order Chthoniobacterales; family UBA6821; genus UBA6821. The sequence goes on along the minus strand of JBEIJN010000038.1, from coordinate 12,690 downwards.
CACTTCCAGACGGGATGGCGCATCGATATTCCCGCGATCGGCTCCCTGCTCCGCAAGCGCGGCATCCTTTTCTCACTGGATGCGATCCAGACACTGGGTGCCTTCCCCACACCGGCCTCCGAAGTCGATTTCCTCTCAGCTGATGCGCACAAGTGGCTGCTCGGCCCACTTGCTGCCGGCATCGTTTACGTTGCCAGGGAACGCTTCGAGACCTGCCGACCGACGCTTCTGGGATCGTGGAATGTGAAGTCACCCGATTTCCAAGCCCAGCAAGTCATCGAGTTCGAGGAGGGTGGCCGCCGTTATGAACCGGGTGTTCTCAACGTCGCGGGTATCTATGGCATGAGGGCATCGATCAATCTGATCCGCGAACAGGGGCTCGATTCCGTCTCGTCGCTGATCCTGGATCGACGCGACCGCTTGGAGCAGGGTCTCGCCAGGCTAGGCTTCGAGTTCCTTTCACCCACCGCCGATGAACCGCTCCGTTCCGGCATCGTGACCACACGCCATCCCGCGAAGGATCCGACCCTTCTCTTCGCCGCGATGGAAAAGGCCCTCATCTCCGCCTCCTGCCGCAAGACCCGCGAGCACGGCACTTGGCTCCGCTTCAGCCCCCACTTCTACAACACTGCCGCCGAGATCGACCGCGTCCTCGATGTCCTCTCGGAAGCCATCAAGTGATCAATCTGGATATTTGGAAATCAGGAAAAGAGGTTGAAAACTACTGGGGTTGCCTTCAAATCCCAGCTCCATTCGCTTTTCGGATTCTCTGATTTTCATCATTCATCATTCATCCTTTTCCAACGCTTTCCCCTCTGACCTAACAGTCTTCAGCCTAAACCGCTAACAGCCTATTATCATGCTTCCCGTCGAGCACAACGATCCCGTCAATGCCGCCATCCTCGCCATCTCCGAGGATAAGATCGCCGGATTCCATGAGGATCCCTTTGCCGAGGTCGCCCGTCAGTCAGGACAACCCCTTCAGACGGTCCTGACCCGTATCCGCGCCATGTTAGAGGCTGGAACGATCCGCCGCGTGCGCCAGACCCTGATTGCCAATAACCTTGCCGAGGGGGCCTTGGTCGCGTGGAGGGTTCCCGAAGAGCGCCTCGACGAGGCATTCGACTTTCTCTTCAAGGAGGATCCGTTCTCCGGTCACGTTGTTGTCCGCTCCACGGATGCACGGATTGAGGGAGGAGCATTCCGCCTCTGGACCACGCTGAAGGTTCCGGCGGGATTCTCCCTCACGGATCATTGCGAGCTTCTCGCCAAGCGGATCGGGGCCGATTCATTCCGCATCATGCAGGCCAAGGGGATCTTTGCATTGGGTGTCGGTCATGTGCGCCGCAAGAACTGTGAACCAGGGACCCGTTCCGAAGAGCCCGCGACCATGATGCAGCCTGCCGTCGTGCATCTCACTGATCTGGAGTGGAGCGTCCTGCTGGAACTCAAGCGGGAGTTCACTCCGGATGAGATCACCCCCCTCCCCTGGCTGAAGCGCGCCGAGGCTGCCGGTGTCACCCCGGAGGTCTTCTACTCCGTGGCCCGTTCCTTTCTGGAGAGAAAACTTCTCGGTCGGTTCTCCACGTTCCTCGAGCACGTGAAGCCCTCCGCGACCGGTATCCGCGTCACCCGGTTCAACGCCCTCTTCCATTGGGCAGTTCCTCCGGGTAGGGAACGTGAGGCCGGGGCCGAGATCGGTCGCCATGACATCATGACTCACTGCTACTGGCGCGAAGGAGGCCCTGACTTCAACAACGTCAACATCATGGGCGTGGCACATGGGACCGACAAGGCCAGGGTCCTCGAGCACAAGGCCGCAATGGACCGCCACTTGCAGGAAGCGGGCATCCCTCTTCTCTACACCAACGTCTTCTGGGGCGGTCGAAGCGAGATCAAGCCCTCCGAGATTTCCCCTGTGATCTACAGGGAGTGGCTGGCAGGGATGAAGTGAGAAGCATGAACCCGGAATTTGCATTGGGAATTTTTGAGAACATAGGAGGCCGCGTTAAAAGAGTTAAAAAAGGTGAAATGTTACAACGTGGATCCGAGAGAGCCCTGACTCGGGATTCGGGAGGGAGAAGGCAGGGAAAGTGCCGTCAAAAGATGCCTTCATGAGTTCCATTCGGTCTCTGACTTCAGCCCCTTGTAACCTTTTAACAGTGTAACGATTTTAACCTTTTAGGGACTCACCATCCGGGTGATCCGTCCACACCTGTTGACGCCTCTCTATCGCATAATCCGGGATGAAGTAACAGGACGGCAAGGGTGCCCTCCTTGATGGCCATATCTTGCCTGCCTCACCAGAGAGTCTGATGAGCTGATTGATCAGGCAACCGACGAGAGAACGGGAGATGGCGGTGTCTCCAGATAGCTCCAACCGACTCCCCCGCCTGTGGAGTTGGAAGGGCTGGAGGAACCGGAGGGAAGGATCTCGATGAGGCCTACTCCGGGAGATGTCGCGCCGTTGGGGCCCCTCCACCACTTGCCGCAGACCGCTCCCCCGGTGATGCATGGAATACCATCCAACTCCAGGCGCTCGTTCGTGTGGACATGTCCCTGAAGGATCAGCGCCAGCGGGCGGTTCTTCAGTTTCTCAAGAACGGCATGGGAGTTGAGCACGCGGACACGTCCCGGTGCCGGTCCCACTAAGGAACCGAAGTTCTCCATGACGGATGTCCTGAAGGGGATGTGCGTGCAAAGAATGATCGGTTGATCCTTGGGAATCGTCGCCAACTCCCTGTCGAGCCAGAGAAGTTGGGCGGCATCGATCCACCCGCGGTATGGATTTACTCCTCCCACGACCTTGACGGAATCGAGCATCAGGAAGCGGTAGCCGCGGAATGAAAAGGAGCGGTAAGTCCTCTCAAGGCCGAAGTGGCGGCGCCACCGCCATCGGGGATCATGAGGAGACGGGGAGCCGTCCCGTTGGAGCGGCTCGTAGAAGTCATGATTTCCTATGAGCGGTTCCATTCTCTGCTTCAGTGACCTTAGGAAACGGTCGGCGATCACCCACCGACGATCGATGGTCTTCCCTGGATCATAGAAGCCACCATGGACAAAATCCCCGCCTCCAATGATCAGGTCGGGCCTGAGTGAGTTCATCAGGTCCGCGGTGCGGGCAAGGGCGCTTGGGGCATCCTGCTCGGCCATCGCGTGGCAATCGGTTAGGAAACCAAGACGGAGCGGACGAAGATCCCCGGAGAGCACCACGCCGGAGAGAACCTTGGGGATGAGGAGTTGCGAAGCGAAGAAGGCTCCGAGTCCCGTGATGAATTCACGGCGACTGACACCAGCCACAACGGGATGATTCATTGGACTCCCAGGAGCCGTTTCATGCACCGAGCCCGATCCAGAATGATGGCTTCTGCTCGGGTGTGCGCCTATCGGTGGAAAGTCGTTTTTCAAGCCAACCCGTCAGTCGCACAAAAGGAAGCCCGATCAAGAGGTAAATGGCAGCGATCAGCAGTCCCGTCCCGAAATAATCAAAGGTCTGGGTGGCTATGCGAGTGTAGGCGCCCGTCAGGTCGATCAACGTGACGGCAGAGACAAGCGACGAGTCCTTCAGAAGGGATATGAAGTCATTGGTCACCGGCGGAAGGACTAGACGGAAGGCCTGCGGCACCACGACATGTCGAAGTCCCTGACGGTGTGTCATTCCCAGCGCACGGGCGGCCTCCATCTGCCCCTTGGGTATCGCGAGAAGACCGGCCCTGTAGTTCTCGGCTTCGTAGGCGGCGTAGTTCAGGCCGAGACCGAGCATTCCGGCCACGAAGGGTTCGAGTTTGATCCCGATGTAGGGAAGTCCGTAGAAGAGGATCAGCAACTGGACGAGAAGCGGTGTCCCGCGGACGATTTCGATGTAGAGGATGGCGAGAAACCTTAAGGGAAAGGGGCCGTAAACGCGAACCAGGGCAAGCAGGAAGCCCGCCGTGATCGCAAGGATCATGCTCAGGATGGAGATTTCCAGAGTCATCACGCATCCCTGGAGAATCAGCGGCCAGTACACGAAGTAACGCTTGAGGCGGGCCACGATCCCTCCATCCTGGTCGAACTGTGCGGCAAATGCCTGGTACTCGGTGTCGGGAAGGGAAGGGTCGGCGCTCTGATTGAGGGTAGCCGCCATGGTCGGTGTCCAGAGTCCCCAACGGGAGAGGATGTCGCGGAGTTCGCCACTGGAAGCCATCTCCTTAAGGGCGGCATTGATCTGCTGCACAAGCTCGGGACGACTGCGTGAGACGGCAATTCCGTAAGTGATCTTGCCGAAGGGAGGTCCGGTGAACTCAAGCCCGGCATTGGGCCCCGCGTAATACTTGGCGATGGGAAAATCAAGGAGCACGCCGTAGAGGCGGCCGTTCATCACGTCGTTGTAGGCGTTGATCTCCTCCGCATAACTCTTCACCACGACATTCGGCGTCTCTTCAAGCATCCGGAGGGCGGCGGTCTGCTCAAGGGTTCCGATTTTGCGTCCGGAAAGGGCGGCAAGGGATGTGACCTGCGGGGTACCCTTGGCAACCACCAACTGCTCGAACGTGATGTAATATGGACTGCTGAAGAGCACCTCCCTCCCCTTCTCCGCGGTGATCTCGATCCCGCAGATGACGCAGTCGTAGAGACCGCGACCGAGACCTGGGATCAGGCCGTCCCAACTGTTCTGGATGAACTTCGGCTCACGGCCCATGTGGCGCGCGATTCCCGTGATGATCTCATACTCGAACCCGGTCAACCGGTTGTTCTTGTCGAAGAAGGAATACGGGGCATTGCTGTCGACGGATGCAGCCCAGCGGAGTTCGCTTGTCGTTCCGCCATCGGAACCCTTTGCTCCCTTGTCGGCCTTGTCGGCCGCATGTAGGGTGACAACGGTAAGGAGGAATAGCGATAGAAGCCTCGTGATCATGCAAAACGTCGGAGGAACCTGCGGGTGCGTTCATCCTTGGGGTTGGTGAAGATCTCATCCTCGTCCGAGATCTCCACGATCTCACCCTGCTCCATGTAGACGATGTAGTCGGAAGCATCCCTGGCGAAACGGATCTCATGAGTGACAACGATCTGGGTCATCCCCTCGGCATCGAGTGCCTTCATCACGGAGAGCACCTCGTCGACAAGCATCGGATCAAGGGCCGAGGTTGGCTCGTCATAGAGCATCACCCTGGGATTCATCGCCAGGGCCCGGGCGATTGCGGCCCGCTGCTGCTGACCACCCGAGAGTTGGGCGGGATAACGCTTCGCGAAACCCGCCAAACCTACCTTCTCAAGCTGGCGCAGGCCGTTTTCCTCGGCAACCTCCCGGGGCTCACCATTCACCACCAGCGGGGCGAGGATGACGTTTTCCAGGATGGTCTTGTTCGGGAAGAGGTTGAACTGCTGAAAGACCATCCCGACGCGCTGACGGAGTTCGTGGGCCAGATCGTGGAATCGCGGATCAAGCCTCCGTTCCCCCTCGGAACGTTCCAGGGTCACCCCGGCTATCCGGATCACTCCCGAATCCAAGATCTCGAGCGCATTCAGGCATCGAAGCAGGGTGGATTTGCCGCATCCGCTCGGCCCGATGATCGATACCAGATCACCCTGTTCGACTTCAAAACTCACCCCCTTCAAGACGGATATGTCACCGTAGCTTTTACGGAGATTGGATACCTTAAGGATCTGTTCGGACTGCTCGCTCATGGACTGGATTGTTTCTAGGGAATTCCGGCGCACGAGGAAAGCCCTGCTTGACGAGGTCGGGTTACGTTTTTGCCACGACACGGATCACTTCTCACCGAGCATGATCACGGCAACACCTGCCAGCACAAGAACTCCTCCGCAGAGCGTGACGACGTTCAGCTGCACTTCCCTAAAAAAGAGCCAAGTGAAGAGAACCACGAAGAAGGGATAGGAAACTTCTATCAGCGCGGCCAGCGTCGGATTCCTGGCCCCCATGGCGACATAGGTCAGGTAGGCTCCGAGCGCGCCGATCGCTATTGAAAAGAAAAACCACGGTGCATCCGCCCGTTCCATGGCCAGAAGCTTCCACACTGAAGAAATCCTGCCCGAGCAGAGGAGCGAGATTGTGGCTCCCAAAAGTCCGAACAGGGTGTAGCCGAAGAAAAAAAGGAGAGGACTGAACCCCCTGTTCAGCAGGGGGCCGCTGGCGGCATAACTCATGCCCCAGCAGATCGAGGCGGCGACGGCGTAAAACAACCACATGACCGTCAATGTAGAGGGATCGGCCCGGAAATTCCAATTGAACCGGTCAATGTACGCAAATTCCCTACTTCTCTTGGTCTTGCCGATGTCATCCGGGGGTGCTTTTCTGAAATCATGGCATTGGAAACAGAACGTAAGTTTCTGGTGAAATCAGAGGCATGGCGACAATTGGGCAATGCCGTTCCGTATGCCCAGGGGTATCTTTCCCGAGGGAGCAGGCGCACGGTGAGGGTCCGCATTGCCGGTCAGGAGGCTTTCCTGACAATCAAAGGCCCCGTCATCGGGATCACCCGTCAGGAATTCGAGTATCCCATCCCCGTGGAAGATGCCCGGTCGATGCTTCCTCTCTGCGACGGACCGGTGATCGAGAAGACCCGGACAACCATCCCGATCGGAAGCCATCTCTGGGAAGTGGATGAATTCGCCGGAGAGAACGCGGGACTCATCGTCGCCGAGGTGGAACTGAACGACCCCTCTGAACACGTCGATAAACCGGAATGGGTCGGCTCCGAGGTCACCGGTGATCCCCGCTACTACAATTCCAACCTGACCGTGCATCCCTACAGGGAATGGCGCGAGCAGACTTAAGGAACCTTAAAGCCCGCTCCACCCGTTGATTCCCATGGCCGAAGGAAGAAAAACCAAGAGCAGGCCGACCAAGCTGGACGAAAAGCCCTCGGGGAAAAGGAACGTTGCCAGGAAGCCGCGCCTTGAACTCCGCAGAGGGGAGTGTTTCCAGAAAGGCCTGCGGAAACTGGCCGGACTCCAATTGGATGCCGCCATGGAGGAACTCAAGGGGAACAATGTCTCCCCGGAGGCCGTTCACAATGCCCGGACCTACATCAAGAAAGTCCGTGCGATCATCCAACTTGCCTCCCCTGCCATGGACCGACCTCTGCGGGAGAAGTTGCTCGGTCTCCTGCGGGATGCATCGGCGCGTACCGGCCCGCTTCGGGACTCGGAGGTTCAGGTCGGGACGTTCGATCTCCTGATGGAACAAGGCGGCTTCGCGTCCGGGGAATTCGACTCGCTGAGAAACGGTCTTGCCGATGTCGCCAAGCAGAGGCGTCTCAATGACGCCCGCCAAATCCCCCGGGTGGTGCGGGCTTTGGCCAGCGTCCGGGATTCCCTTGCCGAATGCCCGCTGGACACCCTTGACTCGAAGAATCTGCACCGCCGGATCCTCCGCACCTATCGCCGTGGGCGCACAGCCCTGGATCTCAGTGCAACCACGCGGGATGCGGATGACTTCCACCTGTGGCGGAAATTGGTTAAGCAGCTCTGGTACCAACTCAGGATCACGACTCCCTACTGGCAGGATCATCGCAAACTGATCGCGGAGACGGAGAAGATCGGGGAACTGGCGGGAACCGAGCGCGACTTCGCACTCCTTGCCGCCACCCTCTCGAACGGCCCCAGATCCAGGGCAGCAAGACTCCTCGTTGAGTGCATCTCAAAAACGCTCCCGACCCTGCGGAAAGAGGCCATGGAGGCCGGGGAACGCTTCTACGAACCAAGACCCAAGGCCTTCATGAGAGCTCTCGATTTTTAAACACAATCCGCGTTAGTTTCGTGAATCATGGTTGAAGAAATCGCATCCACGCTCAGTGCTCGTCCGGAAATCGAGCAGACCCTTGACCAGGCAATCGGGATCATCAGGCCGGATTTTCACATCGGTATCGATCTGGCGCTCACCCTCTTTCCACTGCTCATGGCGCTGATCATCTTTCGGCGCAGCATCAGAATCCCAGCCCTGCTCTGGTGGCCCCTACTGGGAGTGTTCATTCTCTTTCTTCCGAACGCTCCCTATGTCCTCACAGACGCGATCCATTTCATCTGGAAGGTCAGGGTCACTCCTCCCCTCCCCATCTGGGCGATGAGCCTCCTGCTGCTGGAGTACTTCGTCTACTTTCTCTTTGGCATGCAGTGCTTCACCCTCTCGGTGATGATCCTAGGACGATTCATCAAGCGACAACTTTCGGGATGGCTGGTCTTCCCGATGGAAATAGCGGTCATCGCCCTGAGTTCCTTCGCCATGTACATGGGGCGGATCGACCGCCTCAACAGCTGGAACATCGTCACCGATCCCCATGGGTTGGTGCATCGCGCAGTGAGCGATGCCTCCTCGTTCAAGCCAATGGAGATGACCGTTCTGTTTTTCTGTGCCGTCTCCATTCTCTACTACTTCCTGAAAGGTTGGAATCATCTGGTTGCCGGACTCTTCCGCCATCATTCCTCCCATCAGGAGGCTGGAAAGTAGGGCGCCGACGATAGGGCAGATGCAGACGGAGAGATTGAATCAGAAAGCAGGAAAAACAGGATGGGAACATTGCGGGATTAAACCCGGATTTTGCGATAGGGGTGGTTTCACAGGTTGGGACGCTTCACCTGATCGGTGATTCTTTCCGAAGTTAAAACCGTTAAAAAGTTAGAAAGGTTACAACGTGCTGAATGAGGCACCTTGCTCCGGTTCCTCGTGACATGCTGGGACAATGATTTCTCTGAACTTGCCATCCCAAAGAATAAGAGCGGGATGCTCCGGATCCACGTTGTAACGCTTTAACTTTTTAACTCTTTTAACGATGCTTTCATCTTGTGATCGGTTCCGAATGCAGATTTTGGGTTAAACCCATACACCTGAGTCCGTTGAATTGATGTTCGAATACCCCATACCCGAAGTCATGTTTTCCTGTTTTCAGATTTTATCCCAATCCCTCCACCGCAATAAGCTGGAAGTCGGAGCCTTTTAGAGCGGCTTCGGTTTTATTTGACGCATGGACAAGGGAAGAGATCTCGCGCAGAGACGCAGAGGCGCAGAGTTTTTAGACTAACGGCAGCGCTTCTTTAGAATTATCTCCCTTGGATGGGGGCGTCAGACCCCATTCTGAATCTATCTTGTGATTCTCCGATTTGAGGGGAGTAATGGTGCCCATCTTGCCCGGTCCCGGTCCTTTGTCTTTTCCTCCGCGCCTCTGCGCCTCAGCGCGAGTCCTTTTATTTATCGACGGTCAAGATAATCGCCCTAGGAGCCACAGATTAACTAGATGATTCTCTAACGAAGCTTCCAGAACATCACGGCGGTGATGATCAGGCCGATCACGGAGATCAGTCTCCTCACGCCGCTCTGGGGTAGCCGCTGGGACCAGGTGGCGCCGAGGTAATAGCCGATGACCGCGCCCACTGTCATGATTCCCATGCGCGGCCAGTCGATGAGACCGCTCATCGTGAACCATGCTGCGGCCACGATATTGATCAGCGATCCCAGGACATTCTTGAGCGTGTTCATTCCGTGGATGTCGGTGAACCCCATAAAACCGAGGGTGGCCAGCATGAGGATGCCGATACCCGCGCCGAAGTAGCCTCCGTAGAGGGAGACAAGGAACTGAAAGAAGAGGGCGGTCGCGAGATGCCACCTACCGCTTGGTGGGGCCTGGGCAGTCACCGCCATGTGGGCCACACGCCTCCTGAGCAACCCCTGGAGCATGAAAAGCACCGTGGCAAAGAGCACCAGATAGGGAACAAGCTTGCCGAAGAACTCCTCGCTGCTGCGGGTGAGCAGGACACTGCCGATCAATCCCCCGGCAATACTCACCGGGATAAAAGTCGGGAACCATGGACGCACCTCGGCAAGGCGGGCGCGGAAACCGTAGAGACTTCCCGAGATCCCGACGACGAGGGATAGGGTGCTCGTGGCGTTGGCCACCACGGGCGGGACGCCGAAGAGGATCAGGACTGGGAACGTGATCAGGGTTCCCCCGCCCGCGACGGCATTGATCGCTCCGGCGGCACAGGCGGCGACAAGAAGGGAGATGATTTCGAAACCGGACATGAGGGCTTTTTACAGGAACCGGGATCCTGATGCGATCCCTTCGCCAGAGGAAAATGAATTTCGGGCAAAAACCGGATTGCGCATTAGGGAAGCGCTGATGAAATCCCATGAAGGCCGCTGAAGAGCATTTGCTGATTTTTGAAGGCGCGAGCGATGGGCGATACCCACAGCGGTCTCGCTCGAGCGAGAAACTCCACAAAAATCGACAAATGGCTTCAGCCCTCCGGGTTGCTGATATAACCGGCAGTGGGCTGCGGTGGCTTGGCACTTACAGACCGCTGCGGGGATGCTCGTGCCAAGCCGCCTTGCCCGCGGCCCATTCTTCCCGCAACGGCCTCTATGCGATTAAATCAGCGGTTCCCTAAAGAAAACACCTGCAATTGGCGCAGCTCAGGACATAGGTAACAATTTCCCCAAGACGAACGAAAACAGGCCGGTCACCAGCGAAACTCCGGTTTCAGGTCTCAGCTTTCAGGTTTCTCCGTCTATCTCTCCGCCAGCGGGTGCTTCACGTCGGGGAGGAGCGCGGAGGCGGCCACCTCGATCTCCCGTTCCTGACCGAGCAGGTTCAGCAGGATCGCCACGCGGTCACGCGCCGGAAGGACGCGGGTGACCAGTGCGCGCACGCCGAGGAACGGCCCCTCGACCACCTTGACCTCCTCGCCTTCCTTGAGTTCGCAGGCAATCTCGACGGTCTCCCCGTCGGCCACGTGGGCTCGCAGATCCTCGATGATCCGCTCGTCGAGGATGCAGGGACGGCCGCCGAAGGAGAGCGTCCTGGCGACGCCGCTGGTCGCGGCGATCCGACGGTAAAGCTCCGGATAGACAAAGCGTGCAAAGAGGTATCCGGGAAACATCGCCTCGTTGACCCAGGCGACACCGGTGGCGCGTGCGCGCTTGAAGCGGATCTTGGGGCAGAAAACCTCGATCCCGAGTTCACTGCGCAGGAGACGCGATGCCACTCCCTCCTGCTTGGGTTTGGTCTTGACGCAATACCAGAGCAGTTCGTCCGAGAAGAGGGGCTCCGTTGCTTGTTGCTGAGGCATGGTAAGATCATGACACGGGCCCGGAGACGGGGCAATCCGCGTTGCTTCCGAAACCGGGGCAATTGTGACGAAAACGTGACATCGCGGGCCTTGGAGATCGGAGCGTCGGGACTTACAGAAAAACTGTGCAGGACGAGGCCACCATCCATTACAGGAGCGTCTGGATCTCCGACGTGCATCTTGGCACACGGGGAAGCCAAGCCGGGGCGTTGCTGGGATTCCTGCGCACCTTTGACTGCGACACCCTCTACGTCGTGGGAGATCTGATCGATATCTGGGCGATGAAGCGCGGTGTGTTCTGGACGCAGGATCACAGCGACGTGATCCAGAAAATCCTTCGCAAGGGTCGTAAGGGGTCGAAGATCATCTACATCCCCGGCAACCACGACGAGAGGATCACCGATTTCACAGGCGACTACGCGAATGTCCACATCCAGCCACGCGCCTTCCACACCACGGTCGACGGACGCCGTCTGCTGGTGGCCCACGGGCACGAGCTCGACACGGTCGTCCAGAACATGGGCTGGCTGGCCCATGTGGGGGACATCGGTTACCAGTTGCTGCTGAGGCTCAACACGCCGGTCAATTTCCTGCGCAGGCTTTTTGGCCGTGGTCACTGGTCGCTGAGCGCCTACGTCAAAAGCAGCGTGAAGAACGTGGTGAACTTCATCGGTGGCTTCGAGGAGTCGATGGTGCACTTTGCCTCCGATGCCGAAGCCCAAGGGATCATCTGCGGCCACATCCACACCGCCGCTATCCGGAAGATCAAGGGTCTCGATTATTACAATACCGGCGACTGGGTCGAGAGCCTCACGGCTCTTGTGGAGGAGACCGACGGCCGCATGAAGCTTCTGAAGTTCAGTCCTTCGGGCGAGATCCTGAAGACCCTTGCTGTCTGCGGTGCCTTCGACAAGATGGCGCCCGAGCTTTCGGCGGTTGCGGAAGAGGCAGTCTCCCGAGACTGAAAAATCTGGCAGGGAGGCCCCTGCGGGGCGTAGTTTCTGTGGCTCTCCGATGACCATCTGCCTGCTCAAGTCCAAGATCCACCGTGCCGCCGTGACGGGAGCTTCCGTCGATTACGAGGGAAGCCTCACCATCGCCTCCGACCTAGCGGAGCGTGTCGGCCTCCGCCCCTACGAGAAAATCCTCGTGGGAAACATGGGGAACGGCGAGCGCTTCGAGACCTACGTGATCTATGGGCCCCATGGCTCGGGAGCCATCGAGCTGAACGGCGCCACCGCCCACCTTGGCAAGATCGGCGACCGCCTCACCATCATGTCGTACGCCTGGCTCGATGAAGAAGAAGCCGCCGGTCACAAGCCCTCGGTGATTCTGCTCGATGAGAAGAATGCCGTGATCAGGGCTTAGAGCGGTTTTGCTCAGCTAGAGCGGTTTCGGTTTTATTGGACGCAATTACAAGGTAAGAAATCTCGCGCAGCCGTAACGGATGCGAAGCAACGACCGGGCAAGCAAACGCAGAGGCGCAGGGTTTTTATGACTAATGACAGCGATTCCTTAGAAACATCTCCCGTGCAAGGATTCGTCAGACCCCATTGTGAATCGGTCAAGTGATTCTCCGATTTGATAGGAGTAACGCTGACAATCTTCTCCGGACCCAATCCTTTG
>JBEIJN010000037.1:0-28819 GCA_040380225.1 Verrucomicrobiia bacterium | reverse complement strand
TTGGCAATCTGATCCCGTGTCGCCTCATCCTTGTCATAGCTATCAAGTATCCGTTCTCGGAGATCCAAAGAGAGTGTTCTCATCCACCACCTCTATCTCACCACATCAAAAACGGCGACACTATTATTTAAAATGCTCTAGGCGCGCGAGGGTGGGCGTACAAAAGGCGTGTGGGAACGCGGCTTTGCTTGCTTCTCCTTCGTCGATGTCATTCGAGGAATAGGCTGAGAAGTCCTTGGATCAGCAGATCCAAAGATGCCTGATCGGGGAAGATCGGCAGACAAAACTACTGCGAGCGAGCGGCAACAACGCGCGGCGCCAAAATCCCAAGCCTTTAAGCGGTTGATTATTGAACTTTCAAAAGTTCAATATCAAACACGAGCGTCGCGTCTGGAGGGATGACTCCACCCGCGCCACGCGATCCGTAGGCAAGATTCGACGGGATGCAGAGCTGGATCTTTCCTCCTTCCTTCATGAGCTGGACACCCTCGGTCCAGCCGGGGATGACGCCATTGAGAGGAAAGGAGATCGGCTCGTTGCGCTTGTAGGAGCTGTCAAACTCAACGCCGTCAATCGTGGTGCCGCGGTAGTGGACGAGGACGGTATCGGTGGCCGCAGGGCTCTTACCAGTTCCCTCGGTGATGACCTTGTACTGGAGGCCGCTGGGGGTGGTCTTGACGCCGGGTTGGACGGCGTTTTGCTTCAGGAAGGCCTGACCCTTGGCCAGATTGTCAGAGGGATTGGATTGGGACATGGGAGTGCTGTTGGTGGCTTGGGACTGATGGGAACAACCGAGGGTGAGGAATGCCAGGGCAATGGCCGATGCGGAGTTTTTGAGATTCATGCGGATTGCTCCCCTTATCCCTCGAAGGTGCGGATGACGACGGAGGAGTTGTGACCGCCGAACCCGAAGGAATTGCTGAGAGCGACCTTGATCTTGGCCTCACGCGCCGTGTGCGGGACGTAGTCGAGGTCGCACTCGGGATCCGGGTTGTCGAGATTGATTGTCGGAGGGATGATCCCGTCTCGCATGGCGAGGGCGCAGGCGGCGAGTTCGATGCCGCCGGCGGCACCCAGCAGGTGGCCGGTCATCGACTTGGTGGAGCTGATGGGAACCTTGTAGGCTGCATCCCCGAAGGCATCCTTGATCGCCTTGGTCTCGCAGATGTCACCGATCGGGGTGGAGGTGCCGTGGGCGTTAATATAATCCACCTCGGCTGGGGTGACCTTGGCGTGCTTCATCGCGATCTGCATGCAGCGACTGGCTCCTTCGCCCTCGGGACGCGGAGCGGTCATGTGGTAGGCATCCGCCGTGGCTCCGTAACCGACCAGTTCGCAATAGATACGAGCGCCTCGCTTCTTCGCGTGCTCAAGTTCCTCAAGGACGACAATACCGGCGCCCTCACCCATGACGAATCCGTCACGGTCCTTGTCGAACGGGCGGGATGCCTTTGTGGGTTCGTCGTTGCGCGTGCTGAGTGCCCTCATGCAGGAGAATCCGGCCACACCAAGGGGCGTGATGGTGGCCTCGGCACCGCCAGCAATGAAGGCGTCGGCATCGCCGAACTTGATGATGCGCCAGGCCTCGCCGATCGAGTTGTTGGCGGTGGCGCAGGCGGTGACGATCGCCATATTCGGCCCGCTCAGCCCGTACTCCATGGAGATCAAACCGCTTGCCATGTTGCTGATGATCATCGGGATGGTGAATGGGGAGAGCTTGGTGGGCCCCTTTTCGATCAGCTTGCGCGCCTCATTCTCCAGGCTCTGAAAACCTCCGATGCCGCTTCCCACGATGACACCGAACCTCTCCCTCTCGGTTGTTTCAGGATCAAGGCCCGCATCGTCCAAGGCAAGCTTGGCTCCGGCCATGGCAAACTGGGCAAAGCGGTCGGCGCGACGGGCATCCTTCGGAGTCTTGAACCACTGGGCTCCCTCGAAGCCCTTCACCTCGCCCGCGATGAGGCAATCGAATCCCACCGGGTCGAATGCCTGGTATTGGGAAATGCCCGATGTGCCTGCCGTCAGGTTTTTCCAAAAGGTCTCAAGGTCGGATCCAACGGGGCTGATGACTCCGATGCCGGTGATGACAACTCTGCGTTCGCTCATAAAAAAGAAGGATGGGCCAAAAATGACGTTTGGAAAGTCAACCGAACGGAGGCCTCCTTGGCAACCATGGAAAAAGGATGAAGGATGAATTATGAGGGATGAAAGGGGGCCCCCTATCAAGCATGGGTCAACTTGTGCCTTGCGAAACAGGCAGGTCGGATGTCTGCTTGATCCATGGACACTCCTCCTCCCCTGAACCGCCAGGAAAACTCCCAACCGACCATTGAGATGGTTCCGGCCGCTTCTTCGGAATCGGCCCGCTCCTGGTGCATCGGGCTCCATCTCTCGGGCCTCTCGGGACTGATCCTGAGCTTTGCCTTGGCCCATATCGTCGTGCCGCTGGTGATCTGGCTTGTAAAGAGGGCCGACAGCCAGGAGATCGATGCCACAGGCAAGGAGGTGCTCAACTTCCAGATCTCCTACACGATCTACAGCATCATTGCAGGAGCTCTCTGCTTCGTGCTGATCGGCTTCCTTCTCCTGCCCATCGTGCTCATTGTCTGGCTCGCCTGCATCATCATCGCCGCCGTGAAGACGAGCAACGGTGAGAGCTACCGCTACCCCTACACGATCAGGTTCCTGAAGTAATTGGAAGCTGGCAGCTTGGAGTTGGAAGCTGGGTATTTGTAACTACTGCCTCCGCCAAATCTCCAAACTCCTATCCACCAACTCCCGGATTAGCCTTATGGGTCAAGGTTGTTAGGCTTTCAGTCTTTTAGGCTGTTGGGTTGGGTTTTTTGGATGCCGCATCCAACAGTCCAACAGTCCAACAGTCCAGTCAGGTTTGACGGCACTTGCCTCCCGGCAAGCCGTGCCGCCCTTTTAGGGCTGTTCGCTGCGCTCACAGTCTACCGCGCCCGAACCCTCGGGCTTGGTTCAGGTTTCTTTCCCCGTTTTTATTCACCCTTGCGCATTTATTTGGGCTGCTCCAAATTAAAACCTGTCAGGGGGCGTACTGGTTTCGACTCGAAGCTCATTGCGCGTTCTGCATGCCGAGGATGATTCGTTGGCCTCGTAAAAAATCGGATCAAACAAACAAACGCAGATTACGAAGATCTAGCTCTCGCGGCCTAAAGTCCGCGACGCTGACACACCGACGCCTGCTAGGTGTGAAGGCGACGACAGCAGGCTGATTCCTTGGCGGATTGACCGCGCTGGGGAGTGACTCGATTTCGTGGTCGATCGGGGGAAAGCAGCGCGCCGCACCGTGGCCGACCCCTTAAATCCCAAGTGCGGTCAAGCATGTGGACGGACGCCTAGTGCGGTTCGGGGACAGGGGTTCGACTCCCCTCGCCTCCACCCCCTTGATTTTCAAGGGGTTAGGGTTTGGGGATTGGTCGGGTAAGACCAATACTAAGACCCTGCTCAAAGGAATTTGCCTGAGTCCAAGGGTGTCCATTCCATTGGTGATTGATTCCTTCCACACGCATTCGCACGTGCTTGGCGGGATGTATTTTGGGGTCTGGGTGCCCTATATGTCAGAGGGGGTAACCCTGCCGGCAGGAGATGCCCCCACCTCACACCTTCATTACCCCTGGCCACCTTGAAGCCCCGAAGAGCAAGACTGGCCGATTGCCGTTACTTCTTGGACTTCGCCTTGGCTTGAACCGGATTGGCCTCAATGAAGTCCCTCACCGCCCTGACCACCACATCACTCAGGGTGACATCGGCTTTGTCGGCGATTGCTTGGAGTACGTCCTTTTCGTCCGTGGGAATGCGGACTGTCATGATCCCGTCGCGTCTTTTTGGCACGGGAAGAGGGTAGAGGTAGTACAGAAGATTGCAAAAATCTTTTGGGGGTAGGACGCTCTATGGGGTAGCTGGGGTGGTATAATATACGCCATGCCCGACCCTATCCCATCATCCGAAAGCCTTATTACTCCTGAGCAAATCTTCATCGCCTACGCAGAGATGAAGGATTCTCGGGAGTCATTTCCGAAGACAAAAGAGTACTATGAGCAGCGCTGGAGGCTGATCAGTGATCTTTTTGAAATTGGCACCCGCATAGAAAGAATGGCTTTGTTTCACGAGTGCGACTTCCTCGATGCTTTGGCTTCCTATTGGGCGCGCTCTTCCAACTACAATCCGCTCGGCACCATTTATCTCGGACGGCACCCAGAGCCAGATTTTTCCATTACCGCCGCCCACAAGGACTCCCTTGCGAGGAAATCCGCAGCCCTCCGATCTGAATATCGACAGATGGGTGGAGAGCTGATGATGACCCTCTTTCCTGAAATCAAGAAGAAGCATGTTTCTATAGGTCGTCTCCATGAGCTGGGTCTCCCTCTCAAAGCTCCCAACGAAAATGAAGAATGCATGGAATACTTCGAGCAGAGCTTTCTCAACGATGAAGAGGATGATCCCGTCGAATCAATCAGTGACAATGTTTCCAGGGAACAGATGGATAAATTGAAGCTTGCTGAGGAGGTTCTTGCTCGGGCCAATGCCGCTTTGGCCATCGATGTCGCCGCCGTCCGAAAGCTCGCTCTTGAGCAGGGATTGGCGACGGAAGAGTCCATCGACCAGACAATTTATGAGATGGCCATTCCGGAGTTCCTGAAACTTGCGAGCGGCTATCCCAAAGTTTCACGGATTCATTTTAACCCCGCCCTCAAATCCTCTGCATCCCAATAAAATACGCCTATGAACGTCATGAACATCATCCACGCCTATCGCCTCCCATCCGACCCCAGCTTCTGGTGCTTCGACGACGCCCGCTATGGGCTCAACCAGGAACTCTTCATGCACGGAGCCTCCGCCTTCATCACAGGGGTCGTTGGAGAGAAGTGCAAGAAAGCCGACCTCATCTTCTCCACCGTCCATTTCCCCAAGGCCAACTGCATCCTCAGTCGTGTTTGGGATGGGAAGAACGTCGCCACCGGTGGCTGCGAGTACACCGCCCGCTCCCCCATTGCCTCGGAGCCCGCTGCCGGTGAGAAGATCGTCGAAGTAGATGACGTCTGGCTCTGCCCTGCCATGACGCATTACCTAGGTAAGGAAGAAGCTCCGGAGTTCATCTACGGCCAGATCACACCCTCTCCCGAGAAGTAGACATTTATCCTATGGGCTTCTTCCGCTCTCGCCTCACCATCAAACTCTCCCTCCGAGTCCTGTTATGCTTACATCCTGCGGTGTGATGCCGTTACAAACCCCTCAAATGCACTCTGCTTTCACCAAGGAAGAAACTGACTCCCATTGCTACCGGATGCTCGCCCGTGCTGAGATTCTGCGTGATTTCATTGTGGTTGCCGCATCCCTCCTTGGCGATCTCTGTGACGAGGTGATCGACTTGTATGGATTGGGAGAGGAACGATCCTCCAGCTACACGGACTTCTGCATGTGGGCGGAGGATTTTCTGGCCCCAGAAAAGATCCCCTCGGAAAAGTTTCAGGAGTGGATCGGCGCGGCCATTGTCTTTGATCTCTACGATGCGCTTCCGCACCTGAATGATTGGGAACTGCGTGAGAAATTTGTCGAAGATCCCTTTTTTAAACTGGAGATCTACGAATCACCCAAAACTGACGAAGACCTTAAACGCCAGCAGATCACTCATACCTGCCTATCTCTCACCAATTGGGTCAGAAGCAGAACCTCTGAACGGAGCCTCTAGGCCCATCTTTGGTTGGGTGGTGCTTTTGGTCATCGGTAGTTGCCACAAATAGCCCGAATCAACTCGTCACTTGTAGGGCAATCCGTTAATCCTTCCTCTTTCCCTCCAATGGCTGATTCCAACCTTTCCTCTTTCATCTGGTCTGTGGCCGACCTACTCCGTGGTGACTACAAGCAGTCAGAGTACGGGAAGGTCATCCTCCCTTTCACTGTCCTGCGGCGTCTGGATTGCGTACTGGAATCGACCAAGCCCGATGTCCTGAAGGAGCTTGAGATCCGCAGCAAGGCGGGTGTGAATCCCGAGCCCTTTCTTCTCAAGAAATCAGGCCAGCTTTTCTACAACACCTCCCCGCTCGACCTGAAGAAGTTGATGGGGGATCAGGATCATATTGGGGAGAATCTCCGCTCCTATATCCAGGCATTCTCCGCACCGGTTCGCGACATTTTCGAGAGGTTCGAGTTCCACACCCAGATCGACCGCCTGATCAAGGCCGGCCTGCTTTACCAAGTCACCGAGAAATTCGCCAACATCGACCTGCATCCGGAGAAGGTCAGTAACGACCAGATGGGATCCATCTTCGAGGAGCTGATCCGCAAGTTCGCCGAGCTTTCCAATGAGACCGCCGGAGAGCACTTCACTCCGCGTGAGGTCATCCGCCTCATAGTGAATCTTCTCTTCATCGAGGATGACGAGGCCCTGACCAAGCCAGGCGTCGTCCGATCCATCTACGATCCCACGGCAGGCACGGGCGGCATGTTGTCCGAGGCGGGCGAGCATCTTCACGGGCTTAATCCCAAGGCACGACTGGTCATGTATGGCCAGGAGCTAAATCCTGAGTCCTACGCGATCTGCAAGGCCGACATGCTCATCAAGGGCCAGGACATCGCCAACATCGTCTTTGGCAATACCCTCTCCGCCGACGGGCTTCTCGCGAAACTCTTCGACTACATGCTCTCCAATCCACCCTTCGGCGTGGAGTGGAAGAAGATCGAGGCACAGATCCGCAAGGAATTTGAACAGATGGGATTCAATGGCCGTTTTGGCCCTGGTCTTCCACGGGTCAGCGACGGGTCACTCCTTTTCCTCCTGCACCTGATTTCCAAGATGCGTCCCGCCAAGGATGGAGGCAGCCGCATCGGTATCGTCCTGAATGGCTCTCCCCTCTTCACTGGAGGAGCAGGCTCGGGTGAGAGTGAAATCCGCCGCTACGTGCTGGAGAATGATCTTGTGGAGGCCATCATCGCTCTGCCCACAGACATGTTCTACAACACGGGCATCAGCACCTACATCTGGATCGTCAGCAATCGCAAACCCGAGACTAGGAAAGGGAAGGTTCAGCTCATCGACGCCAGCGGTTTCTGGCAGAAGATGAGGAAGAGCCTCGGGAGCAAGCGCAAGGAACTCAAGGATGAGCACATCGACGAGATTACCCGCCTTTTCGGTCACTTTGAGGAATCAACACGGGATGGAGTACCCATCAGCCGGATCTTCAAGAATGAGGACTTCGGCTACCGTACCATCACCGTTGAGCGACCGCTGAGGGATGAGGCAGGGAAGGTCGTTCTGTCCACCAAGGGAAAGACCAAGGGCAAGCCCGTTGCAGATACTTCCCTCCGCGACACAGAGAATGTCCCGCTCCATGAGGAGGTGGAGACCTACTTCAAGCGAGAGGTGCTACCTCACGCTTCTGATGCTTGGATCGACCACGAGAAGACCAAGGTGGGCTACGAGATCCCGTTCAACAGGCATTTCTATGTCTTTAAGCCACCCCGCCCCCTCGCCGAGATAGACACTGAGTTGAAAGGCGTCACCGACAGGATCCTCTCTATGATCCAGGGCCTCAGAGCCTAAACGGAACCATGAGCTTTCCACGATACTCGAAGTACAAGGAGAGCGGCGTTGAATGGCTCGCTCAGGTGCCGGAGCATTGGGAAGTACGACGCCTTGCATCCTTTTTTGATGAGCGCCGCGAAAAGGTCAGCGACAAAGACTACCCAGCCTTGTCGGTCACTAAAAACGGCATTTTGCCTCAACTTGAGACGGCAGCAAAAACCGATGATGGTGATAACCGCAAGCGAGTTTGTGTTGGCGATTTCGTGATAAACAGCCGCTCAGACCGAAAGGGTTCAGCCGGGGTTTCTCACGCCGATGGATCGGTGTCGCTTATCTGCACGGTCTTGAAGCCCAGATCTCAGATTGTTCCACGCTTTATTCACCATCTTTTGAGATCAGTGCCGTTTCAGGAAGAGTTTTACAGAAATGGAAAAGGCATCGTCGCAGATCTCTGGAGTACAAACTACGGAGAGATGCGCAACATAGTGCTCGGAATACCCGATGCGTCCGAACAAACCGCCATCGCCGACTTCCTCGACGTCGAGACAGCCAAGATCGATGGACTGATTGCCGAGCAGGAACGGCTGATCGAGTTGCTGAAGGAAAAGCGTCAGGCCGTCATCTCCCACGCCGTCACCAAGGGCCTCAACCCCGATGCCCCGATGAAGGATTCCGGCGTCGAGTGGATTGGCAAAGTACCGGAGCATTGGACTGTTTCAGCGCTCTCTTACCGATACTCTGTTCAGCTAGGAAAGATGCTGGATTCGAGTAAGATAACCGGAGAGCACTTGAGGCCTTACCTGAGGGTGTTCGATGTCCAGTGGGGGGAAATCAACACCGAGGATCTTCCTGTTATGGACTTCGATGAGGACGATCGCCGGAAGTTTGCACTGAAAGAAGGAGACCTCTTGGTCAATGAAGGAGGGAGTTATCCAGGGCGGTCAGCTTTGTGGCTGGGTCAAATGGATGAATGCTACTACCAAAAGGCACTCCATAGGGTGCGCGTCATCAATTCCGAAAGCGATGAAGCGAGGTTCCTTTACTTTCTAATGGTGTGGGCTGCTAACTACGGTGTTTTTAGCGCAGGCGGCAACGAGGCGACCATTGAACATTTACCCGCAGAGAAGTTGCGACGTCATAGGTTCCCATTTCCTCCTGTCGCCGAGCAGAGAGACTTGGCTGATTTTCTCTACCAAGAGACTGCCAAGCTGGACACCCTCACCGCCGAAGCCCAGAAGGCCATCACCCTTCTCCAAGAACGCCGCTCAGCCTTGATCTCAGCAGCCGTCACGGGTCAGATCGATGTCCGTAGCATCCACCACCAAGAGGCCGCATGAGCACTCCCAAGACCATTCAGATCTTCCTGCCTCACGGTGATCCGCGAGGCATCCGAGTCTCGGAAATTACCACCCGCATTGTTCAGGTCATCGAAGTTCCGCGAAGCCTGCTTCCGGACTTTTTCAAGATGCCGGAGAGCAATCAGGTCGCGGTGTATTTTCTCTTCGGGGAGTCCGTCGATGCGGAGGAGCAGAAGGTCTACATCGGCCAGACAGGTGATCTGAGGGGCAGGCTCGCCATCCACAACAGGGAAAAGGATTTCTGGGAACGGGCGCTAGTTCTGATCTCAAAAACGAACAGTTTCACGCAGACCCACGCCCTCTTCCTGGAATGGCACTGCCTTCAGGCCTCGAGAAAGGCGGGACGATATGCCGATGAGAACGGCAATAACGGGAGCAAGCCACACACTCCGACTCCCATGGAGGCAGATTGTTTGGAGATCTTTGAGACAGGTCAGGTGCTCATGGCGTCCTTAGGGTTCCCGATCTTTGATCCGGTGATCGTGACTCAAGAATCAGGAGTCGAGGAGGAGTTCTTCTGCAGGTCATCAGGCGCACAGGGCCGAGGCGTTTATACTTCGGAAGGTTTTGTCGTTCGCAAGGGATCCATAGGCCGCAGGGAAAATGTCCCTTCCATTATCGGTACAGCTGGAGAACGGCTCAGAGCACGGTTACTGGAGTCCGGCGTGATGCGTCCCGAGGGTGACGCTTCCTTGGTCTTTGAACGGGATCACTTGTTCCGTTCCCCCAGCATGGCGGCACTTTCGCTCATGGGCCGATCTGCCAATGGTTGGGTGGAGTGGAAGAACAAGGAAGGTAAAACCCTCGATGCCATAAAACGCCAGTCCTCCAACTGAATCCTTCGATGAGCCTCCACAAAGAAATCCACTTCGAGACTGAGATAGGCGAATACCTCGCCGGCCATGGCTGGCTCTATTCTCCAGAAGATACCGGCTATGATAGGGCAAGAGCGCTCTACCCTCCCGATCTGATCGAATGGGTGAAGGAGACCCAGCCGGAGGCATGGGAGATCCTCACCAAGAACCACGGCTCACAGGCCGAGGAGAAACTACTGGCCCGTGTCCGTGAACAGATCGATCAACGCGGCACTCTCGATGTACTCCGGCATGGGGTAGAGCTGATCGGTCTGAGGAAGCCGCTGACCGTGGTGCAATTCAAACCGGCCAATGGATTCAATCCCGACATACTCGCTCGCTACCAAGCCAACCGGCTCAGGGTGATCCGTCAGGTTCATTACTCGCTTCACAATGAGAACAGCATCGATCTGGTACTCTTCCTGAACGGGTTTCCGGTCGCCACCACAGAGCTGAAGTCTGACTTCACCCAGAGCATCCAGGACGCCATCGACCAGTACCGTTTTGACCGCCATCCCTCACCCAAGGGGCAGTCGCCTGAACCGCTTCTCTCGTTCCCAAGCGGGGCCTTGGTTCACTTTGCCGTGAGCAACAGTGAGGTTCACATGGTGACCAAGCTCGCGGGCCCTGCCACGGCCTTCCTTCCCTTTAACAAGGGCAACGATGGTGGTGCAGGTAATCCCATTAACACCGAGGGAGGCCACCGAACAGCCTATCTCTGGGAGAAGGTGTGGGAGCGTGAGAGCTGGCTGGAAATTCTCGGGCGCTACCTGATCGCCCAGAAGGACAACAAGAAGGTGATCAAGAGCCTCATCTTCCCACGGTTCCACCAGCTTGATGTGACTCGGAATATCCAGTCGGCAGTCACAGCTGATGGGCCAGGGCAGAAGTATCTGGTGCAGCATTCCGCAGGGTCGGGCAAGACCAACTCGATTGCGTGGACGGCCCACTTCCTTGCCGATCTCCACGACAAGGAGAATAGGAAGGTCTTTGACACGGTGCTGGTGGTTTCCGACAGGAAGGTGATCGATAGCCAGCTTCAGGAGGCCCTATTCGACTTTGAACGTCAGAGCGGCGTAGTGGCCACGATCAAGGGTTCGGAAGGAAGCAAAAGCGCAGAGCTGGCAGAGGCTCTCTCTGGTTCCAAGAAGATCGTCGTCTGCACGATCCAGACATTCCCCTTTGCCCTGGATACGGTACGCAGTCTCGCAGCGACCAAGGGGAAGCGATTTGCCGTGATCGCTGATGAGGCTCACAGCTCCCAGACTGGTGAGGCTGCCGTAAATCTCAGGGCGGTTCTATCTCAGGAGGAGTTGCAGCAAATCGCCGAGGGAGGAGAGGTAAGTACGGAGGACATCCTTGCCGCGCAGATGGCAGGTCGGGCCAATGAAGGCGGAATCACCTACGTCGCTTTCACGGCAACTCCTAAGACCAAGACTCTGGAAATCTTCGGGACTCGACCAGATCCCTCACGCAAACCCGCCAAGGACAACATTCCGCACGCCTTTCATGTCTATTCCATGAGGCAGGCGATCGAGGAGGGGTTCATCCTTGATGTGCTGCGGAATTACACACCATACAAGCTCGCTTTCACACTCGCCCATAAGGGCGAGGCGGTTGATGAGAAGCAGGTGGAACGTAGTGCCGCCATGAAGCGGATCATGGGCTGGGTGAAGCTCCATCCACACAACATCTCCCAGAAGGTGAAGATCGTCGTAGAGCACTACCGCTCCTATGTGGCTCCTCTCCTCGACGGGAAAGCCAAGGCTATGGTCGTGGTGGGCAGTCGCCTGGAGGCCGTGCGCTGGCAACTCGCTATCGAGAAGTACATCAAGGAGCAGGGGTACCCACTCATGACGCTGGTGGCATTCTCGGGTGAGGTGAATGACAAAGAATCCGGCCCAGATCCCTTCACTGAGAACAGCAAGACGCTCAATCCGAACCTCAATGGCAGAGACATCAGGGAAGCCTTCAAGGGTGATGAGTACCAGATCCTGCTGGTGGCGAATAAGTTTCAGACTAGTTTCGATCAGCCCCTGCTCTGTGGGATGTATGTGGACAAGAGACTTGCAGGCATCCAGGCCGTCCAGACTCTCTCCCGTCTCAACCGTGCCTACCAAGGCAAGGACACGACCTATGTGGTCGATTTCGTCAACGACACGCAGGAAATCTATGAGTCCTTCAAGGCCTACTACACCAGGGCGGAACTTGCCGAAACTACGGATCCCAATCTGGTCTTCAATCTGAGGGCCAAGCTGGATGCCGAGGGTCACTACGACGACTACGAGGTGGAACGCGTGGTGAATGTGGAGCTGGATCCTTCATCCAAGCAGAGCGATCTGGTGGCGGCATTGGAGCCTGTGGCCGACCGGATCTTGAAGCGCTACAAGGCTTCCCAGGAAGCACTCAGAATTGCTCAGGACAGTAAGGATGATGATGCGATCAAGTCAGCACAAGAGGAGCTGCAGGCGCTCATTCTCTTCAAGGCCGACATGGGCACCTACCAACGGCTCTACACCTTCCTTTCCCAGATATTTGACTACGGCAACACGGCAATCGAGAAGAGGGCGATTTTCTTCAAGCGCCTGATTCCTCTACTGGAGTTTGGAAGGGAGAGGGATGGGATCGACCTCTCGAAAATCGTCCTGACCCGCCATTCCCTCAAAAACCTTGGAAAGCGCCACCTCCCCCTTAACGAGGGAGAAAGTCCGAAGCTCTTTCCTATCACCGAGGTGGGCAGCGGACGGATTCAGGAGAAAGAGAAAGCCCAGCTTGCGGAGCTGATCGAGAAGCTGAACGAACTCTTTGGATCAGAAACCACAGACCAGGATCAGTTGGTCTATGTGAACGATGTCATCAAGGGGAAGCTCATGGAGTCGGAAACACTGATCCAACAGGCTGCCAACAACAGCAAGGAGCAGTTTGCAGGATCACCAGACCTCAATAAAGGGCTCGTGAACGCCATCATCGAAGCACTGGATGCCCACAATGCGATGAGCACTCAGGCTCTGAACTCGGAGAAAGTCCGTCAGGGCATCAAGGACATCCTACTCAACAACGCCCGCCTCTATGAAGCCCTGCGGGAGAAGGCTGCGGCTTAAGTGCTCAGACACCATGGACTACAATAACGAAATCCTAATCCTAACTACAGCTGTCTCGGCTCTCTGCAGCGGCATCCTGTTTTGGACTTTTCGCTCCAGAAAACAGTTAAATCATAGCGTTGAACTGGCCACAAAGAAGGAAGCTGATTCGCATCCTGCCCATGAACGCCTGATTTTCGGTCGGCCAGAAGCGCCACTTGTTGCGTTCGAGCCACTTCAACTTACTGAGCATTCAAAAAGCCTAGGATCAAATGCTCATCTGACTGCCTCAATAAGTCCGCTGATGGAATTGATTCCCAAAGCAAAGGAGATAGCTAGTCCGGCCATGAGGGTTGTTTTCAGCAAGGAAGTGATGCAGGGACTGAAAAACGGCACGCTGGAGTTGACAAAGGATGGTGCAGGAGACTTTTTAGCTGTAGCTCGCAAGGTTGATTCCAAGGACTTCTTCCAGCACGGGCGTCTTTTAAAAAGCGGAGTTAAACTCGCCACTCTGGCCTCAGCTTCGTTGCAGATTGCGACTCTAATTACGGCCCAAGCGCATTTGGCTGAAATTAAGGCTAGCCTTAAAAAGATAGAGGATCGTTTGGAGGGCATTGATTTTTTCCAGAAGGAGGAAAAACGGGCCGAATTACGGGGGGCAGTCCAACTTCTCAAGCAATATTCGGATGCAATTGCCCGAGGTGATCTGACCGATCAAGAGATCCAAGCAATACTAACCAAGCTTGAAGACATTGAACAGGATTGCTTAGCAATTGGAGAACTCGGGCTCGGATTACTGCTAAAAGAAAAGAAAGCCCTTGGGGAAATCAAAACGCAGGAGATCATGAGCCCTACGAAAACCGTCGAGGGAGGGTGTGAATGGGCAGATCGCTGCAAGGAACTTATCGAGTTGATAACGATGGCTCATTCCTGTCGGGTTCTGGGTGCATATGTGAAATCAACTCTTCAGGGAGGCATGGGGCTGGTCAATCACCGTATCAACGATGCAACGGTCAAGGTTGAGGCCGCACTTCAGGCTCTCGTAGATACAAAGGATGAATATAAAAGCCAGATCATCCAACCTCTTCACAACTCGAGGAAGAATTGGCTGTTGCACCCCTTTGGAATGGATCCATTTCACCGCAACAAACATGTTCCGAATGCCTTGCGCCATTACCACCAAACGCAAAGAGGAACTTCTAGGATTATCCAGGGTTTTAATCAGGAGGTTAGGCAGGTGATGGAGGTCGTGGAGCAGCAAGTGCAAATGGCAGAGAATGGTTTTAGTCTCGATGTACGCTGCACTGAATCTGGATCACTAGAAGTTTTAAACATATCGACCAACTGAACACTGCCCCTCTACACACCCATCCCTTTGGAGAAGCACACCAGCCCCACTGCCATACCCCAGATCATGGAAAAAACTGAAGCAGACCTCCTTGTTCTTGCTGACCTCGTTAAAGGGGCCTCCTTAGGACAGACATACAAGTGCCCCCCGAAGTGTTGCGATCAATGCAGTAGATCCCTAGAACATTTCTCAGTCTTTATTGATGGCAGGCTGAAAGGGGATTCCATGTGGGGAATCATGTGTGCTGATTGTTTTAAAAGCCAAGGGGAGGGCATTGGCTGGGGAAAGGGTCAACTCTACTTGAAGCAGGGTAACGGAGATTGGCTTATGGTAGCCGGATTCCCGCCTGGGAAGTGAGTTTCAACCCCATAATCATGACCCTCTCCACCCCCATCCCCCTCGATAAACGCACGGGCTTTCGGTTACCCCTAGTGTCTGCGTCAGTCGAGGCCGGCTTTCCATCCCCAGCCGATGACCACATGGAGCGTGGCATTGACCTCAACGAGGAGCTGATCCGCAATCCTGCTGCCACCTTCCTCGTCAGGGTGAAGGGGGAATCCATGCGGGATGCCGGCATTCACTCGGGAGACACATTGATCGTAGATAAATCGCTCACCCCGTCTGACCGTCAAATCGTGGTGGCC
Organism: Verrucomicrobiia bacterium; assembly: GCA_040380225.1. Taxonomy (GTDB): domain Bacteria; phylum Verrucomicrobiota; class Verrucomicrobiia; order Chthoniobacterales; family UBA6821; genus UBA6821. The sequence goes on along the minus strand of JBEIJN010000037.1, from coordinate 13,986 downwards.
ATGATCGATGGGGAGTTCACCGTGAAGCGTTTCCGCAAGGTGAATAGCCGGATCTTCCTGGAGGCCGAGAATCCTGCATTCCAACCCATCGAAGTAGGCGAGGATCAGGAACTCACCATCTGGGGAGCAGTCACCTTCGTGATCCACCAGGCGAAGTAGCTATGGATTCCCTTCAAGAGAACCTAAAGAGACTCATCAAGGAGTCCGTTAGGGAGGTCTTGCGGGAGGAGGAGTTTTCAAAACCTCAGCGGTCTAAGGAACCATCATCAGTAAAGCCTCTCCAAACTCCCTCTAAGAAACTTGCAGTGAAGCTGTCGGAAGCGGCGGAGATTGTGAGTCTCAGCATCCCGACACTAAGGAGAATGATTTCCAACGGATCTTTGAAGGTCTCAAGGAAAACAAGACACGTTCTTATACCAGTTTCAGAGCTGGAACGTATTATGAGGGTCTAATCACCATCAGCGCCCTCTTTGTCCTTGGCCTGCTCGTTGAAAATTCTATGGCATTCCTCTTGCTCCTCTAGCGAAAGCCGTAGAAATCGCGGGGTTGAGGCGGGTAGCGATGATTCTCCTGGGCTGCTGGGATTGGGAATTACTGCTGGGAGCGAATGGCGAGGCGGCTGCTGTGCCCACTCCTTGGTTGCCTCCATCAGTTCCCACCGGAATCTCGCTTCCTTGTCCAGTTCCTCCTGTTGCTCCTTGGTTACTACCTGGAGCATTCCCGATAGGTTGTTCACTCTCTCCTGTAGCTCCTGCTGTTGCAGGGCTTCCGTCAGTCGTTCTGATTCGGGTGTTGGTTGATCGTTCATGGCCTTCATCGCCTACCTGAATCCATTGCTGACGAAATCAAGGGCCTGGGCGTTGGCTCCCGTTACCTCCATTTCGTCATTGTCGTCATTGTCGTCATTGTCGTCATTGTCGTCATTGTCGTCATTGTCGTCATTGTCGTCATCATCGTCATCATCGTCATCATCGTCTTCATCACTCGGGTATGTTTTGGACATGCTGGAGTAGAGTTGGACGTATCCGCCGAATCCTTTGCAGAGGCAGTTGAAGATTTCTTTTCGCTGCGAATCGCAAATTGCGATCAGGGCTGCTTCTCGTAGCTCATCCATATCGCAGCAATCGGCGAATGCGGATTTATCGGCTGCGCCGGCGAGGATGCCGAGGGCCAGATCATTGTCGGGGATATCCTCGGCCAGATCGGTGATGGGTGTCTCTGGGTTCTCCTCCCATGCGTATCCGCAGAACTCCTCGTAAATGAGGGCCAGGGAGACGAGGCGAAGGAAGGCGGCGGTATTCTCAAGGGGGCCTTCCCTACCGGCCAACCCATGTTTCTCAAAATGCCCCCAGCATTCCTTGGCCCACTTCAGTTCGTCGCCGTAAACCCAGACATTGAACATTCTATTGGCTGATGTTTCGACATCCTCCCAGGTGAGAGGGATTTCATCATCGGTCATGTTTCTTCTCCTTTTTTGATTTTCCCTTTTGGCAAAGGCGCTTCGTGTGCTCCTTGGCGTAGGCCCAGGCAGAAAACCTCTCCGGAGGTTCCGCTGCACCGCCGAAGGGCTCGATCCACGGGTCGTCACCCATCATGGTGAAGGCGTCGTAGAGTTGCTTCGCGGTATGGCTCCGATCCCTGTCATGGAAGAAGTCCTCCACCATGTTGCGGGCGACCGCGAGGGCCTCTTCCAGGGTGGCGTATTCCCCCTTAACCCACCGCGAATCCTCGTCCATGTAGTGGTAGTTGTCGTCCACGACGACTCTGTATCCTTTTTCCATAGTGTTCTCGTTTAGGGGTTGAGGGGTGCCGTGATGAATTTCTCGGGAGAGAGGGTGCTCTCTCCATCCCAGCGGTAGGCCACCAGGGGGCCAGTTCTGCCGGCACTGAAGTCGAGGCAGCAGATTCCGTCGGCAAGCGGGGCCTTGGGGGCGTCGGGCTTAAGCCAGTAATGGCCGAAAAAGACGGGTTTCCCTCCGGAGGGTAGGTTGGGGGTGGCCCTTAGGAATGCCCTGGGGATGAGCGTCTCAGACTCGAAGCTGCCTGGTGGCATGGCGATCTGAGAGAGTGTGGCGTCTCCTCCATCGAAGCCCCACCAGCGCACCCTGGCCTCCTTGCGGATTGTGCCGTCTGCAGTCTGGTTGGTCATCCCCTCGGGAAGGGTGATCTCAGGCCCCTTAAGGACATTCTCCACCGCCTGATACTCCCATGAATCCTTCTTGGTGGTGGCATTGATCAGGAAGCCACGATCATGGAGCGACTGTCTCCGGAGTAGCCCGATGTCCTCTTCCGACCAGCAGGCGTGGACGGCGCGCAGGCCATCCAGTTCGAGGAACATCGGCAGATCCTTGAACCACTCGATGTGGTCGGCAAGTTCCTCCTCGCGGCCCGCGAAGCTCTCGAGGGTGGCCTTGTGCTGTGCCAGGTTCTTAGCCGTGTGAGGCCGCAGGGGGGCTCCTTCATCGTCGTTGGTGTGGAAGGCCACGGCGTTGAGTTCATGATTCCCCATGAGGGCAAGGGCCTTGCCATCCTCCACCATGGCGCGCACCAATTGGAGGGTCTCCCGAACCTGGGGCCCTCGGTCGATGTAGTCTCCGAGAAAGAGAATCTTCCGTTCGGAGTGAACCCATGAGCGGTATCCCTTGGTGTAGCCAAGATGGGTGAGGAGTGATTCCAGCTTCCCTAGCTGGCCGTGGATGTCGGGGATGATGTCGATCATCCCGTGTTCGTGGAAGGGGTGGTAGGTTGAGTTCACGGCATCAACATGCCTGAAAAGACAAAATCCATCATTGTGTAAAATCACAAGATGCATGACTATATAGTCAGTGAAGTCTGGAATTCTAACCCGATCAGGGATCTCTCTGGAACGACTGGGTTCCCTGCTGGCCTTTGCCGATGCGGGGAGCATCGTCCGTGCGGCGGATGGGGATCCCGTGAGGAGTTCCCTGATCAGCCGGCAGCTCGGGGAGCTTGAGAAGTTCTTTGCGGTCGAGCTGGTCGCCAAAAAGGGAAAGGGCCTGATCCTCACCGAGGAGGGAAAGCGTCTGACCGCGCTGGTGAGGGAGCATTTTCAGGCCCTGGAGGACTTTGGCAAATCAACCGCCGGCAAATCCGTCCGTCTTTCCCTGGGTGCGGGCAATACGATCCTGGAGTGGCTGGTCGCGCCGCGATTGGGGCCGGCGGCCATGGAGGGGGTGGAGTTTGACCTCCATCACGAGCGGCAGGCCGAAATGATCGGGCACGTGCAGGAGGGAAGCCTCGATCTGGCGATTATCGCCAAGGAACCGCTGGGGAGGCAGTTCGCAACTGCTCCCCTGGGGGGCATTGATTACGCCCTCTATATCCCCAAAAAGCTGGGGGGAGGATCAAACCTTCGGAATGCGCTTCGTCAGGTGCCTCTGGCGATGCCGATCGGAGGGAGAGTCAGGGATGCTGTGATCAAGTATGCGGGTGAGCTTCGGGCGGGGACTATGGGGACGAGCGGCTACCTCAACGCGGTCGCCTCAGTGAAGGCCAGCCACTATGCCTCGGTTCTGCCCACGCTTGCGGCCCATGACTTGGGCAATGCCGTCCGGTGCATCAAGATTCCGGAAACGGTGATTCCCACGCGTCAGATCGTTCTCGCCTGGAAGAAAAGGACGGCGGAGACAAGGCCGGCAGTAGAAATGGCCATAGGCTATCTGCGGGAACTTCTCGCGTTCTGAAGTGCATCTGGGGAGGAAGTTCCCCTCCGAGGCGTGCTCATAGGGTGGAAGTCTCAATATTGGGTAGTATTGCGGGGGGACAAGTTGGAGACGGCAGGGGGGCTCCCCTCCCCTATGGCTCATAAATGAATTTTCTCCCAGGGGGTGAGTGAGGGCCCAGTTCCAGCGGAATCCTAAATTTTCCAGGGCGCGGCGGGTGTGCCCAAGTGATCTGAACGGGTCGGGTTTTGAGAACCTCATGGGTCAATAACTACAGATAACAGGCATTGTAAATACATCCGACCATTGATAATCAGCAACTTACAGAAGCTTCGTTTGGCGGAGAAAAAGCCTAAGAGTTAAGTGCCTGTATTTCAGTAGGTTGCAAACTGCAGTGGGGCACTGTCCCATTTTCCCAAATTCCTTAAACGAGCAAGCCGGACTCGATAAGTTTGCGAGCCTCTGGTGAGTGTATCGCCGCTAGGATTGCATCGCGGAGACTCTCGAACGCCTCGGACTACGACTTGGCGATTCCTCGTCTGTCAGGATTTCGAGTAATCGTTTTGCGATCTTTCAGCGGGGGAAGTTCTACCTCCGGAGCTAAAACGCAGTTCTGGGTGGCCTCTTGGGCCGGCATTGGGCCCTCTGTTTCCCATACGCGCGCGCGAGGCACTACAAACTTGATTTGGGTACTGATTTTAATCCCCTCAATATTGTCGCACTATCTCACCGCATACATATATGCGGGTTGCGACAGTGCGACGGTTTTTTTGGGCGCGTTGCAGATGCGACAGTTTTGCGACACTTTGCGACAGTGCGACAGTTTATTAAGTCTCTTATTCAAGGGACTTTAAGCCCCAATAACCATGCATGTCTTTATCGATAATGTTATATTTTTTCATCTGTGTAAAAATACGTTTGGCCAATGGCTCTTTGCCTCCCCTTAGTTTCTTAATATCTTCAATAAAGTCACCGTACTTCCTTGCACCATTTATTTTAACTATATTGGTCGCAAGATCCGTGAACTCCGGCATCTCCTCCTCGCGTTCCGCAGCAGCCTTTGCCTCTCGGCGGGATCCTATGACCAATTCATGCCGCCCAGAATGCTGATCCCATCCAAATCGAGGCCCCAAGTCTTTTGGTAGATACCCATGACGGGCTTCCTTTAAGTAAACGGTTACAATTCCGCTCTTTTCCTTCTCAAGCGCAATCACGCTTTCTGCCTTCCTCTCTAATTGGCTTCCTAGATGGCCTCTGGTCTTGAAGTCGCTACCTGGATTTAGATGGAGGATCCCAATGATGGATGTGTCATATCGAATGGCAAGCCGATGAAGCTCCTCTATAAGGCCAAAAGCCTCTTTGGAATCATTGGGATCGTGGATTAGATCAGCGACACCATCGATTATGACAAACTGGATTCCGTTATGCTCCCTACGCGCAGCAGCCATATCCGCAGCAAGGTGCTGACGCCTCTGAGTAGTGGGAAGATCAGCAAGAGAGTAACTGCGAATCCAGGTAGGAAGATTTGATGCCGATGCCCTCTTCATGGCCTTCACAACGACCTGGTGATGATCATATCTGCTTTGTTCTGTATCGAAATGAATGACTCCAAATGCATCATTATTAGGGGGTGTACCGATTGCGAGGTGCTGCTGATTATCGAGCAGTGAAGATAGAATTGCTCCGACGAGAGCACTCTTTCCTGCCTTTGCTTGGCCTGTAATAACCGTGAGATTTCCTGGGGTACAAACAGCCTGCTCTTGCAGGAAAAGTCGTGGGGTAGCCTTAATTGGTGGGTTTTTTAAATCAAATCGACGGGAGGCGAGGCTATCAGATGCTTGGGGGGCAGCAGCCATCTCAAGCCTCTCGATGGTTTCAGCAGCGAGTTGAGCTGCTGATTCTATCCCTAAATCACATGACTGCTCTCGAGCGCTTTCAGCGATCTGAGCAATCTCTCGCATAGTGGCTTTCCCCTTTATCGTATTCGCATACTCCTGAACATGAAGAGCCGTTGGTACAAAGTATAGCAACTCAGCCAAAACTGCTGGGCCTCCGATATGATCGAGTTGTTTTGCTTCCTCGAGAGCCTGCGTGAGAGTGATAAGATCGATTGGATTCCCCTTTTTCTGAATTGCTTTTAGAGCCATCCAGATTGCCTTATGTGCAGGATGGAAAAATGCCCGAGGCGTAATATCCCCAAGGATATCCAGACATTCCGGATTCAATAATACACTCCCTAATACCCCTTTTTCTGCATCAAGCGACTTTGGGAGTGTTTCGAACTTATTAGGATTCATGAATCACCTCCATTTCCTGAGACCATTCATCGAACTCCGATTGGGAAAGAGCAATCCTTGCAAATCGAATTGACTCTAACTGAGTCAGTCGGTAATTATTAAAGATCTCTTCACCGGAGATTGCCCCATGCCTGCCAGCTGGGGCTTCTTTTTTTGCAGGTGGTGAGGCTGTTGCGATTCCACCAAAATCTCGCATCAGAATTTTATTCATCGCCCGACTCCTTAATGAGTTCGCGAAGGCTATCCACGGAGATTAACCGAAGGCCGGAAATGTTGTGTGGACTGGTCTTTAGTACCTTGCTTGCGATCCGTTTTTGACGAATCAGCGTGAACAAGGATGACCGGCCTATTCCGAACAATCGGATGGCATCATTTACTCGAAGCCATTCCGGTGAATAGAGCGGTAAACGCTCTCCATCTATTTGAGTACTGGTTGGTGTTTTCATATGGACTAGTTATAGTCCACATGCACCTTTAAGTACTTCTCTATCAGCCTTATAGGACAGACTGTCCCGTATTTTGGGCAGGTCGTAAAATCTCCGATCTAGAGTTTTAGGGCCTCTGCGTTTTCTTGGTCTTCCCGCGTCCCGCCTTTTGGGCAGATTTTTTCCCCTTTTTAGAGGCCTTTCCCTTTAAGAGGGTTGCTCTCTGGCGTTTCTTTTTTGCAGCCTCTACGATTCGCTTTTTTTTCTTTTTACTATTTTGATCCCACACGCGCTTTAGTTTTTCTAAGTAATCATTTGGCCCTGACACCTTGAGTGCTTTCGCAAGAAAGCTACGAAGGTGGTTTATGGGGCAATCCATTTTTCTGCTCCATACCCAGGTTGCTATGACCATTTCAGCAACTTGCGCCCTGATATTTGTATCTAAAGGAGACGGCAAAAGATTGGCGTGCTTGGAAAAGACTTCTTCATCGGCAGAAGACCATTTTCCCCCACCTTTTACCTTCTGCATGTAGCTGAACACAGCGTTGATAAATTCACGCCATTTGTGCTCTGAGGGATCATTTCTTCCAGACTGAACATCAGCTGCAGTTCGGGCAAAAAGTGAAAGAAAATGATCGGGTGACACGACGAATGGAAACTTATCCGATTTATCCTTTAATCCCTGAAGGATGCACCAAACGCCCAGCTTCTTTTTTCGACGGTCAAGTACCAATAGGGATTCGTGGAGGCTCCTCGTTTTTTTTCGCAGAGGCTTAAGTTTTTGGGCTTCTGCTAAGATCTCTACTTCTACAGCTTTAATCACCGTTAGATCTGGAACAGACTCTAATTCACCATCCCACTGATCCAAAACTCTCATCAATTTAGAAAGTTCAGACAGTTCCGATTTGTCCCCCCAGCCAAAGATGGCCTTTATACTGTAATCCCTTTGATACTCCTGCATGAGGTCATTTTGTTCCATTCTATGCTAGATTAGGGAAGGCCTCGGCAGCCTGCTTAAGGCTTTCTTGGCCGATGTGGGTGTAGTGCTGACTCATCTCGACAGAGTCATGGCCTACAAGCTCCATGACAGTTGCCGCAGGGATGCCTGCTTGCTTGAGCATGGAGACAGCAGTATGGCGCAGGCAGTGAAATGACAATCCAGCAGATGAACTTCCAACTCCCCTTCCCTCTCCGTGGGTTTTACGGTGAAGCTGTTTCTTTCTCAAGCCGGCCTGTACGAGCAGAGACGCAAAGCCGTTGGAAAGCCCTCCAGCCTTCCCTTGGCGTTTCAGTGTATCGTAGGCCCGAGGGTGTATGGGCTGGTTTGGATCATCCGAGACCGTGAGTGATTCCACATGGGCCTTCAATGGGCCGGAAAGGGGCTGAATAATCGTTTTTCCAGTCTTGGATGTCACGAGCCTCAGTTCCCCCGCCTGAAGATCCAGATTCGCCCAAGTAAGCCTCGCAACATCCCCGAGGCGCTGGCCTGAATAAAGCCCAAAGAGGATCATGCTCTTCCACTCATCATCAGCAACGCCAAGGACTGCGCGTAATTCTGCAATCGTGAAGGGCCGCCGACTTTTTCTTTCTCCTACCGCTTTTATGACCTTCACAAATTCTGCTGGATTGTCAGAAACAGAGGCGTCCTCGCGGGCAGACTTGAATACCATACGGAGAAACTTCACCCCGTGGTTCACTGTTTTAGGACTCAATGCTTTTGCCTGTGACTCACGATAGGCCAAAATATCTTCCCTGGTAACTTCAGCAATATCCTCATCCGCTCGATTACCAAGAAAGGAGAGAAACTTCTGGGACTCCTTGGAATAGAACTTGATTGTTGCAGGCTTGGTTTCCCTGGTTTTGGTTTCAAGCCAGCGGCTAAAGAAATCTTTAACCGTAGAAACCGGCAAACCCTCTCCAGTAATCTCCTTGTGAAGGGCTGAGATTACCCTGCGTGACTGCATGGCCGTCTTTTTTCGCTTCGCAGCATCCTCGTAGGCCTCCGCTAGCTTCATGGCCTCCTTGCGATTCTGCGTCTTGGTAGAACGATTTCTACGCTTCCCATTCCGGTCATAGAATCGAGCAATCCAATAACGAGAATTGGGGTGTTTCCAGATGCAGGCCATATAAGACCAATAATAAGACCATCCAGATCAGTTCAAGGCAATCCATAAAAACCTAGATCTAGTATTTATGAGGCTCTACGGACTGCCATGAATTACCTTGGACTCCTTTTGGCCCAACAGGGGTTCGACTCCCCTCGCCTCCACCATTTTCAACGATACCCCCTCCGGGGGGCTTCCTTTTCCGATATACATTTGAAGCGGCCTGAACCTAAATGGACGCCATGAACGGTTTGCTCCGATCCTATTTCTTCACGATTGTTCCGCTTTCCATCATCCTCTGCGGGTGCGCTACGCAGGAGCAGAAGAACCCCACCAATCCACTGGCTCAGGTCAGGCTGGGAAACATGTGCTCAAAGGGGACCTGGACCATTGCCAAAAACGACGAGTCCGCGGCCGACTGGTACCGCAAAGCAGCCCTGCAAGGTGATGCCGAGGGGCAATACCATCTCGGTCTCTGCTACGACCGGGGCTTGGGAGTCCCCAAGAACGCGATACTCGCGCTTGATTGGTACAACAAGGCAGCCCGTCAGGGAAATTCCTCCGCCCAATACGAACTTGGCACATGCTACAGGCTTGCCAAGGGAGTCTCTCCGGATCTGTGCAAGGCATACATGTGGTTCAATCTGGCCGCGGCCTCGGGTAGTGAGAATGCCAGGGAAGCAAGGGAAGCCATGGCCCACCGGATGACGGCGAACCAGATCCGTAAGGCGGAACATATGAGCCGCGAAGAGTGGGAGCATTCCCGGTAAGTGGCGTAGTGCAAAAGGTTGTTTCTTCTCTTCTTGACACCCCCCCGTTTCCCGATAGTTTCTCCCCTCCCGTCACATCAAACCAACCGGGATTCTCTTTTATGGCCACTTCCGAAGTCATCCTCACCGAAGCCGTTCCCTCCTTGGGAGCCGAAGCAGATATCGTCAAAGTCCGTGCCGGCTACGCACGCAATTTCCTGATCCCCGGAGGCAAGGCTCTCGAGGTCACTCCCGCTTCACTCCGCAAGATCAATAACCTCAAGGCCAAGCGCGCCGAGCGCGAGGCACGCGAACTGAACGCCGCCGAGGCCGTCGCCACGAAGATCAACAAGCTCCGCCTGAGCCTGAAGCTAGAGACCGGCGAAACCGGCAAGGCCTTCGGATCCATCACCGCTGCTGACCTCCTCGAGCGCCTCGCCGCCGAGATCAAGGATCTCATCCTTCCCAAGCACGCCATCGTGCTGGACCGCCCCCTCAAGGAGAGCGGCGAGCACCAGATCCCCGTCAAGATCCACTCCGACGTGACGGCCACCCTCCGCATCGAGATCGCCGCCACGCCGAAGTTCGAGCAGGCAGCCGATGAGGAAGAGGGTGCCCGCAAGCCCCGCCGCAAGTCAGCGGAGACGGCAGAGGCGTAATCCTTTCCGCGCATGGCCGAAAGTCCCCAGGACGGCCCTGCAGAGGTTCCAGCACCGGCCTCCGTCGCCGGCAATGCACCTCGGAGAAGTTCCGCGGGAGGAAACTCCGGTTTCTCAGGAGGCCAGCGCCTTCCCGAAGCGCACCGCCCCCTGCCTGCCAGCCTCGACGCCGAGCAGGGAGTCCTCTCTTCGATCCTTCTCTCCCCTCGGGAGACAATGATCACAACGACGGAGAAGGGGATTACCCCGGAGCATTTCCACCATCCAGCCCACGGCACGATCTACGGGGTTCTTGAGGAACTCTCCAAGACTAACAGCCCCATCGACCTGATCACGGTCACCCAGGCGCTCTCCGACCGGAACCTGCTCGATCAGATCGGCGGCCCCTCGATCCTGGCCCATCTCCAGACCTTCCTTCCAACCGCCACCAACGCGGACTACTACATCGACATCATCAGGGAGAAGCATCTCCTCCGACGGATGATCTCAGTCTGCACCTCCTCGGCCGCGAGATGCTACGATGAGCAGGGTGACGTGAAGGCCCTCATCGACGACGTGGAGAAGCAGGTCTTCACCGTGGCGGAGGACCGAGTGCGCGGCGACCTGCCCGAGATCAAGGACCATGTGAACGCGGCGCTCGACGCGATCGAACAGCTCTATAAGAACAGGGGCCAGGTGACCGGCGTCCCGACCGGTTACAAGGAGCTCGACAACATGACCAACGGCCTCCATCCGAGCGAAATGATCGTGATCGCGGCCCGCCCCTCCATGGGAAAGACCGCCCTAGCCATGAATATCGCGGAGCATGTTGCGGTGGACAAGCAGATCCCCGTCGGAGTCTTCAGCCTCGAAATGAGTTCCCAGCAGCTTGCGACGCGTCTTCTCTGCTCCCGCGCAAGGGTGAACCTGCACCATATCCGCAACGGGATCATGCCCAAGAATGCCCAGCAGAATCTCTTCAAGGCAGTGAACGAGTACAGCGCCAGCAAGATGATCATCGACGACACGGCGGGTCTCAGCATCAACGAGCTGCGGGCCAAGTCGCGCCGCATGATGGACAAGAGCGGCCTTGGACTGATCGTCATCGACTACCTCCAGTTGCTCAAATCCCCCTCTAAGCGCGGACAGGAGAACCGCCAGATCGAAATCGCAGAGATCTCCAACGGCATCAAGGCGCTCGCCAAGGAGCTCAACATCCCGATCATCGTCCTCGCCCAGCTCAACCGTAAATCCGAGGACCGCGGTGACGGAAAGCCTCGCATCTCCGATCTTCGTGAGTCGGGTTCCATCGAGCAGGATGCCGATGTCGTCGGCCTCCTCTACCGCTCCGCCTACTACGCCAAGGATGCCGATGACCGGGACGAGAAGGGAGGGGAAGCCGAACTCATCATCGCCAAGCAGCGTAACGGCCCGACCGGCGAAGTACCCCTCACCTTCCTCAACGAGTACACCCGCTTCGAGAGCCGCGATCTGGCGCACGGCGAATCGGAGGGGAGTTAGAGCGGCTTCGGTTTTATTTGACGCATGGACAAGGGAAGAAATCTCGCGCAGAGACGCAGAGGCGCAGAGTTTTTATGACTAATGGCCACGCTTCTTTAGAAGCATCTCCCTTGGATGGAGTCGTCAGACCCCATTCTGAATCGATCTAGTGATTCTCCGATTTGAGGGGCGTAACGGTGCCTATCTTACCCGGCCCCGATCCTTTGTCTTTTCCTCCGCGCCTCTGCGCGAGTCCTTTTATCTATCGACCGTCAAGATAATCGCCCAAGGAACGACAGATTAACTAGATGATGCTCTAGAGTCGGGGTTGATCAGGGTCAGGCCGATTCCTTTTTTCCTGAGGAATCACTCTCCCCGGCGACAACGGAGCCGTTTTCACCGCTTGAATGCGGCGGAGTCACGGCGCCACCCGATTGGATGACCCGACCCTGCGGGGACTCGATCTTGGGAAGCGGGGGAACCCCGGAGATCTCGCGGTGAAAGTCCTCCTTGGCGCGCTGCAGTTCGCCGAGCGCCTTACCTAGACCACGGGCGATCTCGGGAATCCTCTTGGGACCGAAGAGGACAAGGGCAAGGATGCCGATGAAGATCCACTCCGGAGCCGCCGGCATCCCGAAAGCAAGCATCGTGATCATGTCCAGACGGTGACTCCATCCAAGCGGCCAATCAATCCGATTCTGGACCGTTTTCGATTCAGGCGAGAGCCGCCGCGATGAAATCGCGGACTTTCTCCGGATCCTTGGCACCGGGAGATGACTCGACGCCGCTTGCGACATCGACGGCATGGGGATGCACTTTGGAGGCGGCCTCGGTGACATTCGAGGGGTTGAGTCCTCCGGCCAGAATCACGCGCTTATCGGGATGGGCCGCCACGAATTGTGCCGCCAGATCCCAATCGACGGCATGCCCGCTCCCCCCGTAGGTTCCCGGAACGGCCGCATCGAGAAGGAGCCATGGGGTTTCAAAAGCGAGGGCAGTTGCCAGATCCGACTCCGAGCGGATGCGCAGGGCCTTGATCCATTGCGGGAAATGAGCCCCCGCTGCGGCGCAGAACCCGGGAGACTCATCCCCGTGGAACTGGATCGCGTCGAAGCAAGCCGTTCTGCCAAGGGAGGTAAGCAGTGCCTCGTCGGGATTCACCACGACGGCGACGAAGGACACATCGGGATAGTCGGCCTTCAGCTTCAGGATCCAGGAGAGATCGCCGTCGGCCCGGATCGAACGGGGCGAGGGAGTATAGAAATTAAAACCAAGGGCGCCTGCACCCGCCTCGATGCAGCCCAGCGCATCCTCGGGAGTCGTGATCCCGCAGATCTTCGGCGCCGCAGGCGTATGATCGAAAAAGGGAAGGAGTACCGAATTACTCACAGGGATAAAGGAGATGAACAGGATTGTCTGAATGTCGGGCGAGTCATCTCCTCCCTTTTATCCCCTTCATCCCTGTGAATCCTCCCCGACCACCCGGCCCTGCACCTGCTTGATGCTCGGATGATAGGTCACCGGATGCACCGTTCCATCGCTAGCCCGGAAGAAACTGCTCAGCACCCAACTGATCAGGCCGATCACGATACCCGCGAAGAGTGCGGTCCAGAAGCCGGCGACATGGAAACCGGGGATGACCTTGGAAACGAAAAGGATCAGGAGCGCATTGATCACCAGGATGAAGAATCCCATGGTCACGATGATGAAGGGGAGACTCAGTAGGAGCAGGACGGGGCGCACCAAGGCATTGATGATGCCCAGCAGTAGGGCGGCCCCGAGCAGGGTTCCCGTGGTGTCGTAGGAGAGCCCGGGGATGAGCCAGGTGGCTCCCAGAACGGCAAGGGTCGTGACAAACCAGCGGATCAGGAATTCCTTCATGATTGAAGCATAAGGCCCGATTGCACGGAATTGGCATAAAAAAACCATTTACCCGAGCAGGAAACGGCATACCTTTTGCTAACAAGGAGTAACACCCATGCCTACCAAGACTCCAAAATCCCAAAGCTCCACCGCCACCAAGGCCCCCAAAACCCTGAGAGCCACCAAGGCTTCCAATCCAAAAAGCGAAATGAGCCCCAAGCCCCCTGCCAAGGAAAAGCCCAAGGCGACCGTTCGCAAGAAGCGTGCCCCGGGCAAAGCTTCGGCCAAACTGGCCCCCGGTTTCAGTCTGGAGCTGAAAGCACCCGCCGTTGAACCGGTGATCTCCCACGACGACATCGCGCTTCGGGCCTACTTCATCGGCGAACGCCGGCAGAAGATGGGATGGCCGGGGGACTCCGGCACCGACTGGTCCGATGCCGAGAAGCAACTCCGCGCCGAGGCACTGGAGAAGCCGCTCAGGAAACGCTGAAGCTGGCTCAAAGAGCCAGCAAGGCTGTTAGCTTTTTAGTCTGTAGGCTGTTAGGCAGGAAACGGAGACTTAAATAGTAAGCGTGGCCGCACTTTAACCCAGATTTTGCGATAGCGCTGGTTTTAAAGAGTAGGGAGCATCACCAATATGGTGAACCCGCAATACGAGATCGAGTACAGCGACGAGAAGGTGACGGCATGGGGAGGGATGAGGCTGATGAAGGAGGTTTTGGAGAG
>JBEIJN010000036.1:0-28975 GCA_040380225.1 Verrucomicrobiia bacterium | reverse complement strand
TACATCCAGGAGCAGGAGAAGGAAGACAAACGCCTCGAACAAATGAACCTAATGGCGCTTTGAGCGCCTCAAAATAACAATCAACCGCTTTGAGCGGTTCACGCTATCCCAAGCCTCCGGCTTTGCCGGAGGTTACTGACATTCTGCATTGGCTTGTCTTCAAGAACACTCCTCTATTGCGCTAACTCATAACAGTTAAGGGCCACATACACACTCCTTGCGGAAGATCCGATGTGGTGTCGATTCGTGCCCGAATCGATCGGTACGCCCTCTTAATTGAGGAAACTCCTGTCTGCCGGGATCTTGCACCGACCCATCTCCTTCATCTTCGGAGTTCTTGATCAAAAGCTGGTGCACCCGGCGAGGGTCGAACTCACAACCTCTTCCTTCGGAGGGAAGCGCTCTATCCAATTGAGCTACGGGTGCCGAAAGGTAAAAAGTGCCCCTTCTGCCGTGTCATGGCAAGCCGCTTGTCAATGACGCGCTACTCTTCCTCAGAGAATCGATCCAGCAGGGCGAAGAAGCGTTTCTTCGCTGAGTCAAAGAGGGTGAGGTCAGCGAGGATTTCCGCGGGAGTCTGCACGGAGGGTGACGGTTGCGGTGCGACACCGGGTTCGGCGAGCGCCTCGCGGGCCATCTGCTCGGTCCACTCCAGATGGAACTGAAGGCCAAGCACCAGAGCGCCGGTCGACCCCCTGATGAGGAAGGCCTGCTGTTCGGTAGCCTCGTTCCGGGCGAGTTGAACGGCTTCCGGCGGCAGGGTGTAAGTGTCGCCGTGCCATTGGAAAGCCTTGAAGGCGCTCTCGTGACCATTGATCCCAAACCACTGCTTGCCGGCCTCCGTCGACTCGATCGACTGCCATCCGAATTCCTTGCAGGTATGGCGGAAGGCCTTGCCACCGAGCGCATCGGCGAGCATCTGGCAGCCCAGGCAGAGTCCCAGGATCTTCTTGCCCGCTGCCACGGCCTGCCGAAGGTATTCCTTCTCGGTAGCTAGCCAGTGGTACTTTCCCTCGTCGTACGCTCCCATCGGTCCGCCAAGGCTGACTAGGAGGTCAAAGGAGTTGATCGGGGGGAGGGGATCTCCTTGGCAGATCAGGCAGGTGGTGATGCCGTGCCCCCGAGAAGCTGCCCACTCGATGAGGGCGCCGGGTCCGTCGAGTGGGTCATGCTGGAGAAGGAGTATGCGCATTGGGAAATGCTGAAGGAGGGGAGAGAAAAAACCATTCGGATTTTGCAATGGGATCACCACTTGATCCTCGAAAGCTGTCTTATACCATTGACACGATTAGTCTGATTCTACCGGAATAAGAGTGGAGATGGTATTATGACACACACAGAAGCCTCCTTGATGGCTTGCATCGGGCAAGGGGTTCTGCTATGCAAATAGAAGCATCAGGAATGCCTTTGGGTGACACCAAGGGCTGCCAACCGGGGACGGAGAAATCCCACGGTGGCTGATCGGGGAACCCCGATCGATGTGCGGTGGGGAGAAATCCGCCGAACAAAAATCTCTCCAGGCTTTATGAAGCGCCTTCCTGACGGAACGGCGCTTTTTTGTTGCCCGGGTTCTTGATGTGACAACCCACACATCACGAACATGAGCAGAGCGACAGTCATCACAGCAAAGCCCGGTAAGTCCATCCTCTCGATCCGCACCACGGCAAACCCGTTCCACCATTTATGGAATAACAACGGCACCTGGTGGGTCCACTACACCGAGCACCTTCCCGATCACACCAAGCGGCGTGCACGGACGAGCCTGCATACCAGTGATTCCGGAATCGCGAGGGTCCTGAGGGACAGCCTTCTAAACGAAGCAGCCCACTATGAAGAGTAGATCAGCCATGAGTAGGCAGAAAACTTCGGAGGTCGGAGGTCGTAGGAAAGGAAAGGCAAAATGATCAATGAAAAATGGAGGCAATCAGCAATCAGAGGGCAGAGGGCAGAGGGCAGAGGGCAGAGGGCAGAGGGCAGAGGGAAGTCGCGTGACGGTGATCCCCGCGCTTCCCAAGAAGGCCGGCCTTCACTCCCACAATGCCACCCGCCTCGCGAAGGGGTAATGTCTCCGGCTTCATTTCAGGTTGTTCTCATTCCCATCCCCTTCGTCCCTTCCATCCCTGTGAATCTTGGGCTAGGGTATCCCCATGAAAGTCCATCTGCGCCAGATTCCCGCCGGGAGCACCCTTCATCTGGAGGGGGAGGAGGATTCCGCCCCCCTCGGGCTTGAGGAGGCGGGTGCCGAACCTGTCGGTCCCCTGGAGTATTCCCTCGATGTCGGTCTCTCCGACGGGGGGCTCTTTGCCACCGGCAGTCTGGCCCAGAGGGTGCGGATGACCTGTGTTTCCTGCCTGGAGCCCTTTGAGAGGGAGGTGGTTGTCGACCCGTTCGCCACCCAGATCGAACTGGAAGGAAGTGAATTAGTGGACTTGACCCCCGAGGTAAGGGAGGATATTCATCTCCTTCTGCCCGCGCATCCCCGATGCGATCAGGGCGGAGAAAAGACCTGCCCCGCCCACTTCCCCGCAGGCGCCCGAACCACTCCCTTGCAAACGGAGAAGACGGCGCGCCCGGCGGTCTGGGAAGCACTCGACCAACTCAAAACACCACCATCCGATGGGAGTCCCTAAACGTAAAACTTCAAAGATGCGCCTTCGCACCCGCAAGGCCGCGAACCGCTGGCATGCCCCCAAGCTCGGCAAGTGCACCCAGTGCGGCGCCACTCTCCGCTCCCACACCGCCTGCCCCGCTTGCGGAACCTACCGCGGCCGTCAGGTTCTCGATGTCGAGGTGGCGTAACCACCCCCCTCTTCTTCCTATCAGGAAGCAGAAAGCTCCAGCCCGGTCTCCAGTAGCATCATGAGGATCGCCCTCGACGCCATGGGGGGTGACTACGCCCCGAAGAATACCGTGGCCGGGGCCGTCATGGCCCTGCGGGAGTACCCCCGGATCACCAAGCTCTTCCTCACCGGGGACGAGCAGGCGATCAAGGCCGAACTCACCTCCCTCGGGTGCGCCGATCCGCGCATTGAGATCGTCCACACCACGCAGGTCGTCGAGATGAGCGACGCGGCCGTCGAGGCCGTCCGCCGCAAGAAGGATTCCTCCGTTTCCCGGGCCGTCGACCTCGTCAAGGCCGGCCAGGCCAATGCCATCGTCAGCGCCGGGCACACAGGTGCCGCCGTCGCCGCGACCACCATCAAGCTCCGCACCCTCGAGGGGATCGAGCGCCCCGGCATCGCTTCATACCTCCCCACCGAGAAGAACGTCTGCGTCCTCATCGACGCAGGGGCCAACATCGACGCCAAGCCCTTCCATCTCCTGCAGTACGCGATCATGGGATCCGTCCTTTCCAAGCATGTCCTCGGATACGCGAACCCCGAGATCGGCCTCATGTCGATCGGCGGCGAGGATGTGAAGGGGAGCGAGTTCACCAAGGATGTCTTCAAGCTACTCAAGGCCTCCTCGCTCAATTTCCGCGGCAACATCGAGGGCCACGACCTCTTCGAGCATCCGGTCGAGGTCATCCTCTGTGACGGGTTCACCGGCAATGTCGTTCTCAAGACTGCTGAGGCCACCGCCAGCGCCGTCTTCCGGTGGCTCAAGAGCGAACTGACCAGAACCCCGCTCCGCATGCTCGGTGCCTGGATCGCCCGTAATGCCTTCCGCGCCATCCGCCGCAAGACCAACTACGAGAACTACGGAGGCAGCCCGCTCCTCGGAGTCAACGGCATCTGCATCATCGCCCACGGCTCCAGCACCCCGCTCGCCATCAAGAACGCCATCCGCGTCGCCGCCGACTTCATCGACCAGCAGGTGAATCCCCGCATCGTCGAGGCCGTGCGCGCCTACAACGAGAAGAACGTGGTCTCCACTTCCGCGGCAAAACCGGCGGCCTGAACGCCTGCAGGCTAAGTCTCCAAGATTTTCATGAACCGCACCGCATCCATCATCGGCACCGGCAGCTACGCCCCCGACCGCGTGATGACCAACGCCGATCTCGAGAAGTTGGTGGAGACCAGCGACGAGTGGATCCTGAGCCGCACCGGCATCCGCGAGCGCCGTATCGCCGGGCCCGAGATGCCGACCAGCGAGATGGCCGCCCGCGCCGCTGCCGCCGCCATCGAGAATGCCGGGATCCAGGCCGCGGAGATCGACCTCATTATCTGCGCCACCGTCACGCCCGACATGTTCTTCCCGAACACCGCCTGCTTCGTGCAGACCAAGATCGGTGCGGTCAATGCCGTCTGCTTCGACCTCTCTGCCGCCTGCTCCGGTTTCCTCTTTGGAGTCGAGACTGCGCGCCAGTTCATCGCCTCAGGCACCTACAGGACTGTCCTCGTGATCGGCGCCGACAAGCTCTCCAGCATCGTCGACTGGACCGACCGCAACACCTGCGTCCTCTTCGGCGACGGAGCCGGAGCCGCCATCCTCCAGCACCGCGAGGGATCCAAGGGAGTCATGGCGACCCGCATGGGAAGCAACGGCGCCCTTGCCGACATCCTTTACATCCCCGGCGGTGGAAGCGCGCATCCCCCATCAGCGGAGGATGCGGCTGAACATCCCTCCACCATCCGCATGAACGGCCGCGAGACCTACAAGCACGCCGTCACCGCCATGGTCGAGGCCTCCCAGCAGGTCCTTATCGATGCCGGAGTCTCCCCATCCGAGATCGCCTGCTTCATTCCCCACCAGGCCAACCTCCGCATCATCGAGGCGATCGCCAGCCGTCTCGACGTCTCCATGGAGCGCTTCCACATCAATCTCGATCGCTACGGCAACACCTCCGCAGCCGCAGTCGCCATCGCACTCGATGAGGCGAACCGCACCGGCCGCTTCAAGCGCGGTGAGAAGATCCTGATGGTGGTGTTCGGCGGAGGGCTGACTTGGGCCTCCACCGTCGTCGAGTGGTGACCTTTTAAAGGCTCGCGATCTTGGCGGATAGCATCGTTGTTGCTCGCTAGCGGTAGGTGCACTACCGCTTCGCTCTCACGCCTTGCTCTCCATCCAAGCTTGCGAGCTTTGGGGAAAAACTCATGCGCCTTGCCATCATCTCAAATCCCCTCGCCATAACCTGCCAGCTAAAGAAGTGGCTCACACCTTCAAGCCTTCAGTCTTCAGCCTAAAGCGCTAGAGCGCTTCCCTACGGAATCACAAGATAGGATTTCGATCCTTTGGGTATCAGGGAGGGATCGATCCTTTCGTCCAGACTCGCGAGACGCCCCTTGCGGTGAACCGCCAATGCCAAAAGGTAATAGTCTGTCAGGTGTTTGGATGCCGGCAGTCCTGAATGGTGTGGAGTCTCCCTGAGAGAGATCTCATCCGGCCAGAACTGGTGACCGGGCGCCGAGCAGATGGCCTGAAGCACCGGCCTTAGTTCGGAGGGGGTGCCGGGGGAGTCCTTGTAGGATGGGTTGCCCAGGATGCGGAGAAAGCCGTTTTCGGTCAGCGGGCAGGTTGCCCATGCGCGGGCTTTCTCTTTGTGAAACCATGCCTGCACGCGTTCATGATGGACATGATAGGGGTCACCAAGCGCGATGAGCGCGTTCACATCCAGCAGGGTGACACTCATTCGAGCTCTCCGCTTTCCTGCATGGCATAGACCATCTCGCTTGTCAGACGGCCTCGGCCGGTGCGTTTGAGAACCGGAAAGTTGTATGCATTCAGAATAGTCGCGGTCTCTTTTGCAGACTTGGTCGTGGGATATCCACCCAGTTCCCTGCGCAGTGCGTGCTCCATGATCGCTTTCAGACTGGTCCTGCGCCGCGCCGCCACGGCCTTGGCCTCGATCAGCAGTTCATCGGGAAGCTCCAAGGTGGTCTTCATATGGGTAATCATATGGTTTTATGGGTTTCAGTCAACTAATGGGGTCTCTGAACTGAAGACAAAAGGCGCGTGGGAACGCGGCTTTGCTTGCCTCTCCTTCGTCGATGTCATTCGAGGCTCTCAGGCCGAGAAGTCCGAAGCTCATCAGAGCAAGGATGCCTGGTCGGAATACGTAGGCGTGGGGAAGCCTCGGATAGATCCCGTGCATGCGTGACCCGAAGCGAGTTGAGCGGGAGCGAACGAGTCAAACGACCGGCAGACAATTAGGCTGTTGGGTGCCAGTAGACTCCAGGGATTTAGGATCTGAAGCTTGAGGGGAGGGGAAGGTTCCGATCGGTAAGATCTCCTTTCATCCCTCATCATTCATCTTTTTGACTGTTGGACTGTTGGACTGTTGGGTGAATGAATTCCTCGGAGGATCCCGCGGGGAGGGTGCCGGTCTTATGGGTTTATTCGCTTTGAGGATTGGCACTGCGAGCTAGAGTTTCTACTTCATCAATTCCAATGAAACTCATGAAGAAATTCGCACCTCTCATCGCCATCGCCCTGCTTGCCGGTTGTGCCGCACCTCCGCCGGTGCGCATTGCCAGTTCGGTTCTCGGAAGGACCGTGGGAAAGAAACTCAAGGATGAATATCAACAGGCTCATTCGAAGGCCTCGCCGAGCCCGACCCCGGCTCCCGTCTCAAATCCGCAATAGCCCGGACACCCTCTGGTGATATGAACGCCCCTATTCGATCTGCCGTCCCGAGGTTGATTCTGGCCTCCGTTTTCATGGCTACAGTAGCGCTGGGTATCCAACTCCATGCGCAGACCCAATCGCCCGAGCAGGTTCTTGCCGCGATGGAGAAGTGCCGCGAGCAGGTCATCAGCCAGCTCTCCTTTTCCGACAAGATGAAGATGAAGGCGGCGATGGGAGCCATTGCGAACGATCCCGAGTTCATCGCCGCCAACAATGCGGTCACCAATGCCTCGACGCCCCAGGCGCAGGTTCAGGCCAAGCGGGCCCTGGCAAAGGTGAAGCTTGATCTGATCGAGAAGCAGGATCCCTCGTTGAAGCCGATCGTGGAGAAAATCCGCGCGGCCCAGGCTTCGGTGCTGAAGTAGGGGCGCGGCTCCCACTGTTCCCCATCAGCCTTCAGGCTAAACCCCTCTTTCATCCTTCATCCTTCATCATTCCGCCCCGCCCCCTTTCTCCTTGCATTCCTTCAGGGAAGTGGCGATTTTTGACCACTCGACCGGACTCTGGTCCGGTTTTTTTGTGCCAACAGCTTTAACACCATGTCGAACACCATTCTTGTAGGCTCCCAGTGGGGCGATGAAGGCAAAGGAAAGATCATCGATGTCCTGACCGGCGGGGTCGACATCGTCGTCCGCAGCCAGGGGGGGAACAACGCCGGACACACCATCGTCGATGGTGACAAAAAATACGTCCTCCACCTGATCCCCTCCGGCATTCTGCGCAAGGGGAAGGTCTGCGTGATCGGCAACGGCGTGGTGATCGACCCGGTCGCCTTGGTCGGGGAGATCAAGGGACTCCGCGCACGCGGCATCAAGGTGGACGCGAAGAATCTCCTGATCAGCGACTGCGCCCATCTCGTGATGCCGTACCACCGCTCCATCGACGAGCGCCGCGAGGAGCTCAAGGGAAAGAACAAGATCGGCACCACCAAGCGCGGCATCGGTCCCGCCTACGGCGACAAGGTTGCCCGCACCGGCCTTCGCATGGCCGACCTGATCCGCCCCGAGGTTTTCAAACAGAAGCTCGCCCTGCGCATCAGGGAGAACAACGCCGTCCTCAAGGCGCTCGGTGGCAAGCCGGTCAACGGTGCCAAGGTGCTCTCGGACTACGTGGCCGCCGCCAAGGTGCTAAAACCCTTCGTGATCAATACCGCCACCTACCTGCACAAGGCGATGGCGGCGAAGAAGGAGATCCTCTTCGAGGGTGCCCAAGGGACCTTCCTCGACATCGACCACGGGACCTATCCCTTCGTCACCAGTTCCAACACCACCTCCGGCGGGGCCTGCACCGGTTCCGGCATAGCCCCGAACCGCATCGACCGCGTGATCGGCGTCGTGAAGGCCTACACCACCCGCGTTGGAGAGGGGCCGCTTCCGACCGAGGAGGATGTCATCGGCGACATGCTTCACGGGATGGGCCGCGAGTTCGGCGCCACGACGGGGCGCGCCCGCCGCTGCGGATGGTTCGACGCGGTGGCCACCCGCTACGCCACGATGGTGAACGGGGTCGACGACCTTGCGATCACGAACCTCGACGGACTCGACGGCGTGAAGAAGATCCTCATCTGCACCGGCTACCGCATCGACGGGAAGGGCCCCGTGCTCGACACCCCGCCCACCGATGCCGGTGAACTGGCCCGCTGCCGCCCCGTCTACACCTCGATGCCTGGCTGGATGACCCCGACCGACACGATCCGCAAGTACAAGGATCTCCCGCTCAAGGCCCGCCAATACGCCGAGAAGCTCGCCAAGTTGAGCGGCGCTCGCCTCTCGATCGTCAGCACCGGTCCCGGCCGCGAGCAGACGATTCATTTGTGACGTTGGCCGGTCCCTAAGGAAGCGCTGCCCTAAGAGCCTTGAACCAGGAGACGCCAGCCAAGGTGCCCCGGCACATCGCCATCATCATGGATGGCAACGGGCGCTGGGCGCGCGAGCGCGGATGGCCGCGTCTCAAGGGGCACGAGCAGGGCGCCCGCAATGTCGAGCCCGTCTGCGAGGCCTGCATCGCCGAGGGTGTCGGGTTCCTGACCCTCTACGCCTTCTCCACCGAGAACTGGAAGCGTCCCGCCCACGAGGTTGCCGGCCTGATGCTGCTTCTCGAGCGGTTTCTCTCGGAAAAGGTCGCCATGATGGAGAGGAACGGCGTCCGTCTCGCCACGATCGGCCGGACGGCCGATCTGCCCGGTCCCGTCCGCAAGCGCCTCGAGAGGGCCATCGCCGACACCGCGCACAACACGAAGCTGACCCTCACGCTCGCGCTCAACTACGGCGGCCGTGACGAGATCGTGGATGCCGTCCGCTCCATTGCGGACGAGGTCAAGCAGGGGAAGCTCGACCCCGGCTCCATCTCGGGGGAAACCCTCTCCACCCATCTCTACACCGCCGCCATGCCCGATCCCGATCTCCTGATCCGCACCTCGGGCGAGATGCGTCTCTCGAATTTCCTCCTCTGGCAACTCAGCTACACCGAGATCCATGTCACCCCCCGGCTCTGGCCTGATTTCGGAGCGGAGGATCTTCGGGCGGCGATCGCCGATTTTCAGTCCCGTGACCGCCGCTTCGGGGGTGCCGTCGAGAACCCCGTGACAACCGCATCCGCATGAGCACCCCGGCACCCGCCTCACAGACCGTCCTGATCGTCGACAGCGAGACCGACTTCCTCGACTGGGCCCGGCATCAGCTCAAGGCCTCCGGCGTGAAGGTCATCACCGAGACCAGCTCCGCCAACGCCTTCAAGATCTTCTGCCTCGAGAAGCCCGATCTCGTGATCGCCGAGATGCACCTGCGTCCCTCGGGAGGTCTCGACCTGCTTGCCAGGATCAGGGCCGAATCGCCCAACGCGATGGTGATCATCACGAGCGCTTTCGGCACCACCCAGGCGGTCATCGAGTCGATGAAGCTCGGTGCCTTCGACTTCCTGCGCAAGGAGTCGCTCCCCTTCAGCATGAAGGTGGTCGTCGACACGGCCCTCAAGGCCGCGGCGGAACTCCGCGACGCCTCCCCCGCCAAGCCCGCCCTCACCGTCGAGCAGTACCGCGACGACATCGTCGGCCAGTCCGAGGCGATGCAGTCGGTGTTCAAGATGGTCGGCCGCGTGGCCATGAGCGACGCCCCGGTGCTTGTCACCGGCGAGAGCGGCTGCGGCAAGGAACTCGTCGCCCGCGCCATCCACAGCTACAGCGAGCGCAGCAAGAAGAGCCTGCTGGCCATCAACTGCGCCGCGATCCCCGAGAACCTGCTCGAGAGCGAGCTCTTCGGGCACGAGAAGGGGGCCTTCACCGGGGCCGCGACCCAGCGCATCGGCCGCTTCGAGCAGTGCAACGGCGGCACCCTCTTCCTCGACGAGATCGGGGAGATGCCCCTCGCCGTCCAGAGCAAGCTCCTGCGCGTGCTGCAGGAGGGTGAATTCTCCCGCGTCGGCGGCAACGCCACGATCAGGTCGAATGTCCGCATCGTCGCCGCGACGAACCGCAACCTGGAGGAGGCGATCGCGAAGAAGGAGTTCCGCGAGGATCTCTACTACCGCCTCAATGTCGTCGGCATCCACCTGCCTCCGCTCCGTGCCCGCGTCGAGGACATCCGGTTGCTGGCGGAATACTTTCTCTCCCGCATCGCCAACCAGCAGCACCGCCCGCTCCTCCAACTCTCCGGCGAGGCGATCAGGGTCATGGAGTCCTACCCCTGGCCCGGGAATGTCCGCGAGCTCCAGAACACGCTTCAGCGCGCCGTCGTGCTTGCCACCAGCGACGTGCTTCTGCCGAAGGATCTTCCCCTCGGTCAGGTGGCCGGTGCCTCCGGGCAGGCCGACCTTGCGACCATCGTCGCTCCCGTTTGCGCCATGACGGTCGCGGAGGCCGCCAGCTCCCTCTTCGAGGCGCTCTGCCGCGAGGGAGGCGAGCGGGAACTGCTTCCCTGGGTCGAGGAGGACTTCACCCGGCGCGCGATGGAGGCGACCGGCAACAACCAGGTCAAGGCTTCCAAGCTACTGGGCATCACCCGCGCCACCCTGCGCAAGCGTCTGGAGAGACTTAACGGGGCCTCCGGGGAGTGATCATCCGGTGAAAGGGCGCGCGACATTCAGGGTCTGGCGCTGGGATGGGAATCGCATCGCGGCGCATCGCGGCGGGATCCCGCTGGATGACCGGGGATTTCGTTACGGTCAGCACCTCTTCGAGAGCATCGCCGTGAGGAACAGGTCGGCCCTGCTGGCACGGGAGCATCTTTCCCTTCTCTCGGCCGCGGCGAAGCGCCATGCCTTCCCCTTTTCCAGATCCCTCGCCTCGTCACTCCGATCCTTCCTCGGATCGGTGAAGCTGCCCGACGGAATGCTCCGTATCTACCTCACCGCCGGATCGGGGGCCCCCTGCGCCCCGATCACCGCGCCCGGTTGTTACCTCGCCTGGGAGGCAACGCGCTTTCCCACGGAGGAGGATCTCGCCGCAGGCTGTCGTCTGGTCATTTCGGGAAAGGCGGTTGCCGCCGGGGGCTGGGGGGAAAAGAGCGGCAACTACGGGTCGCATCTCACGGCCCTTGCCGATGCCCGCAAGGCCGGAGCCGACGAGGCGATCGTCCCCGATGAACAAGGCAGGGTCCTCTCCTGCGCCATGGGAAATCTCCTGGTGTGGCTTCCGACCCGTTCAGGAATCATTCTCTGCACGCCGCCGGCCTCATCCGGAGCGCGTTCCGGGGCGGTGCTTGGATGGGTGCGCCGGAAAGCCCCCCTTCACGAACGTCCCCTTCGCCCCGCCGATCTGCGCCGCGCCGTGGCGCTTGCCGTCACGAATTCCCGGCTCGGCGTGATGCCTGCCGCCCTGCTCGACGGGAAGCCTCTTTCCCATCCGGGCCCCGCGCAGCAACTTGCCCGCGATTACCTCAGATCCCATGGATTACTCCGGGGCGCATAACGACCTGCTCGACGCCGCCGCGGAGCATCCGCTGCTCCGTGCGGTTCTGGCCGCGGTGGGAAGCGGGAGGGCGGTGTCACCTCCGGTCCTTCTGGGGGATGCCTCCGAGCAGGCGTGGCCCTTCCTTGCGGCGCTCGTGGCGCGTCATCTCGGCAACGGGCGGCGCGTCTGGTTCGTCTGCCGTGATGTCAGGGCGCAGGAGGAGTTTGCCTCGGAACTCTCCTCGTGGATCGGACAGTCGCTTCTCTTCCCCGATCTTGAGATCCCCGCGGCGGGCCTCGGCCTGCCCGACCCGGAGACGGCCTCCGAGCGTCTGGCCCTGCTCGGCAGGATTGCGCGCGGCGAGAGCGTGGCGCCGGTGATCACCGCGGGCCAATGGGAAGAGAATGTCCCCTCGGCCGGAGACCTCACGGGTGATCTGCTGACACTCGCCGCCGGATGGAAGGGTGCTCCGGGAAGCGTGGCTGTCCGGCTTGCCGACGCCGGCTACGAGCGGGTGGCCCAGGTGACGCGACGCGGCGAATTCGCCCTGCGCGGCGGCATCCTGGACCTCTTCTCCTGGCAGCAGGCGATGCCGTGCCGTCTGGAGTTTGACGAGGAGGGGATCGGTTCGATCCGTCAGTTCGATCCCGATACGCAGACCTCCGTCGGGGAGGTCGAGCGGTGCGAGGTGCAGTTGGGCGATACCGACAAACCGAGCATTCCCCTTTCCGGATATCTCAAGGAGAACGACCTCGTGGTCGAAATCGGCTGGGAACCCGAATCGGAGAAGGGAGTCGGGGAGGGGGAGTCCGCGCCGGATCGGCCTGCCGCACACCCCCCTGCCCATAGGCTCCTGATCTCTTCCGCCCCGATGCTGGAGAGAGCGGGGGAGGAGGCCGAGGAAGCCGGGAAAGCTGGGGAGGGTGATTCCAAGGTACTCAGTTTCGATCCGATTCCCTTCGCCGCCTTCGGGGCCGGGGATTTCATCGTCGACGAGGCGCGCCGCCGCGAATTCTTCCGGCAGCTTGCCGACTGGAGGGGGAGCGGGTGGAGGGTCGTCCTGCTCAGCGCCACGGAGGGGGAGGGGGAACGCTTCCGGGAACTCGCCCTTGCCGCCATGGAATCCCCGGCCAAGCATGCCACCGCTTCCACGGCATCAACGGCTTCCAGAGCCTCCAAAAAATCCAAGGCCGGGCCCGATCTCCCCGAGACCCGGATCGGCGCGATCTCGCGCGGCTTCTGCTTTCCGGCGGCGAAGCTCGCGGTCCTCGCCGATGCCGAACTCTTCGGCCGTTCGGCCAGCCAGCGTCTCCGGAGGCTTCATCTGCGGCGCGAGCGCCAGAGGGCCTCCCGCTCAGCCATCGACTTCACGGAATTCACGGAAGGCGATCTGGTGGTCCATGCGGAGCACGGGATCGGCCGCTACCTCGGACTCCAGAAGCTCCCCGCGGCCGACGGGAGCGAGGGGGAGGTTCTGGCGCTGGAGTTCGCGGATGATTCGAGACTCTTTGTCCCGATCGATCAGGCGTGGCAGGTTTCCCGCTATGTCGGCGTCGGCAAGCACGCCCCCGATCTCTCCTCCCTCGGCGACGACAAGTGGTCGAAGACCCGCAAGGCCGCCGAGAAATCGGTCTTCCTTTACGCCGGCCGCCTTCTCCGTCTGCAGGCGGAGCGGGAGACCGGTCAGGGCCACGCCTACGGGCCCGACACGCCGTGGCAGCACGAGCTGGAGCAGAGCTTTCCCTACCGTGAGACCCCGGACCAGTTGCGCGCGATCGCCGAGATCAAGCAGGACATGGAGTCGCGCAGGCCGATGGATCGCCTCCTCTGCGGTGATGTCGGGTTTGGCAAGACCGAGGTGGCGCTGAGGGCTGCCTTCAAGGCGCTCATGGGCGGGAAGCAGGTTGTCTTTCTCGCCCCCACCACGGTGCTGGCCCAGCAGCATGCCCGGACGCTCCGTGAGCGGATGAGCGAGTATCCCGTCAAGATCGAGCTGCTGAGCCGTTACCGCAGCGCCGCCGAGCAGCGGGAAGTGGTGAAGGGACTGGCCGACGGATCGGTCGACCTGGTGGTGGGGACGCACCGGCTTCTCTCGCCCGACGTGGCCTTCAAGGACATCGGGCTCGTCATCGTCGACGAGGAACAGCGCTTCGGGGTGAAGCACAAGGAGGCGCTCAAGGACCGCTTCCGACTCATCGACGTGCTGACCCTCTCCGCCACGCCGATTCCCCGCACCCTCTACCTCTCGCTCATGGGGGCGCGCGACATGTCGGTGATCGAGACGCCGCCGCCTGACCGCCAGCCGGTCGAGACCGTGATCTGCGCCTACGACGAGCGCGTCATCCGCGACGCGATCCAGCGGGAGCGGGCCCGGGGAGGGCAGGTCTACCTGCTCCATAACCGGATCGGCTCGATCGAAAAGGTGGCCGCCCGGCTCGGGGAACTCTGCCCCGGCGTGCGCGCTTTGGTGGGGCACGGCCAGATGGAGGAGGGGGAGCTCGAGACCGTGATGAAGCGCTTCGTGGAGGGCGATGCCGACGTGCTTGTCTCGACCACGATCATCGAGAGCGGGCTCGATATCCCCAACGCCAACACGATCATCATCGACCGTGCCGACCGCTTCGGTCTGGCCGATCTCTACCAACTCCGGGGACGCGTGGGACGCAGCCGCCAGAAAGCCTACGCCTACCTGATGCTCCCGCGCGACATGATGATGGTGGGCGAGGCTCGCCGCCGTGTGCAGGCGATCCGCCATTACTCCCAGCTCGGCGCCGGATTCCGGATCGCGATGCGCGATCTCGAGATCCGCGGCGCGGGGAATCTCCTGGGGACCGCCCAGAGCGGCCACATCGCCGCCGTCGGATTCGACCTCTATTGCCGGATGCTTCGTCAGGCCGTCGACCGGATGAAGGGGGATCCCGCCACCGCTGCCACCGGCTCTCTTGACGAGAAGCAGGCGTTGCTCCGCTTCGATTTCGTGGCCAACACGCTCGAGGAGATGGGCGAGTTGGGAGCCGTGACCGGCAAGGAGGGGATGCGGATCACGCGTTGCGGGGCCTTTATTCCCTCGGGCTACCTTCCCGAGGCGAAGCTCCGGATCGAGGCTCACCGCTCCCTTGCCTCCGCCCCCGACACCGCCGCGTTGGAGGCTCTCTCGGCCAGTTGGCGCGACCGATTCGGCCCGCTTCCCCAGGAGATACGCCATCTACTGGTGATGGAGCGCATCCGCCGGGCGGCGGCCGCCAAGGGAATCACCAAGGTGGAGACGCGGGGCGAGAGGCTGATGCTGACCCGTCGGGGCGATTTCCTTCTGATCGGTCACAGGTTTCCACGCTTGACGGCCTCCAAGCCCGCTTCCAAGCTTTCCGAGATTTTGCGCTTTCTGGAGGCCCTGAAAGTCTGAGTTCCCGAGAGGTGAACCGCACCGCAAACCGCCTCCCATGATCATGATCACAAAACGAATCCTTCTGCTTCTCACCCTGCTTGCCGCCACGGCCCCGCTCAAGGCGGTCGAGGAGGTGCTCAACGGCATTGCCGCCGTGGTCAACGGCGAGATCATCACCTTCTCCCAGGTGAGGGAGTTGGTGGGTGCGCGCGAACGCTCCGCCGCCGAGATCTACCATGGCGAGGAGTTGCAGCGGCGGATCAAGGAGATGCGCCAGGGCGCCGTCCAGGACCTCGTCGACCGCGCGCTGATCCTGCAGGAGTTCAGGAAGAAGGAGTTCAACATCCCCTCCTACATCATCGACGACAGCATCAACCGCATCATCCGGCAGGAGTTCGGCGGTGACCGCACCGCCTTTGTGAAGACCCTTCAGGCCCAAGGCTACACGATGGCCCGCTTCCGCGAGGTCGAGAAGGACAAGATCACCGTGCAGGCGATGCGCCAGGCCAAGACCAGCGACAACATCATCGTCTCACCGGTCAAGATCCGCGAGTACTACAACAAGAACAGCGCCGCCTACACCTCGCCCGAGCAGGTGAAGCTCCGGATGATCATCCTCAAGGAGGGATCCTCCAACGGCGACGCCCCCTCCGATTCCTCCGGTGGCAAGAAGCAGATGGCCGCCGAGTTGCGGGAGAAACTCGCAGGCGGTGCGGAATTCGACCGTCTGGCCCAGATGTACTCGGAGGATTCGACCAGCGACATGGGCGGTGACTGGGGCTGGATCGAGCGCAAGACCCTCAACGAGGATCTTGCCAAGGTGGCCTTCTCGCTCAAGCCCGGCGAGATCAGCACGGTCACCCAACTCGACAACGGCTACTACATCCTCATGGTCGAGGCCAGGAAGCCCGCCGTCACCAAGCCCCTCTCCGAGGTCCAGCCCGAGATCGTCCAGGCCCTCATCCAGGAAGAGAAACTCAAGGGGCAGGAGCGCTGGCTCAAGGGCCTTCGCGAGAAGGCCTACATCAAGATTCTGTAGCCCCGGCGATGTCCGCCATGACGGCATCCACGTCAGCCTCAGTTATTGGTCCGGTCAATGGCCCGGTCATCGGCCTTGTTGCCGGTGATCCCGCCGGTGTCGGTCCCGAGCTTCTTGCCGAGGCACTGCGCCATCCTCCCGGGGGAGTGACGCTCTCGGTCATCGGGGATCCTACCCCCCGCAATCCCGGCCGCCCCGACGAGGAGGGCTCCCGTCGGGCAATCGCGGCACTTGAGGAGGCCGCACGCCGCGCACTTGCCGGGGAGCTTGCCGCCGTGGTCACGGGGCCCGTGAGCAAGAAGCACCTTCACGGGGCCGGATTCACGTTTCCCGGGCAGACGGAGTTCTTTGCGGCGCGGGCCGGCGTCGAGAACTTCGCCATGCTCCTGACTGGAGGCCCTCTCACTGTGGCGCTCGTGACCGCTCATGTTCCGCTGCGCGAGGTGGCTGCCATGCTGAGCTCGGAAGAGATCGTCCGGGTGGGGGGATTGCTTGCCGCATTCCTCCGGCGGCGTGGCATCTCCTCCCCGCGCATTGCCGTGGCAGGGCTCAATCCCCATGCGGGGGAGCAGGGGGATCTCGGCGACGAGGAGGAGCGGATTATCTCCCCGGCTATTCCCTTGCTGGAAGCCGCCAGTCCCGAAGCCCGGTTCACCGGACCCCTGAGCCCCGACACCGTCTTCTGGCGCGCCGCCAACGGGGAATTCGACGGCGTCCTCTGCATGTATCATGACCAGGGATTGATCCCGCTGAAACTTCTCGGCTTCCACGACGGGGTCAATGTCACCCTCGGCCTCCCGTTTATCCGCACGAGCCCCGACCACGGGACGGCCTACGAGATCGCGGGCACCGGAAAAGCCCGCCCCGACAGCTTCCTCGCCGCCCTCCGCCTCGCCGCGGAATTGGTTCTGTCAAAATAACAGGGCCAATCGAAAAATCAGGAAATCAAGAAATCAGGAAAGAAAGTGAATGAAATGGGAGTCCGGGTTTGGGAAGGGTCGATGAATTTCAAAGGATTCAATCATCAGGGTTTGTTTCTTGTGGGAGGCTTGCTCCTTTCATGAGTTCCTGAGTTCCATATTGAATTATTCAGCGGCTCCTAAAGGGCAGAGGGTCTTGGGGTCGTGAGCTTTGTCGTTCGCTTGTCGCGTATCGCAGAGAATATGCTCCTCGCTCTCTTCGTGCTTTGCTTGCCCGGCCGTTGCTTCGCATGCGTTACGGCATCCCCAACTCCTCTCTGCTCGCCAGGCGCGGACTTTTCAGGCAATCTCTTCGGGTGGAACAGTCAACCCAGTCACCTCTCAGCGATCTTGTAGCCGTCCGCCGGCAGAAACTTCAGGCCATCCGTGATCTCGGAGTCGATCCCTACGGGGGCGCCTTCGACACCTCCGGCACGGTGGATGAAGTCCGGGCCTCTTTTGCCGAGGGGAAATGCGTCACCATGGCCGGGCGCATCACCGCCTACCGCGACATGGGGAAGAGCCGCTTCCTCGATCTTTCCGACATCGGGGGACGCATGCAGGTCTATCTCAACGGCAAGGAACTCGACGAGGCGGCGCTTGCCCTTGCCGCCCAGCTCGACATCGGGGACTTCATCGGTGTGGAGGGCGAGTGCTTCACGACCAGGACAGGCGAGCCGAGCATCAAGGTGA
This sequence comes from Verrucomicrobiia bacterium, assembly GCA_040380225.1. Lineage (GTDB taxonomy): Bacteria > Verrucomicrobiota > Verrucomicrobiia > Chthoniobacterales > UBA6821 > UBA6821. The sequence continues at coordinate 11,447 of JBEIJN010000036.1, read as the reverse complement.
CCCGTCTGGTGATGCTCTCCAAGTCGCTCCGACCCCTTCCCGACAAGTGGCACGGGGTGCAGGACTCCGAGACCCGCTACCGCCAGCGCTACCTTGACCTGATCGCCAACGCTCCGTCCCGCGAGACCTTCCGCCAGCGCAGTCTCGTCGTGCGCGAGATCCGCCGCTTCCTCGACGAGCGCGGCTTCCTCGAAGTGGAGACCCCGATGATGCAGGCGATCCCGGGGGGCGCCGCCGCCGAGCCGTTCAAGACCCATCACAACGCGCTCGGCATGGACTTCTACCTCCGCATCGCGCCGGAGCTCTACCTCAAGCGCCTTCTCGTCGCCGGCTTCCCGAAAGTCTTCGAGCTGAACCGCAGCTTCCGCAACGAGGGGATCTCCCGCCGTCATAATCCCGAGTTCACCATGCTCGAGGCCTACTGGGCCTACGCCGACTTCCGGGTGATGTCGGTGCTGGTCGAGGAGCTGATCTGCCATCTCGCCGTGATGCTCGGCAATGCCGACCATCAGGTCCATCACCGCGATGCGGAGGGGAACGTCACCCGCACCATCAATCTCTCCCGTCCCTGGAAGCGCGCCTCCTACCATGATCTCATCGAGGAGGCTGTTCCCGGATGGTTCGCCCTCGACAAGGAGGGGAAGATCCGGCGCTGCGCCGAACTGAAGCTCGACATTTCGCACTGCCCCGAGGAGTTCGAGATGACCCAGCATGTCTTCGAGAAGCTTGTGGAGGAGAGGACGATCGATCCCTGCTTCGTCACCCATGTCCCCAAGGAGCTTGTTCCCCTGGCGCGTCTCAACGATGCCGACCCCTCGACTGTCGATGTCTACGAGCTCATCATCAACGGGCAGGAGATCTCCCCCGGCTACTCGGAGCTCAACGACCCCGACCTGCAGCGTGAGCGACTCGAGCACCAAGCGGGCGAGGAGCAGCAGAAGATCGACACCGAGTTCCTTGATGCCCTCGAGTACGGCATGCCTCCGGCCGGCGGCATCGGCATCGGCATCGACCGCCTTGTCATGCTCCTGACCGGCGCCGAGTCGATCCGCGACGTCATCCTCTTCCCTCATCTGAAGAACCGGCCCAAGGGAATCGTTTCCGGGGAATGAGCGGGGGACGACTTTTTCGGGGACGGGAGTTAGGAAACCGGATGACGGAGAGCGGATGTGGGTTATTCCGATCCCTGACATCAGCTCTCTGATCCCGATGGTATCGTGAAAACAGCCGACACTCCCCCAGGGACGCCCGGTCCCGGCGGCTACATGGGCCCGTTCGGTCTTTTCCAGGTCCCCTACACGCGGGAAACCTTCGGGTTTCACTGGTTCAATTTCTACAATGCGATCTGCTTCCAGATCATCATGGGTGCGCCGATCGTCCTGCTGGCCAAGGATCTCGGGGCCAACTCCGTCATCCTCGGACTGATCGCCTCCTTTCCTCCCCTGATGACCGTGCTGCAGCTTCCTGCGGCACGTTATCTTGCGCGGCACAGTTACAGATCCTTTGCCCTGATGGGATGGGGGCTCAGATCGGCATTCATCGGCACTTCGGCGGTCGTTCCCCTGCTCTTCTTCCTATCCCGGGAGGTGCGGCTCGGAATCCTGCTTGGAAGTCTCTTTTTCTTCAACGTGCTGCGAGGGGTCGCCACGGCGGCCTTCATGCCGTGGCTCACCGGGATTGTGCCGGCCGCAGTGAGGGGGCGCTTCATCTCGGTGGATCACACGTTCATCAACGCGGGGTGCCTTCTTGCCATGCTGCTCTCCGCGCTCCTGATGAAAGGGGGGGCGGAGCCTTGGCGCTACTCGCTCGTCCTCTGGATCTCGGTGGCCTGCGCCGTGGTGAGCCTTCTCTATCTGCGCCGGATTCCCGACGCAAGGCATGGGGAGGTTGTTGCGAAATCCTCCGCCAAGGTTCCGCTCGGCGACATGATCCGCGTGATGCCCTTCCGGAACTGGGTTCTCTTCAGCCTGCTCTTCGTCTTCGTGGGAGGGGGGCTCGGGGTCTTTCCGGTGCAGTATCTCAGGGATCAGGCCCGGTTTTCCCCCTACCTCATCTACCTGCTCTCCACCGGGACCTTCCTTGCACCGATGATGATTCTCCAGAAGGTCGGTAAAAAGGTCGACCGATCGGGAAGCATTCCCTTGATCCGCATTTCCCTGCTGGCTTTTGCACTGGTGCTCGGGATCTGGTTCCTGATGTCTGCGGGGGTGATCACGCCGAGTTGGTGGCTTGTCCTCCTTCTGAATGTCTCCGGCGGTGCGGCGATGGCATCGTTCAACATGGGGAACGGCCACCTCTGGATGAGTGTGGTTCCCGAATCGGGGAAGAACCACTACTTCGCCCTCTCCACAGTCATCGTGAGTCTTGTCGCGGGAGCTGTGCCGATGCTCTGGGGATGGTTGCTCGATTCCCTCGGCGGACTCGACCTTGTCGTGGGTCCCTTCCATCTCAGACGCCACAGCATCTATTTCCTGGGGATCACCCTCCTCTGCCTGGCCTCCCTCCTTGCAAGCAGGATCCTGATCCAGCCGGGGAAGCACGGAGACCAAGGGGAAAAGTGAGAGTCTCCCGCAGAGGCGCGGAGGCGCAGGGAGGAGGATTAAGGGGATTTTTACCATGGAGAACATCAAGATGGTGCTGTCCCGAGAGATGGGATCCGTGAAATCAGTTTCCCGCTCTAAGAGCCTTCAGTCTTCAGGTTTCAGGTTTCAGGTTTCAGGTTTCAGGTTTGACGCCACTTCCTCCCGGAAGCCGTGGCGCCCTTTCAGGGCTGTTCGCTGCGCTCGCAGTCTACCGCGCTCGTTCCCACGAGCTTGGTTCAGGTTTGACGCCACTTCCTCCCGGAAGCCGTGGCGCCCTTTCAGGGCTGTTCGCTGCGCTCGCAGTCTACCGCGCTCGTTCCCACGAGCTTGGTTCAGGTTTGACGGCACTTTGCTCCCGCAAAGCAGTGCCGCCCTTACAGGGCTGTTCGCTACGCTTTGCAGACCCGGCCGTTGCTTTGCATCCGTTACGGCAGTCTACCGCGCCGTTTCCCAGCGGCTTGGTTCATCCCTCATTATTCATCATTCATAATTCATACTTTGCCCTCTCATCCTTCAGCTTCCACTTTTCCCGTTTTCACTTTTTACTCTGCTGATGTCGATGAGCCTGCCTGCACCACTGTTCCTGGCCGCGCGCTATCTCAAGCCGAAGCGCACGTTCCTGGCGGTGATCACGCTCATCTCCGTGCTGGGGGTGACCCTTGGGATCACCGTCCTGATCATGGTCATGTCGGTGATGACGGGTTTCGAGCGCGAGTTGCAGCGGAAGGTGATCGGCTTCGACGCCCATCTGCTTCTCACCAACAACGGCCTGATCGAAGGATGGAGAGGGCTGGCTGAGAAGGCGGCCAAGGCCCCCGGCGTGGTCGCGGTCGCCCCCTTTGTCCAGGGACCCGTGATCGTCGAGTTCAACCACCAGCGCCTTGCTCCCAAGATCCGGGCAATCGATCCCGCCCGGGAGAAAGAGATCGGGGATCTCTCCAGGTTCATCGTCTCCGGGAAACTCGATCTGGACGGAGATCATGCCGTGCTCGGAAGCGAAGTGGCCCGCGCCCTCGGGGTGAGGGTGGGGGATGTCATCACCGTCTACTCCCCCGGGAATCTCGGCCAGGTGCTCGAACAACTCGACAGGATGAAGGGCAAGGGAGGGAAGGGATCCAAGGGGGGCGACATCGACTCGCTCCGCCAGATGGTGCTCCCGACCGAGTTGACCGTCACCGGGATCTTCGAGAGCGGACGCTACCAGTATGACAGCGAGTACCTGCTGATCCCCCTGCACGTCGGTCAGGAGCTTTACGGACTGGGCGGGGCGGTCCACGGACTCGCCGTCCGGACGACTGATCCCGACCATGCCGCCGAGATTCGGGAGGGAGTGATGAATCAGCTTCCCGGGGAGATTTCCTGCGTGACCTGGATGGAGATGAACAAGCAGCTCTTCGATGCCATCGCCATGGAGCGTCATGTCATGTTCTTCCTCCTCATGTTCATCATTCTGGTGGCCGCCTTCGGCATCATGAACACGCTGATCACCGTCACCGTGCAGAAGACCCGCGAGATCGGGGTGCTCAAGGCTCTCGGAGCCCGGACCTGGCAAGTGATCTCCGTCTTTCTGGCGCAGGGAATGGTGGTCGGTGTCATTGGCGTCGTCTGCGGCCTGGCCTTGGGAATGAGCCTCATCCGCTGGCGCAACGAGGTGAGCGCGTGGTTGGCCAACGTGCTTGGGGTGGAGATTTTTCCGCGCAGCATCTACCAGTTCAACGAGATCCCGGCCGAAGTCGTCCCAACCGACGTCGTCCTGATCTGCGTCAGCGCCTTCCTCATCTGCTCGCTGGCCGCCCTGATACCCGCCTGGATCGCCTCACGCCTCGACCCCGTCAAGGCACTGAGGTGTGAGTGAGGGAGTATGGAGAGAAACCTGAAATCTGAAACCTGAAACCTGAGTTAGAGGGACGAAGAAGAGAAACCTGAGACTGGAAACTTGCCGTAACGGCTGCGAAGCAAGGGCATCGCAAGCTAACCGGAGTTAGGAGGAAGGGGAAACTTGAGTTCAGGGGAAGAGGTCCAGTGACCATTTGAGGTTTCAGCTTTCAAGTTTGACGCCACTTCCTCCCTGAAGCCGAGGCGCCCTTTCAGGGCTGTTCGCTGCGCTCGCAGTCTACCGCGCTCGTTTTGTACTCGCTTGCTCCCGCAAGGATCGCCCTTCGGGTCCACCTTCGGTGGCTACAACTCGACCTTCCCAAGGTCTCGTTTCTCGGGCTTGGTTCAGGTTTGACGCCACTTCCTCCCGGAAGCCGTGGCGCCCTTTCAGGGCTGTTCGCTGCGCTCGCAGTCTACCGCGCTCGTTCCCGCGAGCTTGGTTCAGATTTCAGGTCTCCACCTTCCGCTTTCCCCTTTTCATCCCTCATAATTCATAATTCATACTTCCCTAAAGCATCTCCATCTTCAGTCCGCCCAGCAGGAGGAAGAGGCCGTAGAGGATGCCCGCCCAGCAGTGGAGATTCCAGAGCAAGCGGCGTTCGCTGATCCAGAAGAGCAGGTCGCGGTGGAGATAGGGCATGCCGACAAGGAAGAGACCGACGAGCACCCACGCGTAAGCCAGCACGGCCAGGGCGATCTTCACGGGGCCGGACTCGAGAAAGGTTGTTTCCAGAACGGGATGAGCCACCAACAGGAGCAGGAAACCCAGCGACCGGGAGGCGAGAAAGTCAGGAACAAACTTCCAGAGCAGGATTGCTCCCGCAACGACACCGATCACCACGTAGGAGCGCATCGGTGAGAACTCACCGAGATCCGTCGTGGTTGTGATGGCCAGTGACCAGAGTGCGGCGACCGCCAGCAGGAGAGTGCCCCAGGCCCGTGAGCGGGGGATGGATCGTGCCCAGGCGATGCAGGGCCCGGGTACCAGAAGTCCGAAGAGATGGGCGCCGACCAGCAAGGCTCCGATGATGATGGCGACCAGAGCGAGGTTCGGGGCGGCGAGGTTCAGCGAATCCATGAAGGCAAGCATGATGAACGGGGAGGTGAAAAGCGAGATGGGAAAAAAAGAGTAAAAAGTGAAAATGTGAAAAGTGAAAAGGACTGATTGGGAAGGGCCGAGGACTGAGTTGCTCCCGCAGTGGCGCAGAGGCGCTGAGATAGAGAGGGATGAAAGGGATTTTAACCATGAAGGGCATGAAGATCATGAAGGTGGGTTCGGACCAGAGAGATGGGATCCGTGAAACGGATCTGGTTTGGGGGGAGAATCTGCCCTGGCAAGCTCGCTTGCAGGGGCATTCATTAACCAACCCCCACCACGGCGCTTCGCGCTGCGGCCATCTCTCTTTGTTTAGCTTCTCTGCGCCTCAGCGTCTCCGCGCGAGACCTTCGGCCATTCCCGATCAGCCCTGCGCGAGACCGGAAGCGGTTTTCTGCAGCCAGAGTTCTGCGGAGAGAGCGGAAATCGCAGCGGCCACCTCGGCCTCCTTCTTGCTATGTCCCTCCCCTGTTCCGAGAACCATGCCCTCCCAGACCACCCGGCAACCGAAGTTCTTCAAATGCTCAGGCCCGCTCTCATGGAGGATCTCATAGACAGGAGCGCTCGGGGCGAGAGACTGCAGCAGCTCCTGCAGTTTTCCCTTGGGATTGATCTCCTCGGGTTGCAGGGAAACGGTTTCGAGATCCCCCGCCGCCACCCTCAGGATAAATCGCTCTGCCGCGCGGATCCCTCCGTCCATGTAGATCCCTCCGACCAGTGCCTCAAAGGAATCCCCGAGAGTGGATGCCCGTTCGCGGCCACCGCTCGACTCCTCCCCGCGGCCCATCATCAGGTGCTCGCCGAGGCGCAGGGTGCGGGCATGCTCCTTGAGCGCCGTGCGCGAGACCAGACGGGTACGGATCTTGGTCAATTGGCCCTCGGTGAAGTCGGGAAACCGGGAGAAAAGCTCCTCCGTGATCACGAGCTGAAGGACGGCATCGCCGAGGAACTCGAGCCGCTGGTTATCGAAGGGGTAGTCCTTTCGCTCCAGCGAGATGCTTGCGTGGGTCAGTGCCTCGGCCAGGAGCAGGGAGTTGCGGAACTTGTAGCCGATCCGCTCCTCGAGCGGATTCATCAGGTGTTCGGCAGCCAAGGATTTCGTGTCCATGAGATCGACCAGTAATGCGGCTGCCGTATCGTGTCGCAAGAGAAAAGGAGAGTCGAGGAACCGGGTAGGTGGAGAGGCGCCGTCGAAGAAATCGGCAAAAAGATATTTTTCATTTTGCACGGAAGCCTCCTTGCGGGTAGAACAACAGACCCTGCACGGCAGGTCGATTGGATCGGTAGCTCAATGGTAGAGCAGTTGACTCTTAATCAATTGGTTGAAGGTTCGAGTCCTTCCCGGTCCACCACCTGATTTTATAAGCCTCCAGGGGCGATTGCACCATAAAGTGGGAATGAGAGTGGGAATAAGACGGAGAGCGTACCCGATGTCGCAGATGACTCTCGACTCTCGACTTTCGACATTCGACTTTCGACTTTCGACTTCCCTGCATGCTGATCGCTGGTTGCTGGTTGTTGGTTGTTGGTTGTTGGTTGTTGGTTGTTGGTTGTTGGTTGTTGGTTGTTGGATGACGCCTCGATCGGGTGACTTGTCTTTCGACCATCGACCTTCGACTGTCGACTTCCCTGCATGCTGATCGCTGATCGCTGACCTCTGATTGCTGGTTGCTGATTGACGCCACTTCCTCCCGGAAGCCGTGGCGCCCTTTCAGGGTCACGCGTTCGCGTGATCTTCCGCGCCTGTTTTGTACTCTCTTGCTCCCGCAAGGCTCGCCCTTCGGGTCCACCGTCGGTGGCTACAACTCGACCTTCCCAAGGTCTCGTTTCACAGGCTTGGTTGCTGCCCCATTCGGCCCTTTTTCATTTATCATTTATCATTTTGCCTTTCTCCCTCGCCGCACCATTCGGTCCTCCTCCATCCTTCATAACCTCTTACTTCTCGAGTTTGACTTACTAACGAGCGTGAGGTAAGAGGTATTCAACCATGACTACCGAGACCATCACTTTCACCACCAAGGGGCAGGTGGTGATCCCCGCTCCGATCCGCCGGATGTTCGGCATCGAGGAGGGGACGAAGGGGGCCGTGACCGTGACCGAGGATGGCATCCTGATCCGCCCCATCACCAAGGCCTACATCAGTGGCCTGAGAGGATCTCTGAAGCATCTCCCTCTGATGGAGAAGCTTGCCGAGGACCGCGCACGCGAACGCGAGCTCTGAAATGGCCGCCAAGGTCCTTGATAGCTGGGCGCTTTTGGCATTCTACAAGGATGAAGAGTGCGCTCCCGAAGTTGAGAATCTCATCCAGCAAGCAGCTGACAAGGGAAAGCCTCTCCTCCTGAGTGTGGTGAACTGGGCCGAGATTCACTACTCCCTTGAGAGAGCTGGAGGCAAAGCCGTTGCGGAAAGGGTTGCCGACCAGATCGCCGAGCTTCCGATCCAGATTATCGGAGTGGGGGATGACCTGAAGACAGCCCGCATGGCTGCCGCATTCATGGCCGCCCATAAAATGAGCTTGGCCGACGCCTTTGCCGCCGCCATTGCCAAGGAAAAGAAAGCCGAACTCGTCACGGGCGATCCCGAGTTCAGAGCGCTGGAAGGGCAGATCAAGATTCATTGGTTGAGATAGGAGTGGAGGGGAGGGGAGGCTGAAGGCTCAAGGCTGAAGGAGCGCAAGTCCTGACCGGTCCTCAATCCATAATCCTCCATCCTACCTTCGACCTCTGATCGCTGGTTGCTGGTTGCTGGTTGCTGGTTGCTGGTTGCTGGTTTCCGACCTTCGACCTTCGTCTGTCGACTTCCCTGCATGCTGATCGCTGATCGCTGATTGCTGATTGCTGGTTGCTGATTGCTGATTGCTGGTTGCTGATTGCTGGTTGCTGATTGACGCCACTTCCTCCCGGAAGCCGTGGCGCCCTTACAGGGCTGTTCGCTACGCTCACAGTCTACCGCGCCGCTTCCTAGCGGCTTGGTTCAGGTTTCAGGTTTGACGCCACTTCCTCCCGGAAGCCGTGGCGCCCTTACAGGGCTGTTCGCTATGCTCACAGTCTACCGCGCCGCTTCCTAGCGGCTTGGTTCAGGTTTCAGGTTCCCTCCCCCTTCATCATTCATCATTCATCATTTCCCCATCCTTCCTTCCCCCCAGTATTTCAGGAATCTGCAAAAGAAATTCTCGAAGTCCCATGACGGTGACGGTTTCAGACAACTGATAGGAATCTTCGCCCGGTGTGATGAAGTATCCCCTCGTGGCTTGCAGTGTCTTGAAACTCTCAAGAAATCCCGCGCTGAGTTTGGGTGAGAGCGTCCGCTTGATTTCTATCGTGATGACTTCTGCGCCCGTGGTTTTCAGCACCAGGTCGACTTCGGCACCCGCTTGGGTGCGATAATGGCTGAAGACGACACCTCTGGGCAACAGGGGGATAATCTGCTCAAGACAGTAACCCTCCCAGGAATGGCCGCAGAGGGGGTGTCCGAGCAAAGATTCCTGATCATCCAACCCCGCCAAGGAGTGGAGGAGACCGCTATCCCGCCAATAAACCTTGGGTGACTTCACGAGGCGCTTACCCGCATTTCTGCTCCAAGCCGGAATGCTCCTGACAAGGTAGAGTCCCTCGAGCAGATCGAGATAGTGGCGAACGGTCTTCCCATCGATTCCCAGGGAAGCGGCCATCCGGCTGAGATTCAAAGTTGCCCCTTGCTGATGGGCCACCATGGAGCAGAAACGGCGCAGCACCAAAGGCGTTGCGGCGACACCTAATTGGGGCAGATATCGCTCTACATGACTGATGATGAAATCCTCGCACCACTGGCGTGATGCGGCATCGTCACTCGCAAGAAAGCTGTCTGGATATCCGCCACGAAACCAGTGCCGGTCAGCAGCATCATGCCCATCATTGAGTTCGGTGAGATTCAACGGACATAGCTCCAAGTAGCTGATTCGACCGGCAAGTGTCTCGGAACTTTGCCGGAGAAGCTCCGGCGAAGCGGAGCCGAGGAGCAGGAAAGAGGCGCATGTTTCACCGGCGCGCCGCCTCTCATCCACCAAGCTACGAAGGACAGGAAACAGATCCGGCAAACGCTGAATCTCATCCAGGATGACCAGATGATTTCCCTGCCTGCCGAGATAAAGCTCCGGGTCTGCAAGTTTGGCAATGTCCGAAGGGCGCTCCAGATCGAGGTAAAGAAGGGGTTTTCCGATTTCAAGACTCCTTGCAAGGGTAGTCTTGCCAACCTGTCTTGATCCCAACAAAGCCACCACAGGGGCATGCAGAACACGGTTCCTGAGTTCATTTGCTAGATTCCTAATGATCATAACGATCATGAATATACGGAATAGATTCCTTATATTCAAGGCAAAACCTCCCTTCCCATGGGGGAGGGGGCACCTCAGCCCCTTGACCCCTGATTGTTAGTTGCTGGTTGCTAGTTGTTGGTTGTTAGTTGCTGGTTGTTAGTTGCTGGTTGTTAGTTGCTGGTTGTTAGTTTCTGATTTCCGCCCTCCGCCCTTCGACTTTCGACTTTCGACTTTCGACTTTCGACTTCCCGCCCTCCGCCTTCAGTCTAATAGCCTCACTGCCGCCCCTCGATTGACGCCACTTCCTCCCGGAAGCCGTGGCGCCCTTACAGGGCTGTTCGCTACGCTCACAGTCTACCGCGCCGCTTCCTAGCGGCTTGGTTCAGGTTTCAGGTTTGACGGCACTTTGCTCCCGCAAAGCGGTGCCGCCCCATTGGGGTCCCGCATGCGCGGGATCTACCGCGCCCGTTCCCACGGGCTTGGTTCAGGTTTCAGGTTTGACGCCACTTCCTCCCGGAAGCCGTGGCGCTCTTACAGGGCTGTTCGCTACGCTCACAGTCTACCGCGCCGCTTCCTAGCGGCTTGGTTCAGGTTTCAGGTTTCCTCCCCCCTTCATCCTTCATCATTCATCCTTCATAATTTTTCCCATCATTTCCCCATATCTCCCCTTGACGCAGTGGGGTTTTTGGATTTTCTATAGTGGTAGGAATATTACCCCTCACATTCTGCTCTCCCCACATTGCATGAAAGAAGTCTCCCCCTCGACTCTCCACGTTGCTAGCCAGTACGATCCGACGCATCCGCTGCGGCGACGCTCGACTTCCCACAGGCTTGGTTCAGACTTCAGGTTTGACGCCACTTCCTCCCGGAAGCCGTGGCGCCCTTCGGGTCCTCCCGCATTCGCGGGACGGGATCTACCGCGCCCGACCCCTCGGGCTTGGTTCAGCCTTTTCCCTCTCTCCCGTTTTCGCTTTTCGCCTTTAGCCTTTAGCCTTTTCTTCTTCTTCCTCCTCCTCGTCTTTGCATCGGGTGCCTATGCACAAAGCACCAACGCCACTTGGACCAATACCAACACAGCCGGCGACTGGACGAACGCTGCCAACTGGTCCGGGGGCTTCTACGCTGGAGCCATAGGTACCACTACCAACACCAATACCGCGACATTCAGTTCCGCAGTCGCGACGCCCTCTTCACCGATCCTCATCAGTACCAACATCAACCTCAGGGGGATCACCTTTGGTTCTGGTGCCGGAAGCTACACGATCGGCACCACGAATGGGGGTTCGCTGTTCATGTCGGCGAGTTCGACGATACTGATCACGAACATCGCGACTAGCAACACCGTCATCACCATCGATGCCCCGCTCGTGATGTTTGGCTCTGGCACGATCAACAACCAGGCCGCCAACAACGGCACGAGGTTTGTGATTGGCGGAGGTATCAGAGCGGGTACCGCCACCAACATGACCCTGACCCTTCAGAGCGTCAGTGCCAACAACTTGAATACCAATGCGATCACCGGCCTGATCGCCAATGGAAGCGGCACGGTGACGGTGTCCCAAATTACCAGTGGCGGCAACTGGTATCTTCTCAATAACT